>JANPCV010000001.1:0-33202 GCA_031431115.1 Caulobacteraceae bacterium
GTGGGGCGGCGCCCAAAATGTGAGCGGCCGCCCAAAATTCCAACGTTTGACCGCCTCGCGCCGTTAGTCGCAGCTGGTTGCGATGGGCGCCAGGCCGAGCAGCGGGCGCAGGGACACTGGATCGGTCGCGACGGGCTCAGGATCTTCCGAGACCGCAATGGCGGTGACGTTGGCAATCCGCCATTCGCCGTCGGCGCGGCGGCACATCTCCCAGGTGAGATTCATGCCGCCTGGAATGCCTTGATAGCCAAAGCGCGTGCTGACCTCAGCATGGCCCGGCTCGGCGTGTGGTCCGATCGCGTAGCGGATGTTCTCGACTTCGGGGTCGATCGCCCAGGAGCGATAGTCGAAGTCGATGCGCTCGGCTTCGGGGCCAGCGGCGTTCGCGGCAATGGCGTTGGACATCTCTTGTGTGAACCAGACGCTCAAATATTCGGCGTCGCTGGAGAGCGGACCGGAATCGTAAAGGCCTGCAACAACCGGCATCGGGCCCATCTCGTCGCTCGGCGCCTCGGCGTTTGGCGAGGTCTGATTACAGGCGGCGAGCAAAAGCAGCGCCGCCATGGCGCCGAGAAATTTCTTTGTCATCGAGATCGTCCCCTGACGCCGTGCGCGCGACCGATACGGTGCGCATGCGTTCGTGTCGGAATTAACGCAAAGCAACGCTTCACCGCAAACGTCATCACAGTTTGCGGTAGGCGAGCGTGCGCGTTCGGGTTTCTTAGTTTCGCGGCGCGAGAATGCGCACGCGATTGGCCGCGCGCTCATCTTTCGCTCATCATGGTGAATCCGGCGCTCATGAGAATGAAGCGATTTTTACCATAAAAATCAGCAACTAAAGTGCGCGTCATCATCATGCCTTAACCGCGATGCGTTTCATTATGACACTCCGGATCGAGCGCAGAAAAAGCGCACGACTGGGTTGGTGGTTTGGTTGGTGAGGCGCGAATGGCCCGGGTGGCGGTGCTTCTTGGGGGCTTAAGCCCCGAGCGTCCTGTGAGCTTGAGCTCGGGCGCTGGTTGCGCGGCGGCGCTGCGCAGACTTGGTCACGACGTGATCGAGATCGATCCTCAAAATCCAGGCTGGATCGCGGAACTCCAAGACGCGCGCGTCGATAAAGTTTTCAACGCGCTGCACGGCGAGTGGGGCGAAGATGGGCGCGCGCAAGGCGTGCTCGACTATCTTAAGCTCCCGTACACGCATTCCGGTTGCCTCGCCTCGGCGTTGGCGATGGACAAGGACAAATCCAAAGCCGTGTTCGCGCAAGCGGGCCTGCCGCTTGCCAATGGCAAGCTGATGCATCGTCTGGAGGCCGCGAAGGCCCACCCGATGCCGGCGCCATATGTCGTGAAGCCGAACGCGCAGGGCTCGTCGGTCGGTATCTTTATCGTGCGCGAAGGCGCCAACCGGCCGCCCGAGCAATTGCTCGATCCTGATTGGACCTTTGGCGAGGAAGTGCTCGTCGAAGAATTCATCGACGGCAAAGAACTGACCGTCGCGGTGATGCACGATCGCGGCGCCCTGGCTGTCACCGAGATATTCGTCACCAGCGATGGTGACTGGTACGATTTCGACGCCAAATATTCGAGCGGCGGTTCGCGCCATGTGGTGCCCGCCGACATTCCCCAATCCGTCGCCGACCAGTGCATGCGCGCTGCTGAAGCCGCGCATCACGCGCTCGGCTGCCGCGGCGTCTCGCGCAGCGATTTTCGCTACGATCCGAAGACTGATCGCCTGGCGTTGCTCGAAGTGAACACGCAGCCTGGCATGACGCCGACGTCGCTGACACCCGAACAAGCCGCCCACGTTGGTCTCTCCTACGACCAGCTCGTCCAGTGGATACTGGAGGATGCATCATGGCCGCGGTGAGAGCGCGCCGTCCTGGCGGCGGTAAAGGTGGTGGTGGACGCGGCTACGATGAGCCGCCGCGCGGCAAGCGACGCCGTCAGCAGCCGGTGCCTGGTTACGTATCGATGCCGCGCATCGCGCGCATCAAGCTCTCTGGGGGCTTGAGCGGCGATGACATGCAGGTCAGTGGCAAGAGTCTCGCGCTCGCGCTGACGGGCGGTGTAATGTTTATCGGCATCGCCATTGCCGGCGCTGCCTGGCTTGGTTCATCTTTGTTCGACGCGGGCGAAGCTTTTGCACGCTCGGCGGATGCGACTGTCGCCAATGCCGGCTTTGAGATCGCGGAGATCCGCGTCGCGCGCCTGCCGGATGCGCCGGAAATCAGCGAAGCGCGCGAACAAGAAGTGCGCTCCCTCATCGTACCGGAAGGCCGCCACTCCATTTTGGCGCTTGATCCGCAAGACGTTCAGGCGCGTGTCGAGAGCCTCGACTGGGTCGCCAACGCGCGTGTGCGCCGCCTGTGGCCATCGACGTTGATGGTCGAAGTTGAGCGCCGCCGTGAGTTTGCGGTTTGGCAGGACGAGAACAACCAGTCAGCCGTCATCGACGCCAATGGCGAGCGCTTGCTGACCGAGCGTGTCGAGGACAACCAAAATCTGCTGCGCGTCGTTGGACGTGGCGCCGGCCCAGCCGCGCCGCCGATCCTGGCCGCACTCGAAGGCATGCCTGAAATTCGTGAGCGCACGGCGCAGCTGATCCGTGTCGGCGATCGCCGTTGGGACATTGAGCTGAAGTCCGGCGCTATTATCGCGCTGCCGGAGGAGGGCCAACTCGAAGCTCTGGCGCAATTGCAGCGCCTGCACCAGCGCTACGCGTTGCTCGATCGCGCTGTAACGCGCTTCGACATGCGCGCGCCTGGCCGTCTCGCCGTTCGCGTTCATCCTACGCTCGCGGGCGCGCCTTTGTTGGGAGGCGCATAATGGCCGCTCAGCTCCGTACCGCCGGCTTCCAGCCGGCAGAAAACGACGGCCGGCAAGATGCCGGCGGTACAGCGCCGCTCGTCGCTTCCCTCGACGTTGGCGTGTCCAAGACGGTCTGCCTCACCTCGCGCCGCGATCCGATACTGGAAATGCATCCGGAACGTCCGCTGCGTGTGCTCGGCATCGGTCAGCAAACCGCGCCGGCGATCGCCAGCGGCAAGCCGGCGGATTTCGATGCTTGTGCGCGCGCGATCGAAGTCGCGATCCAGGAAGCATCCGCAATGTCCGGCGCGCCGATCGGCCGTGTCGTTGCGTCTTACTCTGGCCCCGGCCTGAACTCGCAGATTGTCCGCGGCGCCGCGCGTGTTAAAGGCGCTGCGATCACGCATCGTGATATCGAGAACGCGATCGACGAAGCGATGAAGGCCGCGCCTGCGCCGCAACGCTCGTTCATCCACGTCGAACCGCTGCGCTACATCATCGATGACGGCGAAGGCATTCCAGATCCGCTTGGGCTAGCGGGCAAGATGCTGGCCGTTGAAGCGTGCGTCGTCACTGCGCCGACAGAAGCGCTGAACGCACTGCGCGCCTGCATCCGTCAGGCAGGCGCTGAAGTCGAAGACATTATCGCTGGCCCGCAAGCCGCAGCGCTTTCGGCGCTGACGCAAGAAGAGCGGGAAGAGGGCGTGCTGCTGATTGATATCGGCGCGGGCGCCATCGGCGTCGCCGCATATGCGAGCGAAGGCCTCGTCCACTGCGAAACTATTTCCGCCGGCGGCGTCCGCCTGACGCGCGATCTGGCCATGAAGCTGCAAACGACCTTCGCCGCGGCTGAACGCGTGAAGCTGCACTTTGGCGCTGTCGGCAACGCCTGCGACCCGCGCGAAGCGGTTCAAGCGCCGAAGATCGGCATGGATGGCCGGCTGGAAGCTGCAACCACTTTGCGCGGCGTGATCTCCGATACGCTGACGCCGCGTCTCATGGAGATGCTGCTCACCGTTCGCGACCACATGAATCGCGCCGGTTTCGGCGGCGCCGAAGGTCCGCAACGCGCCGTGATTGTCGGCGGTGGCGCGCTGATCCCTGGAGTTCGTGAGTTAGCGGCCGAAGCGCTCGGCATGCCAGTACGTGTCGGCCGTCCGCTTGAGCTTTGCGGGTTTGACCACGGCGAAGCGGGTCCGGCTTATGCGGTCGCGGCGGGCTTGTTGCGCCACCGGCTCGACAATACCGATCTCGAACTGGTCGATGGCGATTTCCAGCCTTCACTCGCGCATCTCGGCGCTTCGGTGCGTAATGCCGTGCACGGGATGTGGAATTGGCTGCGCGAAAACTTCTAAGCGCGTCGTCGCGGCGGCGTACATCCGCTGCAATTCAACCTTGATCGATCCGTAACGTCTCAGCTCTCGGAGGAGGGAAGATGCGTATCGCGTTCGGTCTTGCTGGTTTGGCCTTATCAGTCGTCGCCATCGGTGCGTGCGGTGAGCCGCATTACAAGGACGCTGACGCCGTCACCTGCATGGCGTACCTCGCACTTCAAAGCACCGCGATCAGCGAAGGCCGCAGCGCAGGGAATGCCGCTTCTTTCGACGCTGCAGGCGCTGCTTGGCGCTCACTGGCGGAGCAAAAGTACAGCGCCGACGAACTCGCCCAGTATTTCGCCAGCAGCGTTGCTGTGTTCGATGAGATCACCGCGCCGGAACTCGCGCTGATATCCACAACTTGCGTGAGCCGTGCGCCCACGGCTTGAGCGGCGGGGAATTGCGTCGAATTCCCCCGGCCGGAGGTGTGTTTGGCCGTTGCGGCGCCGCAAAAGCGCCGCTTCGATTTCCAACACTTAACGAAAGCTTAAATGCTGCACTTGAGGGTGCAGTACGAGCGTGGGCGAATCGTGAGAATCGGTCGCCCTTGGAGCGGGTAATGAGCCAGTATAGTGCGCCGACAATTCACGACCTGAAGCCACGCATTCTGGTCTTCGGCGTTGGCGGTGCGGGCGGCAACGCCGTCAACAACATGATGGACGCCCACTTGCAGGGCGTTGAGTTCGTGGTGGCCAACACCGACGCGCAGGCGCTGACACGCGCGCGCACACCGAACCGCATTCAGCTCGGTCATTCCATCACCGAAGGCCTCGGCGCCGGCGCACGCCCGGAAGTCGGGCAGGCGGCCGCGCAAGAGAGCCAGCCGGAGATCATCGAATTCCTCGAAGGCGCGCACATGGTGTTCGTCGCCGCCGGCATGGGCGGCGGCACCGGTACGGGCGCGGCGCCGGTCATCGCGCGCACGGCGCGTGAGCGCGGCATCCTGACGATCGCCGTCGTCACCAAGCCGTTTCACTTCGAAGGACAGCGCCGCATGCAGCTGGCGGAAGCGGGCGTGCAGGAGCTGCGCAAGCACGTCGACACGCTGATCGTCATTCCGAACCAAAATCTCTTCCGCGTCGCCAACGAGCGCACCACGTTCGCCGAGGCCTTCCAGCTGGCGGACCAAGTGCTTTACTCCGGCGTCCGCGGCGTTACCGATCTCATGGTGATGCCGGGCCTGATCAATCTCGACTTCGCCGACGTCCGCACTGTGATGGCGGAGATGGGCACCGCGATGATGTGCACGGGCGAAGCGCACGTCCCGAACCGCGCCCTCGACGCAGCGCACGGCGCCATGGCCAATCCGCTGCTCGACATCGTCTCGATGCGCGGCGCCAAGGGCGTGCTGATCAACATCACCGGCGGCTTCGACATGACGCTGTATGAAGTCGATCAGGCGGCGAACGAAATTCGCGCCGAAGTCGATGCGAACGCCAACATCATCCTTGGCTCGACATTCGATGAAACGCTTGAGGGCCGCATTCGCGTATCGGTGGTCGCCACCGGCATCGACGATGAAGCCATCATCACCCAAACGACCGTGGTTGAGCCGGCGCGACGCGCTGCTGAAACTACGCCGCGCCGTCCCGTTGTGCCGCCGCGTGCGGATATGCCGCGCGAGCCGCCGCCGCGTCCTGTGCGTGAGCCGGCCTATGACGAGCCGCGCCCAAGCTTCGCTAACGACGTTGAACCAGAGCGCCGTCCTGCGGCCGCGCCAGCAAAGAGTGGTGGCGGCTTCTCGATGTTCGGTTGGAAGAAGCCGGACTCGTCGCGTGATGATGAGCCGCGTGAGTTCAATCTCGACTCGCCCGATCCGGCGCCGGAGCCTCGGCGCGCGCACGACGATGTCGTCCGCGATCCGGCGCTCGACGAAGAACTCGAAATCCCGGCGTTCCTGCGCCGGCAAATGAACCCGCGCTAAGCAATCAATAGCAGTGCAATGCCTGCGACCGCGCCAGTCAGCGCGCCCGCAATCATGTCAGGGAGATCGTGGCGCCTCAGCGCGAGCCGAGCCCAGGCCAGCGCGCATGCAAGTAAAGCAAACGCACAGCTCGCTGCGATACTCGATGATGCGACAAAGGCCGCATAAACCGCGAATGCGATGTGCAGTGAGAGTTTGAAGCGCGTGCGCGTCAACAGCGCGACCATGATGATGGCGCAAGCTAGCGCGAGGCCGGTGATCACCTCCGGATCGACGCCGATAACCCAGCTCAGCGCCGTCGCTACTGCCAGCGCGCCTGCAAGTCCAAGGTTCAGCTCCGTACGCTCGTGATGCGCCGAAGCGTCCATGTCTCGCAAGCGTCCGCTGCGGACTTGCACGAAGGCATAGATCAGCACCGCGGTCGTCAGACCCAACACGATGCCGAGGATGGGCATTGCACTCTCGCCACCGCTCCTAAGCGCGACGATTGCGGCGAGCGGCATCACAACGACGGGATGTCCAAGCAATGACAGCGCGTTTGCGAGCGCCGTACGCATCAACCGCCCCAGAGCTTCTTGCGCAACGCGGCTTCGCGCTCCGTCAGCACGCCAGCGCGCGCCAGGACATCGAAGCGTTCGAGTGCGGCGCGCCGATGGTTTTCCGCGTCCGGCCCCCCGGCGCCCGCGAGGTGGCTCTCAACGATGGCGCAAAAGCGCATACCTTCGAGATCATCCTGATTGAAGAGCTGAAAGGCGAGCGCCAGTTCGTCTTCCCATGCGCTGCGCGCTGCAGCGAGATCGCCCATTGCTCTCGCCGCCAGGCCCAATCGCTCAAGCGCGACGGCGAGCGCATGCGTTGCCGTGCGATCTTTCGGTGAAGCTTCCAGCAGCTTGAGGCGGATCATCGTACTCTCGCCGAGGGCCGCGCGCGCGATGGCGTTTTCGTTTGCTTCCAGCGCCGCATCGCCTTGCTTCACCAGCGCCGCCGCAAGCCCGCGCGCGTGGCGCACGTCGTCAGGCGCCCGATCGCGCGCCATGCGCCGCATTTCGGCGGCGCGGGCGAACGCGTCCCCGGAGGAGACGCCCCCGGCGCGCGCAATCTCGCCGATGCGATCCCAGCACGCCGACGCGTCCGCAAGCCAAGCTGCGCTTGCATCTTTGCTGGAGGCAAAGCGCTCCGCGTGGACGCGCGCTTCGTTTGCGGCTTCGCGCGCTACGTGCAGTTCGCCTGCGCGTAGAGCGTGATCGGATTGGTCGAGTAAGGTGTGAACCAAGAACCGCGCCGGCTGCTCGGCGAGTTGGTCGGCATGGCATAGCCGCTCGGCCAACAGCCGCGCCTGCTGCATGGAGTCCGCTGCGGCGGTGTTGTCACCGAGAGCCGCACGCAATGCGGCGCGCACACGCCATGTGCCCGCAAGCGCCCACGTCTCACGCGCATCGTTTGTGGCAAGCCGCATGCGCACCTGCAGCGATTTGTCCATCGCATCACGCGCCGCGTCGGCAGCGCCACGCGCGTAGTCCGCTTCCGCCGCGAGCGCCCATGCGTCGGAAAGCACAGCGCGCCAGTGCGGCTCATCTTTCTCGGTCACGGCCAGCGCTTCGTAGCGGCCGATGGCTTCGCGAAAGCGCCGCCGTGCGGAGGCAGGTTGGTTGGCGTCGAGTTCGAGTGCGCCCAAGCGCAGCTCCGCGTCGGCGATGTCGGCCGCGAGTTCCGGCGTTTCGGAAAGTTGCATCGCGGCGGCCTGGAGCATCGCGAGTGAGCCTTCGGCGCCGCTCTTCGCACGTGCGAGATCACCGGCGCTGGCGTCGAGTTCGGCGATGCGGCCGCGGGCGCGCGCGTACCAGCGGGCGCCATGCGGATCCGTCCTGTCGGTCGCGAGCACGGCGTCCTGGAGCTTCATCGCCTCGGTATAGAAAGCGCGCGCTTCGTCCGTTTCGCCCTCGGCGCGCGAAATATCTCCAAGCATGAAGGCAGCCCTGGCTTTGGCTTCCGGGTCCTTAGTTTGGTCGAGGAGGGCCTTCGCCTCGGCCTTTGCCGCCGCCATATCGCCGGCCTCAGCCGCGAGGCGGGCCAAACCCAGCCTCGGACCCGGCTCGAGAGGTGAAAGTTCCACGGCCAGCGCCAGGGCGCGCTGAGCCCGCGAAGGGTCAGTCTTTTCCCAAAGGGCCGCTACGCGACGCGCCGCCAGCGCCGCACCCGGTCCGCCGGCCTGCGCGGCCCGCCAAAGCACCTCTGCGTCGGGTCCCACGGACTTCTTATTTTCGCTCATTTTTTCAGTCACTTAATATCGTCTGGTAAACCGTCACAAACCGTAACCCAACGTGTTTTGTGCCCGTGGGAACCTCTGAGATACACAAAACGTCGGGTCGGGGGGCCTGAAGTCCCTGCTGGTGGGACAAGAGGTGGCATCTGTGCGTCGTCAACAGACCATAGCAGGTCCGGCCATGTGTGCGGGCGTTGGCGTCCATTCGGGCGCGCATGTGCGCATGGTGCTTTCGCCAGCGCCAGTGGACACCGGCATCGTTTTCGTCCGCTCGGACGTGCGCGGCGTTTCCTCGAACTCCATCGCGGCTCACGCTGATAGCGTTTCCGAGACGCGCAACTGCACCACCATTCGCAACGCCTCGGGCGTCGAGTTGGCCACCATCGAGCACCTGATGTCGGCCTGTGCCGGCCTCGGTATCGATAATCTCATCGTTGAAGTGGACGGCCCGGAAGTGCCGATCCTCGACGGTTCGTCCGCTCAATTCGTGCAAGTGCTGTTGAACGCAGGCGTGAAGCAGCAAGCCATTCCGCGCCAAGTGATCCGCATTCTTGAGCCGATTGAAGTGCGTATGGGCGCAAAGAGCGCCGCTCTGCTGCCATCTGAAGGCTATGACGGCCTCGATATGGATGTGACGATCCGCTTCGCTGATCCCGCGATCGGCACGCAGCGCCGCCGCGTTCATCTCTCGCCGGAAACGTTCCTGAGCGAAATCGCCGATGCGCGGACGTTCGGCTTCCTCGCTGATGTCGAAACCATGCGCGCCGCTGGCCTCGGCCTTGGCGCCTCGATGGCCAATGCCGTCGTCGTGGACTCCGGCCGCGTTGTGAATCCGGAAGGACTTCGCTTCGACGACGAGTTCGTGCGTCACAAGATGCTCGACGCTGTGGGCGATCTGTCGCTCGCGGGTGCGCCGATTTGTGGCCGCTTTGTGGCGGACCAGCCTGGTCACGCCCTGAACGCCCGTCTGGTGCGTGCGCTGCTCGATACCCCGGAAGCGTGGTGCTGGGAGCACGGCGAAGCCCCGGAAACGGTGCGCGAAGCCCAGCCCGCCTTGGCTGCCGCAGCCCGCTAATTCCGCTACCCACACGCCACAGCCGCAGACGCTTTGCGCCGCGCGCGCCTTCCTGTATCAGCGGAACGCAGCCCGCTTCGCGCGGGTCCTGAGCAATAAGAGGCCCGGCAGAATGACCCCTCGGAAGAACCAGCTTTCCCGGGCCATCGTGCTCGCTCTGCTCGCCGGCGGTGTCACCGCGTGCGGCGGCGGCGTGCGCGATCGGGCGGATGTTCAATACATCGAGGAACCTGCGTCGAACCTGTATAATCGCGGCGCTGACGCGCTGGATCGCGGCCGTTACCAACGCGCGCTGACCATGTTCGAAGAAGTGGAGCGCCAGCACCCGTATTCGTCATGGGCGCGCCGCGCGATGCTCATGGAATCCTACACGCACTATCAAGCGCAGGCCTATGACGATTCAATCGAAGACGCGCAGCGCTTCATCTCCCTGCACCCGGGTAACGAGAGCGCGCCTTACGCGTACTACTTGATCGCGATCTGCCACTTCGAGCGCATCATGGATGTCGGCCGCGACCAGGGCACGACCGAGCGCGCGTTGGCTGCACTGAACGATGTCGTTCGCCGCTATCCGGACAGCCCATACGCGCGCGACTCGCGCCTGAAGCTCGACATGGTCTACGACCAACTCGCCGGCAAAGAGATGGCGATCGGCCGTTTCTATCTGACGCGCGATCAGCAGCTCGCCGCGATCAACCGCTTCCGCAATGTGATCGAGAACGAGAACTTCCAGCGCACCACGCACGTGCCGGAAGCGCTCCATCGCTTGGTGGAATCCTATCTTTCCGTCGGTATGACGGAAGAGGCCCAGCGTATGGCCGCGATCCTCGGTTACAACTTCCCAGGCAGCGAATGGTATCAGCGCACGTTTGCTCTGATGACGCAGGAAGGCGTCGCGCCGGTCGCTGTCGAGGAAGCTGAACGCCGCGGCTGGCTCGGCCGCACGTTCGGCCGGGTGCTTTAACTCCTCGCGAGGGGAGCCACGTGAGCGACAAAGCCGTCGATAAACTGACAGCCAAAGAGGCAGCAGCCGAGCTAGAGCGGCTGGCAGCGGAAATTGCGCGCCACGATAAGCTCTATCACGGCAAGGACGCGCCCGAGATTTCGGACGCCGAGTACGACAAGCTCCGCGTCCGCAACACAGCGATCGAAGCGCGCTTTCCGGATCTGGTTCGCGAAGACAGCCCAACGTTGAATGTTGGTTCGGCGCCTGCGGAGAAGTTCGGCAAGGTGCGCCATGCCGTACCGATGCTGTCGCTCGATAATGCGTTCGACGCTGCCGATGCGCACGCTTTTGTCGCGAAGGTGCAGCGCTTTTTGAATTTGGACACGCCGCCGATCATCACGGCCGAGCCGAAGATTGACGGGCTCTCAGCTTCTCTGCGTTACGAGAACGGCAACTTCGTTCAGGGCGCGACACGCGGCGATGGCCGCGAAGGCGAAGACGTTACGGCGAACCTCCGCACCATCGCCGACATTCCGCACACCATCAAAGGCGCGCCCGCGGTGCTCGAAGTGCGCGGCGAAGTTTACATGGAGAAGGCGGCGTTCGCGACAATGAACGCTGGCCTCGAGCAGGAAGGCAAGCAAGCTTACGTCAATCCGCGCAACAGCGCTGCGGGGGCACTGCGTCAGCTCGATTCAAAAATCACCGCATCGCGGCCGCTCCGGTTCTTTGCGCACGGTTGGGGCGAGTTGAGCGAACCGCTGGCGGACACGCAGTTTGACAGCGTCCAGCGCCTTAAGTCTCTTGGCTTTCCGCTGACTGGAATAAAACGCTCGAACAACGCCGAAGAATTGCTGGCGATCTACGAGAGCATCCTCGCGGGCCGCGAGAAACTTGCCTACGAGATCGATGGCGTTGTCTATAAAGTGGACTCGCTCTCACTGCAGCAGCGCTTGGGGTTCGTCTCGCGCAGCCCGCGCTGGGCGATCGCGCATAAGTTTGCCGCCGAGCAGCAGCAAACCACGCTCGACGGCATCGACATCCAAGTTGGCCGCACCGGCGCGCTGACGCCCGTAGGCAGATTGAAGCCGGTGTTCGTCGGCGGCGTCACCGTCACCAATGTCACGCTGCACAATGCCGACTATATTCGCGGCGCCGGCGCCGATGGCGGCGCGATCCGCGGCGGCAAAGATCTGCGCATTGGTGACACGGTCATCGTGCAGCGCGCGGGCGACGTGATCCCACAAATCGTTGACGTGCTGCTGGAGAAGCGGCCGAAGGGTCTGCGGAAATACCAATTTCCCGAAACCTGCCCGCGTTGCGGCAGCCACGTCGCGCGCGAGCTTGAGCCTGGCGAAGAGGGCGTCATCGCCCGCTGCACTGGCGGCCTGAACTGCCCCGCGCAAGCCGTGGAGCGCCTCATCCACTTCGTCGCGCGGCGTGCGATGGATATTGAAGGCCTCGGCTCAAAGCAGATCGAGGAATTCTACGAGCTTGGTTGGGTGAAAGAGCCCGCCGACATCTTCAACCTCGCCGATCACCGCGATGAGTTGATGATGCGCGAAGGCTACGGCGAAAAGAGCGTCACCAATCTGCTCGCCAGCATCAATGCGCGCTGCGAGCCGGAGTTCGGTCGTTTTCTCTATGCGCTGGGCATCCGCGACATTGGCGAAACCACCGCCGGTGTCATCGCGCGCCGTTTTGAAAGCTGGAGCGCGTTCGTGGAGGCCGTAAAAGCGGCGGTGAACGCGCGCCCCGGTGAAGCCTACGAAGAACTCCAACGCGTCGTTGGCGTGGGTGATGGAGCGCGAGCGCATCTGATCGCCGCCGCAGGAGAATTGAAGACGCTGAAGGTCGACTTGTTGGGCGAGGAACAGCCCAAGGTCAAAGGCGTGAACAACAAAGCGTGGAATGGCCTTGTCGATCATTTCGGATCGTTGGCCGAAGCGATCGCCGCGATCAAAGCCGCGGCGAAGCGGGCGCCCGGCGAGGATTATCTCGAACTTGCGCGTATCGATGGTATCGGGCCGGTGGCCGCGGATCATCTCGTCGATTTTTTCCGCGAAGAGCACAATACCGACGCGCTGAAGCGTTTGCTGAAGAACGTCACGCCAAAGGATCAACAGCGCGCGGCGACGTCGAGCAAAGTGTCTGGGCTGACGATCGTATTCACCGGCACGCTTGAAAAGACCACGCGCGACGAGGCAAAAGCGCGCGCCATTGCGCTCGGCGCCAAGGTGTCCGGCAGCGTATCGAAGAAGACCGATCTAGTCGTTGCCGGGCCCGGCGCGGGCTCGAAGTTGACGGAAGCCGAAAAGCACGGCGTCAAAGTGATCGACGAAGACGCCTGGATCGCGCTCAGCAAGTAGGAGGGCGGTTTGCACCGCCCTCCGTTCTCTCACGCTGCTGTAGCTTCAGCGTTTGAAGCAAAACGCGAAGTGTTTGTTTGCAGGTATTGATCCAACGCTGCCGTTAGTTCAGCCAAGCTGAGCTTGCCGTCACCGTCGGTATCGAGGCTTGCGAAGGCTGACGTTGTTTCGTCGCTCTCCTCTGACTCTGTCGCCGACAGCACTTCGCTCAGGCTGATGCCGCCGTCTTCATCGCTATCGAAGCTCGATAGGACGTCAGACGCCATGCCGGAGGAGGGTGGTGGTCCTCCAGGTGGCGGACCACCGGGCGGTGGGCCACCGTCACCACCCGGCGGCGGACCCATTGCCTCCAGCGACGACGCGAGTTCGGTGCTGGTGAGTGATCCGTCGCCGTCGATGTCGAGTGCGCCAAACGCTTCGGCGGCTTTACTTGAGCCGCTGGCGGTTGCTTCCTCCAGGCTGAGTGCGCCGTCGCCATCGCTGTCGAGGTCGCTGATCATGCGCGTTGCGGCGTCGGACGCGTTCGATGGTTGTGCCTGCATGTTGAGCAATTGCATCAACATGCCGGACGACATCTGCGCGCCGCTTACGCCACTCATTGCACTTTGCGACTTGGCGCCCGGCATTTGTTGCCCGGCGCCCGGCACGTTTTGCTCTTGCCGTTGTGGCTGCGGAAAGAGCTCACGCACCGCCCAGGCGGACGAACTGCCTGATAATCCGGAGATTTGCATTGAAGCGTACATCCCTTGCTAAGCCGCAGAAGGAATGCGCGCGGCACCGCGCGAAAGACGAAGCAACGCGCGTGCTTGGACACAGTTTGACACAGGTTTTTCTGCTGAATTAGCAGCAACCTTGTGTCAGCGCGTTTACGTTTTGACTTAAGCTTCCATAGCGCGCGCTGTGCCTAACGTATCCGCATATTGCTGAAACCCAGTGATCTTGCCGTTCTTGACGCGGAAGATGTGCGCGAACTGCGCGCGCATTGGTTTGCCGGTGGCTTTGAACGTGCCGCTGTAGTGACCGAGCGAAACAATTGTGTCGCCGCCGTCAATGAACTCATCTGATACGGCTGCGAAGCTGTCCCAGTCGGCGCCGATGCGCGCGAACACGCCGTGCAGAACGCCCTCGGGTCCGACGTGTGGATTGCGATCCGCGTAGGGATAGTTTTCGGCTTCGTTCCAGACGATGTCCGGCGCCATCGTGCCGAGCGCGGCAGGGATGTCGCCTTTGGCGAAGGCCGCATAAAGCGCGCGCGCCGGATCAACGTTAGACATTGGAAGCTCCCTTTGATTTGCCGCGTATATCAGTCAGCGCTGCGATCGCAACAACGACTAGGTAGATTGCCAGTATGGTGACGCCGCTCTCCGGGCCGAGTTCGCCGCCGGGTTGCGGTGAGAGCATCGCAACGATTTGCAGTGTCACCAGAAACGCGATGAACAAGATTGCAGGCCAGGCAAAGCGGCCAAGCGTCTTGCGACTCGCGATCCACGCCGCGCCACAGAGTGCGAGCAGCCCCATCTCCACAGCTTGCTCCGGCACTGGATAATTCCAAAGCCCGAAGCCGACCTTCTCGCCTCCTGGCCAGAGTTCGAGATCGGGGCGGTGAACGAGCAGGTCGAGGAGCCAGTGCGAGAACACCGTGGCGCCAACGACCGCGCTAGCCCACATAGGCAAACGCAAAATCAGCTTCACCAACAGCGCCGCGCCAACTGACCATGCAAGCACGGCAGGCAGCGAGTGCGTCCACGGCATATCGTAGAGCACCAGCGTCGAGCCGGGCAGGGCTGGATCGACGCTAGCGCGCTCGATGCCCGCAATGATAAAACTAGACCAGCCGATATCGATCAGCTGACTCGCCGCGGCCAACGTCCACATCGGCGCCTTCGGTTCGATCGCCTTTGCCGCCATCGCCGCTGCGTAGTGGCCAACGAACATGTGTCGCCCCTTAGCGCGCGAGCTCGTACATAATGTCGATGAAGCCCATCACCGCGCCACTGAGACCTTGAACCCGCGGGTTGTTGCTGTCGATCAGGAAGTATTCATTCGGCGCGTGCGCGCCGCTGCCGTGACCCAAACCGAATTGTCCGGCTGGGATGCTGACAGGCGCCGCTGTAAACACCGCGCCTGGCCACGAACCGGCAAGACGCGGATTGAGCGCCGCGCGTGCGCCAGCTTGGCGATAGGCGGCCAGTTGCGCTTGCACGATGGCGCTGCCTTCCGCCGTTTCAGTCGGATCGTAGCCGCCACTGACATTGACTTCCACGTCGTTGAATCCGCGCGCATCCAAGTGCGCGCGCAATTTGCGTTCGGCTTCGGCGCGAGTTTGGTTTGGCACCAGGCGCAGATCGAGTTTTGCGACGCCGCGGTTCGGCAAGATCGTCATGCCGCCTGGACCAGTGTAGCCGGCGACGAGGCCTTCAATGTTCACCGTCGGCTGTGAAGCGAGGCGCTCCAGCGCCTGCGCCCACGGCAAATCATCGATGAAGTGCGAGACGCCGTTGCGTTGTTTCCAATCCGCTTCGCTGGTGTTGCGCGCGCCTTGCTGGATGAGTTGGCGTTCGCGATCGGTCAACGGGCGGACATTTTCAAACCAGCCATCGATGGCCGGCGTGTTGCCGTCTTCCGTGGTGAGCGTGTCGAGCGCGCGCACCAAGCGCCGGACAGGCGCATCCACCATGGCTTTGGTGCTCGAGTGAATGTCGCGTATCGGGCCGCGTCCCCAGCTTTCGCCGCTCGCAATCAATTCCAACTCAACGACGCCCTTGGCGCCCAGATTGACGCTGACGCCGCCGGTGGTGGGATCCTGCCACGCGCTTGGAATGAAAACGCCGAGCGAACTTTGCAGGCGCGGTAGCACGTTGGCGTGCTGCGCGATCTGATGAAAGTGCGGACTGCCGATCTCTTCTTCGCCCTCGCAAATCAGCACGACATTGACGGGCGGCTGGCGTCCAGCCGCACGCAAGGCACGCAGCGCGCCGAGGAAAGCGATTTCCGGACCCTTTTGGTTCACAGCGCCGCGACCGACAACAATCCGGCCAAGCTCGTTGTTGACGAGCCGCGCTTCCAGAGGCGGCGACGACCATTCCGCCGGATTGAACTGCTTCACGTCGTACATGAAATAGACGGCGAGCGTTTTCGGCGCGCCAACATCAAGTGTCGCGAACACGCCCGGCGAGCCATCGGTCGAGACAATGTCCGCGGTTTGGAAGCCTGCCTCGCGTGCGAGGCGCGCCATGTAGTCGGCGCCTTCCGGGACGTTCAGCCCTTCAGCCGCGATGGTTGGATTGCGAATCCAATCTTGCAGCAGCGCGACGTTCTCTTCCTTTTGCTGATCGACGATGCGGCGGAGCGCGCCCCGATTTGGCGTTGCAGCATCTGCGTCTGTGACCGCAAGCAGTGGCGCGAGCGCTGCCGCGCCTGCCCACAAGCCGCGCCGTGTTGGCTGCGCTACCTGGTCAATCTGCGGAATGTCGTCGCGGTCCATGCTCGTCCTCTCATGCTTGAGAGAGAAGCATAGTCTGGCTTCTTGCCCGAGTCAGTCCGCGCCGTATGGAATTTCGATTTCTACGCGGACGCGGCACGACCCGTTATTGAGATCGCTCGACACCAGCGCGTCTAACGTAATGCGACCGTCGGTTGGGCGCGCTCGTGCGCGGATGGCGAAGCCGGTTATGTCTCGACGCGCGTATTGGGACCGCGGAACGGCCTCGAGCCGCGGCAACGGCCGCCAGCCTTGGACGATCGCGATCGACTGATCGCTTATCCGCACTTCATATTGTCCATAGCTGAGTGCGTGATCCCAGTAGAGCGCTCCTAGTCGCTGTTCGAAATTCCTTGCTGCATCTAGGCTCACCGTCTCGCACTGCTGCGCGTTGGCGACATTGACCGTGCCCTGTAGGCGCGCACTCATGATCGTGCCGTTCGCTACAGTTAGATTGATATCGAGTGGGAGTTCGCCAACGCTCGTGAAGGCGGGCGCAGTGAAATGAGTTAGTTCGTCGAACCCATAAGGATTCGGTTCTTCCACCCACGCCATATCAGGCCGCGCGGCGCGAACCTCAGCGATCGTCGCGCCAAACCAGTTGATATCCACGAGCGGCTCGGCATGCGCAGGCGCATACGCGAACGCACCTGCAATCAGGCTAAAAACGGCTGCTCTCAGCATGATCACAGCGGCTTCGTCGCGCTTTCCAGCCACGCCTTAGCGTCACCTTTGAGTTGCGGACCAATCTTCTCCCAGACGCGCGCGTGGTAGCCGTTGACCCACGCAATCTCTTCCTTCGTGAGCAGTGGCTTTACGATAAGATCGCGTGCGATCGGCGCGAGTGTCAGCGTGTCGAAGCCAAGCATTGGGCGCTCGCCGCCTTCGATGTCGGCAGCGGGCGTGACCACTTGCAGGTTCTCGATGCGGATGCCGTAAGCGCCAGTTTTGTAATAACCGGGCTCGTTCGAGACGATCATTCCTGGCTCAAGCGGCTGCGTGTTCACGAACTTGGCGATCCGGTGCGGACCTTCGTGAACGCCGAGATATGAGCCGACGCCGTGACCAGTGCCGTGATCGTAATCGAGGCCCGCGTCCCACAAGCTCATACGCGCAAGTGCATCGAGTTGGTGTCCGGTCGTGCCTTTTGGAAACCGCACGCGCGAGAGCGAGATGTGGCCTTTAAGAACGCGCGTGAAGCGGTCCTTCATTTCTTTTGAAGCGCGACCGATGGCGACGGTGCGGGTGATGTCTGTGGTGCCGTCGACGTATTGGCCGCCACTATCGATGAGGAAGAGTGAGCCGCGCGCAAGTTTGCGGTTGGTCTTCTTGGTGACGCGATAATGGACGATGGCGCCGTTCGGGCCTGCGCCCGAGATCGAGTCGAACGACAGATCCTTCAGCGCGCCGGTTTCAGCACGGAAGGCTTCGAGCTTCTGGCAGGCCTCGATCTCTTGGACCTTCCCGGTCTGAGCATCCGTCGCCAGCCAGTGCAGGAATTTGGAGATCGCCGCGCCATCGCGCTCGTGCGCCTTATGCGAGCCTTCGACTTCCGCCGCGTTCTTGCACGCGCGAGGCAGCACAACAGGATCTTGCCCGCGCACGACTTCAGCGCCGCCAGCCTTCAGCTCCTCGAAGTACCAAGCGCTAGAGGTTGAGGGGTCGAGCTTCACCTTCTTGCCGCTCAATCCGCGCAATGTCGGTTGCAGCTCATCGCTCGGCTTGATCGCAACTTGGTTGCCGAGCCACTCGCGCAGCTCGGGCGAGACTTTTTCGTCGGCCAAGAAAAGATCGGCGGTGCCGTCCTTGTGCAGAATGGCCTCACCGAGCGGCAATGGCGTGCGCGCCACATCGCCGCCGCGCACGTTGAAGAGCCACGCGATCGATGCAGGTGAGGTGATGACCACCGCGTCGGCGCCTTCTTTGCCGAGGGCGTCGCCTAGGCGCTGGCGCTTCGAAGATGCGTTCTCGCCTGTGTACGCTTCTTGCTGTGGCACGACCTTCGCCATCGGAATTGGTGGGCGGTCGTCCCAGATGTCATCGACTGGATTGCGCTCAACTGGAACGAGCGCCACGCCCGCCGCATCGGCGGCGGCGCGCAAGCGATCGAGGCTGTCAGGGCTGTGCAGTTTGGAATCGTAGCCGATCCGCTGGCCCTGCTTGCCGCGTTCGCGGATGAAGGCGGGCACGCCGCCATCTACCAGATCGCGATATGCGAAGAGATCGCTGTCGACCTGCGCGCGGACTTGCAGCGTATAGCGCCCGTCCACGAAAACGGCGGCCTCGTCGGCCATGACCACGGCGGCGCCGGCCGATCCGGTGAAGCCGGTCGTCCAGGCTAGGCGGTCATAGGCGGGCGGGACGTATTCATTCTGCCATTCATCCTCATGGGGCACGATGAAGCCATCCAGGCCGGCGGCCTTTAGAGCTTTCCTCAAGCGGGGCAGGTGCTTACGGCCAAGGGCGGGGCCGCCCGGATCGTCATAGGTCTGGAACACGGTTTGCGTCCTTTGAGGCCCCGGTTCAGGGCAGGTTCACTGGCTTGAGTTTAAGCCCTTGCGCTGAGAGGTTTAAGGGGCGGCCGTCGGAAAACGTCCCCAAAACGCGGAGAACCATGGCTTCTTGGGTGCAAAAGATAGCGGCGGCAGCGATCGCCTTGGCGTTGGTGGCAGGTCCGCCTGCGTCCGCCCAGCCGGATTTGCGCGATTACCTGACCCAGCAGCTGGACAACCAGGAGCCAGATAACGCCGAGCGGGGCTTTGCCCATGCCGTCGGGCCGCTCTCGGGAATGCTCTCCAGCGGTACTACCGCGCAGCTCCCGCTCACACTTCGGGCGGGCCAGGAGATCCGCATTGTCGGCGTCTGCGATCAGGCTTGCGACGACCTCGATCTTCGCGTGATCAATCCGCGCGGCGAGGTTTTAGCGCTCGATACCCGCAGCAACTCTCGTCCGGTCGTTGACCTCCGCGCCGAGATGTTTGGTCAGCACACGATTGAAGTCGGCATGGTCGATTGTCGTGCGCCGCGCTGCCGCTTCGCGGTCAACGTCTACACGCGTTAAGGCTTTCGCCAGACCAACGTCATCCATGCGTCCTTCGGAATTTGCCGCTCCAGGACAAGCCCGCGATTTGCGTAAGCCTCGCGCACGAGACGTGCCTGTTGGCGCAGCAGCCCTGAGAGAATGAGCGTGCCGCCCGGCTCGATGACGGGCACGAGTTTCGGCGCCAACCGGATCAGCGGCCGCATCAAGATGTTGGCGAACACTAGGTCAAACTTCTTGCCGGCGATGTAGCGCGCTCCATCGCCCGCAATCACTTGCATGCGGGGCGCGACCTTATTTTGTTTGGCGTTGATCGCGGCGATGCCAGCGGCGCGGTGGTCGATCTCGATCGCCAATGCATCAGCGCCGTTCTTTGCAGCAGCGATCGCGAGCACGCCGGAGCCTGCGCCCATATCCAGCACGCGCTTGACGCGCCGCTGACGCAGCACGCCCTCGAGCGCCACAAGGCAACCCCACGTCGTGCCGTGATGGCCGGTGCCGAACGCTTCGCTCGCCTCGATCCAAATCCGCGTGCGGCCGTTCGCTTCACCCGCCAGCGCATGCGCGCCCGCGACCACGAAGCGTCCCGCGCGCACCGCCGGCAGCCCCTCGAGCGACATCGCCACCCAATCGGCGGCTTTCACCTTCTTGATCTTGAGATGAAGCTCCGGCGCCGCGGCCCCAACAATAGCCTCAACGCTCGCCGCGTCCTGTTCGGTGGGGACATAAACCTCAATCCGATACCTGCCCGGCTTTTCCTCAAACCAGCTGACCGCGTCGGCAGGCGAGGGATCATGCCGATCCAATTCATCCGCCGCAGCGCGGATTTGGGTTTGGGAGCCAAGGGCAGTGAGGAAGAGCATGGGGAGCGCATACGAAGTTGATCTGCCGTTGTCACCATTGCACACAGATTGGTGAGCACACCGGATCGTGAGCCGCCGTTTTGGCGAGCACTGTTAGCCTTCCTCCAAGTCTCAGGGGGAGCCGATATGATCAGAGCAATTTTCGCCGCAGCGATTTGCGTATTCGCCGCCAGTCCGGCGGCGGCCCAAGATATTTTCGACCGCCCGTATTGGTTGGATCGCGCTGTCGTGGAAGCGCAGGGCCGCGCGCAAATCGTCGTGCCTGCCGATGAGGCGAGTTTTTCAGTCACATTCACCGGCGTCGAGAGCGACGCTCGCGCCGCATTGTTCTCCGCCTCGGATCGCGCGCGCTTGGCGGTCGCGGCCATTCGCGCGCGCGGCGGCGCAACAACGCGGATTTCATCCGAAGCCGGCGTCGAGGCGATCTATCGTGAGTATCGCAACGACGAGGGTGAGCGCGTCTCAAGCGAACGCAGCGACCAGATCGACAACTATGTCGCGACCATAAAGCTTGAAGTGGTTGTGCCTGACATTGCACGCGCACTGGACGCACGCGCCGCAGCGCTTGCAGCGGGTCCGGAAGACATCGGCGACGTGGAGTACGATCTCACCGAAGCGGCGCCAGCTAGACTGCGCGCCTGTCGCGCCGCTGTTCAAGACGCAGCCGCGCGTGCGCGCATCGCGGCAGAAGGCAGCGGCACGTCGCTCGGCCGCTTGCTGATCTTGCAAGAGGGGCAGGGCCCGTGCCTCGGTCGCGCTGTTGCCGTTACCGGCACGCGCATGGTGCGTCAGGACTTCGAAGCTGTGAGCCCAATAACCACCGTTGGCGCCGAGCAAATCGAAGTTGCCGTTGGCAGCCGTATGCTCCGCTTGAGTGCGGAGGATATCGCGCGGATGCAATTGCCGTCGGACGCGCCGATGATCGAACTCTCGGCGCACGTTTGCGCTGTGTACGCTGCTGGCTAAGCCGCGCTCGCCGGAATGACGAAGCTATCGATCACACGCTTTTCGCCGGCTTTTTCGAACTGCACCGTGAGCTTGTTGCCTTCGACACCGCTGATGCGGCCATAGCCGAACTTTTGGTGAAAGATGCGGTCGCCGCGTTTGTAGCTGGAATCATCGCCGCCGCTGCGCGCCACTAAGCGCGCTTCGCCGTCGATCATCGGTGGCTTGCCCTGGAATGCGCCGCGTTCTTGGGCGCGCCGCCAGCCCGGCGATTGGTAGCTCGACGTGAACGGCTCCACCGCCATGTCGCGCACGCCTGGCGGCTGCATGCCATAACCAGTCTCACTCACGGCATCGACGTTGGCGGCCGGCAGTTCATCGATGAAGCGCGACGGCAGCACCACCTGCCAGCGCCCGTAAATTTGGCGGTTCGCCACGAACGAAATCCGCGCGCTCTCCCGCGCCCGCGTGATGCCGACATAAGCGAGGCGGCGCTCTTCTTCCAAACCCTTCTCGCCGCTCTCATCGATCGAGCGTTGCGACGGAAAGACTTGCTCTTCCCAGCCAGGGAGAAACACGAGCGGAAATTCCAGGCCCTTGGCCGCGTGCAGCGTTGAAAGCTGCACGTTCTCGCTATCGCTCTCGCTTTCGATGTCGAGCACCAAGGCGACGTGTTCGAGATAGGCTTCAAGCGTGTCGTACTGGCCCATCGATTGGACCAATTCTTTCAAGTTTTCGAGTCGCGTCTGCGCTTGCGGAGATTTGTCGTTGCGCAGCATGTCGCTGTAGCCGCTCTCGTCGAGCACAATTTCGGCGAGCTCGACATGGCTCATCGTCCGCGCCTGCTCGCGCCAGCGATCGAGATCGGTGAGGAACGAGCGCAGCGCTGTGCGCGCCTTCAGCGGCAGGTCGTCCGTCAAGATCAAGTCACGCGCGGCGCCGATCAAAGTGCGAAAGCGCGTTGCGCCGCCGGGTGCTTCCGGTTCTTCGGTGACGACCTCGCCGGTGTCCTGGTCGAAGAGGGGGCCATTGTCGGTGACGAACCGCACTGGCGGCTTGCCGGCATAGGCGTGTAGCTTTTGCACCGTGCTTTCGCCAATGCCGCGCTTCGGCTGATTGACGATGCGCTCGAACGCCAGATCGTCATCCTCGGAACGAATGAGGCGCAGATAGGCGTGCACGTCGCGCACTTCGGCGCGCTCGAAAAATCGAGGTCCGCCGATGACCTTGTAAGGAATGCGCAGCATCAGGAAGCGTTCTTCGAACGCCCGCATCTGCCAGGCCGCGCGCACCAGCACCGCGCACTCTGCGTACGTTCTTCTTTGCTCCCTCGCGCGCGGGGTAGCTGTCAGCGAAGCTGACTGAGGGGGCGGGGCGGCTGCGCCCCCTCCGGTCGCTGCGCGACCACCTCCCCCGTGAACAGGGGAGGAAATCCATTGCTCGATGTCGTCCGCGATCAGGCGCGCTTCGGCTTCGCCGTCCCAAACGCCGCGCACTTTGACGCGATTGCCGAGTTCATCGTCCGTGAACAGCGTTTTGCCCAGTCGCCCGCGGTTGTTGGCGATCAGATGCGAGGCGGCGGCAAGGATATGCCCAGTTGAGCGATAGTTCTGCTCCAGCCGCACGACTTCTGCGCCCGGAAAGTCATGCTCAAAGCGCAGGATGTTATCGACCTCCGCGCCGCGCCAGCCATAGATCGACTGATCATCGTCGCCGACCACACACAAATTCTTGCGCGTCTGCGCCAGCAAGCGCAGCCACAGATACTGCGCGACGTTCGTGTCCTGATACTCGTCCACCATCAGGTGACTGAGCTTCTTGTGATATGTCTCCAGCACATCCGGATGACGCTGGAAAATGTCGATCATGTGCAACAGCAGATCGCCGAAATCGCAGGCGTTCAAAATTTTCAGCCGCGCCTGGTAAATCGCGTAGAGCTTCACACCGCCGCCATCGGCGAACGAGAAGGACTCGTTCTTCGGCACTTTGTCCGGCGTCAGCGCGCGGTTCTTCCAGCCATCGATCACGCCCGCGAGCTGGCGCCCCGGCCAGCGTTTCTCATCGATGCCTTCAGCGTCGATGATTTGCTTCAGGAGGCGGATCTGATCGTCGGTATCCAGGATCGAGAAATTGTTCTTGAGACCGACGAGTTCGGCGTGCGTACGCAACATGCGCGCGCTGATCGAGTGAAAGGTGCCAAGCCAGGGCAAACCACCGCCGCCGGGACCGAGCAGCTTCTCAACGCGTTCGCGCATCTCGCGCGCCGCCTTGTTCGTGAAGGTCACCGAGAGCACAGACCACGGCTTGGCTCTGCCTGTGGTCAGCAAATGCACGAGCCGCGTCGTGAGCACGCGCGTTTTTCCGGTGCCCGCGCCCGCGAGCACCAGCACTGGGCCGTCGAGCGCTTCCACCGCCGCGCGCTGCCCAGCATTGAGCGACGCAAGGTACGGCGCAACCGCAGCCGCGCGCACCGAGATCGGCAGCATTTCGCCTTCTTCGCTCATCGATTCGTCCGTTGTCGCGCAGTTCTAGCACGAACCGGGAACGTAGTGCCGAATGCTGTAGCTTTCGAGCCCCGCGCTGTCAGCGGAACAGCCGCGCGGCGCAATCGTTTCGCTGGTGATGCGCGCGTCCAACCTTTTGTGCCGACTGGCGGCTGCCGCAGCTTCGATTGCGATGATCGCTTGTACCGATCCGGCCGAACCCGAACCTGACCCGGCTGCGGCCGCGCAAGTGGGGAAGGCGGAACCGCTTCCCTCTACGTTGCCGGCGCCGAGCGAAAGCGTGCCCCGTTATGTTGGGCTGTGGGCGACCACTTCAGAGGGCTGCGCCGAACCGGCATGGCGCTTTGAGGAGCGGCGCATCTCGACGCGCGGCGAAGTTTCCTGTGCGTTTCAGAACGTCGTCATGACCGATCGCGGCTACGACATTCAGGCCACTTGCACAGCGGAATCTCCGCCGCAGCCCTATAATATCCAGCTTTCCTTCGCTGAATCCGCCCGCGCCATGATGGTCGCTGGTGGTCCGTGGCAATCCGGCGTCGCTTTGGTGTATTGCGCCGCGTTACCCACCCCGTAGCGGGAACTTCGTCCTACTTACGCTGTTGTCACAGCGAGAAAGGAGCCGAAGGTGTTCAATACAAACGAAAGCCGCATCGGCGCCTTCGCGGCTCTAGTGGCTCTCGTCCTCGTGCTGGCGCTCACGACGATGGCCTTTAACGCGCTCGCGCCCGAGCGGGGCCAGAGCCAAGCGACCGGGGACGTTTCGATGCCGAATTCTCCGCCTGTGGTTGTCCCGAGCTTCGGTTCCTAACCGGATTTGCGTCTTAGCCGTCGCGCGCCGGTAATGGCGTTGCTAAGCCTCGCTGGACTCAGATGACAGCGAGGATTCCCATGTCAGACGTTTTCATCTCTTACGCTCGCGAAGACAGCGCCCAAGCCGAGCGCGTTGCACGCGGGCTCGAAGCTATGGGCCTGGACGTTTTCTGGGACAATGAGATTCCGCCCGGCCAAACCTGGGCCGACTATATCGAAACCAAGCTCAATCAGTGCAACGCCGCTGTCGTGCTTTGGAGCCAGCACTCCACCAAGTCGCAATGGGTGCGCGAAGAAGCGCGCATGGGGCGCGGCAAGTTGATCCCAGCGAAGCTAGACGTCGCAGAGCCGCCGTTTGGTTTTGGCGATGTTCAAGCCGCCGATCTCTCGCAATGGGGCGGCGACTACAATCATCCGCAATGGGGCCGCTTCGCCAACGCCGTGTTTGCGAAAGCGCGCGATGGTGCAATGCCGCAACCCGCCGCCGCCGCGCCGCAAGCGCCGCCGCAGCCACATCAGCCCCAGCAACAACAAAGTGGATGGCAAACGCCGCCGCCGAATACACAGCAAAGCTGGAGTTCGGCCCAAGGCAATCCGCAAAGCGGCGAAAAGCTTTCGCCGATCGCCTACATTCAAAAGTGTCTGCGTCTCTATGTTGACGGCAAAGGCCGCGCGCGGCGTTCGGAGTACGGCTGGTTCTTCGTGTTCGCGTTCGTTGTCGGCGTGATCGCGGCAATCGTCGACATCGCCGTCGGCGGCATCGATCCGTACACTGGCGTCCAGCGTTCTTACATCGTCACGCTGATTGCCTGCCTCGCGCTGATCGCGCCGACTGTTTCCGCCGCGAGCCGGCGCGCGCATGATTTCGGCCAGAGCGGCTGGCTCGCTGCTTTGGTCTGCATCCCGTACATCGGCGGCATCGCGGCCCTGGTCTTTATCTTCATTCCGGGCCAGCCCGGACCAAACCAGCATGGCCCGGACCCCAAAGCAGCGTGATCGCCATTTGAAACCCGCCTCCGACGCCTGCTAGAAAAGCGGACCTGAGGAGGGGCCATGGCCGACGTATTTCTGTCTTACGCGCGTGAGGATACCGCGCGTGCCGATCAGGTCGCCAAGGGCCTTGAGGCCGCCGGTCTCGACGTCTTCTGGGACAACGAAATCCCGCCCGGCACCACCTGGGCCGATTACATCGAGCAAAAGCTGACCCAATCCAAAGCGCTGATCGTGCTGTGGAGCGAGAATTCCACGAAGTCACAATGGGTGCGCGAAGAAGCGCGCATGGGCCGCGACAAGGGCGTGCTCATCCCGGTGACGATCGACAGCTCACAACCGCCCTTCGGTTTTGGCGAAGTGCAAGCAGCGAACCTTTCAAGTTGGAACGGCGAAGCGGATCATCCGCATTGGCGCCGCTTCGTTGATGCCGTGATGAACGCAACCAAGGCCGAGCCGCGGCCGCCATCGCAGCCTATGCCGTCAGCGCCGCCGCGCGCTGCAACGCCGCCGCCGGTTCAACAGACGCAGCAAGCTGCTTGGTCAACGCCAGCGGCGCCGCCAACAAAAAGCGGCGTTCCGGTTTGGGCGTGGGTGGCCGGCGGTGTTGCCGCTGTTGTGGTTGTGCTCGGCGTCGTCGGCTTCGCTACGCAGCAGCAACAGCAAACTGCGTACAACGTGCCGCCGGTGCAAACGCCGCCGCAGCAGCAACCGCAACAGCCGCCGGCAGGCGATCAGAACCCGCAGCAAATCATCGTCGCGCAATTGCAGCAGGCTTCGAGCGCGCTCGCTCAGCAAGGCTACCAGATGGTCGGGCAACCGTTCAGCGGCGGTCTCCAGCCTGGCCAGACTTGGGACGTGCCGGCACAGATGAGCGTTGGCTACGAGTATCAGATCGTCGGCGTCTGCGATCGCGATTGCTCGGATCTCGACCTGCGCTTGTTCGATGGAAATGGTGGCCTCATCATTGAGGACACCGCGACCTCAAGTCAGCCCGTTGTTGGCGTGATCCCAACATCGACCGGTACATTCACCGTGCAAGTCCATATGTACGCCTGCACCGTCGCGCCGTGCTATTACGCCGTGGCCCTCTACGGGCGCCAGCGCCAATAGCGATCAGTTCAGGCGGTTTTCCAGAACGAACACGCGAACGGCGGAGGCCAGTGAAGCCTCAGGCGTGTTCTTGCCGCGACGCTCATCGATCGAAGCAATGAGCACCGGGAGAGTCATCGAGCGATCGCGCGCGATCTTCTCAAGCGCACCCCAGAACTCCGCCTCAAGCGCGAGAGAAGTGCGGTGTCCAGCGATCCGCATCGAGCGCTTCTGCAATGCGCCTTTAGTATCAGTCATTGTCATCGTTGCGTTTGTGTCCATCAAGGTTCCGCCTCGCGGCCTCCTGTTGTGCGTCTGTCAGCTTGCGTGTTGCTTTGCTCTGTCCGTGAGCTAAGCGATTTGCAGCGGCTTCGGTTTCCGCTTCTGTCCGCGCTTTTTGTTTGCGCGTACGTCGCAAGTTTACGATCTCAGCCATTCAAGGCCTGATGTAGGCCAGTACCGGCGTTAAACAATCGTTTTCGCGCGTCAAACTACAGGTGACAGGCGGTCGCATCGCGCTGCGCTAAGGGAACTTCTGTGATCGCAAATTGCTTCGCTCTCACTTATGTAAGGACCGCGTAAAGCGAGTGTAATGAAGCTTTCGTCACGCCTGGGTGAGACTTGTGTCAGGGAGCGTCAGCCAGGGCTGATCATGTTCTCCGGCCGCACGATTACATCGAAGTCTTCTGCGGGAATTCCGTCTTTGATTGCCTCTTCGCGCAGCGTCGTGCCGTTCTTATGCGCAGTCTTTGCGATCTTCGCGGCGCGATCGTAGCCGTACTTCGGCGCGAGTGCTGTCACCAGCATTAGCGAGCGATCGACGCCGGCCTTAATGTTATCGAGGCGGGGCTCGATGTTTATAACGCAATTATCCGTAAAGCTGACGGCTGCGTCGGCCAGCAGTCGCACACTCTGCAAGAAATTGTACGCCATCACCGGGTTGAACACGTTCAGCTCGAAGTGACCGCTGGCGCCAGAAAATGTGATCGCGGCGTGATTGCCGAACACTTGCGCGCAAACCTGCGTCAGCGCCTCGCACTGCGTCGGGTTCACCTTGCCTGGCATGATCGAGGAACCCGGCTCGTTTTCCGGCAGCATCAGCTCGCCAAGGCCGGAGCGGGGGCCGGACCCCAAAAAGCGGATGTCGTTGGCGATCTTAAAGAGCGAGACCGCCACCGTGTTGATCGCGCCGTGGCTGAACACCATCGCGTCGTGTGCGGCCAGGGCTTCGAATTTGTTCGGCGCGGAGGTGAACTTCATCTGCGTGATCGCCGCGATCTTGTCGGCGACCAGGTCTGCGAATCCGATCGGCGCGTTGAGACCAGTCCCAACCGCCGTGCCCCCTTGCGCAAGTTGCATCAGCATCGGCATCGATTGCTGAATGCGGGTGATGCCGTTTTCGATCTGCGTTGTGTAACCGGAAAATTCCTGACCCAACGTGATCGGCGTCGCGTCCTGTGTATGCGTGCGGCCGATCTTGATGATGTCCTTCCACGCTTGCGCTTTGTCGTTCAGCGCATTGCGCAGCTTCGAGAGAGCAGGGATCAGCCGGTGCTCGATCTCTTCGGCGCATGCAATGTGCATCGCCGTTGGGAACGTATCGTTCGACGATTGGCTCATGTTGACGTGATCGTTCGGATGCACCGGCTTCTTCGAACCCATCTCGCCGCCGAGCATTTGGATCGCGCGGTTCGAGATCACTTCGTTGGCGTTCATGTTCGACTGCGTGCCCGAGCCCGTCTGCCAGACGGCCAATGGGAAATGCGCGTTGAGCTTGCCTTCGATCACTTCCTGCGCGGCCTTCACCACCGTCGCGCCAACCTCCGGCTTCAGGACACCGAGTTCCATGTTGGCTTCAGCCGCCGCGCGTTTGACGATCCCGAGTGCGCGCACGATCGGCGCCGGCATCTTCTCTTCGCCAATCTTGAAGTTCTGCAGCGAGCGCTGCGCCTGCGCGCCCCAATACTTGTCGCTCTCGACCTGGATCGGGCCAAAGGTATCGGTTTCGGTGCGGGTGGACATGGGCATGCTCGCTTGCTGAATCTGCTTCCGCAGGGGATATGGGCGCCGATTGAGGCGATCAAGCCGGAAGGTGACGAATGGCGTCGGACTGGACCGGCCGCGGCAAAGTGCGCGCTCGCGAGATCGCCGGCGGCGCCGAAATCGCCATCGAAGGCGTCACCACCCAGGCGCGCTATTACAAACCGCTGGTCTACGAGTTCTTCCGCAAGGAATTCGCCATCCGCCCACGCTATGGCGAGTTCGAAGTTGAGCTCGTCATGGAGTACGTCGGCGAAGTCCCAACCCTCGATCTCGACAACCTCGCCAAAGCGCTTCTCGACGCCCTCAAGGGCCATGTCTTCTTCGACGACAGCCAGATCGCGAAGCTGCTATGCGAGCGCCGGCCGGGCGAGCGGGATCGGATCACAGTGAAGGCCACGCGCAGGGGCGGGTGACACACACGCACTCGATCTGGCGGTGCGACTTGACACGCCGGTCCGCCGTGCGTGTGTGTCACCTCTGATGCCATTCCGACTCGTATTCCTCGGCATGCTCGGCTCCGGCAAGAGCTACGTGGCGCACAAGGCTGCGTCGCTGACAGCTGGCGTCGTGCTGCCGTTTGCGAAGGACGTGTACCGTCTGAGCGAAGCGGTGCTTGGCCGCCCCGTGGACAAAAAAATCCAATCCGACCGCGCCCTGCTCAAAACCATCGGCACCGATTGGGGCAGGGAAGGCCGCCCTGACGTCGATGCATCCCTGCAAGCCCGGCTCGCGGAACTTTGGAGCGAGCGCCATGGCTACGCGGACATCTGGGTCGATAGTTTCGTGCGCTATGCCGGCGCCCAGCCGGACGCGCACATCTTCAACGACGACACGCGCTTTCCCAACGAGCTCTGCCGCACGGTGGGTTTGGGATTTCTGCCGTTTTACGTCGGCGTGTCGGAAGCCACGCGCGCCGCGCGTCTAAAATTGCGCGGCGAGGCCGTACCGCCGGAAGCGTACACGCACCCCTCCGAGATCATGAACACGACGCTGAGCACCATCGCGCTCGACCAGAACCTCGCGCCGATCGTCTGGAACGACGACGCGCCAGCGCCCAAGCGCGACTGGATCGTATCGCAGGAAACGTTCTTCGCTTGGCTGCAAAACAGCGATCACGCCGCGCTCACCGCCTTCGCACAACAATCACCGCCGCAGCAGCTGTGCGACTGGGCGCGCTCGGAGCCGTGAAAGCTCTAATATGGACCGCCGGCGTCTCGCCGGCATGCGCCTGTGTTGGCCGGCGAGACGCCGGCGGTCCATATTTAGCTCCACTTCAACGGCGGCGCCTGCGCTTTCAGCGCTTCGATCCTCGCGCGCAATTCATCGATGAAGCCATGGTTGGAGCCGGTCCACATCAGCGGATCACCGACCACCGCCGTCGTATTGAACGGCACCAGCAGCTTTGCGTCCTTCGGCAACGAACGCCCCGCGCCCTGCAAATAAACGGGGATCACCGGCGCCTCGGGACAAAATTCCGCCAGTCGCGCGACGCCCGTCTTGAACCGCGTCATCTCTTCCGGCTCCCCGCGTGAGCCTTCCGGAAACACCACTAAGATCTCGCCGCGCGTCAGCGCCTCCTTCGCGCCGGCCAGCACGTCCTCGGTCCGTGACGCCGCGCCGCGCTTGATCGGGATGATGCCAATGACGTTGCGCGAGAACCAGGAGCCAAAGCCGCCTTTATCGAAGTGATCCGCCGCCGCCACAGGCCGCACCTTCGCCAACAGCTTTGACGGAAACAGGCACAGCATCACGATCGTGTCGACATGGCTGTTGTGATTGGCGGCGATGATGGCGGGGCCTTTGGTCGGCAGTTTTTCCTTGCCGATGACATCGAGCCCGAACAGCAGCCGCGCCACCGGGCGCACCACCAGCATCAGTCCATAGCGCCGTATCGTCTGCAGCATCAGAAACGCTCAATGGCGAAATACGCGAGCAGATGAAAGTAAACCGGCGCGGCGAATGTGAGGCTGTCGAGCCGGTCGAGCACGCCGCCGTGGCCCGGAATAAGGTGCGAGGTGTCTTTCACGCCGATATCGCGCTTCACAGCGCTCATGGTGATGTCGCCGAAAAAGCCTGCCATCGGAACGATGAGCCCCATGATCGCCGCCTGCATCGGCGCCAGCGGCGTGAAATAGGGCGCGAGGACGTAGAAAACCGCCGCTGCCGTGATCCAGCCGCCAATCGCGCCTTCCCAGGTTTTGTTCGGCGACACTTTCGGTGTGATCTTGGTTTTCCCGAACGCCTTGCCCCAGCAATACTGCGCGACGTCATTGAGCTGCGTGATGAAGATCAAAAAGAACACCAGCCCAGCGCCGCCCGCAGGCGCTTGCGCATCCGGCACGCGCATCAAGTACGCGATGTAGCCAATATTATAGACGCAAACGACCGTGCCCCAATGCACGATGCCCACGGTCGCGAGATAACCGTCAGTCCGCCCAATCCACGCCATCGCCGCCGCCGCAATGAGGAAGACGTAAACCGGCGTGAAAACCAGATAGATCTGATAGCTGTCGTCAAACAAACCATCGGCGAAGATCAGTCCGTAATTGAGAAACACCGAAAGATACGCCAACAAGACGATCAGACGGTCTTCCTTCCGCGTCGGCGCCAGCGTCAGATATTCCTTCAGAGCCAGGAACGAGATGAACGCGAACAGAACCGCCGTCACTTGCCAGCCGAGCAGCAACGCGCCGCCGACGAGCACAGCCATCACCCACCACGAGCGCATGCGCGGCCCGAGATCGCTCCATTTGCCTGGCTGCATCGCGGGCAGCACAACAGCGGCGATGGTGCCGAGGATCAGCAGCGCGAGCACGCCCAGGAAGCCGAACGTCAGCGCCGGGCTCACAACGTACACGGATATATCGCCGGGGAGATTGAAGCCCATCCGTTCATCTCACCTCAGCCGGAGCGCGCGTCAATGAGCGAGACCAAATCGTTTCGAGCGCAGATGGCTTCGAACACGTTCGTGCACGTTGCGTTCGGCTTTATCGCCATGGGCGCCTGGGCCGTGTTCGCCAACCGCGCCCATCCTCTGCCGCAAGCGCTGCTAGCTGGCCTCGTGCAAGGCGCGATCTCCGGTGTGCTCACGCTGTTCTTGAAGAAGGGCCTCGAGCGCATGAGCGCGATGTTCTTCCGCGAACGCGCCGGCGAGGGCGGCCGCGATGTCGCTGCTTTGATCGCGCCGCCTTTGGTCACGGCAACGGTGATTGCCGCCATCCTCACCACCGCGCACACGCTCGCCGGCACGCCGGAAGTGCTCGCCACCATCGCCGTCCCGTTCACCGTATCGACGAGCTACGCCATCCTCTACAATCTGCGACTCTGGAGAGCAGCCCATGGTCGTTGAAGAGAACCGCCGCCCCATCGGCCAGCGCAATCGCGGCTACGCGAAATATCTGACGCGCGTGCTCGCGAAGGCCGGCGTCACGCCAAACTTCATCTCCTTCACCAGCATCGTCTTTGCGGCGCTCGCGGGCGCTTGCTTCTACACCAGCGGCATCAGCACCGGCGGCGACCGCGTCATGTTGCTGATTGGCGCGGCGCTGTTTTGCCAGTTGCGCCTGCTCGCCAACATGCTCGACGGCATGGTTGCAGTTGAAGCCGGGAAGGGCGGACCGGATGGTCCGATCTGGAATGAACTCCCGGATCGCTTCGCCGACATCTTCATTCTCGTTGGCGCAGGCTACGGCGTCGCCGCCACCGGCATGTTCGACGCGACGCTCGGCTGGGCTGCAGGCGTTGCAGCCGTGATGACCGCCTACGTCCGTGAAGTCGCCAAGAGCGCCGGCGCGCCCGCGGATTTCTCCGGGCCAATGGCCAAGCCGCATCGCATGTTTTGGATGACCGTGTTTGCGCTCGTCTCACTCGCCGATCCGTGGATCGGCGCACAGGCGGCTGCGATCCTCGATTGGGGTTACGTCGCCGATCCCGGCAAAGGCGTCTTCATCGCCTTCGCACTCTGGCTCGTCCTACTCGGCTCGATCCTCACCGTCTTCAGCCGCACCGCGCGCGCGCTGAAGTTTTTGCGCAAGAAGTGAGCCGAGCGTCTATTTTTGGGAGCATCATTTGCCGATTGAGACCTTGGTTGTGCTCGCCGCGCCGCTGATCATTGTTGCGGTCTTTCCGCATCGCTGGATTGCGCTGGCGTTTGTGGGCGCCCTAATCGCGATTGCGATCTATGCAAATCGCTTCGCCTTCGCGTCTATGCGCGACTTGGACGCGTGGTTGGCCTTCGCGTTGTTCGCGATAGTTCTGCCGTTCGTCTATGGGGCATTGCTCTTTGGCGTGATTGCCCTCCGACGCCGGACCAGTAGAAACAAAGCGCCATAGCCTTCCGATCTCCGCATTGGGCCAATCTCAAACGTTCGCTCAATCACAACACGCTTCCCGGACGCAGCCCCGGCTTTAAGCCGGGGTGCGATCCGGGATCCAGGGGCTGGCAACACGCAGCGCGTTTGTCCCTAGGTCCCGGCTCTGCGCGGCTGTCGCCGCTTGGTCGGGAAGCGTGTTTTTTCCATCTATCCTCCGCATACACACAGGCACTTTACAGGTTGGAGCGCGGGCCTCCGGCCCGCATTTTTACAAGCACATCAATCAAAAGCGCCAAATCGGGCCGGAGGCCCGCGGTCCTCACCATAATGGATATATTCAAACATAAACTACACCCCC
>JANPCV010000002.1:0-5186 GCA_031431115.1 Caulobacteraceae bacterium
GCTGCCGGCGTCGAGCGAGAAGTCGCCGGATTGGCTGACTTCAGAAGAGTTGCCGCCGCCGGATTTCACGATGCGCAGATCGTACGAGGCGTCGATGTCGCGATCGGCGAAGGCGCGCGCTTGGATGAGCACGCCGTTCGAGGTGCGGCGCGAGCGGACCTCGCATGTAAGAGGCGCGTCGTCGTAACTGGCGGGCGTGAAGGCGGCTTGGGAGGGCGCTGGTTCAACAACCGCGACCGGCGCCAGCGGGGCTTGCGCCGCGATCGTGCTGGTTGCTGCGGCTGCAGAGCAGGCCGTGGTGAGCAGCGCTACGCGCGCGATAAGAGAAACTGATCTTTTCAACATTGGAGTGCTCCCACTCGAAAGAGGAGGCGGGGCGGGAAGGCGGAGTGCGCCCTCCCGCTGCGCGTTCAGTTGTAGCCGCTTTGGACCACCACCGAGATGTTGCCTTCGCCACGCTGGCGGACTTCAACATCTTGGCCGTTACCGATCTGGATGATGCCAGAGGTGTTGTTGCGGCCGTCTTGGTCGGTCACCGCGCGGCTGTTGTTGCCGATCTGCGCGACGCCGGCGACGTTGCCACGTCCGGTTTGGATGACGTTCGAGCTGAGGTTGCGGCCTTCTTGGCCCGTGGCGGCGAAGTTATCGGTGCCGACTTGCGTCGTCGTGGCGTGGTTGCGCGTGCCGTACTGATCCATGCGCAGGAAGTTATTGTAACCTTCTTGGACGCCGCGTGCGTAGTTGCGGTTGCCGCGTTGGTTGGTGACGGCGCCGTTGCGGTTGCCGCTTTGCACGGCGCCGGCGGCGTTCGAGTAACCCGATTGATTCACGACAGTGCGGTTTTGTGCGTATGCGCTGGTCGCGCCCATGCTGACGAAGAGGGCGACAGCTGCAACGGCGGTGACAAGACGTTTCATAACTTTGTGCTCCGGGTCCAAATGACAGCGGTCCCTCGCCAACGCTTGAACAGGTGCGACAATGGCGCGAGCCACCTGAGCAGCGTTTGAACGGCGGCCTCAGGCAGCAGAATCTGCAGGGATCGCCATGCGAGAGCGTTTGTGCGCGAGCGTAGCGGCTACGCTTGCCGTCCTCGGCGATCATGTCCGCGCCCGGCCAATCATATCGGCGCCAGCTCAGCCGGAAGGCTTCCAGATCGCCTCGTCACTATGCTCTGCGATAGGCGGCGTACGAAGCTATGCGGCGGACAATGTGTGAAGTGCGTGTGGATGTCGCCGCCTCGACCCAAATCTTGACCGCATAGCCGGGCGGACGCGAGACCAGACAAAAGAGCGCCCCGGAGTTTCCTCCGGGGCGTCGAGCGCAAGTAGGTCGAGGAAGGAGACGTTCGACTCAGTTGTCGCCGAGGAGTACGCTCAAAATGACGCCGGTTGCGATCGCGACAAGGAGATAGTTCCCGCGATCGTCCTCAACATAGCGGTAGCCGCGCGGCGGCGCGCGTAGGCCGCAATCGCGCCAATCCACTTCGTCGTAGCGGTCGCGATAATAGGAGGGCAGGCGGTCACCGCGCCGCCAAGCCCGATAGCCGGGATCGAAGTAAGGATCGTCATAGTATGCCGCCGGCGGTGCGCCGTATTGCCATTGGCCGCGGTAAGTATAGCCGTTGAACGCGCGCGAATTCCAATCCCCGCGCCGGATAGCGCGGCGTAGGTCTCGCCTGTAGCGGTCGGTCCGCCAGTCGCTGTCGCGATCATCGCGATAGTGTTGGTCATAGTCACGGTCGTAGTCGCGATATTGTCGATCGCGCTCGTGCGCGGCCGCCGCAGCGGGAATCGCCAAGGGGGCGCTTAATGATGCGGCCGCAAGGACCGCCGTGATGATGCGTTTCATGAAGCACAAGCTCCCGTCATGCTTCCCTCTCACGACAAGATTTGACAAAGCGGCTGAACGTGGCGTGAACCCCAACCTCATGGGGGCTACGAGCCGAAGTAAGGCCGAGCGGGATAGTCCGGTGACCAATTTCGGCGAGAACACGCCATTGCTGTGTGCGCAGGCCGCTCGCGAAATTCATCACTATGACGTCCGCTGGCCCTTTCGCCCCGTTGGGCGGGGCTTAGGATCAGCACGCCGCCAAGGCGCGTCAGGGCTTTGCGGCTGCGGCCCGAACGCGAAAAAATTTTCGACGTTTCATGGCGCCCGCTGCCACATGAATGCTTTGTCCACTTCACCGCCGCGCCACGGTCTGTCTCATTGGCGGCGAGGGACATTCTGGGCGGAGCAAAGCGCGAAGATGCGTGCGACATCCCTTGTTAGCTATTGGCTTTACGGGTTCCGCGGCTTCGTCGTGATGACGGCGTCGCTCGCCATCGCGTTCTCTGTCGCCATCACCGGGCCGCCGACAGACACCGAGATTAGAATTGCGAGAACCGCGTTCCACAAGGTGACCGACGCCATCGGACAAGAGATACGGACCGCCGTGGTTGAGTTCTGCCCAGACTTGCCGCCCGAGGTGCAGGCGATCTGCGCATCACCCGCGCAATCGGCGTCCCAACCAACGCCACCACCGGCGCAATCGCCTCGAACGGACGAGTCGCCTCCAGTCGAAGTCGCTGAGAGCGCATCGGCGCCTGCGTCATCGCAACAATTGGCGGCTTCCGAAGCGCAATTGCTCGGAGGCTCGCCGGCACCGCAGCGGGTGGAGCGTCCACGGGAACGTCGTGTGGCTGCGCGTCGGTCTGCGCGACGCGATGTTGCGCAGCCGGCGCGTCGCCCTCGAGCGTCCGTTCGAGACGAAGTCGCGCGCACCGCGCCGCCGGCCCGCCAGATCGAACCTGTCACGCGTGTGCGCCACGGCGCCAATGCGGTGATCGACGATGCGGCGGTTCAGGAAGACCTGGCTAGCCTCGAAGAAGAGCAACGTTATCAAGAATGGCGCGAACGCCGCCGCGAGCGCCGCCGTCGCTATTACGAGCGCCGCTATGAACCGCCGGCGGACAGCTATTACGATGATTGGAATCCGCCGTTGGATGCCCAGGATGAGCCGGCCGATGAAGAGGCGTGGCCGTCGGAAACCGAATATCGCTAGGTCCCGAGGTGATGCGACTTCTCGCAGGCAATTTTGGTAAATCGGCAGAGCCGGAGATTTTTCGGAAAGCATCGCGCAGCTCTGGGTTGCCGCTATGCGCTCGCTGCATTTTGGCAAATTGGCAGGATCGCTGACTGACCAAGTTCGGCGAGAGTGCGCCGAATTGAGGGGCAGGGCGCGAGCGGCTGGACTTGAGCGAGTGAGCCATTCACTTCGGCGACTTCAAAAAAGCGCGGGACGCGCCAGCATCAGCCAGAAGATCCCAAGGACGCTGAAGAAGGCTGGAAAGCCGCACAGGAACCATGCGCGGTAGAGTTGGTGGTAGCGCGTGGGCAGTCCTTCGTTTCTTGCGGCGGCGGCGCGGGCGAGGTTGCGCATTTGGTGCTGCATCCACACGACGGGCAACCAAAACGCTCCGGTGAGCACATAGAGCCCAAGAGATAGCACGATCCAACCTTCGCTTAGCGACCAGCCGGTCGCCTGAGCAAGCAGCGCGCCCGTAATCGGCTGGATCAGAACGGCGCTCGCCGTGAACAGCCAGTCGGCAATCACCACGACGCCTGCTGTGTGCGCGATGATGCGCGGGTCCTTTGAGCGATGCGCCATCACCATGAAGAAGGCGATGCCGGCGCCGGTGCCAAGCAATACGGCGGCGCCAATGACGTGAAGCCAGCGAAGGAAGAGTGCGTAATCCATCAACGCTCCTCGATCAGCGCAGTGACAGCGAACGCCAACGCGATGGCTGGAAGTATTTTCACGTACGGACCCAATGGGTCAGACCAAAGCGCCGGATTGGTCCACGTTCCAAGCGCGACGTAGCCCAACGAGACGATGATAGCGCTTGAAGCCGCCAGGCGAGCGGTCTTGCGAATACAGAGACCGACGCCGATGACGACATCGAGGAGCGCGCCACCGATCACGAGCGACATCGCGTGCTCCTCAAGTACGGTGTCGCGCAGCACCGCCGCGGCCGCATTCGCTTGGGCAAGCGCAATGGCGCCGGAGGTAACCCAAAAGGTCGCCAATGATAGGACGAGGAGCGGGAAGGCGAGCTGCGCTCGCGCGAATACGCGTTCCTGCAAAGTCGCGGGCAGGGCGTCCAGCGACTCTACCAGCGTCTTCAATGGACGTCCGAACGCCTGCTGGCCTTGATCCGGATCGCCCAACACGTTCCCGGCGAGCACTTTGAGCGCGGTCGTTCGCAATGGGGATCGCCATCCAAGCCAGCCGGCTACATCGGCGCAAAATCCCAGCAGCGCTCCGAGCAATGGCGGTGTCGAAAAGGTGAAATGAGCCGGGGCGAAGCCCAGCCAACTCCGAAAGACTGAGACGGTTTCTGCCAGGGTGTGCGGCGTACGCTCCACCAAATCGACTTCCCGACGCACAAGACGTTCGGTTGTGACAGCGATGGCTACAGCGTCGGCGACATCTGAGGCCGCCACACTCTGAAGCCGCGCGTCGGGAAGCATCAATGGTTGAACTGCAGGAAAAGCGGCCAGCATGCGCAATAAAGCGGTGCCGCCATAAGCGTAAGCGCTGATCACGAGGCCGGGTTTCAGGATCGTCCACTCAAGTGCGCTCGCGCGCAGCGCGGCGTCTGCTTTGCCCTTCGTGCGCATGAACGCGGTGCGCGCGTCTGGCGCGGCGCCCGGCGCGGAAATCTGGACGTAGCGGCGCACCCCGGCGTTTGCGCACGCATTTACGAGCGCCACGATAGCTTCGTGTTGGGATGCTTCCAATCGATCGATAGCGCCGTCTTGCAGAGCGCCCGATGCGTTTACGACCGCATCCACGCCGCGCAGGTAAGGCGTCCAATGCTCAGGCTCGGTTAGAGTAGCGAGATCGGCGCCAACCCAATCGATGTTGGGGGCAAGCCGCTTGCCTTTGGCGGCGGAGCGGCCAAAGCCAACGACGGTCAGCCCGTCAGCCCGTAGCCGGCGCACAACGTCGGAGCCGATCAGGCCATACGCGCCGAGGACTAATACCCGCATCGTCCCAGCTAAGGGGCTTTGTCTAGCGAAGCAAAGCGGCGCAATGACCGACTTCGGCGAACTTGAGCCGTCCACGCGGGTAGGGCGCAAGCGACAGCAATTGAGCGAGTAGGCCGCTCGCGAAATTCGTATCGATGACGCGCGCTGGCCCA
>JANPCV010000003.1:0-18184 GCA_031431115.1 Caulobacteraceae bacterium
GCGTTCGGCGGCGTCAGATAGATGTTCGTTTGCACGTGCGATGAAAAGATATGCTCGAGACCACGGCACAGCCGCGACAGCGCGGGGTCGAATTGGTGCGCTTGGTTCAGAACGATGGTCGCGCCGCGCCGGTAGTGATCCGCCACCGCGCCGCGATCGATGAAGCTTGCGCCATCGACGTACGAATCTGAATCGACATTGGCCTCTGCGTTCGCAAGCGCCAGCTGGCCCTCGCGCAGATCCAAAGTTGTGACGATGCGATCTATATCGTCGATTGAAATGAGACCCGCGAAACGCTCGGGCGCATCGTGATGCACCACAAGCGCTTCGCGCTCATAAACGCGCGCGAAGAAATCGTCCTCACGCCCAGCCCCAATGAGGTAGCCGAGCGGATCTACGAGCCACGGCTCGCGCGACATAGTTTGACTTACCAGTTGCGGCGCGGGCCGCGTCCGTAGCTTGCACGGTCAGCAGCTGAGCCGCTGTCGCCGTCAGTGAGGCCGGTTTGGCTGTTGCGGGTTGCGCCACGGCCGTTGCCGCCATTGTCCGCGTTGCCGCCGGAATCTGAGTCGGTCAGACCGGAGCGGCTGTTTCCGCCGCCGCCACCGCCGCCACGACCGTAGCCGCCGCGGTCTGAGCCGTTGCCGGAATCGTTGTCGGTCAAGCCGGTGCGGCCATAGCCAGAACGGTCAGCGCCGTTGCCGGAGTCATTGTCGGTGCGGCCCGTGTAGTTTTGCGCTTCGGCTTTGCCGGTGATCAGCGCTGTCGCGCCGCCTGCGATCAATGCGCCGCCAGCAATGCGCGCCATGAAAGAGCGGCGATTGAGCTTTTTCTTATCGGACATGCGCATCCCCCGGAATCGACTACTGCGAATTAGTCGCAAAAACCTAAGTCCCTCGGGCGAATCGTAACATGCCTCTCGGCGCCTGTAAGCGTGAGAGTGGTTCGCAAAAGGCGCGTTTCCGGGAACGCGCGAATCCGATCAGGCAGAAGTAAGAGGGTCAGAATGATCGGGTTGTTGAGCGGAACGGTTGCGGCGGTCAGTGAGGACACTGCGCTGATCGATGTTGGGGGCGTCGGTTACGTCGTCCAATCGGGCGGGCGCACGCTTGCGCGGTTGCAAATTGGCAGCCCGGCGCGGCTCTTTATCGAGACGCACGTGCGCGAAGATGCGATCAAGCTTTTTGGCTTTGCCTCGGAAGAGGAGCGCGCGTGGTTTGCGCATCTGCAAACCATTCCAGGCGTCGGCGCTAAGGTGGCGCTCGGTATTCTCGACACCATGCCGCCGGATGCGCTAGCGGACGCTATCGCTATCCAGGATAAGGCCGCGTTCGCGCGCGCCAATGGCGTGGGCCCCAAGCTCGCCGCGCGTCTTGCGACCGAGCTGACAGGCAAGGGCGGTCCTAAAGGCTATATCGGTTTGGGCGGTTCAGCCCCGCGCGCGAATACTGCGGCATCTGTCGCCGCCAGCGGCGCGCGCGCTGAAGCGGTGTCGGCGCTGGTCAATCTTGGCATCGATCAATCGAGCGCCGCTCGTGCTGTCGCTTCAGCCGCCAAGCAGTTCGAAGCCGATGCGCCGGCGCCCGAACTTATACGCGCCGCGCTGAAAGAAGTTAGCCGCTAGTGTAAGGATTGCACCGCCGCCGCCGTCTAAGATTGCGAAAACGGAGCGGGTGTGGACGAAGAGCGCTTTCAGATTTGGGTGATTGAGCACATTGGCGTGTTCCATCGGATCGCGCGCGCCTTCGCGCCTGGCGCCGATCAGCACGACCTGCTGCAAGAGCTTTTGCTTAGCGTTTGGCGCGCCGCGCCCGCGTTTCGCGGCGATAGCGCTCCGGCCACTTTCATTTTTCGCGTCGCGCACAATCGCGCCCTAACTTGGCGGCGTGGCGAAACGCGCCGCCGGCGCCGCGACACCGAATACCAGCGCCTGCATGTTGAGGAGGAGAGCGGCGATGACCCGCTGCTCGACCGCCTCTACAGCGCGATCCGTCAGCTCGAACCACTGGATCGCTCGCTCGTGCTCTTATCGCTCGAAGGTCAGAGCTATGGCGAGATCGCAGCGCTTCACGGCCTGTCGGAAACCAATGTCGGCGCGCGTCTGACGCGTGTGCGGAAGAAACTTATCCAACTCACGGAGGACGCCCCATGAATTATGAAGCGCTGCAAGCCGCCTGGGCTTCGAACGCCAACAATCCGAACGCTGCGGCAAGCGCCTACGTCATAGCGGAAGCGCAAGCGACTTTGGCGCGCCGCCGCACGCAGCTGCGTGGATTGCTCGCGTTTGCTGGCGTTATGCTGACTATCCCGCTCGCGTTGATGGCTCTCGACATCGTTACGGGACAGGTCGATGCCATCGATCTGACGCGAGAGTGGGGGCTCATCCCATTCGCGCTGATCCCGTTCGTGGCGCTGTTTTTAATTGCGCAACGCGCGGCGCCGGTCGCGGCGCAAACAGGCTCATTGCTCGAAACCTTCCGTGCCTTGCGCGCCGACAACAATGCCGCTCGACTGCGGATTTTTATTATTGGCGGGAGCATGATCGCGTTCGCGCCGCTTCTATTCGTGCTGCTCAATCAGCTCGTCGCCACGGGCAAAATGGCGCCGCACGAGATGCAGAGCGCGGCGCTTGTACTTGGCGGCGCCCTGGCGTTGGGCGCGTGCTGGATGGCGATGAAATATGTTGTTCAGCTCGCACCCGAGCAGCGTCAGCTCAATGCGTTGATCGCTCAGTATGAGCCGAGTTAGCGCGGTTTAAGCGATGTTTGTGATCTCGACTTCGTGCCCCGCCACTGGGGCGGTATCGCCCACGCTTCTGCCGAGCACGGCGCGCGCGAGCGGCGAGACGTGGCTCAGCGTGGCGTGCTCGGGCTGGGCTTCGTCTTCGCCGACGATGCGGAATGTTTGCGAGCGACCGTCGTCGCGGGTGACTGTCACCGTGCAGCCGAAGCGCGCGACCTCGCAATCGTGCGGCGGCGGTGCGAGCTGCGCTGTGCTTCGCCGTGTGGTCCAGTAGCGCAAATCCCGCCCGATCCGCGCGCGTTCGCTTCGATCTTCTCCGGCGTTCGAAAGCTCCTCGCTCAGCCGTGCGACCTCAGCCTCGATCGCGGCGAGGCCTTCGCTGGTGACGAAATTCGGCGCCGTCGAGATCGGCCGCTCCGGCAAATCCTCGACGGCGTCGTCATCTTCTTTGACAAACGCGCGGCTCATAGCTCTTGAGCTTAGGCCACGCACCAGCGCGAACAAGGGGGCTCAGGCCGGTTGGGCGCTCGCGGCGGGGCTGGCCTCGAAGCCAAACATCGGCCGCATCTCGCAGACGCCTTCCCATTCGGGCCAATACTTGCTGTGTAGGTCCATGAAGCGCTCCGCCGCGGCGATCGCTTCCTCGCGCGTTGCGAACTCGAAGATGGCGAAGCCGCCGAGCACTTCCTTGGTCTCAGCGAAAGGCCCGTCAGTCAGCTTGAGCTTGCCGCGGCGCGATTCAATGCGGGCGCTGCCCATTGCCGTCGGCAGGAGACCGCCGCGCGCGAGCATGCGGCCGGCCGCCATCTCTTGTTCGGTCAGCTTTTCGATCTCGTCGATCATGCGCTGCGGCGGGACGGCGCCGGTCTCGACGCCGGAGGTCAGAAACATGTACTGCATCGGTGGTCCTCATGGTGGCCGAAAGCGGCGCTGACCAAAGGACGAAGGTCCATCTCAAAAGCCGACGTTTCAATTTTACACTTATCCACAGGCGCTGCGCGGAACAATCCGGAAACCCGAATCGAGCTAGGAAGGCCCATGTCCGAAGCAGAACGCCTCGTTGCAGCCGACCGCATTCCCGGAGAGGGCGCCGATCGCGCGCTCCGTCCGCAGGGGTTTGACGAGTTCGTCGGCCAGCGCGCCGCCAAGGCCAATCTCCGCGTGTTCGTCGACGCCGCCCGCGCGCGCGGCGAGGCCATGGACCACGTGCTGCTGTTCGGTCCGCCGGGCCTTGGCAAGACGACGCTTTCGCAGATCGTCGCCCGTGAGCTTGGCGTTGGCTTCCGTGCGACCAGCGGCCCGGTGATTGCGCGCGCCGGCGATCTCGCCGCGCTGCTGACCAATCTCGAACCGCGCGACGTGCTGTTCATCGACGAAATCCATCGCCTCGCGCCTGCGGTCGAAGAAATTCTCTATCCGGCGCTTGAGGACTATCACCTCGACATCATCATCGGCGAAGGACCATCAGCGCGCAGTGTGCGCATTGATCTGGCGCCGTTTACGCTCGTCGGCGCCACGACGCGCGCGGGCATGTTGTCGACGCCGCTGCGCGATCGTTTCGGCATTCCGGTGCGGCTCGAATTTTACGACGCCAATGAATTGCTCAGCATCGTCACCCGCGCCGCCGGCAAGCTCGGCGCGCCGATCACCACCGAAGGCGCGATGGAAATCGCCAAGCGCGCCCGCGGCACGCCGCGCGTTGCGGTTCGCTTGCTCCGCCGCGTGCGTGATTTCGCGGGTGAGGACGTTATCGATGTCGCTGTCGCCGATCGCGCGCTGAAGCGGCTTGAAGTCGATAGCGATGGGCTCGATCTGCTTGATCGGCGCTATCTGCACGCTTTGGTCGAGACCTATTCGGGCGGACCAGTTGGTGTTGAAACGCTCGCCGCTGCGCTCGCCGAAGCCCGCGATGCGCTGGAAGACGTGATCGAGCCTTATCTGATGCAACAAGGCTTCGTCATGCGCACGCCCCGCGGCCGCATGGCTGCGCCAAAAGCGTATGAGCGGCTGGGGAAGAAGGCGCCAAGCAGCGCACCGGCGACGGGGAGTCTGTTCGGGGAGAAGTGAGTCCCGTACGTCAAACTTCGGACCGCCGGCTTCCAGCCGGCACTTTCGTTACACCACGCGGAAGTGCGCCAATAATTCCGAATAGCCGAAGCTTGATGTTCACGATGCCGGCTGGAAGCCGGCGGTCCGTGGACGATCCGCGCGTTCTGCACGCGCATATTTCGCCAAATCCGTGTGCCGCCTTTAAGCGCGGGCGCCGCACCGGCAGTGTTTCGGTATAACAGCGCACGCGGAGGCGGCGTCCGATTTCCGAGCGAAAGCGGCGCCGCATATCTCAAACTTCCTCGTGGCCCGCTTACATCCAATGCGTAGCCCGGGCGCCACCGTACGGGATCGGCGGCGGGCGAGAGGGAAGAGACGAGATGTCTGAATTGGTTGGCGTGTTCTCGGACGTAGCGCCGTCACTGCCACTATTCATCGGCGCGGCGTTTGCGCTGCTCATCATCATTTCGATTTTGCTGCGTGTCGTGGTCCCAACCAATATGGTCCACACCGTGCAATCGAGGCGCAAAACCACCTCGTATGGCGCGGGTCAAAAGGCCGGCAACGTCTATTACAATTGGCCGAGCTGGGCGCCGTTCATCGGCGTCAGCCGCATCATTCTGCCGGTGAACAATTTTGAGCTCTCGCTCTCGGGCTACGAAGCCTACGATAAAGATCGCGTGCCGTTCAGGCTCGATCTCACCGCCTTCTTCCGCATCGCGGATACAAATGTCGCCGCCGCGCGCATAGCCAACATGAAAGATCTGATCGCGCAGCTCCATTACATCGTGCAAGGCGCGGCGCGGAAAATTCTCGCGACGCACGACATCCACCAGATCATGGTCGATCGCGCCACCTTCGGCGCTCAGTTCACACAAGAGGTCGCGACTGAACTTGCGAATTGGGGCGTTGAGCCGGTCAAGAACATGGAACTGATGGACGTGCGCGACGCCGAGGGTTCGCGCGTCATCGCCGACATCATGGCAATGAAGGCGTCCAACATTCAGATGACCAGCCGCATCGAGGTCGCAAACAATATGCGCTCCGCGCAAACGGCCGAAATCGCCGCGCGCCAGGAAGTCGAAGTGCGCGAACAGGAGGCGCAGCAAGTCGTCGGTCAGCGTACCGCCGAAAAAGACAAGCAGGTCGGCATCGCCACCGAGAGGGCCTCGCAAGAGGTGCAAGCGGAAGCTGCGATCACGCGCGAGCGGGAAATGCAGGTCGTGCGCGTCGCCACCATGCGCCAAGCCGAAATCACCAAGGACCAGCAGGTCGTTTCCGCATCACAAGACAAGGAAACCACGATCCTGCGCGCTGATGGTGATCTGCAAGCGACAAAGCTCAGCGCCGAGGGCATCCGCGTTGAAGGCAACGCCAAGGCTGACGCGGAAAAAGCGCTGCAACTCGCGCCGGTCGCGGCGCAAATTGAGCTCGCCAAAGAGATTGGTTCAAACGAGGGCTACCAAGCCTATCTCGTCTCTCTCCGCGGCGTAGACGCCTACGTTCAGGTCGGCGTCGAGCAGGCGAAAGCGATTGCGCAGGCTGACGTAAAGGTGATCGCCAACACCGGCGACGCGGTTCAGGGCGTGCAAGACGCGATGAGCCTCATCTCACCGCGCGGCGGCACTGCTATTGGCGGGATGCTTGAGGCGTTGAAGAATACGCCCGAAGGCGCAGCGTTGCTTGAACGCGTGCTTAGGCGCGAAGCAGCGCGGACAGCGCCAAGCGAAAGTTCGTCCTAAGTTAGTGGTGCTCCGCCACGCGAATTTTACCGCCTTCTCGGCGGCGCATAGAACGCGCGACCTTCATCGTGCCGGAGGTGGCGTCAGTGACAAACGTCAGAGCAATGGCTGACACGGCGATAATGGCGGCAAGTTCGAGCATTACGATCTCCGGTAGCTGAATTTTTCAAGATTCGAAACGGTTGCGCGTGTCGAAAGTTCCTGCATGACGCGGCGGCACGCGCTTTTTGGCGGTCGCCATTTCGGGCATATCCGCCGCCATGTCTTCACTTCGCGCTGTCGTCGAAACACTCGCTCCGGAAGGGGATGGCTTCGTTATCGAAGCGCCGCCTGAATGGTCGCAAGGGCGCACGCTCTATGGCGGCATGACGGCAGCGCTCGCGCACGAAGCGGTGCGGCGCACGCACGCCGATCTCGGCCCGCTGCGTTCGGCGCAATTCACTTTCGTTGGCCCCGCTTCCGGCAATCTTCGCTTCACTTCAACATTGCTTCGCCGCGGCCGCTCATCCGCATTGATCGCAGCTGATTGCTTCAGCGAAGAAGGCCAAGCCGCGCGCGCTACGTTGGTTTTCGGCGCGCCGCGCGAGAGCAAAGTCGCGCACGATTTTTTGGCCAAGCCGAGCGTGCCAGCGCCCGATGCGTGCGCGTCATTCCGCAAAGAGGGCGCGGCGGCGCGACCTGGCTTCTGGAATAATTTCGAGACCCGTCTCGCATCGGGAGGCCGCTTGTTCGATCCGGAGGCCACGCAGCCTGAGTTCGTTGTGTGGACGCGTTTTCTCGATACGGGCGGCGCCGATCCAACGACGGCATTGCTCGCGCTCGCTGATTGTTTGCCGCCCGCCGCGATGGTTGTGTTTCCGCAACCGGCGCCGATCAGCACGATGACGTGGACGGTCGACGTGGCGCGCGGGCCGCAAAGCCTTGATGGCTGGCATTTGTTGTGGGCGGAGAGCGAGCAGGCCGCGAACGGCTATTCGCTGCAAAACATGGCCATGTGGACCGAGGCCGGCGAACTCATTGCGGCTGGCCGGCAATCCGTCGCGATCTTCGCTTAGCTTCAGCGCCGCACTTGCGCCGCGTTCACCAAGGCAATTCCTCGCCGGTGCCTGCGTGTATGAACCGCCCGCTCGACGCTAGCGTGAGTGCATCGATGCGCTGAACCAATGCGCGCACTGCCTCTTGCGCCGGAATGCCGTTCTTGCCGGTCAGCTCTGTCGCGACCATGCCGGGATGGAAAAGCCCAACCGCGATGCCGCGGCCTTTGAGGTCGTGCGCGAGCGACACGCCGGCCGCGTTCACCGCCGCCTTCGACATCCGGTAGCCATAATAACCGCCCGAGCCATTATCACCGATCGAACCCATGCGGCTGGTGATGATCACAACCTTGCTGCCGTCATGGAGCAGGGGCAGCAATGCCATCGTGACCCGGAGCGGGCCTAGTGCGTTGATCTCGAATTGCTTCTCAATGTCGTCAAACCGCATGCGGTCGAGACTTTCGGCATGCAGCACGCCGGCATTATTGATCAGCACGTCGATCTTTACGTCAGCGAGGCGCTTGGCCAGCTGCGTGATGGATGCCGAATCGCTCACATCGATGCCGGGCTCGATACGCACATGCAGCGCATCAAGCTCCGACGAGCCTTTGCGGCACACGGCGATCACGTCGTCGCCGCGCGCCTTCAGCTGACGGCATAATTCCAGACCAATGCCGCGATTGGCGCCTGTGACGAGCGTGGTTGCCATGTGTCGAACTCCTGGAGGCGATACATAGCGTCGAAATGAAAGCGGCCCCAGCGCAAACTGAGGCCGCTTTTGACAAGTTTCCGAAGCGTCAGCCGAGTTTACCGCTCTCGATGTAGGTTTTCATGCCCGAGAGAATGCGTGGCCAGCCGCTGGAAATACGGTGCAGCACATCGGTGTTGGGCGGGAAGTTGTCGTGGATCACGGTCAGTTTCGTTGCGCCTTCGTGGTCGGCTAGTTCGTAAGTCACCCGCGACGGCGCCTCGGTGAACCCTTCCGGCTTCATGTCGAACGTCATGACCAAGCGGTTGGGTGGATCGATCTCGATGACTTCGCCATCATGGCTGAGCTTGTTCTGATCCTCAGGATACATGAACTCGACGCGCGCGCCTTGCTTCCAATCTGAACGTACGTAGCGGTTCCAAAAATGCTGCGTGTGTTCGCCTGTCGTGAGTGCGGTCCACACCTTATCCTTGGGCGCTTGGATATAAATCACATAGACGAAATCTGGCTTGCTCATTTGTCCCACCCTTTGATGTTGTGATCCGGCGCTTTGTCCGTGATCGCGTTGAGTTCGATGCCGTGCTCGAGCCACGCCTTCGCGGCGCAGAGCACGATGTTCCAGCCTTGCGTAAGATCGAGCGCCTCAGCGATCACGTCATCACCGCGTAGGCCGCTATTGGTGATGCTTACCAGCGTACCCTTCGCGTGCGGCGTGAAGGTCATCTCCACCAGATTGGAATTCGGAAACGACCACTCGAATACGAGACGCGTGTTTGGCGCGATCGCCTTGACGTCGACATCGTCGCCGACGCCGTACATTTCCCAATCCCAGCGCACACGCTTGCCGGCTTCGAGTTTGCCGCTCGACTTTGAAAACCAGAATTTCGTTGTGATCGCCGGGTCAACAAACGCGCCGAATACATCAGCCGCGGGCCTGCGGATCAGCATCTCGGCTCTTACGATTGGCGCGCTCATTTCGGCGGTTCCATCTTCACAATGAGAGGCTTGCCGGTCTCCAGAAGGCTTTTGAGCGACGATAGAATGATCGCCCAGCCTTGCGCGCCGGCTTGGATGTATTTGCGTGGAATGGCGCTAGTCGTGTGCTGGGTCATCGTCAGCTTCACGGCGTCGCCGGCTTGCTCGATGTCATATGTGATGATCGCCGGCCCCGGGGGATTGGGCTCGTTGAGCCAGTCCACGCTCCAGGTCACTTGCAATTTGTGCGGCGAATCGCTGATCAGCACTTCGCCGAATACATCGAGCGTGCCGTCCGGCATCAGCATTTTCCATGGCGAGCCCTGCTTCCAATCGCTCTCGACGGTGCGACCAAAGAAGAATTTCGTCGTGAACGCGCTGTGCGTCAGCGCGTCCCAAACTTTTTGCGCGGTGCTGCGGATGTAAAAGACGTAAACCAAATCCGGGGGCACTACGCGTTCGTCGCAATCATTCGCCATTGTCGCTCTCCAACGCCTTTTTCAAATCGAACAACGCTTCGAGACGTGTTCGTTCGTATTTGGAGATCCAGCGATCGCCGATCTCATGGATGGGCGCCGGGTTGAGGTAGTGCAGCCTCTCGCGGCCGCGCTTCACGCTCGCCACGAGATTGGCGCTCTCCAGGATCACCAAGTGCTTGGTCACAGCCTGGCGGGTCATGCCGCGGCCTTCGCACAACTCGCCGAGTGTCTGTCCGTTGCGCCCGTAAAGCGCATCGAGCAGGGCGCGGCGGCTGCGGTCAGCCAGAGCCCGGAAAACGCCGTCAACGGCCTCGTCTTCGGTGTCCACGCCGCCTTATAGGCAACCGAAAGGTTGCATGTCAACGTCTGGCGACCGGAGAATTTGCTAAGCTATGCCGTATCGGATGGGCAAAATGGCGGTTACTGAGCGACAAGGGTCGCAAAGGATTAGGGTGTGACGTTGGGGAATGTCGGCGGAAGGTCGAGGCAGCGATGACGCGTAAGCAAGTCGTCGTCATCGGCGCTGGATTTTCCGGCGTGGCCGCGGCAGCCGCGATTGCGCGCCGCAAAACTGCACATGTGACGCTTGTTGGCCGCGACGGCTTTGGCCCCGGCCTCGCATACTCGACCAAGGACAAATCCCACCTGCTGAACGTCCGCGCCTCGAACATGAGCGCGTACGCCGATAAGCCTCACGATTTCGCCGATTGGCTCAAATCAAAAACCGGCGCTGAGGGGACGACTTTCGCCACACGCGGCGCCTTTGGCGCTTACACCGAAGACGTCCTGAAGCGCGCGCGGCGCACAGCGATGTTTGGCGCTGGCTTGAAACGCGAGCGCGGCGATGCCGTCGCATGCCACGCCGGCTCCGGCTGGTGGCATGTCGAGCTCGACTCCGGAAAATCCATCGAGGCTAACGCCATTGTGCTCGCGCTTGGCAATCAGCCGATCTCGCAGCCCGGCGTGTTCGTTGACGCCGGCATCGCCATGCTCAATCCGTGGGATGGCGCCGAAATGCGCCGCATCGGCAAGGGCGACGTTCTGCTGCTTGGCGCGGGCCTCACCATGATCGATGCCGCCCTCTCGCTCGCGGAGCGCCCGCGCACGCAAACGCTCTACGCGCTCTCGCGCCGTGGCCAGACCCCGCGCATGCATCTCGATCCGCCGCGACCGCCGCCGTCAACGCCGCTCGATCTGCCGCTGCGTTTAAGTCAGGCGCTGCATGAATTCCGGCGCGAAGTTCGCGCCATGGCCGAGCGCGGCGAGCCGTGGCAACTCGCGGTCGATCGCATGCGAGGCGTGACGCCAGTCCTTTGGCGCGCGTTGCCGATCGCCGATCAGCGCCGGTTTTTGAGGCATTTGCGGGTGTGGTGGGACGTCCACCGCCACCGCGCCGCACCGGAGATTTTTGCGCGCGCCGAAGAGCTGCAGCGCTCGGGCAAGCTCCGGGTGCTTGCCGGCGAGGTGTCGTCGGCGGAGAAGGCGGGCAAGCAGTACGAGATTTTCCATCGCCAGCGCGGCAGCTTGGTGCGCCACCGCCTCGAAGTATCGGCCGTCATCAATTGCACCGGGTCGAACATGGACCTTACGCGCGCCGCCGACCCGCTGATCCAGCAATTGCTGACCGAGGGCTTGGCGCGCGCGCATGCAACCGGCATCGGTTTTGACCTCGACGAAAACGCCCGCGTCATTGACGCGCGCGGTCAATCGCAGGCGGGCGTCTATGCTATTGGACCGGTCAGCCAGGGCGCTTTTTGGGAATCCACTGCCGTTCCTGAAATCCGCGCTCGCGCCGCCGCCATCGCGGCGCTGTTCTAACTTGGCGCGTCATCGTGTATCGCAAGCGCCATGAGTGATGACGCACCCAACGCGGGCCGCTTCGATGGCCGCATCCACTATCTGCCGGTGCGGATCTACTACGAAGACACCGACTTCAGCGGCATCGTCTATCACGCCAATTATCTGCGCTATTTTGAGCGGGGCAGGAGCGACTTCCTCCGTGTCGCCGGCATTCACCATAACGAGCTTGCCGCCGCGGCCGATCCCACCGCGTTCGCGGTCAACAAGATGGAGCTCGATTTCCTGCGGCCAGCGCGCATCGACGACGCGCTCGTGGTAAAAACCGCGTTCGAAACAATGCGCGGTCCGCGCATCTTCATTTCGCAAGCGCTCGAAAAATCTGGCGAAATCCTGGTCACCGCGGAGGTCCAGGTCTGTTGCATAAGCCTCACTGGTCGCGCCAAGAAGCCGCCTGCGGTGCTTTTAGAACGGCTTAAACCATTTCTAGAGCCCTCCACGTCCAGCTTTTGACAAACTCATGCGGCTCTAAACCGTGTGGCGAACGCGGCTGAAAACGATAGCCGTGAAAGCGGGAGCGAGCATGGAATCCGGCGCAGAGCAGATCACAGTCTTCACCCTGTTCCTTCAGGCCGATCCGGTCGTGAAGGGCGTCATGGCGATTTTGGTCGTGGCCTCGGTGTGGTCGTGGGCGATCGCGGTCGAGAAGTGGCTTCAGTTTGGCGACCTCGAACAGAATGCGCGCAAGTTCGAGCGTGAGTTCTGGTCGGGCCGCTCGCTCGATGAAATGGAAGATCGCGGTGACAAGCCACGCGATGCGCTGGGGCGTGTGTACGCCGCCGCCTCGCGTGAGTGGCGTGAAGCGCGCCGAACCGGCACGGCCGGCGAAAACGCCCAGTTCATGCTTGATCGCGTCGATCGCCTAATGCAGGCGCAGGTTTCGCGTGAACTTGGCCGCGCTTCGCGCAACATGGGCGTGCTCGCCACCGTTGCGGCGTCGGCGCCGTTCATCGGCCTTTTCGGTACGGTGTGGGGCATCATGAACGCCTTCACCAACATCGCCGCTCAACAGCAAACCAATCTGGCCGTCGTCGCGCCCGGTATCGCCGAAGCGCTCTTCGCAACAGCACTTGGCCTCGTTGCCGCCATTCCGGCGGTTATCTTCTACAACAAGTTCAACGGCGATCTGGAGCGCTTCGGCGACCGGCTCGAAACCTTCAGCGATGAAGTCGCCGCGCGCCTGTCGCGCCGCCTCAGCGAGCGCGGCTAATGGCAGGCGGTCTTGCCGCTTCCTCACGGCGCCGCGGGCGTGGAGCGCGACGCGGACGCCTGAGCGAAATCAACGTCACGCCGTTCGTCGACGTGATGCTGGTGCTGTTGATCGTGTTCATGGTCACGGCGCCGCTGCTGACGGTCGGCGTGCCGGTCGAGCTGCCGCGCACTGATGCAAAGCAACTCGAAAGCGAAAGCGATCCGCTCTCCATCACCATCCGCGAAGACGGCACGATCTATGTGCAAGAAACCGTCGTCACGCCGGACGAACTGGTCGCGCAGATGCGCGCGATTTCACGCGAAGGCTATGACCGCCGCGTTTTCATCCGCGCCGACGCGACCGCCGATTACGGCATGGTCGCCGATGTGATGGCGCGCCTGTCGTCATCAGGTTTCCAGAATCTCGGCCTCGTCACCGATACACGCAACGGTCCACGCCGCCCCGACACGCGTCGCGAGGAGTGACATGCGCGCCGGTTGGGTCGTTTCCGCAATAGGACACGTAGGCTTCGTCATCTTGACGATGCTTGCCTGGGAAACGCGCTCGGCAATTCCGCTGGCCGCCGGAGCGGTCGTGCCTGTCGAGATTGTCGATGTGGCGCTGGAGTCCAACGTTCGCGCCCTGGCGGAAGATGTGCCTGACGAAGAGGTTGCGCCTGCAGAAGAAACGCCGTCCGAGGCGGAGTCCGAACCGGCGCCGACACCCGCGCCTACGCCGCCGCGCCCGCGACAGAACAACGATTCATTCGATCTTTCCGCAGTGACTGGCCTCCTAGACAAGCAACGCGATCCCGGCCGCGAACGCAACGAAGGTCAGCGCGCCGATCGTGATCAGGAAGGCGCCGGCCCAGGCACCGCTGAGGTCGCGGCAATGGAAGACCGTGTTCGTGCTTTGGTTCAGCGTCACCTTCTGCGTTGCTGGCGCATGCCCATCGACCAGGTCGATCCGGAGCGCTTGATCGTTACGCTCGAATTCGAACTCGACCGCAACGGCAACCTCCGAGGCCCGCCGCGCGTTATCAGCCCGACCGGCAACTACACGTTTGATCCAGCCATGCGCGTCGCGGTCGAAGCTGCACAACGAGCTGTCACCACATGCGATCCGTATCCATTCCCAACCGATCCAGTCGTCGGCGAGCACTACGACACTTGGGATCGTCTCCGCTTTGTATTCCGTCCACGCACTTGAGCACCTAGAGGCAAGAAGCCCATGCGCCTGATTAAATATTTCCTCGCCTGCGTACTGGCGATCATCGCTATGGCGCTCTCCGCCTCGCCAAGCTTCGCTCAATCGGACCGGGTGCAGGTCGATATCGAACAGGGCCACTTGAACCCCACACCGGTCGCCGTGATCGATTTTCTGGGTGGCAACGCAGCCGCTCAGCAAGTTGGCCGCGACATCTCCGGCGTCATCCGCGCCGATCTTGAGCGCTCGGGGCTTTTCCGCTCTGTCGCGCCGGACGCTTTCATCGAGCGCATCCAGGCGCTTGAGGTGCCGCCGCGGTTCGCGGATTGGAAAATCATCGACGCGCAGGCGCTTGCCGTCGGCGAAGTGCAAGCGCTGCCGGACGGCCGCATCCGCGTCGTCTTCCGCTTGTGGGATGTGTTTGGCGAAACCCAGATGACTGCGTTCCAGATCGATCGCACGCCCGATGGCTGGCGGCGTATCGCGCATCGCATCGCTGACCAAATCTACGAACAGCTCACCGGCGAGCGCGGCTATTTTGATACGCAAATCCTCTTCGTGTCCGAGAGCGGCCCGCGCACGCGCCGCATCAAGCGCCTGATGATCATGGATCAAGACGGCGCCAATCCGAGCTTCCTGACCGGCCCGGATGCAATGGTGCTGACGCCGCGCTTTGCGCCGAACACGCGTGTGCTGACCTATATGAGCTTCGAGACCGGCGCGCCGCGCGTGTTTCTCTATAATCTGAACACCAACCGCCGCGAAGTGCTGGGCGATTTCCCCGGCATGACCTTCGCGCCGCGTTTCCGCCCGGATGGCAACGGCATCGTCTTCACGCTCGATATGAACGGCAATTCCGAGATTTTCTCGATGGATCTCGGCACGCGTGCGCGTCAGCGTCTCACTAATCAAGCCGCGATCGACACCTCGCCGAGCTATTCGCCGGACGGCGCGCAGATCGTGTTCAACTCAGACCGCGGCGGCTCTCCGCAGCTTTACATGATGAACGCGGATGGCTCTGGCCAGCGTCGCATCAGCTTCGGTGAAGGCAGGTACTCCACGCCGGTGTGGTCGCCGCGCGGCGACCTCATCGCCTTCACGCGCCAAGGCGGTGGACGCTTCGCCATCGGCGTCATGCGCCCCGATGGAAGTGGTGAACGCATTTTAACCGAGAGCTATCTCGATGAGTCACCGACGTGGTCACCAAACGGTCGCGTAATAATGTTCTTCCGTGAGGGTCGCGGTGAAGGTCCACAATTGTGGTCTGTTGACCTTACCGGACGAAATTTGCGCCGGATTCCAACGCAAACTGACGCGTCGGACCCCGCATGGTCGCCCTTGCTGCCATGACGGGAACATGATTGTAGGCTAGGAACCAGGGCTATAAGGTTTGCATTCTTGTACCGGGGGGTACGGCGATCGCCGAATGCGCCGCTCAGCTCACTAGGGGAGAATTCCTAATGCGTAACACCGTTCTTGCACTGGCCGCTGTGGCCGCTCTGGCCGCTTGCGCCAGCCGTCCTGAGCCGACGCCGACTGGCCCAACTGGTCCGACGACGCCGCCTGTCACTCAACCTTCTGGTCCGACCGCGGGCTCGGTTGAAGATTTCCGCGTCTCCGTCGGTGACCGTGTTTTCTTCGGCTACGACCGGTTTGATCTTTCAGCTGAAGCGCGTTCGGTCCTTGAGCGCCAAGCTGCTTGGCTGCGTCAATATCCGAACGTCCGCATCCTCGTTGCTGGCAATTGCGACGAACGCGGCACGCGCGAATACAACTTGGCCCTCGGCGCCCGCCGCGCTGCCGCCGCGCGCGACTATCTGGTGTCGCTCGGCGTCGCGCAGAACCGCGTCGAAACTGTCTCGTATGGCAAGGAGCGTCCGCTGGACGCGCGTATCAATGAAGAAGCTTGGAGTGTGAACAGAAACGCACACACCAACATCGTTAGCGGCGCTGTCTCGTAAGCGTCAAAATTTGGCCCGAACCTGCGGACTAGGAATTTTCCCATGACCCAGCGTTTGGCCTTTCATCAGGCAACAACCCGGCTCGCGGCGTGTATCGCCGCGGCCGGGCTTCTTTTTGCAGCGCCAGCCTTGGCGCAAACACGTTTGCCGCCGCCGCAGCAAGCTGGCGCCGCCGATGCGCGTCAGGATCGCATCGAAGAGCTGCAACTGCAGCTCACCGAAGCGACCGCTGAAAACGAGCGGATGCAATACGAACTCAATCAGCGCGATCGAGAGATCCAGCGTCTGCGCAGCATGGTTGGCGAACTCGCTGGCGTGAACCAGCAATTATCGACGCCGCCCGCCGATGGCGCCGTGCCGCCGGGTGGTTCTGCACCGCCGAACGCGCCGCGTGCCGATGCAGGCGGATCACCGTCCAACCTCAACTCGGCGCAACAAGCCAACACCGGCACGCTCGGCACGATACCGGCCGGCGCTTCAGTCACGCCGCCGCCAGCCACCGCCGCCCGGGCGCCGACTGCGGACGAACTCTACGCGCGCGGCCAGTCGCTTCTCGCCGCCGGCCGCTACCCCGACGCCGAGACCGCCTTTGCCGAATTCCTCGAACACTATCCCAACGTTGTGCAGACGCCGAATGCGCGCTTCTGGTATGCGTTCACTCTGTTGGCGCGGAATAATTACAGCGATGCCGCTTCGAGCTTTGCGCAATATCTGCAACGCACACCGCAAGGTCCGCGTGCGCCTGAAGCGCAAGTGCGCCTTGGCATGGCGCTCGCCGGCATGGCGCGCGACGGCGCCAATGACGCTGCCGAACTGCGCCAGGCTTGCGGCGCGTTCAACACGCTCGCCGCGCGCTACCCCAACGCGCCGCGCAACGTTCGCGATCTCGCGACCCGCGAAGCGCGCGCCGCGAACTGCCCCGCTTAAGCTAAGCTCATGCTCGATCGACTAACGATCGAGCGCATGATGGCGTGGACCGGCGATAAGCCGGTCCTCGTCGCGCTGTCCGGCGGCGGCGATTCCGTCGCGCTTTTGCATCTGTTGGCGGCTGAACTCGGCGCACATTGCTTGCGCGCTGCGATCGTCGATCACGCGCTGCGCGAAGGTTCATCCATCGATGCCAGCCGCGCCTACGGTTTCGCGGAAGCACTCGGCGTGCCGGCGGAAATCCTCACCGTAAGCTGGGAGGGCGGCGCAAACCGCGCCCAACAGGCCGCGCGCGAGGCTCGCTACCGCGCCATCTGCGCTTACGCCCGCAGCGAAGGGCTCACTACAATCGCCGCCGCCCATACCGCAGACGATCAAGCCGAAACCGTTCTCATGCGCGCCGCCAACGGTTCAACTTGGCGCGGTCTCGCCGGCATCGCCCCATTCGCGTTCGCGCCAATTTGGCCCGAGGGGCGGGGCCTCGCGCTTGCGCGTCCTTTGCTCAGCGTCCGCCGCGAAGCGTTGCGCGCCTACCTCCGCGCGCAGCGCGCCGAGTGGATCGAAGACCCCGCCAACTCCAATCCAAAGTTTGAACGCGTTCGTGTCCGCGCGCGCCTCCGCGACATGGAAGCTGGCGGCGCCGATCCGATGCGTCTGGTTCATCTGGCGACGCGTTTGCGTGCGCGCGCAGAGGAACTCGACCGCGCCGCGCTCCAACTCATCGCCCACGCCGCCAATCCCGGCCTCGTCACCACCGTCGCCCGCGATGCTTGGTCAGCGCCGCGTGAGGTCCGCTGCCGCGCGCTCTCCGCGCTCATCGCCGCCGCCAGTGGCGCCTCGCGCGAACCTTCCTGGACCGATGTGGAGGCGCTGGAGCCGCGCATCATGCGCGCAGACCATCGCGGCGAGACCCATAGCGGCGTTGCGTTCACGCCCACAAAAAGCGGCGTGACCCTCCAGCGCGAACGCGGCGCTGTGTTGGGCCGCGCCGATGGCGCGCCGCCGCTCGCCGCGCTCGCACTCACCGCGAACGAGGAGGCGACCTGGGACGGCCGGCTCGCCGTCACAGCGTCTGAGCCCGGCTGGCGTGTTGTTCCGGCGCATACCAATGACCTGGTCGCGTTCGAAAAGGGCTCAGAAAAGAAGCGCTCCGCCGACGTCGAAGGCGAACTCCGCCTGCGTCCGCTGGCCGCCGCGCGCATTACACATGCGTTCGCTCCGGACATTAACCACGCGAAACCATGATTTTCGCCCGATTTCCAACCTAAGCGTTCACCCGTCCTTGACCGGCCTCATGGCAGTAAGGGGTGT
>JANPCV010000004.1:0-2585 GCA_031431115.1 Caulobacteraceae bacterium
TGTATGCGCCGGTGCAAAACTACATCACTGAAGCGGCGTCGTTTTGTCGTCCGCGGGCGGAGTAAAAATACCTCGCCATTAATCCTTTCGGCCGTTTTGGCGGGTCGAAGGGCCGGGGATGTACAAGGTGTTAAGCTACGAGGCGGTGCGAAGAGCGGTGTTTGTCGAGGGCCTGTCGCGGCGCGAGGCGGCCAAACGGTTCGGCAAGGATCCGCGGACGATTCGGAAGATGTGTGCGTTCTCCGCGCCGCCTGGCTATCGTCGCTCACGACCTGCCGTCCGCCCGAAGCTCGATCCGTTCGTGGGCGTGATCGAGGCGATCCTCGCCGCCGACATGCACGCTCCCGTCAAACAGCGCCACACAGGCAGACGTATCTTCGAGCGCCTGCGCGACGAGCACGGCTATGCGGGCGGCGTGACGGTGGTGAGGGACTATGTCGGCGGCGCCCGTATCAAGGCGCGCGAGATGTTCGTGCCGCTGGCGCACCCGCCGGGGCACGCCCAGGTCGATTTCGGCGAAGCGGTCGCGGTGATCGGCGGGGTGCGCCAAAAGATCCATTTCTTCTGCATGGACCTGCCGCACTCGGACGGCTGTTTCGTCAAGGCCTATCCGGCCGAGACGACGGAGGCCTTTCTCGATGGCCATGTCGCGGCGTTCGCGTTCTTCGGCGGCGTGCCGGTCTCGATCCTCTACGACAATCTCAAGATCGCCGTGGCGCGCATCCTGGGCGATGGCAAGCGCGTGCGCTCGCGCGCTTTCACCGAGTTGCAGAGCCACTATCTGTTCGCAGACAGGTTTGGACGGCCAGGCAAAGGCAATGACAAGGGAAACGTCGAAGGCCTGGTAAAGTACGCGCGCAAGAATTTCATGGTCCCGATCCCACACGCAGAAAGCTTCGACGCCCTCAACGCCATGCTGCAGAAGGCCTGCATCCGCCGACAGGGTGACGTGCTGCGCGGCTTCTCCACGACGATCGGCGTGCGCATGGGCGCTGATGTCGGCGCCTTTCGCAATGACCCGATCGGCCCCTTCGAGCCGTGCGAGAAAATCTCCGCGCGCGTCAGCGCGTTCTCGCTCGTCCGCTATCGCACCAATGACTACTCAGTCCCGACGCGCTACGGCCATCGCCAGGTCCTGGTCAAAGGCTTCGTCGATGAGGTTTTGATCGTCTGCGGCGCAGAAATCATCGCCCGCCATCCGCGGAGCTACGCCAAAGCCGATCTGATCTTCGATCCGCTGCATTATCTGGAGTTGTTGGAGCGCAAGATCGCCGCACTCGATCAAGCTGCGCCCCTGCAAAACTGGGATTTGCCCGAGGAGTTCGCGACTTTGCGCCGGCTGCTGGAGAGCCGGATGGCGACGCGCGGACGGCGCGAGTTTGTGCAAGTGCTGCGTCTGATCGAGATCTTCGCGATCGAAGATGTCACCGCCGCAATTCGGGCGGCGCTGTCGCTCAGCGCCATCAGCTTCGACGCCGTCAAGCAGCTCGTGCTCGCCCGCATCGAGCGTCGCACCATCAAGCTTGATCTCACAGCCTATCCGCATCTGCCGCGCGCTGAGGTGAAGATGACCAGAACGGCCGATTATCTGGCGCTGACCAGCGCCCAAATGACCGAGCTTGCCGCATGAGCGCCCCGCCAGAAATTCTGCTCGCGCATCATCTGAAGCAACTGAAGCTGCCGACCATCCTGCGCGAATACGACAAGGTCGCGGCCCTTTGCGCGGCTGAAAAAATCGATCATCCGCGCTATCTGTTGCGCCTGGTCGAGATGGAGCTGATCGATCGCGAGCGGCGCGTGGTCGAGCGCCGCATTCGCGAGGCGCGTTTCCCTGCTACAAAATCGCTCGACACCTTCGACTTCACCGCCACCCCCAGCGTCAATAAAATGCTGGTGCTGGAATTGGCGCGCTGCGAATTCGTCATCCGGCGCGACAACGTCATTGCCCTGGGTAATTCCGGTACGGGCAAGACCCACACCGCGCTTGCTTTAGGGCTGGCCGCATGCCAACGCGGCTTCTCTGTCGCCTTCTTCACCGCCGCAGGCCTCGTTCATAGTCTGAGCGAAGCGCGCGATGAGCGGCGCCTACTGAAGCTGCAGAGCCAACTGCAAGCTGTGAAGCTGCTGATCATCGACGAATTGGGCTACGTTCCGCTGTCGCGAACCGGCGCCGAATTATTGTTCGACGTCTTCTCCCAACGCCATGAACGCGGCTCGACCATCGTCACGTCCAATTTGCCGTTTGACGAATGGACCTCCGTGCTCGGCTCCGAGCGGCTCACCGGCGCGCTGCTCGACCGGCTCACCCATCACGTCCATATCCTCGAATTCAACGGCGATAGCTTCCGCCTCAAGCAATCTAAGGCGCGGCGGCGCGCAACTGCGCCGCCGATCGAGACCGAGGCCGAAACCCAGCCCGGCGTCGATCCGGAAACCGGCGAAATCCTCGACGCCTGATCGTCCTGAACACACCGCCCAACGCGAAGGGCCCCCAATTGGGGGCCCTTCGCGTTAACGCCTGCGCGCGTCGTCAATGATGTAGTTTTGCTCCGGCCGCGTGATGTATTTTCTCTCCGGCGTTGACA
>JANPCV010000005.1:0-48153 GCA_031431115.1 Caulobacteraceae bacterium
GACCGGCGCTTTTTTTTTTGCTGGAGGCGTCTCACCGCCGGACCTGGGTGCGTTGGCCCGGCGGTGTGACGTTTCCGGCTCTTGTGCGCCGTGTCGTGCGAACACTGATAGCAAAGAGCTAAGAATTTTCGGTAAAACAGCACTTAAGTATGAATGAACGCGAGCGTGTCTTGGGGCCTTGCGCTTAGAGTTTGGCAAGGGATCGCGCTGCAATTGGGCCGAATGCGAAAGACTTTGTGAACCAATGCCGACTTTGAGGCCTTCCTCAACAATTCCTAATGATGCGCGCGGCGCAGCGATCGCACTTGGCAAATTCGATGGCGTTCACGCTGGCCACCAAGCTGTCATCGCGAGCGCGCGCGAGGCGGCGGATGATTTGGGCGTGCCGCTTGGCGTCGCCGTGTTTGAGCCGCATCCGCTTCGCTTCTTCAATCCCAGTGCGCCGCCCTTTCGCTTGCAGACTGCGAGCCAACGTGTCCGCGCGTTAAACGAGCTTGGCGTCGATGACGTGTTCGAACTCGGGTTCGACGCCGAACTTGCCGCTTTAACGGATCGTGAATTTGCAGAACTGGTGCTGCGCGATCTCCTCGGCATCGCCCATGTCAGCGTTGGCGCGGACTTTAGGTTTGGCAAAAGCCGGTGCGGCGACGTTGATAGCCTAATGCGCCTCGGCGCTGAGTTTGGCTTCAGTGTCGAGGCCATCGAGCCTATTGGTGGCGACGAGAAAGTGTCCTCAACCCACATCCGCGCCGCCATCGAACGCGGCGATATGGATGCCGTGACCGAGGCGCTAACGCGGCCCTGGGCCATTGAAGGCGAAGTGCTGCATGGATTCCAGCGCGGCCGCACGCTCGGCTTCCCGACCGCCAACGTCGCCCTCGATGAGTATGCGCGGCCACGGCTTGGGGTTTACGCCGTGCGCATCGATGTTGGCGACGATGCGCTACTGCCAGGTGTCGCCAGCGTTGGCGTGAACCCCACAGTCGGTGCGCTGCCTGAACCGCTGCTCGAAGCGCACCTCTTCGATTTCAGCGGCGATCTTTACGGCCAGACCATCGAAGTCGAACTCATCGCGTTCCTCCGCGAGGAAGCCAAGTTCGACAGCCTCGGCGAACTGAAGCGCCAGATGACTCAGGACGTCATCGACGCGCGCCGCGCGCTGATCGGCTCTTAAGCCGGCTTCGCCGTCGCCTTCACTTCTGCCTCACCGGACAGCACGACTTTATCGCCGACACGGCATTCGCACTTAAGCTTCACACGCCGTCCGCGTTCAACCAGCTCCAAAACTTCGATTGTCGTCTCGACGGTGTCGCCAATCATCACCGGCGCGCGGAAACTCAGATTCTGAGAAATGTAGATCGACCCCGGCCCCGGTAGCCGCGTTGCAATCACTGCCGACACAAAACTCGCCGTGAAAATCCCATGCGCAATGCAGCCGCCAAACGGCGTCGTCGCCGCGAACGCTTCATCGAGGTGGATCGGATTATGGTCGCCGCTGATCTCGGCAAACGCGGCCACCTTTTCCTTGGTAACCTGATTGCGCGATGTCTCGCGCATACCGACGCTGAGATCTTCGAAATAGACGGTTAGAAATTCGGCCAAGGTCATATCCCCCACTCAGTCATTCCGGACGCGCGAAGCGCGAGCCGGAACCCAGGGCCAACGATGAGTTGGTTGCCCTGGGTTCCGGGTCTCCGCTTCGCCCGGAATGACTATAATTGTTATCGTCGCGCTTTAAAAAACTCTTTGAGCAAGGTCGCCGCAGCGTCGGCCTCAACACCTGCGGTGACGCTCGGCTTCCAATGGCACTGCGGATGATCCCATACACGCGCACCCTGCGCGACGCCGCCGCTTTTGGGATCACTTGCACCATAGACCACACGCGCGATGCGCGCATGACTGATCGCGCCCGCGCACATCGCGCAAGGCTCCAGCGTCACGTACAGCGTGAGGTTCGGCCGTAGTCGATAGTTGCCAGTCACTTCCGCCGCCCGCCGCAGCGCCAGTATTTCGGCGTGCGCCGTAGGATCAGTCATCCCGATCGGGCCATTGGCGGCGCCGGCGACGATCTCGCCCGTGGCTTCATCGACCACCACGCAGCCCACAGGCGTCTCGCCTAGCTCGGCCGCAGCTTTGGCCAGCGAGAGCGCCATATTCATGTAGTCCGCATCTTTCATGGGCGGCGTAATTCCAGCAGGTCAGCGACCACCTCGCCCTTGGCGAGCGTCTCGAACGTCCCCGGCACGATGGCGTCCAGGTATTTCTGGCGAGCCTCGTCGTCGCTGTGGTGCATTCGCGTTTCCATCGCCTTCTTCCACGACTCCTCGTCAGGCCATTGCGCGTAGGCGACAAACACCCCGTCACCCGTTTTATGCAGGCGCGAGCCCCAACCACCGAATTCCGCGGCGATCCGCTCGGTGCCGCGACGCCAGCCCGCCTCGAATTGAGCCTCGAGCCCTGGTACCACCTGCCAACGGTAAATCACTGCGAACATGACCAAACCCTCAGAGACCCCTTCTAACCCGGATGCCGAGCGCATTGCGAAATTCCTCGCGCGCGCCGGCGTATGCTCGCGCCGGGACGCCGAACGGCTGATCGCTGAAGGCCGCGTAAAGCTCAACGGCCAGGTTCTCGATACGCCCGCCGTGAAGGTGACATCGGCCGATAAGGTTGTTGTCGATGGCCGCCCCATCGGCGCCGTCGAGCCTTCACGCATGTGGCGCTATCATAAGCCCTCGGGCTTGGTGACCACGCACCGCGATCCCGCCGGGCGAGCCACCGTGTTTGAAAATCTGCCGCCCGATATGCCGCGCGTGATTTCGGTTGGCCGCCTCGATCTCACGTCCGAGGGCTTGCTGCTGCTCACCAATGACGGCGAGCTTGCGCGTAGACTTGAACTCCCCGCCAACGGCTGGCTCCGCCGCTATCGCGCACGCGCCTATGGCCGCGTGACGCAAGAAGAACTCGATACGCTGAAGGACGGCATCACCGTCGATGGCATGCGCTATGGCTCGATCGACGCGCAGCTCGAACGCGGCAGCGGCGCAAATTCCTGGATCACGGTAAGCATCACCGAAGGCAAAAACCGCGAAGTCCGCCGCGTGCTCGATGCGCTCGGCCTCAAAGTGAACCGCCTGATCCGGACCTCATACGGGCCGTTCCAGCTCGGCACGCTTCAGGCCGGCGCCGTCGAAGAAATCCCGCGCAAAGTGCTCAAAGAGCAGTTGGGCAAGGACGCGATTTAGGCGTGTCCGCCCAGGAAACTCGGAATTGCCGGAACGTACTGCGGCAAGAAATTGTGGCCATCTTCCCAGATCATGCGGGTGCCGGCGAAGATGATGATGACGATGCCGACAACGGCGATCCAGCGATAGCGATCAATCACACGGGCGATGATCGACGCGGCGACGCCCATCAATACGACAGACAAGATCAGGCCGAACCACATGATCACTTCGTTGTGGCGCGAGACCGCCGCGACCGCGAGCACGTTGTCGAGCGACATCGAAACGTCGGCGATGACGATGGTCAGCAGCGCGCTGGCGAAGGTCTTTGGGGGTTTGCCGTGAGACGCGATGCCCTCAGCTGCGTGCTCCGCCGCCACCGGGTCGCCGACCATAACCGGCCGATGCGCTTTCAGATCGCTCCACATGCGCCATGCGACCCAGAACAAGAGCAAGCCGCCAGCCAGCAGCAGGCCCTGAATGTTCAAAAGGTGCAACGTCACGCTCGCGAATGCGATGCGCATCACGAGGGCGAGAACGATGCCCCAGAAGATCGCGCGGCGCTGTTGAACGGCCGGCAAAGCCGCAGCGGCGAGACCGACTGCGACGGCGTTATCCCCGGCCAGCGCCAGGTCGATTAGGATGACCTGAAATAGCGCCGCGAAATTTGCGACCGCGTGCTCAGGATTGAATACGTCGACAATGCTCGCGATCAATCCTTCCACGGCGGCGTAGCTCCTGTTTCCCCAATCCACAGAGGGGAAGCCCTTCTCCCCGAACGCTGACCTTTAGGTCAAGCGCTTGGCGACGGGCCAATAGCGCGACATATGGCGCTGAACCAGGTCACACAAGTGAAGGATCGTGATGCGGATCGTTGGGGGCCAATACAAAGGACGCGCAATCGCCGCCCCACCAGGGCGCGATACGCGCCCTACGTCCGACCGGGCGCGCGAGAGCCTCTTCAACATTTTAGCGCACGCAGATTGGTCGCCCGGGATCGAGGGCCGGCGGGTGCTTGATCTCTTTGCAGGCTCTGGGGCGCTTGGGTTTGAGGCGATCTCTCGGGGGGCCACCTTTGCGCTTTTCGTTGAGACCGATTCCGCCGCTCGCGGCGCGATCCGGGACAATATCGAAACGCTTGGCCTCTTCGGTACGACCCGCATCCATCGCCGCGATGCGACCGACCTTGGGGTAAAGCCCGCCGGTTTGGGCGATCCGTTCGATCTTGTTTTTCTTGATCCGCCCTACGGCAAGGGCCTCGGCGAACGCGCGATGGCCGCGCTCGGCGAAGGAGGCTGGATTACGCCGCAGGCGGTGATCATGCTTGAGGTAGGCGCCGATGAGGCGCCGAGCCTTCCTGCATTCGAAATCCTCGACGAGCGCGAATACGGCGCTGCGAAGATACTCTTCCTCAAATTGCGCTGACGCTTAAGGCGTCGGCGTTGGCGTCACCTCCGGGCGAACGACGATCGAGCGCTGACGCAGTTGCGGAGCGAGTTGCACATCGTTGCGCAGTTCGGTGCGGAACTGACGCTGACACCGTTGCAGCAATTCCTGATCCGGCGCGGCAACGTCGTGCTCCTCCTGCGCTTGGCGCAGACGATCGCACGCTTCGCGGGTGCGGCCTGAGCGATCAAGCGCGCGAACCAATTGTTGAGCATCCGCGCCGATCGATTCAGCTGCGGCTGAATCTGGCGCGGCTTCGGCGACTTGCTCGCGCGCTGTGTAAGCTTGCGAGAAGCGAGCGCTGGCGGCGGTGAAATCACCGCGTTGTTCGGCGATCTGACCGAGTTCGGTTGCGACTGGCGCACGAATTTCCGGCGCGGCCAGTTGCGGCAACGCAAGTTGGAGCTGAACTTCAGCTGCGGCGGTGTCGCCGTTGTTTTGCGCTTCGACGCCTTCCGAAACTTGCGCGGCGGCGGTTGCCTCGGCGCTGCGGTTGCCGCGCTCGTAGGAACGCGAAAGCATGCGCCACACGGCCGGATCGCGGGTGCGGAGGCTGGTGGCTTGCTCCAAGGCGCGCTGGCCAAGCGGGTTGTTGTTCACTTCGCCGACTGAGCCGCAGAGCAGATAAATATCATCGCGCAGCGGATCATCTGGGTGTTCGTTAGCGTAGGCCCACAATGTTTGCATGGCCGCATCGCGCGTGCCGTCTTGCGACATCTGCGCGACCGCGAGGCGGACTTGTGCATCCGGGTGCGCGGCGAGCGCGGTGAAGGCGGCGCGATAGGCTTCGCGGGCGGTGGCGTCGAACGAGGCTTCGGTGACGACTCCATCAGCCATGGCTGAAGCGCTTGGAGCTTCCGAGGACGGCGCAGGCTGCGAGCCATCCATGCGCGCTTCTGCGGTTTCGCCGAGCGCGCCGACTTCGAGGATTTGCGCGAGTTGAATTGCTTGCTCCGGTGTGAGCTGACCCTCAGCCAACAAACGCAACAATTCAGCGCGCAGATCCGGCGCTGGCGGATCGGGGCGGACGAAATCGTTGACGACCCAGGCGATGCCCGCGATCAGCGCGATCACGGTGAGTAATGAGACGACGCGAATGCGCGTGCCCAAGCGGCGGCGGCGGCGTTCGATCTCGGACGTGTTCACAGCACGGCCGGAAACTTTTGCGCTCAACACTTCCACGAGCAACTGCATTTGCGGCGCGTTGGCGCCGCCATTCCAGCGGGTGAAATCTTCAGCTTGGAACGCGCCGAAGCCGAGCGGCAATTGCACGGCGTCGAGCAACACCGGCACGAGGCGGCCTTCATCGCGGGCGCGGCCAGCTTCATCGCGGACGAATGTCGAGACCGCAGAGCTTTGAGTCCAGACGACGATGACGGCCTTGGAGTCCTTCAGTTCTTTTTCGATGATGGCGGTGTAGTCCTGCCCCGCAGCGAGCGAGCGATCCCACCACACATTGAAGCCGCGTTCCTGAAGCGCCTCCGCGAGTGGACGAACGCGCGCGCGATCTTCGCTCGCGTAAGAAATGAAAACGTCCGCCATCCGCGCACCCTTAGGTCACCGGCGCATTCTCGCACCGGCCTCACTTGTCCCAGCCCGTATTAGGCGCTTGCGACCGCGACGGGAAGATGACCGGGGTCACGGATGCGTGGGTTTGGGAAATTTCCTTGTGTATGCCGCAGCTTACGGCAGGCATGGGTCGGGCGCCCGCGCGATGACCTCGCACAGGCTGTGAGTGGATCAGGATTTTGGGCGGGTTCTAGGAGGTGTCGGCGGCGGCGAGCGCCGGCGCGAGGTGCGCGCGCACACGCTCGGTAGATGGACACGCCGGGATGAACTTTATGAGCCGCGTCAGCCCCTTTGGAAGACGGCGCGCGATGGCGGCGCCGAGCTTTCGCCACTGGCGCAAGGCAGCGAGCAAGACTTTCACTTGCGTGACGAACGCGCCGCGCGCGTAGAGACGGCGGCGCAGCCAAGCGCCGGCGACGGCGCGCAATCTCGTTCGATTGTGCCGCCAAGTCGTGCCTGAGCGCGCGCCGTTGCGCGGCCTGCGTTGCACGCGCTTCGACAACAGGCTGGCGGCGTGAATGAGAATGATGGCGCGAACCGCGGCGCGCAAAGTTTCAATACGCGTCTGGCCGTAGCGCCGCTGATGACGCGCCGGCCCTCGCCCGCCGCACGCGAACCAAACCAACAACGCCAGCAGCCAGGCGGTGAGCCTGGCGAGCCGATGTGGCGTAATGGTGCGGGGGCGCTGCGTTTGCATTTTGCGCAGAGCTTAAGCGCAGTGCAGAGGGGGTCGGATAGATTGGGGTGTATCCGGGGGATTGGCGATAGGTGCGGGGCGGATTTTCGCCCGATCAGGACATTCCGCCCTCGCCAGAAAGGGAAGCGCGACGGCGGTACGGATAGTGATGGAACAATATCCGCGGCGAATGTGCGAAAAGTTTCGCTGAAACCTCACGTCGTCGCCAGAGAAGCGTCGCAACGGTTAAATGGGCTTTCGGCAAAGCAGAACCGACGTTAACACAACCGCGAATGTGAAGGTCTTGAGTAATGGGAACTTGGCTGCCTGGCCCTGGGCCGACAGACGGCAACGACGTTTATTTCGGCGACATTGGCGTTGATGTCGTGGATGGCGGCGACGGCGACGATCAACTTCGCGGCGATTTCGGGGATGACACGCTCACGGGCGGGTATGGTCGCGACACGCTCACGGGCGGCTCCGGAAACGACACTCTTTACGGCGATGATGGAGATGACGATCTTAGCGCAGGCGAAGGCGTCGATGTGCTGTTCGGCGGATTCGGCAATGATCGTCTGCGGTCAGGATTTGACCCGGGCACGGGCAATGATTCCTATTTTGCCGGTCCTGGCGATGATCTCATCAGCTTCGAAACCGGCGCCATCTCGGGAGTGGTCACGATCGACGGCGGTGATGGGTTCGACGCCATTACAGTCGGCGCGAACGCGAACGTCACATTCGTTCCGGGATCGAGTGTCTCTAACGTAGAAGCGATTGTGTTGGGCGGAACGCTCACGCTCGATTTCTCAGTTCTTTCGTCGATAACGAACATCTGGGGCGGCGGCGGCGCGTTGATCATGCGCACCGCGGAAACGTGGGATCTTTCTGCGTTCAGCATTCCGGCGTCGTTCAGCTATTATCCCAATGGCCCGACACCTTCGGTCCGCGACAATGCCGAGCTCGGCATTATGGGATCGACTGGCAACGACACGATCATCTTGCCGAGATCGGTTGGCGCGTCGTTCAATATTTTCAGCGGTATTGGCAATGATATCGTGCATGGAAGCGACGGTCAGGACCTTCTGGTCGGCGGACAAGGTGACGACGTCGTCTACGGCTATGGCGGCAACGATACGATTGGCTTGTTCGGCGGTGGCGTCGATATCGCTTACGGCGGGGCGGGCGACGATACGTTTCTTTTTCGCGGTGATAACTACCCAAATTACGTAGATGTTCCGGCGACGACCCCGCTTGTGGTCACGGCGGATGGCGGCGAAGGCAATGACACGCTCATAATCACGCAAGGCTATATTGGCGCTGGGACGAGCTTTGTCGGCATCGAGACGACGATGATCTCGTATGGCGGCCAAGGTCCGATACGAGTGGCTGGTGGCGCCTTGCCCACGACGGGCACGCTCATCTTGGATCACGCGCAGATTACACAAACGAGCGCCGGCACTCTCGATTTCTCGGCAGTCTACATCCCAGGAGCGAGCACGACGCTTGATCCAGACCTGTTCTACGTCGGATCAAGCGGCAACGACACGCTGCTCTGGTCGCCGACGTCAATGGCAATCTTGTTCGCGAATGCTGGCGCTGGCGACGATGTCATTCGCGGCGGCGCGGGAAATGATCAGCTCAACGGCGGCACTGGCACAAACACTGTGGACGGTGGCGCTGGTGACGACATTCTGATTGGAAGCTCTCTCACAACTTTTATTGGCGGCGCCGGCGTCGATGTCGTCGACTTTAGATCTGTAGGCGGCGTAGGGATCGATCTTGAATCCACGTCCGGTGGCGCTGCGTTCGGATCCACGTTCTCGGGCATTGAATGGTTCTACGGCCACAATACGCTCGGCGATTTCATGTCCGGAGATTCAGCAGCGAACAATTTCGTTGGCGGCGGTGGCAATGACACGCTCGACGGGCGTGGCGGTGACGATTTCTTGGATGGCGGCGACGGTGACGACACTCTCTATGGCGGCGCCGGCAACGATGTGCTGCATAATGCTTACGCGGCCTTTGGCGGCGACGGTGACGACATCATCTACGGTGGTTTTACCGTCGATGGCGGCGCAGGATCGGATACCATTGACTGGAGCCCCGTGTTCAGTGTCGCGATCGACCTGCAGGCGGGAACGGCGACGCCTCATGGCGGCGGCACCCAGTCCCTGATCAGCATTGAGAACGCGATTGGCTCGGGCACGCTGCGGGGCGACGGCGCTGCCAACGTGCTCACTGGTCTCGCAGCCGATGATATTCTCGAAGGCAGGCGCGGCGCGGACCTGCTCAACGGCGCTGGCGGCAGCGACACCGTTGTGTTGGCCAATGCGACACAGGGCGTCGAAGTCAATCTCATCACGGGCACAAGCTGGGATGGTTTCGAGACCGATACGCTCATTTCGATCGAGAACGTCGAAGGTTCCGCGTTTGCCGATCACATCACTGGGACTGACGCCGACAATGTCTTCATAGGCAATGCCGGTGGCGACACCATCATCGGCAATGGCGGCAGCGACACACTGAGTTATCGCGACTCTACTGCGGGAGTAAACGTTGACCTGTTCAGCCAGGCCGCCTCCGGCGGCAGCGCGCAAGGCGACATCATCCAATCGATCGAAAACGTAATCGGGTCGCGCCACGGCGACGTGTTCGTCGCGAGCGCCGACGCGAACTATTTCGACGGCTGGGCGGGATTCGATACGGTGTCCTATGCTAGCTCCGCCTACGCCATCGTCGCCGACTACACGAGCTATCCCGTAGTCTGGGACGGCGTCTCATGGGATCAGTTGTGGGGCGTGGAAGCTGTCATCGGCTCGGCCTTTGACGACGTCATCGTTTGGCGCGACCCTTCTGCCAACACGCTTTCAGGCGGCGCCGGCGATGACTTGATGGACGCTGGGGATGGCGGCGACATCCTCAACGGCGGGGACGGAAGCGACACGGCGGCCTATGGTCAGGTTGCGATCTTTGGCGGCGTCGTCGCTAGCTTGGCCAATCCTTCCTCGAATACCGGCTTTGCGGCAGGTGACGTGTATGTCTCGATAGAAAATCTTAGCGGTTCGGTAAATCCAGACAGCCTGACCGGCGACGATGCGGCCAATGTTCTAACTGGCCTCGAAGGCAATGATATTCTGAACGGCCTAGGTGGGCGCGACACATTGCTGGGCGGCGTTGGCAACGACACGCTCAACGGCGGCGTAGACAACGACATTCTAGATGGCGGTGCTGGCGCCGATCAATTGAGCGGCGGCGCCGGCGTAGACGCAATTGACGGTGGCGATGGCGATGACTTCATCTACGCTGATAGCTTCGACACGCTGGTCTCGGGCGGCGCTGGCGTCGACTGGGTCTATTTCCTCGATGGCGGCGACGCGACGATCAACGCCGGTACGGCTGGCGTCGAAGTGGTGTTGGCGAGTTCCGGCAACGACACCATCAACGCCGCCACCCAAACCGTAAACTTCTACACCTATGCCGGCGCCGGCAACGACATCGTCACTGGCGGTTCGGGCGATGACGGCCTCTACGGTCAAGACGGCAACGACACCATCGTTGGCGGCCTCGGCGCGGATCTAATCTGGGGTGAAGGCGGCGCCGACTCTCTCTCCGGCGGCGATGGTGATGACACATTCATCGCCGACAGCCTCGACACGCTGATCTCTGGCGGCGCAGGCGTCGATTGGGTCTATTTCATCGACGGCCTGCCGGTCACGTTCGACGCCGGCGCCAACAGCGTCGAAGTTATCGTCGTCGTTGGTTCGGCCGCGGACGCGTTCAACGCAACGTCTCAAACGGCAGTGTTCACGGTTTACGCCTCGGGCGGCAATGACACGATCACTGGCGGCTCCAACAACGACAATCTCTACGGTCAGGATGGCGCCGATACGATTGTTGGCGGCGGCGGTAACGATCTCATCTGGGGCGAAGGCGGCATTGATTCGCTCTCTGGCGGCGACGGCGATGACACCATCATTGCAGACAGCACCGATAGTCTCGTCTCCGGCGGCGATGGCGTTGATTGGGTCTATTACATCGACAACGGCAATGTGGTGCTCGACGCCGGCGCACGCGGCGTCGAAGTGGCGCTCACCGGCTCAGGCGCCGACACCCTGAATGCCGCCACCCAGACCGCAAATTTCGCCGCTTACGCAGGCGGCGGCGCCGACATCATCACTGGCGGAACCGGCAATGACGGCCTCTTCGGCCAAGACGGCGACGACACCATCGCCGGCGGCAACGGCAATGACGTGCTCCTCGGTGAAGGCGGCAGCGATATTCTCAATGGCGGCGCGGGCGGCGACATCATCGCCGGCGGCGCTGGCGCGGACACCTTCGTCTATCAAGCTGGCTGGGGCGGAGACTCGGTGCTCGACTTCCAAAACGGGGTCGATCATTTCGACATGACCGCGCTTGCCGCCAACGGCGTCACCTCGATCGCCAATCTCACCATCTCCACCAGCGGTCTCGACGCCATCATCTCCTGGAACGGCAACCTCATCGTCGTCCAAAACGCCGCCGGACAAATCGATTCATCGGACTTCATCTTCGGGCCGTAATGACACCGGAATGTTTGCTCAATTCTGGTCGAAGAATGGTCTGTCGATGGCGACCGCGTGCGATATCAGGCGCGGCTGGTCAGCGGCGGCCAACAACCTGACCCGGTCCACTATGAAATCATCGCTGTCGATGAAAACCGCATCACTCTGAGCGGCGATACCGTGCTTACAGTGGATGGTGATCAATTGACCTCGGCCGGAAGCTCTCAAACGGCGATGCCCCCTAGCCCTGAGCCCTAGACGCCTGCCGCTTGACCGCCGCTTGGCATTATGCCAAGTTAACTTGTCATTTTGACAATTTTACTGGGTGCCTCGGGTTGAGCGCCTCGCTCTAGGAGGAGCAAAAGATGACAACGCGACGCAAAGCTGGGCCGCCGCTCGTGCTGCTTCTGGCGATCATGATCGGTGCACCGGTCTCGTTTCTCATCGCTATTCCGTGGCTGAAGCAACAATCGGACGGCGTGGTCTTTCTTCTTGCTGGGATCGCCTCCGCCATCGCGATCGCGACAAGTTTCGCGTTCGCCATTCTTCACGACCGCCAGTTGGATGAATGGCAAAGAAGCAACGCGCGATTTTCCAGCCAATGGGGATGGGCGGCAGGTTCGGGTCTGGTTGCGCTGCTTCTCGCATTGCCGCCGTTCCGTGATTTCATCGTCTCTTGGACGACGAGTTTGGCCGAGGCGCCCGATCCCAATAAGAAGCTTGTGATCCTGGCGTTCACGTTCGGCTTCGGGGCGGTCGTTATCGCGCAAACTGTTTGCACAGCGCTGCTCAGCATTGGTTGGGCGTTCTGGAAATCGCGGCCGGCGCGCGACGCGTCATGAAGAACAAGATCAGGGTGTTGCGCGCGGAACGCCGATGGAGCCAGGCGGAATTGGCAACGCGCGTGAGCGTCTCACGCAACTCGATCAACTCGATTGAGAACGGACACTTCGAGCCCTCGCTCTCCTTGGCGTTTGCCATCGCTGACGCGTTCGAGAGCAAAATCGAGGCGGTGTTCGAATGGGTGCGGCCAGTGCGCGATGAAGGCTAGCTTTACCGATCGATGAAAAGCGCCGCAGGATGTTCCAGCATGCCCTTCACGCGCTGGATGAAGGCGGCGGCGTCGTAGCCGTCGACGACGCGGTGATCGAAGGACGAGCTTAGGTTCATCATCTTGCGGATGACGATCTGGCCGTTCTTCACCACCGGGCGTTCGACCAGCTTGTTGACACCGATGATCGCCACTTCCGGGTGATTGATCACTGGCGTCGTCACGATGCCGCCGAGGGCGCCGAGCGAAGTGATGGTGATGGTGGAGCCGGAGAGATCGTCCTTGCCGGCGGTGTTGTTGCGCACGGCGTTGGCGAGACGCGAAACTTCGATGGCGCAATCCCAAACGTCGCGCGCTTCGACGTGGCGTACGACCGGCACGATGAGACCGTTATCGGTTTGGGTGGCGATGCCGATGTCGACGTTCTCGTGGCGATAAACGACGCCGTTGTCGTCATCGTAGCGGGCGTTGATTTGCGGGAAATCCGGCAGCGCCAGCACGAGCGCGCGCATCAGGAACGGCAGCAGCGTCAGCTTCGGCTGATCGTTGCGCTTGGTTGCGTTCAGGTGCGCACGGAGTTCTTCGAGTTCGGTGAGATCGGATTCTTCGACGTAAGCGAAATGCGGGATGCGGCGCTTGGCGTCCTGCATCTTCTCCGCGATCTTGCGGCGGAGGCCGATGACTTTGACCGGCTCGATGCCGTTCTTCTCGGCGAGCGAGGCGCCGGTGCGGCTGGCGCCGACGGCAGGCACGAGCACAGCGTCGAGATCATCATGGGTGATGCGGCCGTCGGGACCTGTGCCGCGCACTTGGCCCAGATCGATGCCGAGCTTTTGCGCGCGGGCGCGCACGGCAGGCGAGGCTTGCGCTTGGCTCCACTCATGCACTGACGCGTCGCGCGTTGCGGGCTTGGCGACGGCTTGTTGTGGTTGCGCCTTGGGCGCGGCGTTCGACGGCATGGCGGCGGCGGGCACGGCGGTTGCTTTTGGCGCCGTGCCTTGCATGGCGGCTTGCACTTGATCTTCAGACCACGTCGCGCCGGCTTGGGCTTTGATCTTTGGTTTGGGGGCGGGCGGCGCTGCTTGGACCGCCGGCGTCTCGCCGGCGGGTTTTGGTGCAGCTGACGCAGTAGCCGCCGGCGGGGACGCCGGCGGTCCAAGATTTTCTTCGTCTGCTTCGGTTTCGAACACGACGATGGGCGCGCCGACGGGCGCCATGTCGCCGGGTTCGCCGTTGAGCGAGATGATTTTGCCGGAGACAGGCGCGGTCATCTCGACTGTCGCCTTATCGGTCATGACATCGACGAGCGGCGCGTCTTCCTTGACGATATCGCCAACGCGCACGTGCCACGCGACGATCTCGGCTTCGGCTGTGCCTTCACCAACGTCAGGAAGTTTGAAAACGTATTGGCCCATGTGAGCGTCAGGCCTCCATCACGCGGCGCATCGCTTTGATGATGCGCGGCGGCGTCGGGAAATACTCCCATTCAAGGGAGTGCGGATATGGCGTGTCATAGCCGGTCACGCGTTGGATCGGCGCTTCGAGTTGGTAGAAGCAGCGCTCTTGGATCATGGCGCTGAGTTCGGCGCCGTAGCCGGATGTGCGCGTGGCTTCGTGCACGATCACGCAGCGGCCAGTTTTCATGACCGAGGCTTCGATGGTTTCGATATCAACCGGCACGAGCGTCCGCAGATCGATGATCTCAGCATCGATGCCGGCATCCTCTGCGGCGGCGAGCGCGACGTGCACCATGGTGCCGTACGCGAGCACGGTGAGAGCTTCGCCTTCGCGGACGATGTTCGCCTTGCCGAGCGGGATTTTGTAATAACCCTCCGGCACTTCGCTGGCGGGGTGCTTGGACCACGGCGAGACTTGGCGATCATGGAAGCCATCGAACGGGCCGTTATAAATGCGCTTCGGCTCCATGAAGATGACCGGGTCATCTTCTTCAATGCACGAAATCAGAAGCCCCTTGGCATCGTATGGCGTTGACGGGATCACTGTTTTCAGACCAGCGACGTGGGTAAACAGCGCTTCTGGCGATTGGCTGTGAGTCTGGCCGCCGCGGATGCCGCCGCCGTACGGCATGCGCACGGTGAGCGGCGCAGTGAAGTCACCGGCGGAGCGATAGCGCAGGCGCGCGGCTTCGGACACCAGCTGATCGTAAGCTGGGTACATATAGTCGGCGAACTGGATCTCGATGACCGGGCGGAGGCCGTAGGCGGCCATGCCGATGGCGACGCCGGCGATGCCATTCTCGTTGATCGGCGCATCGAAGCAGCGTTTAGCGCCGTACTTCTTTTGCAAATGCTCGGTGACTTTGAAGACGCCGCCAAAATAGCCGACGTCCTCACCGAAGGTGAGCACGTTCGGATCGCGCTCCATCATGTTGTCGAGCGCCGAGTTCAGCGCTTGGATCATGGTCATACTGGGCATTAGGCGCACCCTTGGAGCGCCGGCGCCCTCGCCGGCGTAGTGTTGACGTTTCCATCAAACATTGGCGTGCGGCCCGAAAGGGTTGCCGGCGAGGGCGCCGGCGCTCCAAGAAAGCTTCTCACGATCCCACCTCGTCGCGCTGTTCGCGCAAGTGCCAGGGCATTTCCTTGTAGACGTCCTCGAACATGCTTTCGCGTGAGTGCGCGGCGCCGGGGCCGAGCACGCCGACTTTCTCGGCTTCGCGGCCGACGGCGCGGACGTGCTCAATCGCTTCTTCTTGCGCAGCGCGGTGTTGTTCGTCCGACCATTCGCCGAGCGAGACCAGATGATCGCGCAGGCGCTCGATCGGATCGCCAAGCGGCCACTGGCGGGCTTCGTCAGCGGGGCGATAGCGCGCAGGGTCGTCCGAGGTTGAGTGCGGGCCGGCGCGATAGCTGAAGAGCTCGATCATCGTCGGGCCGAGATTGGCGCGGGCGCGTTCGGCGGCCCATTGCGTTGCGGCGTAGACGGCGAGGAAGTCGTTGCCATCGACGCGCAGCGGCGGGATGCCATAGCCCACGGCGCGCGCGGCGAAGGTGGTGTTCTCACCGCCTGCGATGCCTTGGAACGATGAGATCGCCCACTGATTGTTGACGACGTTGATGATGACGGGCGCGCGATAGACGTTCGCGAAGGTCATGGCGGCGTGGAAATCGCCTTCGGCGGTCGAGCCTTCGCCGAGCCACGTTGAAGCAATGCGGCCGTCGTTCGAATACGCGGACGCCATCGCCCAGCCGACGGCTTGCGGGACTTGCGTGGCGAGGTTGCCAGAGATCGTGAAGAAGCCGTCCTTCTTCGATGAATACATGACTGGCAGCTGGCGGCCCTTCATCGGGTCACGCGCGTTCGAATAGATCTGGTGCATCATGTCGACGAGCGGATAGCCGCGCGCGATCAGGATGCCCTGCTGGCGATAGGACGGAAAACACATATCGTCAGGCGCAAGCGCCATGGCTTGCGCGACCGAGATTGCCTCTTCGCCGAGCGACTGCATGTAAAACGAGGTTTTGCCCTGACGCTGGGCGCGGTGCATGCGCTCATCGTAGGCGCGCAGCAACAGCATGTTCTTCAGGCCGCGGCGCAGATCATCCGGCAAGATGTGCGGCGTCCATGGGCCGAGGGCATTGCCCTCCATGTCGAGCACGCGAATGAGGCCGTAGGCGAAGTCGCGCATCTCGAAGGCGCTCTCGTCGATGTCCGGCTTCGGCGTCGAGCCGGGTTCGGGAAACGACCAGCCGCTGAAGTCGGGCTTGTCGCCCGGGCGCGCACGCGGCGCGGGGATATGTAGATCGAGCGCGTTCGGCTTGCGGCTCATGTCGTCCATCACCCTTTTCTCGCGGCGGTCAGTTTTTCGCGGACGATACGGTCAGCGGCTTGGTGCGGTGTCAGGTTCTCGCTCTTGGCGGTTTCCAGCACGCGCAGCAAGCGGGGCGCGATCGCGCGGACGCGGGCGTCAACCACATCCGCCGCCTCGCCCAGATACTCGGCCGAGACATTGATGATGCCGCCAGCGTTGACGACGTAGTCCGGCGCATAGGTGATGCCGCGCTCAACGAGGCGGGCGCCGTCAATTTCGGTAGCGAGCTGATTGTTTGCGGCGCCGCAGACGATCGGCGCGCCGAGTTCGGGGATCGACTGAGCGTTGAGGCCCGCGCCCAGGGCGCAGGGCGAAAACACATCAGCCTGCACCGCGTGGATTTGATCCACAGGCGCGAGTTCCACACCGAGAGCTTCGGCGCGTTGGAGGTTGGCCCTGTTCACGTCTGCGACGACTAGCTTGGCGCCTTCTGCTGACAAGAGCTTGCAGAGATTGAAACCAACATTGCCGACGCCCTGCACAGCAATTGTACGCCCCTGCACAGAGCCGCCGAGCAGCGCCTTGATCGAAACGAATGTGCCGAGCGCGGTCATCGGAGAAGGATCGCCGCCGGCTTGGCCGTGCTCCTTCGGAATGCCGGCCACATAGGACGTCGTACCAGCAATGGCGCGCATGTCCGCTACTGAAGCGCCGACATCTTCGGCGGTGATGTACCTGCCGCCAAGCTTTTCGACCGCTTCGCCGAAGGCGCGGAAGGCTTCAACGCGATCGGTGTTGATCCGGTAGATCACCGCCTTGCCGCCGCCGAGCGGCAGATCGGCCATGGCGTTTTTGTAGGTCATGCCGCGTGAGAGGCGGAGCGCATCCGTCAACGCGTCATCAGCGCTGTCGTAGTCCCAGATGCGGCAACCGCCCGCGGCAGGGCCGAGGGCGGTGTTGTGAACGGCGATCACGCCGGCGAAGCCCTTCGCTTCGCCGCCTACGAAGACGACGTCCTCGTGACCATCAAATGAGGGGTTCTGTTTCGGGTCCATCATTGGATCGGTTCATCCAGCAAGAGTTGGCGGGCAAAGCGGCCTGGCGGTGAGCCAAAGGCCAGCACGCCATCGTGGTAGGTTTTGAGATTGAACGCGGCGCCTTGCTTTTCGCGGGCAGCGGCGCGCGTTTCCAGATGCTCCTGGAAGCCTACGAAGTAGGTCGAGAGCTGGGTCACGGAAAGCTGCGCGCGGCGCCATTTGCCGGCGGCTTCGCGTTCCTCTTGGAAGGCAGTTTGCGTGAGGAACGTCATCATCTCTTGTTCGGTCATGCCGTCGACGTGGATGGCTTGGTCAATGATGGAATTGGTGATGGTGCGCAGCTGCACTTTGAGTTGGCTGAGGCGATAGAGCGGATCGTTGGCGCGGAAGCCGCTCTCGATCATCATCTCTTCGGCGTACACTGCCCAGCCTTCAACGAACGAACCTGAACCCAGCACGGCGCGCAGCGTCGAGGGATAGCGGTTCGAGTGGAATATCTGCACGTAATGGCCCGGCATGGCTTCGTGCACGGCGATGTCGAGCGTGGCGCGGTTGTTATACTCGCGCAGGAATGAGACGGATTGCTCTTCGGTCCAATCGTCCGGGATTGGCGAGACGGCGTAGAACGTATCGAGGTGACGCTCGAGCGGGCCGGGCGAGTCACAGTACGCGACCGCGAAGCCGCGCTGGAATTCCGGCATCAGGATCACGCGCACCGGCCCTTCCGGCAGCGTGATGAGATCATGCTGCTGCACGTGCTGGCGCGCTTCTTCGGTCGCGGCGGTGGCGATCTCGACCAGTTGGTCACGCGCCGGACGATCAGCGGCGGCGAGATCGAGCGCAGCGCGGATCGCGACTTGTTGCTGCGCAGGCGTTGGCGCGTCAGGCGTTGCAGGCGCGCCGGCATGGCCAGCGAGCGCCAGCTTGGAGACGCGGTACATTTCCGCGCGAACGTTGGTGACGGCGGCTTCGGCGCGCTGGCGGATATCCTGGCGAGACAGCGTTGAAAGCAGCGTGTAGCCGAGCTGGGGGTCGAACACTTCGACGCCGGCGCGGAAGTCAGCTTGGGCGGCGGGGATGAGTGTGCCGGTGATCCAGGCTTGGTGCTCATCAACGGCGGCGTTGAACGCTGCGATGGCGCGCTCCATGCGGCGTTGCTTGGAGGCCGAGAGCGTCGCCTTGTGCGGCTCGATCATGCCGGAGACGATGGTCTTGAGGCCTGGGTTCTGTGCGGCGTAGGTGGCGGCATGCGGGACTGGCACGCGCGCGGGCACGAGTTCTTGGCGCGTCTGGCGCAGCAGCTCTGGAATTTTCTCCATGCGCGCGATGGCGCTATCGAGACGCTGCGGCAACGGCGCGAACTCACGCGCCATCAGGCCATAGAGCGCGCCGCCCGCGAGCGATTGGTAGCCGAGCGGATTCCACGCCCAGGTCTGCCAGGTTTCGGTTTGCCAAATTTGCGCGCGCAGCGAGTTGGCGAGGATTTCGTAATCGACTTGGTTGGCGCGCGAGAGTTGCGCTTTGTCGATGGCTTCGAGCCGGCGGAGTGTGTCGCGGGTGAAGCGGAGCGCGGCGTTGCGGCCAGCGGCGCTGACATCATCGATGTTGTGGTCAAAGCGGTGATCGCCGATCGTGGTGGCGGAGACGGGCGAGTAGCGCATCGAACGATCGAGCCAGCGGCGACCGAGTGTTTCAAAGGTGCGGTCGGCGCGGCTTCGCGTTTGCGCAAAAGCGTCAGCGCCAACGAGCGGGACAAGCAGTGTTGATCCGAGCGCGAGAACGACCCGGCGGCGCGATGTTTTCATGTGGACGGCTTCGCTCCCTAGCGGCGATGTGGGGCACGCTTTTGGCGCGCCCTGCTCTGATTTGCGCGCGGAAAATACTCGGGCGCGGATTCTTGGCAACAATCGGCTTATAATCGGAAATTCGTTGCCGATTTTCACACGCAAACGGGCATAATTCGTCAATTAATGACGAATTTCTGGCAATTCGTTGCTGCCGCGGTGCAGCAATTTTTGGCTAGCTGATCTGCCGCCAAGAATAATCGGCGCCGATCCGGCCGAAAGCACCGTCCCATGCGGTGCGCACTTCGTCTTCGGTCACGTTGTGATCGCGGCCGTGGGCGACGAAGTAAACGTCGAACGCAACGCCCTGCGCAGACGGGCCGAACTGACGCTCGACCACTTCGCCAAGCTGATCCTGGGCGCTTGAGTACATGCTGTAGAGCGGCGAGTTCTGGCGCATGTCCGACACCAGGATGAGACGGCGGTGTGGGATGCTTGGATTGAAGTCGTCGCTGCCAAGCCAGCGATGCACGTACTCCACGATCGGGCTGGTGGCGGCCTCGGAAGGCTCGCGCACTTCTTCGACGATACGCTCAGCGGCGCCGACGAAGCGTTGCTCGAAATCGCGCGAGGTGTAGCGGCGGCCTCGGTAGAGATCGGACCAGAAGGTCGGCTCGCCCGGATTGCAGACTGAGAACAGCGGGTGCACCGATTGTTGCGCGTCGAGCGAGACGATCGAGAACTTCTCGTGTTGGTCCGTGTCGCGCTGGGCGTTCTCCACGAGTTGCGTAAGCGCTGCGCCCATGGCTTGCGTCCACCGATCGGTGCGATCGACGATGACGACCGTATGGCCCGCAAGCGGACGATCGGTTGGGCAGAGCGTCGCGGCATCAAGTTCGGCAGGCCGCATTACCCAGACAGAGAGACTGAGCGCGAGGATGCTGAACAGCACACCAGCGGTCAAACCGGCGTAGCGGCGATTGGCGGCATCGCGGTCGCGGCGCATCTATCGGGATCTCCGGCGATGACGGAATGAGACGGCTTCGGCTTGCGCCTCCTCGCCCTCTTCGCTTTCCGCGTCCGCTTCCAGCTCAAGCGGGACGGGGCGCTTTACGTCGGCGAATTCACCGCGAACAGCGATGGTGGCGGTGTTTTCGATGTTCTTGAGGAAGGGCGTCAGTTCGTCGTCATAGAAGGAATGATACTCGGCCTCGAGTTGCGCACGGGCGCCGGCAAGCTGGCTTTTGCACGCTGTAATGTTCGCGGTGGCGCGGCCGAATGCGGTTGTCAGCGACTCGATGATCTCCGCTGAAGATGGCGGCTCGTGGTCATCGAAGGCATCGCGATCGAAGTATGCGGGCGCACGGCCTTCACGCGCTTCGCGATTGGCGTCGCGATAGATTTCGATGGCGTCGCGGCCTTCGGTTAGGATTTCCGCGGCGGTAAAATCCCAGATCGCGGCGTTGTCTTGCGTGCGTGCAATGGCTTGGCGGAGCGCACCGACGGCTGAAGTGCTGGTGACGTTGATTTGGTTCAATGCCTGATCAGCATCGGCTTTGGCTTCGTCGATGTCGGTTGAGAGACGCTGCGCAATATCTTGCGTGCGCTCTCGGGCTTCTTCCATGCGGCGGTGACGCGGGCCGTAGCCTGGATATGGATCGTCCCAATTGGCGCCGCGTGCGACGGCGAATATCCCGATCAGCAGCGCGATGACGAACAGCAGCAAGGATTCCAGCTGTTGGAACGGCTGGAAGGGCTGGGTCAGCACGGAGGTCAGGATGTTGTCCGGCACTGGGGCGTCGAGAGAACTGTGCGACAGCGCGTAGCGATAATGCGCGATATAGAAGGCAAAAAGCAGCAGAAGCGCACTGCCGACGACGAGCGCCGGCACGGCCCAGATGCGATGCAGGTTCCCGCGGCCATCGGCGCCGCGATAATTGAGGTAGCGCCAAGGGCCGGCGCCAATCAGCGAACCGGTGAGCACGACGAGCACTGAAATCATCAGCGCCGTGGTCCAGCCTTGCACGAGACCGCCAGGACTCGCCTGCCCGATCATCCAACCATTGGCGGCGACTTCGACGATGAACAGCAACGCCAGCCAAAAGACCTTGCGCCAAAAGACGTTGTCGTAGCTCGGCTCGGTCTCGGTGAGGTCGTGCTGGATGCGGAAGGCGCGGTAATCGCGATAGGAGCGCGCGAAGTCAGTTTGCGCGGCGTTGAGCTCAAGGCCGAGCGCAGCTTGCGCACGCGCTTTGCGGGCGCGGAAACTGGTGAGGATGGTTTGCGGCTCGCCGGCGAGCGTTTCTAAATCTTGCGGCAGCGTCGTGAAGTCTTGCCCTGACCCAACGCCGAGGATCTCGTTCGACTTCTGCGAGATCGCACCTTCTATGCGGCTCACAACCATCGCTTCGACGGCAGACAATCTTGTGTCTTCGGAAGCAGGGATGCTTTTGGCGCCGTCCGCGGCGCCTCGCTCGCTGAGTTTCAAATCAGCATCGAGTTGGTCAGCGGTAAGTTTAGGAATGGCGCCCTCCATTCGCGTAATGCGTGCAGCGCTTGTGAACGCATATGCGTAGAGGCGAGTTCCAAGCTCCTGGTGCGGCGGTTTGTAGGCGTTGGCTGCGCTGGAAAGTTTCGATGCCGCAATGTAGGCCTTGACGAACTCATAGCTCTATAGTTATGAATTACCCATAGCTGATGAGTTATAGGTTCGATGCAAACGGCTCACGACACGCTGTTCAAAACGCTCGCGGACCCGACGCGGCGGGCGATCTTCGAGCGGCTCTGCCGCAGCGGAGAGCAGACGGTGGGCGCGCTCACCTCGCAGGCTGGCGTTTCGCAGCCGGCAGTTTCCAAGCATCTCGGCGTGCTGAAGCAAGCGGGGCTGGTGCGCGACCGTCACGAGGGCCGCCAGACGCATTACAGCGCCCAACTCAGCGCGCTCGCGCCGCTCATCGATTGGACGAGCCAAATGACCGGCTTCTGGGAAAGCCGTTTCGACGATCTCGAAGATCTTCTGAAGAGGATGGACCAATGACCGAGACACGCAGCGCTGTTGTGGAGCGCGAGTTTGCGCATCCGCCAGAGAAACTGTGGCGCGCGCTGACGCAGCCGCATTTGATCGAAGAGTGGCTGATGAAGAACGACTTCAAGCTCGATGTTGGCCACCGCTTCAATCTGCGCGGCGATTGGGGCGGTGTGCTGGACTGCGAAGTGCTGGAGATCGAGCCGGAGCGCACGCTCGCTTACACTTGGAACTTCGCAAGCGAAGATACAGCGTATCAGTTGGAGAGCGTGGTGACGTTCACGCTGACGCCGACGGGCGGCGGCACGCATTTGCGGATGGAGCAATCAGGCTTCCGCTCCGATCAGAGGCAGGCGTTCGGCGGCGCGCACGCGGGCTGGACGCAATTCTTCGATAAGCTCGATGGGGTTTTGGCGAAAAGCGCGTGAGGAGGTTTCGATGAGCAAGTGGATCAGGCAGTTTCACCGCTGGGTGTCAGCTGCGTTCGTATTGACGGTGATCGCAACCACGATCACGCTGGCGCAGAAAGAGCCGATTATGTGGATGTCGTACGCGCCGCTGCTGCCGCTGGCCTTGCTGGCGATCACGGGGATCTATCTTTTTGCCCTGCCCTATATGGCCAAGCGGCGCGGCTAGGATCGAGCTATGGCGAAGAAGAGCGCGAAGAAGGCTGCCGCGCCGAAATTGCTCTCCGGCGGCAATCCGCAAATCCCCAAGGGCCACGGCGATGAGCCGGTGCAGGCGTACATTGCGGCGATACCGGGTTGGAAGAGCGGCGTTGCGCGCCGGGTTGACGCATTGATTGCGCGGGCCGTCCCGAAGATGAAGAAGGCGGTGAAATACAACTCGCCGCTTTACGGCCTCGATGGCGAGACCTGGTTCATCAGCATGCATGTGTTTGCACGCTACGTGAAAGTCGCGTTCTTCAAGGGCGCATCACTCAAGCCGCTTCCGCCGGGAACTTCGAAGCAGAAGCATGTGCGCTATCTCGACATTCACGAGGACGATGAGATCGACGAGGCGCAGGTCATCTCGTGGGTGAGGCAGGCGAGCAAACTACCGGGCGAAAGACTGTAGCGACCGCCTGCCACGATGCGACTTCGGTTCCCACTGGTCAGCTTGACATATAGGATACGAGTTGTCCGCTGCGCCCGACGAGTTCAGAGCGCAGCCGCTCGACATTGGGTATCAGCAAGCGCCGGCGCGCCAAACGCTTCACGATGCCTTCTTCTTCGAGGTCACCGATTTCGCGCGTCACGGCTTCGCGGCGTGAGCCGATAGCGGCTGCCATCATCGCATGCGTCGGCGCCTCTGCGATCAAGAGCCCCTCGTCAGTCTGCTGAGCGCGCCGCGAGAGGCGCATCAACTCCGCACAAACGCGCAAGCGCGTATCCAGAGCGGCGAGTTCGTAGAACCTATCGGTGAGGTCCACGACCAACTGAGCGAGACAGACGGAGACGGAAACGGCGCAGAGCGGATGCTGCTTCAAAAGGTCAACGAAGAGCTCGCGCGGGCACTCGGCAAGCAGCGTGTCAGCGTCGGCGATTACCGAGACCGAACGCGGAAGCCCAGCGAGTGCAGATATCTCACCAAAATGGTCGCCTGTTCCAAGGCGGCGAATGGCGACTTCTTTTCCAGCCGGCGTCGAAATGTTGACCTTCAACCCGCCCGAAACGACGAAATAAACATGCGACCCTGGGGACAAGTGGGCGATTACGATGTCGCCGGGAGACACACGCGACCAGGTGAGACCACGTGCGAGGGTCTCGCGCTCTTGCTCTGTAAGTGACGCAAGCACGCGCACTTGAGACAGATCTTTTCCTGTACCGGAAGCGGCCACGCCCATTCTCCCGCCTGAGCGCGACTTCAAAGGTGGCGTCACCGCAGCAGGCTCTGATGTGTGAAATTACACATAGCGGTAATAGCGCTCAGCATGCTTCCCTGTCGAGGGGAGCCCAATGCAACAAGCACACGCGCAACCAGGGCTTGAGTGCTGGCTAGAAGGCGGCTCGGGCGCCGTCCCGTGGCGGACGGCGCTTGAGAAAAGCGCTGAACTGCTCGGCGCGCGCGCAATCGCGTTCGGCGTTGTTGGCGGCGCGGGCGAGACACGGCTGCTCGGCATCTATCCAAGTGACGGAAGCGCGGTCGCTCCCGGCTTTGCAGGCGGGTTTCACGCGCACGCCGAGAACAAGCAGACGGGCTTTCTCCGGTCGGAGATTGCGACCACGACGCTGGCCGCTGAAACCATCACGATTTGGATCGTGGCGCTGTTGGATCAACCCAACGCATCGCACTTGCTGCGCGAGGTCGCGCAAGCGGCGGCGCATGCGGTCATGCTGGCTGCACGGGCGGGCGCATCGCCGGCCAAGGCGCCAGATGCTGTGAGCGATCTCACCGAAAGCGAAATCCGTCTGGCGCGAGCCGTTCTGCACGAAGGTGCGGAACGCACGCTGCACTGACGCTCAGCTGAACACTAACCCACCGCAGATGTTCATGGCTTGGCCGGTCACGCCCTTGGCTTGATCAGAGGCGAGGTAGGCGACCATGTCCGCCACCTCTTGCGGATCGAGTACGCGGCGCTGCGCGTTTTTGGCGACGGCGACGCGGCGAAAATCTTCGCGGCTCATCTTGGCCGCAGGCGCTAGGTGTTCGGTGATGGCGTCCATCATTGGTGTGTCGATCGGACCGGGGCAAATCGCGTTGGCGGTGATGCCGTGCTTTTCGAGAATGCCGAGTTCAATCGCGAGCGTCTTGGTGAGCCCGATGACGCCATGCTTCGAGGCGGCGTAGTCGCCGTTCAAGGCGGCGGGCAATTTGCCCGACGCCGATGACAGCGTGATGATGCGGCCGGCATTGCGCGCCAGCATTCCAGGCAAAAACGCCTTGATACAATAGAAGGTGGCGTTGAGGTTCACTTCCATGGTGGTGCGCCACTCTTCGGGCGTGGTGTCGATCAGCAATTTTCTCGCGCCCATCACGCCGGCGCAGGTGACGAGAATGTCGGCCCTTCCGAATTGCTCGCTGACCTCGCGCGCAACGGCGTTGACCGCCTCGATATCGGTGACGTCGATGATCTTGGCTTTGCCGGTGCGGCCGAGGGCGGCGACTTCATCAGCGACGGCCTCGGCTTGCGAGGCGACATTCGACACGACGACGATGTCGGCGCCTTCGCGCGCGAGCGTAAGGCACGTTGCGCGCCCGATGCCTGTGCCGCCGCCGGTAACGACTGCAACCCGGCCCTGGAACTTGCTCACTGCCCGACGCCGAGCTGGAGCAAGATCGCGCGCGGGTCGGTGTAGGGCCGCTCGCTGATGATCTTGTCGGAGTTTGGCGCGAATTCGAAAGTCGCGGCCATGCGCACACTGATGCGCTTGCCGGTCGGCGGCAGCTCACCCGCCGGTGTCTTCAAGGCGCCAAGATGCGTGCCGACCAAGTTGAACTCGACCATCGCCACATCGCCATCGCCGACAACCACGTGCAAAAGCTCATTTCCGAGATCAGGGAATGCGCTTCGGGAGGTTCGGAAATAGTGCATCACCTCGTCGGGGCCATCAAAGATGCCGATCGGGTGCGGTGAGCCCGGGCGCGGCATCTGAAACTCGTAGCGAGGGTGGGCGAAGGTCGCGAGCACGTCGTCCCAGGCGCCCTCGTTTTCGAGCCGCATATGGTCGCGCACGGTCTTTTCACGCGCTGCTTTGAGATCGCTCATTGGACTCTCCTCGTGCTTAGCGTTTGGCCACGCTTATTTGGTTTCGCGAATGGGATCGGCGCCGTCCCAATCCTTCGCGGCGTGACGGATGTATTCGAACAGCTTTCCTTTTGGGCCGCTGATGTCGGAAATTTCAAGCAACGCGCCGGGGTGTGGCGCGGGGATATCGAAATAGGCAAAACGCCCCTGCTCGCCGCCGATCGCGCCTTCGTGGCCGACCGTGTGGCCCTTCGCCAACAGGCTATCGTAGAGCGCCTGATAGTCGTTCGACCAATAGGCGACGTGCTGCAGACCTTCGTGCCCGGCTTCGAGGAAGTCACGATACAAAGACGGCGCGTCGTTGCGCTGCTGGATAAGTTCGATCTGAAGATCGCCGGAGTTCGCCAGCGCGACACTCATCTGCATGTCGGACGCGGCGCCGCGATAGCGAAAATAGTCGGTCTTGACGCGCTCGACGTAAAACCACGGACCGACGCCCAGGACATTGATCCAATGATCCATGGCGGCGTGAATATCACGCACGACATAGCCGTTTTGCCGGACCGGCCCAAAAAATCGGCTCATCGCGTCGCTCCCTTGATCCCGCGCCTCTGCGGGCGCCCGATGTAAGCGCATAGTACATACCGCTTGTCGGCGCTCAAGCAAGATGTTAGTGGATATTACATGGCTGCAAAAACCGCCCGCAAAGCCGCAAGCGCCTACCATCACGGCGATCTCCGCGCGGCGTTGATCGCGGCGGCTATTGTGCAGGTCGAACGCGCCGGACCGGAGAGCGTGAGCCTCAACGCGCTGGCCAAGCAGCTCGATGTTTCGCAAGCCGCGCCGTATCGCCACTTTCGCTCACGCGATGAACTTTTGGCGGTGGTTGCGACCAATGCGTTCGATCGCCTCAACGAAGAGATGCGCATCGCCCTGCAACGCGCGCCGGCGCAATCGAAGCTCAAACGCGCCGCGCACGCCTATCTGCGGATCGGCACGAAAAACAGCGGGCTTTACCGGCTGATGTATGGATCTGATCTTGTCGACCAAGCCGAAATCGGCAGCGATCTGCAAGTCGCGGTCGAGGCAGGCTTTCAAATCTGGCTGACGGCGTTCGAACCGTCGCTGCCGCTAGCGACGCGCGAGCGGATTGCGCTGCGGATGTGGGTGGCGCTGCACGGCGTGGTGACGTTGACCGACCAGGGCTTTCTGCCGCTGAAGGTCAGGACCGCGCGTCCGGAAGATTTGGTCGAAGACATCATTCGCGAAACCAAACGCGAGATCGCCGCGGCGATGAGCTGAAACACACAATAAGGAGAATTGAATATGGCGCTTCCCGAAGGGACCACGAAGCAAGATCGATTGCTGACGCTCAACATTCACGACGCCGCGGGTCCATCGATGGATGGCGTTACGCTGACGCCGCTCTTCCTCGATCGCGAAGCTGGCGTTTGGGTGATCTACGGAAAGTTCGCGCCGGGCACGACATTGCCGACGCACTACCACACCGGCACGGTGCACTTCTTCACGACCAAGGGCCGCTGGAACTACGTCGAGCATCCCGAAGACCCGCAGATCGCCGGCAGCTATCTCTACGAACCGGGCGGCTCAACGCACACGTTCAGCGTGCCCGCTGATGCGGCCGAAGCCGCGGAGGGCTTCATGGTGGTGCACGGCGCCAACATAAACTTCGTCAACGGCCAATATCACAGCATCACCGACGCAGCTTCGCTGGAGGCGCTCTTTGCTGCGCTCACGCAAGCGACCAGCACGGCGCTGCCGAAGTATTTCCGGCCAGGCGGGGTGCGCGTTGCCGAATGAGCCCGCTCGCCTCTTGGCAAGCGTGAGGCGCGCGCTAGTTTCGTCAGCATTGAGCCGGCGCGTGCGCTCGACATGCAAAGCCAGGTCGCGTCCTGGCGCGTCTGCGCTGCCAGCTCGATTGCTAGCGCGCCTGGCGTAACCGTGCGCAAATCAACGCTGCGGTTCTCGGCTTTGGAGACGATCTTCTGCGTGACGACCAGTACGTCACCGTCGCGCAATCGAAGAGTGGTCGCGCGCGGTAGAGCGAGGCTTGGATGGGCTAGACCGGCAGTGCGGCCTGAAGATCAGATAGGTGAATGGCGCGCCCTAAGAGATTCGAACTCCTGACCCCCAGATTCGTAGTCTGGTGCTCTATCCAGCTGAGCTAAGGGCGCGCGAAGGCGCGGTGCATAGCGCCCGGTTGGGGCGCTGGCAAGGCTGGAGGGATAAAAGCGTCGGAAGGGCCCAATTTACCCTGGGAAGACCGCTGGCGCCCACCCCCAACGCCCCCGGCGTTTACTTCTTTCCCTGCGGATAGATCGCCTCGCCGCGCTTTAACATGGCGACGAAGGCGGCGATCTTTTTCTCGCGGCCGGCGGGCGTCTTCATGTTGTGGAGGCGGAAGGCGAGCGCGTACCGGTTTTGCGCGCTCAGAGTTTTCAGCATCGCGCGCGCTTTGGGTTCGGCGTCGATCGCGGCCTGGAGGTCGGGCGGGACTTTCATGTCCTTGCCGCTCGCATAGGCGCGCTGCCAGCGGCCGTCGGCTTTCGCGGCGTCGACTTGCTTTAGGCCGTGCTCGGTCATCCGCTCTTCACGGATGAGACGCGCGACATTGTCGACGTTGATCTGGCTCCAGATGCTTTTCTTGGTGCGCGGTGTGTAGCGCTGCAGGAAGCTTTGCGCGTCGAAGCTTTTGCGGACGGCGTCGATCCAGCCCCAGCAGAGCACGACGTCGATCGCTTCTTTGGCGGTGATGGATTTCAGACCTGACCCGGCTTTGTGGATCTTGATCCAAAGTTCGTCTTCGCGAGCGTGGTTCTTGCTGAGCCATTTGTAGAAGACGCCGGCATCCTTGAAGGTGCGGACTTTATCGGGATTGACAATGATTGGCGCCATGCGCGTCAGGCCAGATCGCGCCAAGCGCGGTGTGCGCCGACGCTTTGCGCGGAATAAACGCCGCGCGCGACGGCGCGGGTGAGGCAGTCGGCGGCGATCGCACCGAGGCGGGCGATGGTGAGGGCGCGGGGTTCGCTGGTTTCGCGTTGGCCTGTGGATAAAGCGAAGACGACGTCGCCGTCGAACGGGGCAAAAACCGGTCGGATAGCGCGGGCCAATCCGGCGCTCGCCATTTGCGCGATGCGCTTGGCTTCAGCGGAGGTGAGCGCGGCGTCGGTGGCGACGCAGGCGATGGTGGTGTTGGCGCGCGGCTGCGGATCGAATTTCGCGCCGCCCCAATCTTCCGCGTCAAAGCTTTGCGCCACTGGCTGCGCCCCGCCGAACTCACCGTCAATCTCGAACGGATGCGCCCAGAAGGCGCGCGCGTTCGGCATCGTGGTCGAGCCCCAGGAATTCACGCAGACGAGCGCCGCGACCGTGAAGCCATCTTGGGTAACGATGCTGGCGCTGCCCTGCCCACCTTTGAGCGCACCCGCGACTGCGCCGAGGCCGGCGCCTGCGTTGCCAAGCGGCGTTGCTTTGCTGCGCGCCGCGTAAGCTTTGCGGCCAAGCGCGTTGTAAGGCGGCGCATCGCTCCAGGACTTATCGCCGCCATTGGCGAGATCGTAGAGGATCGCGGCCGGGATCACAGGCGAACGCGGCACGCCGGGCAAATCGATGAGCGCAAAGCCGCGGCCTTCGGCGCCCATCGCGGCCGCGACGCCATCCGCAGCGGCAAGCCCGTAAACGGAACCACCGCTGAGCACGAGCGCATCGATTGCATCGACGAGATTTTCGGGCGCGAGTGCGTCAGTTTCGCGCGTGCCTGGTCCGCCGCCGCGCACATCGACCGCACATACTGCACGCGCGTCCGGAACGATAACGGTGACGCCAGTCAGCGCGTTCTCGTCCTCGGCGCAGCCTATGGACAAACCAGCCACATCACTCAATGAATTGCTTGGACCGGGACGCGCCATGGCGTGCTCTTTCGCGTTAGAATCACGCCGTCGTAGGAAGCGTCCTGATGTTTGACAAGCAATCGTTGAAACGCTTCGCCACACCGCTGATCGCGTTGCTGCTGGTTGCGTGCGCATCGGGTTCGATGCCGGGCGTCCCGCAACAAGGCGCCGCGCGGGGCGAGGCAATGGTTGCTGCTGCGAACCCGCATGCGGTGGAGGCGGCGCTAGAGATTTTGCGCGCGGGAGGAAGCGCCATCGATGCAGCGATCGCGGCCGAGATGGTGCTTGGCTTGGTCGAGCCGCAATCGTCTGGGCTCGGCGGCGGCGGCTTCATGCTGCACTACAACGCCGCTGACGAGGCTATCAGCGGTTATGATGGTCGCGAACTCGCACCAGCGGGGGCGCGGCCTGACATGTTTCTCGACGCGAGCGGACGGCCGATGCCGTTCCTCGATGCGCAAGCGAGCGGACGCTCCATCGGCACGCCGCTGCTCGTCTCGATGCTGAAGCTGGCGCATGATGATCACGGGCGTTTGCCGTGGGCGCAGCTGTTCGAGCCGGCGATACGTTTGGCCGAAGAAGGCTTCGTGATTTCGTCTCGCCTTGGCGGTTTCATTACCTATGCCGGCGGCGCGGGCGGACGTTTGCGGGCTGATTTCGCGGCGCGCGCCTATTTCTTCGATCGTCAGGGCAATCCGTTGCAAACCGGCGATACGCTGCGCAATCCCGAATACGCGGCGACGCTGCGCGCGATTGCAGAGCGTGGGACGGGCGCGATGAGCGAAGGGGCGATCGCGGACGGCATCGTTGCGGCGGCGCGGCGCAATCCGCGCGGCGGCTCGCTAACATTAGATGATTTGCGAAACGCGCAGGCGCGGCGGTTCGAGCCGGTGTGCGGTCCCTATCGCGTCTATCGCGTCTGCTCAACGAACGCGCCCGCATCCGGCAATGCCGTGATCGCTATTCTTGGCATGTATGAACGCGCGCGGCCGCGGCCCGAAGGCGTCAACAGCGCTGACGATTGGGCGGCGTTTCTGTGGGCGAGCCGCCTCGCCTTCGCAGACCGCGACTATTACATGGCCGACGACACCGCAGTGCCGGTGCCGACGCAGGATTTGATCAACCCTGAGTATCTCGATGCGCGCGCGCTGCTGATCGATGTGTCGCGCGCGCCGGGGCAAACACCGCCGGGCGCACCGCCGGGACATTCTGATTTATATGATCGCTGGGGCCGCGATCTCGGCGAAGAAAACGGCACGACGCACATCGCGATCGTCGATGGCTGGGGCAATGCGGTTTCGCTGACGGCGACGGTCGAAAGCCTGTTCGGTTCGCAGCGCATGACCAACGGCTTTTTCCTGAACAACCAGCTGACGGATTTTTCGTTCACGCCGACACTGAACGGTCGCCCGGTTGCTAACGCGGTCGCGCCCGGCAAACGGCCGCGCTCCTCGATGACGCCAGTCATCGTCACGGATCGCGATGGCGATCTGGAACTGGTGATTGGCTCGCCGGGTGGGTCGTCGATCATCGCATACACGGCGCGCACGACCATTGGCATCTTGGACTGGGGCTTGCCGGTTCAGGACGCCGTCAATGTCGGCAACGCGACCGCACGCACTGAAACGGTCGCGGCCGAGATCACGCGTATGCCGGCTGGCGTTGCTGACGCGCTGACCGGGCGCGGCTGGCAATTGCAGCAGACGAGCCTGGGCGAAGTCAGCGGCCTTCACGCAATCCGCGTGACTTCGCGCGGGCTCGAAGGCGGCGCCGATCCAAGACGCGAAGGCGTTGTTGGACGTGTTTCGCCGGAGCGCGCCGCAGCGCCCGCGCGCTAACCGTCGTGTTTGGCGCGCGCAGCTTCGACAAGGTCTGAGAGCGGGACGTCGTTATCGACACCCAAGAAACGCGCCAACAGATTTTGAAGCACACGGCTTTCGGAGCCTCGCTCCGACGCCGGCTCAAGCGAAGCGCCATTGCCACGCGGGGCAATTCTCAACTTCGTTCCCTCCGCATCGTGCGCGTGGATGTAACTATCATTCGCATCGTGGCATTCTAACTGTCGTTCGGCTGACTCCACCGTAGCGAAGATTTGCAGATCGCCAGGCACGTTTGGGTCGCGGTTATCGTTAATGAAGATCGGTGGGCGCATGCGTCACGCCGCGGGCAGCGTGATGCGGAAGGTTGTGCCTTCCGCGCCGGTGCGGGTGAGTTCGAGTTCGCCGCCCATGGAGCGCGTGAGTTCGCGCGCGATGGCGAGGCCAAGGCCGGTGCCGCCCGCTTCGGGCGCGGCGGAGACGAACGGCTCAAAGAGACGCGCACGTATATTTTCGAGCACGCCGGGGCCGTGGTCGATAACTTCGATTTCGCAGCGGCCTTCGGTGCGCACGGCGCGGAGGACTAAAATCTTGTCGCGGCGCGTATGATCTTTCATCGCTTGCGCTGCGTTGCGGATGAGATTGCCGAGAATGCGATGCAGGTGATCGGGATCGGCGACGCAGGCTAGATTGCGCTCGATATCTTCCTTGTAGTCGACACCGGCAAAGCCAATCAGCGATTCTGCTGCGGCTTCTTCGGCGGCCTCAGCCACACCCACCTTTTGCAGCTTTGGCGGATCTTCGTCGGCGCGGCCATATTTTAACGTGGAGGCGGCAAGGCCCGCGGCGCGGTCGATGGTGCGTTCGAGGCGCGGCGCGAGTTGGCGCACAGCAGGATCCTCAGATTGCGCGAGACGGTCAGCGACGAGCTGCGCGGTCGAGAGCATGTTGCGCAGATCGTGGCCGATGCGCGCGACAGCAGCGCCAAGTGCTGCGAGGCGTTCGTTTTGGCGCAACGCATTACGCACTTGTTCGGCCATGTCAGCGGCGGCGCGTTGAGCCCGGCCAATCTCGTCGCTGCGCTGGCTGCGCGGAAACGCGATCGAAACGTCTTCGGGTTTATCGCGGAAGCGCTCGATGGCTTCGGTGAGATCGCGCATCGGGCGCACGAAGGCGGCGCTCAGGGCGAAGTAGATCAGCGCGCCAGCCGCCATGAGGATCAGCATCGAAACACGCGCGAAGCGTTCTGCGAACTGCCCCACCGCCGCCTTCAGCGGCGCTTCGTTCAGAACGATCTCGACGAACTCACCGCTTTCAAAGCGCGGGCGCGACAACACACGCAGCACCCGGCCAGGCGGCGCGACGAACGTTTCGAGCGCCCATTTGAATCGCTGCCAGCCAGAGGCGCGCGTGTAATCGTAGAGCACCAACACGTCGTCGTTGGCGGCGTTCGGATCTTCCAGGAGCAAGATGCGTTCGCCCTCGCGCTGAATCGCGACGCGTTGGACCTGGGCGTTCTCGAGCAAATCGTATTCGAGCGTGTCGGTGATATTGAGATCGGGCGAGACTTCGAGCGCGATGGCGGCGATCTGCGCCAGATTGATGCGCTCGCGCAGCCAAGCTTCGTGAAAACCCGCCAGCGCCGGCGCGAAGACGAAAATCTCCCCAGCGATTACCGCCATGGCGGTAAGGCCGAGCAAGCGCCCAGCCAGACTGTCAACGAACTCGCGGGCGCGCCGCCATGGGCCGCTTCGGCGCGCTGGATCGTCGGGGAGACTCATCTCCGCAATGCCCTAGCGCAAACTGCGGGTTTTTGTCAGGCGCGCGGCCCCTGTTTCGGAACCGAACCGCGAATTCATGCGCCGGAACCGGTTCCCCCGGCGTAGGCTGTGGAGATCGTCGGCATGGGGAACTTCCTTAGGCAAGCCGGCGGCTGAGAGACGCTGTGCTCCCGCCTCCCTCGCAAGGAAGGAGCCTCTCCATGATCTCCCGTTTCAAGCCGCCGCAGAGGCGGGCGATCTACTTTTTGGGCTCACTTTGGGCCCTTGCCATCGTGTTTCTGATAGCCAGAGCACTTGTGCCGCTCTGATCGCCTTGACGCTTCTGAGGGCCTAGGGTAATTCCCGCCCCTTCGTTTTCCGGCCCGGCGTGGGTCCATTAAGTATTGAGGCGTCGTCGTGAGCACCAAGCGGACCTACCAGCCAAGCCGGCTCGTTCGTAAGCGCCGCCATGGCTTCCGCGCGCGGATGTCCACCACGGGTGGAAAAAGGGTGCTGGCGCGCCGCCGCGCCAAGGGCCGTAAGAAGCTCTCGGCCTAATTGAGGCAGTGGGAATTAGGCAGTAGGCAGTAGGCCTGCTGCGGCCCTTTGACTGCCTACTGCCCATTGCCTACTGCCCAACCCATCCAACGTTTGACCAAGCGCGCGCAATTTCTGTTCGTGCGGGCAGGTTTTCGCGCGTCCCGGCCCCTGGTGATGGTTGAAGCCCGCCGCCGCGAGGCGGACGGCGCGATCGGGCTTGGGTTCACAGCCACCAAGAAAATCGGTGGTGCGGTAGAGCGCAACCGCGCCAAACGCCGTCTCCGAGAGGCGGCACGCAAGCTGATGCCGGAAATTGGCGTGCCTGGGGTCGACTATGTCTTGGTGGCGCGGCAACAGACCCCATCTGCGCCCTGGCCCTCGTTGCTTGACGATCTTGGAAACGCACTGATAAGGCTCCGCGCCGATCTGGAAGCCCCTGGCGGGCCGGCGAAACGCGCCAAAGCTCCCGCAAAATCAACCGAAAGCGACTGAACTCCGATGCAGAATCCAGGCGGCGGCATGGGTCCAAACGAGACCCGCAACGTGATCATCGCCATTGTGCTGTCGGTTGCGATCTTCGGTGGGTTCGAGTTTTTCTATAACGGCCCCGCGCGCGAGCGGCTGGTCGAGCAGCAACAGGCGCAGGCCGAACTGCAGCAACAGCAACAAGCGGCGACGCAGACCGAGACGATCGAACCCGGCGAAGCTCCAGGCGCCGCGGCGCCCTCCACCGGCATCGTGACGCGCGAACAGGCGCTGACCACATCATCGGCAACGCGCATCGCCATCGACACGCAGGAAGTCGATGGCTCGATCTCGCTGCAGGGCGCGCGGATCGACGATCTCAATTTACGTCAGTACCGCCAAACCATCGATGCAGAGAGCGCCGAAGTTACCGTGCTGGCGCCGATCAATACGCAGTTTGGTCACGACGCGTTTTTCGGCTGGGAAGTCCAAGCCGGCGACGCGACCTCGACGCTCTCGGATTCACGCAGCCAATGGACGGCGGCGGAAGGTTCGCGGCTGACGCCATCGACGCCTGTCGTCCTCACATTCGAAGGCGGCGACGGCAGAGCCATCGTCCGCACGATTTCGATCGATGAGCATTTCATGTTCACGATCACTGACGTGGTGCGCAACACGAGCGGCGCGGCGCTGCAGGTGCGCCCCTTCGGCACGGTGCGCCGCGACGGCCCGCCGGAGCATTACAAGAATTTGCCGATCGTGCACCAAGGCCTGATCGGCGCCTTCGGCCCCAACAACAACCTCCACCAAACCCGCTTTAGCGATGCGGACAAACACGCGCGCGACCGCGAACGTGGCCGCGTGGGCGAAGATGAGCGCATTCAAGAGGCGCAAGGTACAGGCGGTTGGTTCGGGATCACCGAGCACTATTGGCTCGCGGCAATCATCCCGGATCAAAATGAGCGCGTATCAACGTATTTCGATAGCCGCACCGAAGACGGCCGCAACGATTATCGCGCGGCCTATCGCGGCCAGTGGCGCGAACTGCCGGCTGGCGGCGAAATCACCTACACGCAGCGTTTCTTCGCCGGCGCCAAGCGCTACGAATTGCTGCGCGACTATCAGGCCGGCAACGACACGCCAGGCACGCAAGCGATCCCGCGCTTCGACGATGCGATCGACTGGGGCAATTTTTGGTTTCTGACGCGTCCGTTCTTCGCGATGCTGCACTGGTTCGGCCAGACCTTCGCCGGCTGGGGCATCATCTTCAATTTTGGCTTGGCGATTTTGGCGTCCACGGTCGTCATCAAGTTGCTGATGTTCCCGCTCGTCTATCAATCGTTCAAGGCGATGGCGAAGATGCGCGGCCTGCAGCCGAAGATGAAGGAAGTCCAAGAACGCTACGCCGCCGACAAGCAGCGTCAGCAGCAGGAAATCCTGAAGCTCTATCAGACCGAGAAGATCAACCCGGTCGCGGGCTGCATACCGATTCTGCTCCAGATTCCGGTGTTCTACGCGCTCTACAAAACACTGACCGTGACGATCGAAATGCGCCACGAGCCGTTCGTGGGCTGGATCAACGATCTATCCGCACGCGATCCGACCTCACTGTTCAACCTGTTCGGTTTGCTGCCTTTCGACGTCTCGACGTTGTTCGGGGGCGCGTTGGTTATTGGTTTGTGGCCGATCTTCTACGGCGTCTCGATGTGGGCGCTGCAGGCGCTCTCGCCGCCGCCGGCCGATCCGGTGCAGGCGCAGATTTTCCGGTTCCTGCCAATCTTGTTCACGGTGATGTTCGCGGCGTTCCCGGCGGGGCTCGTCATCTACTGGACGTGGTCAAACTCGCTTTCGATCCTGCAGCAATACGTGATTATGCGCAGGCAGGGCGTGGAGACACAGCTGGACACGTTCTTAAAAAAACGCTTTGGCAAAGACGACGATGACGCAGGCGGTGGTCACAAGCGAGAAGCTGCCGCAGCAAAATAATCTCCGTCATCCCGGACACGCGGCACGCGTGATCCGGGACCCAGGGGATCATAGAGTGAGTGTGTGGCGCCTGGGTCCCGGGTTTCGCTACGCTCGCCCGGGATGACGGTGTGAAATGACTCCGGAAGAACTCGACGAACGCATCGAGATTGGTCGCCTGCTTTTCGCGGGACCGATCGAGTTCGAACGCGGCGTGCCGAGCATGGAATTTCTTCCCGAAGCGGGCGTGCCCGAAATTGCGTTTGCAGGGCGCTCCAATGTCGGCAAATCGTCGCTGATCAACACGCTCACTGGCCGCAACAAACTTGCCCGCGCATCGACCGAACCCGGCCGCACGCGCGAACTCAACTTCTTCCGCATGGGCGATAAGCTGCGGCTCGTGGACTTGCCAGGCTACGGCTACGCCAAGGCGCCGAAGAACGAGATTGGCCGCTGGACAAAACTGACGCGCGACTATCTGCGCGGCCGTGTGAGCCTGAAGCGCGTCATCCTGCTGATCGATGGCCGCCACGGTCTGAAGCCAGATGACAATGATGTCATGGACGCGCTCGATAAAGCGGCGGTCACCTACCAGATCGTGCTGACCAAGGCCGACAAGGTGAAGCCGACAGAAATCGCGGAAACGGTGGCGGCAACGCGCGCCGCGATCGCCAAGCGCCCCGCAGCACATCCTGAGATCATTGCCACCTCCAGCGAAAAAGGGCTGGGGATTGAACTTCTGCGAGCTGAAATCGCGGCCTTGGCGTAAGCGGCGGAACCGCTTAGGAAACCGCGGGTGAGCAAGCTTTCCCCCAAAGATCGCCAGTCAGCGCTGGAAGAAGGTTTGACCGCGGCGAAGACTCTCGCGGAGGCCCTGCCATTCATCCAAATCTACGATCGCGAGATCGTGTTGGTGAAATATGGCGGTCACGCCATGGGCGACAGCGAAACCGCCCGCAAATTCGCCGCAGACGTCGTCCTTTTGAAGCTCGTGGGCTTGCATCCTGTCGTCGTGCACGGCGGCGGGCCGCAGATCAGCCGCATGCTCGACCGGGCAGGCGTGAAATCGCAATTCGTGGACGGGCTGCGCGTGACCGACGCCGAGACAATGGAAGTCGCGGAGATGGTGCTGTCGGGCAGCGTCAACAAAGAGCTCGCGCACTTGATCACGGCGGCCGGCCGCGAAGCCGATGTGCGCGGCGTTGGTTTGTCAGGCAAGGATGCGCGATTGATCACGTGCGAGAAGGCCGTGCGCACCCGCAAAGATCCAGACAGCATGATCGAACAAGTTGTCGATCTCGGATTTGTCGGCGAGCCCGTCGATGTCGATCCAACTTTGATCCAGGCGCTGATCAATGCGCCGGAGGATTACATCCCGGTGATCGCGCCGATCGGCGTCGCCGAAGATGGCAAGACTTACAACATCAATGCCGACACCGCGGCCGGCGCGATCGCCAAGGCGCTGTCGGCGAAACGCTTCCTGCTGCTCTCGGATATTCCCGGCGTGCTCGATCAGGACGGCGAACTTATCCGCGAGATGTCGATCGCTGACGCGCGCAAGCTAATCGACACCGGCGTTGCGACCGGCGGCATGATCCCGAAATTAGAAACCTGCATCGCCGCACTCGACCAAGGCGTCGAAGCTGCTGTCATTCTCGACGGGCGCACGCCGCACGTCCTGCTCATGGAATTGTTCACCGAACATGGCGCTGGCACGCTTATTCACTAAACGCGGCGCGTTCGCTGCACTGGCGGCCGCCGCTTCGGTGGCGGCGCTCGCGTTCGCGGGTAGCGCCATGGCGCAGCAGCAAGAGCGCGCGCCGAACGGCTGGCAAATCTGCAACGAGACCACCTACGTGCTCGAAGCCGCAACCGCGCGTCCGGACGGACGTTCGATCCAAGTGCAAGGCTGGACGCGTCTGCGGCCGGGCGAATGCCGAGTTGCCGTCGGCGCACCTCTGGCGCGCGGCACGCACTATCTTTACGCCCGCACCTCCTCCGCACATCGCGGCGGGCGCCAGCAATGGACCGGAGAGGCGGTGCTGTGCGTCGATCCCTCACGGCAATTCCAGATTGAGAACCCGCCGCGCTGCACCGATAGCTATGAAGGCCGGCGCTTTCGCCGCGTGCTGATCAACAAGCGCGACAGCTGGCGGACGTCATTTTCGGAAGCGAGCCAATATTCACAAGGCCGCGCGCGCCAGCTCGGGCTGCAGCGTTTGCTTGAGGATGCGGGTTACGATGTGCGCGAAGGCCGCCGCGGCGTTGATCCGCGCCGTATCGCCAGCGCCATTGCACAATTCCGCACCACGGCGCGGCTCTCGCCGAACGCGACCCAAGATCAATTGATCGACGCGCTCGAAACCGCAGCCCGCCGCCGCGCGGGGCAAGTCGGTTTGACGCTGTGCAACCGCACGCGCGGACGCGTGTGGACGGCGATTGCGCGGCGGCGTGGTGAAGGCTGGGAAAGCCGTGGCTGGTGGGCGCTGGCGCCTGGCGGCTGCGTGCGCACGATCGACGAAGTGCTGATCCAGGAAGTTTATTACGTCCACGCCTCGCTCGATTCACAACAAGGCCCGCGCTATCTCGCGGCTGGCGGCGAAGCCTTCTGCACCAGCCCGGCGCGCTTTGCGATCCTCGGCCGAGAACAGTGCGAGAGCCGCTACTATCAGACGACACTCTTCACCCGCATCGGCGCGCGCAACCGCGACGGCCTGGTGGTGGACTTTGAAGAACGCGACTTCCTCGAAGCCGGCGTGATGCCGCGCCAGCTTACCCCGGCGTCCGGCGACGATGCCGGCGGGCCCACAACGCCAACACGGCGCGGCCTCGATCCGCCAAGCGCAGCGGCGCCCACAGTGCCGACGCAGAGCCGCGAAGAATGAGTTTCGCGTGCATCCGCACCTGGGTGTTCGATCTCGACAACACGCTCTACCCGGCTCGCGCGCTCTACGATGAGATTGGCGACCGGATGACGCGCTACATCATGCGCGCCACCGGCCTCGATACCGCTGGCGCGGTGGAAATCCGCGAGCGCTATTTCCACCAATACGGCGCGACCGTTGTCGGACTGATGCGCCACCACGGCATCGACGCGCGCGACTTCCTGCTCGACGTACACCAGGCGGATCATTCGGTGCTGGAGCCAGACACGGAGCTGCGCGCGCTGATTGAGCGCCTGCCTGGGCGGCGGATCATTTTCACCAACGGCGGCGGCGGCCACGCTGAGCGCGTGCTGACCAGCCTGAATCTCGACGGCTTGTTCGACACCGTGTTCGACATCGAAACCGCGGCGCTCACGCCAAAGCCGCAGCGCGCCTGCTACGAACGGCTGATGGCGCATTGCGGCCTTGACGCACGCGGCTCGATCCTGGTCGAAGACACGCTGCACAATCTCGAACCGGCCCACGACATGGGCTTTGCGACGGCGCTCGTCGGCGTTGTCCACCCCGCGCCGCGCCCACCCTATCTCGATCACTGGGCGCCGGACGTGAAGGCGCTTCTGCGCTTGGCTTTGGACGCTGAAACGCGCTAGCTCAGGCCTATGAGCAACAGCGATCTTGCCCCACAAATTGAAGCCGCCTGGGAGCGGCGCGACCAGCTTTCGCCGAAGAGCAAAGGCGCCGACGTCGAAGCGATTGAGGGCGCGCTTGCGCTGCTCGACAGTGGCCAAGCGCGCGTCGCGACGCGCGGCGCGGACGGCGCATGGGAAACACATCAATGGCTGAAGAAGGCCGTGCTGCTCTCGTTCCGTATCAACGCCAACCAGTTGATCGGCGTGGCCGGCGGCAATGGCGATCCGTCACCCGGTCCGTACTGGGATAAAGTCCCGTCAAAGTTCTTGGGCTGGAGCGACGCGGCGTTCGAAAAAGCCGGCTTCCGCGCTGTACCAGGCGCGGTTGTGCGGCGCGGCGCATTCATCGGCAAGAATGTCGTGTTGATGCCGTCGTTCGTAAACATCGGCGCCTACGTCGATGAAGGCACGATGGTCGATACGTGGGCGACTGTCGGCTCGTGCGCCCAGATCGGCAAGAACGTGCACATCTCTGGCGGCGCGGGCATTGGCGGCGTCCTGGAGCCGCTGCAAGCCAATCCGACAATCATCGAGGACGGCTGCTTCATCGGTGCGCGCTCGGAAGTGGCCGAGGGCGTGATCGTGCGCGAGGGCGCCGTGCTGGCGATGGGTACGTTCATCAGCCAATCGACCAAGATCATAGACCGCGCGACTGGCGAACAATTCCGCGGTGAGGTGCCGGCCTATTCAGTTGTGGTGCCGGGCGCTCTGCCTGATCCAAAGGGCGGGCCGAGTCTCGCGTGCGTCGTGATCGTCAAACGGGTTGACGCTCAGACGCGCGCGAAAACTGGCGTGAACGAATTGCTGCGCGATTAGTGCGCGTGATGTTCTTCGCGGCCGGCGCGGAGCTCGACGCTAATCGCTGAACCGTCGGCGGCAGTTTGCGACCAAGTATCGCCGACGTTTTTATCCGTGGCGACCGCCGTGCACTGCGGTGCGGCGCCGCTTGGCGGAATGAGGCAGAGCTGATCGCCCTCAGCTGTGTAGCGGCCGGCCATGTGCGAGCCACCCGGGGCGATGCCGGTAAAGGTGCCGTCAGCGTTGAAATGATACTGCGCTTGCGAGCCGTTGGCATAGCTCACGACGATGGTGTTGCCATAGGTGTTCTCGATCGTACCCGCGACTGCGGGGCTCGCGACGAGCGCGGCGCCAATGGCCAACGCGGCGACAAATTTCTTCATGCGTGCTTCCTCCGGTTTTATTCTTGTTCGCCACTATGCCGTGACGGCTTTGCCGATGGCAACCGGCTTGCCGTAGCTCAAACGGCGCCACACCCACTCAAGCGGCCCCATCTTAAAGCGTGAAAGCCAAAGCGGCGACCAGATCAATTGCAGCACCCAAACGCCTGCCACAACCGCGAACAGCATGTCCCGGCTTACATCGACGTAAAGCCCGAAGCCGCGTCCGCCATAGAAGATGACGGTCATGATCACGCTTTGCGCGATGTAGTTGGTAAAAGCCATTTGCCCGACGGGCGCCAAAGCGTTCGTGATGAAGCTCAGCGCGCCGGTTTTCACGCAGAGGATCAGCAGGCTCGCATACATGAGCGTGATCAAAATCGAGAGCGCCGGGTTCAGATGCGCGCCGCGCGACTGCATGTGAATGAACTCGAAGCCAGCCGCAAAATTGATCTGTGCCTGGTAGGCCACCGCTGCTTGTGCCGCGATACCGATGGCGATCACCACGCCGTAGAGCCAAGCCGGCGCGTTGCCGCTCAAGAAGCCCCATTTGAACAGCGCGAGACCAATCATCATCACCGCAATCGTTCGTGGAACGGTCGCTGAAAGCTCGAAGAGTACAAACTCAGACCAGACGCCAAAGTTCGCGCTCAGAGACTGCATGAACGTGCCGCTGAAGCTGGCGATCGTGGCCTCGATGCTCGACGCCGCTGGCTGCCACATCTCAACGCGCATTTCTTCAAGCGCTTCAGCCGGCACCATGCTTATCGCGGCCCCCGCGAGAAATCCGAGCCCCGCCAGCAGTACATAAACAATCGTTCCCACGATCATCAGCGTGCGCGGCTTCCAGGAGCGCGCGAACAACACGATGAAACCAGCGACGGCGTACACGAGCAAGATGTCGCCAAACCAGATCGCCGCGCCGTGGATGATTCCAAACAGCAGCATCCAACCCAAGCGCCGGCGCAGCACCTTGCCACGCTCTTTGTCGCTGCGCTCGCCGCCGACCAGGAACAGGCTCGCGCCGAACAGCAGTGAGAACAACGTGATGAACTTCGCTTCGAAGAAAATGTGCGGCGCGAACCATGACCAGGCGTTGCCCTGATCGATGGCGAGTGGCGCTAGGCTCGGATTCATGGCGGAGTGCCACGGCGCGGCGAAGAAGGGCGCATTGACCGCCAGAATCCCAAGGATCGCCAACCCGCGCAGAACATCCAGCGTTTTAATCCGCCGCGCGGCTTCCACGGGCGCTACTTCTGCCTGCGCAACGTCGCTCATCAGCGTTCCCCTCTTTTGCCCGGCCGCGCACACGGCTAGGCAGTAGTGCATGGACGCGCGCACTCTTACCGATCCGGTCACCCTCGCCCAAGCCTTAATGCGACGGCCGTCCGTTACGCCCGACGAAGCGGGCGTGATGGATCTGGCGCAACAGACGCTGGAGGCAATCGGCTTCCGCGTGAAGCGCTACAAGTTCGGCTTGGTCGACAATCTCTACGCGCGGTTTGGTGATGCGGCGCCGAACTTCTGCTTCGCCGGACACCTCGACGTGGTGCCGCCGGGCGAAGGCTGGGCCAGCGATCCGTTCGCGGCGGAAATTCGAGACGGATTATTGTACGGGCGCGGTGCGACCGACATGAAGACCGCGATCGCCGCGATGATCACGGCGACGGAAAACTTTCTGCGCGGCGGCGCGCCGAAGGGCTCGATTTCGTTCTTGCTGACGTGCGACGAGGAAGGTCCGGCCGTTGATGGCACCAAGCGCGTGCTTGAAGCGCTCACGGCGGACGGCGAGAAGATCGACCACTGCCTCGTAGGAGAGCCGACAAGCGAGGCGCGGGTCGGCGATGTGATCAAGAACGGCAGACGCGGTAGCTTGAATGTCGTGCTGACGATGGACGGCAAGCAGGGCCACGTCGCTTATCCGCACCGCGCGCGCAATCCGGTGACGCCGTTGATCGAGGCGCTGGCGGCATTGAAGACGCGGCGACTGGATGACGGCGCGCCTGGGTTTGATCCGTCGAACCTGGAAGTCACCAGCGTCGATGTTGGAAATGCAGCGCACAACGTTGTCCCGCAGCGCGCGGTGGCGAAACTCAACATACGTTTCAACACCCATCACACGGCCGACACGCTGCTTGCTTGGATCGATGAAACCGCAAGCGCAGCGGCGGAACGCGCTGGCGCCAAATATTCGCGCACGATCAGCTCGCAGAGCTTGGCCTTCTACACCGATCCGGGACCATTCACGGACTTGCTACGGGCGTCGGTGAAAGAAGCGTTCGGCGTTGAGCCTGCGCTGACCACAACGGGCGGCACGTCAGACGCGCGCTTCTTCCGGCTCTATTGCCAAGTTGCGGAGCTTGGCCTGCGCAACGAGACCGCGCACATGGTCGATGAGCACTGCGCGGTGGAGGACATTCGCAAACTCGCGCATTGCTATGAAGCGGTGTTGAAGCGCTATTTCGAGACTTAAAATGGGAATGAAAATTCTGAACGAAGACGGCTCGGTGCTCTATGAATTCAAGAACGGGCTCGGCGTGCACTTGCTCTATCGCATATTCGCCGCGGCCAAATTTACCGGCGAGGCGGATCCACTCATAATACTCAATCAGCACGTTGCCGATGTGTATCGGGCGATCCAATCAGCAAAAACCCACTCTATTCGCCCGATGGCGACGCAGTCGATCGACGACATGGCCCGCCGCTATTGGCAGCGCATTGTCCCACCATTCAGGAACGCGGTGCTGAATGGTGACATCCGGTGGCTCGCATGGAATAGCGAAGAAAAGGCGGCGTTTGTATTAGCTTTGCTTTGGGCGCCTTGGGAGGTTTCCGAACAATTCATCATCGAATTCGTCGAGGAGGAAGACGCCTATTTCCAACGTGTGAAGCAGCGCCTGAACGATCAGTAGTCCACGCGGATCAGACAGAGCCCATCCGGCGGCGCTACTGGACCGCAATGCGCGCGGTCCTTGGCGGCAAGGGCGGCAGCGACTTCGTCATCCGTCATTTTGCCGAGCCCGACTTCCACCAACGTTCCCACTATCGAGCGCACTTGGCGATGCAGAAAGCTCTGCGCGACGAAGCGAAATTCGACTCTGTCGTCGCGCCGTTGAACGCTTGCTTCGTCCAACGTTTTGATCGGGCTCTTCGCTTGGCAGCGGCCATCTCGGAATGTCGTGAAATCGTGCTTGCCAATGAGGTGCGCGGCGGCGCGGTTCATGGCGTCCAAGTCCAACTCCAAGCCGACGCGCCATGCCTTGCCGCGCTCCAGCGCCAGCGGCGCGCGTCTGTTGACGATCGTGTAGGTGTAGTACCGGCGCACGGCGTCGAAGCGGGCGTGAAATTCCGGATCGGCGACCTCCGCTTGAACGACCGAAATCGGATGCGGACGGATGTGCGCGTTGATGGCTTCGGAAAGTTTGAAAGCGTCGAACGGTTTCTCGATATCGACGTGCGCGACTTGGCCAATCGCGTGAACACCCGAATCCGTGCGCCCAGCGCCGATTACATCGCTGCGGGCGCCCGTGAGTTTTTCGACGGCGTCTTCGAGCGCGCCCTGCACGCTTGGGGCGTCAGGGAGGCGCTGCCAGCCCTGGAACGGGCCGCCATCGTACTCGATCGTGAGCTTGTAGCGCATCGCGCCCTTATGAGCGCCGATACTCGAGCATCTGACAGGCGCGTGAATCGCCTGCGCCCGGCGCACCGCCGGTGACGCCAAGAATTTTCATCGACGTATCGCCGGGTGTGGAAGGCTCCCACACGACGACAAACGCCGGCGCGCCCTCAGTGCAGAGGCCCGGCGTGCCGGCGGCGTCACTCACACGATAGACCAGCACTTGCGGCTCCTCGACGGCGATGTTGAGCAGCGCGCGCAGCGTTTGCCCGCCGACCTGCGTCGCCGGTGAAATCGCGCCGGTGACAGCGGCGTTGACGCTGAGGCCGTTGCCGCCGCGCAGCGCCAAGCGCTCCTGAATATCGGCGTCCGCCGCGTCCGGGAGTTCCTGGGTGACGGAGACGGTGAGTTCGGCAGCGACCGCGCGCGCCGCATCGTTGGCGGCGGCGAAGGTGCGGGACGGCTCGCTCTCAGGCGCTGGCGCGTCGAGCTGCGGGCCGGCCTGGTCAGCGGCGTCGGTGGTGGTGGATTGCTGGTTACAGCCGGCCACAGCCAGCGCCAAAGCAACCAAGACAACGCGTACGATCATACAAAACCCTCTCGCGCGTTACTTAGCCGCCGCGCGGGCTCGGCTCAAGCAAACCGCGCGCCTACGGGTACCGGTTGACCACGCAAAAAAGCTTCTGCGGCAAGCGGGCCACGCCCCTCGCGCTGAACTGTGAGCAAACGCACTGCGCCTTCGCCGCAGGCGATCAAAAGTTGATCGTCCAGCACCTCCCCGGGGGCGCCGGCGCCCTGGGAGAGGCGGGAGAGCAGCGCCTTGGTGCGGACGCCCCCAAGCTCAAACCAGGCGCCCGGCGCCGGGGAGAGGCCCCGGATCATGCAGTCGATGTCGCGCGCTGGGCGGCGCCAATCGATGCGGGCTTCGGTGGAGGTGATTTTGTGGGCGTAGGTGACGCCCTCCTCGGCCTGGGGCGTCTCGGTGACTTCGCCGCGTTCGAGCTTGACGAGCGTATCGCGCATCAACGGCGCGCCGAGCGCGGCGAGGCGATCGTGCAGGGTTTGGGTCGTGTCATCGACCTCGATCGGCGTTTCGGCGGCGGCGAGCACGGCGCCGGTGTCGAGGCCCTCTTCCATGCGCATCACTTGAACGCCGGTGACGCGGTCGCCGGCCATGATCGCGCGCTGGATAGGCGCCGCGCCGCGCCAGCGTGGCAGCAGCGAGCCGTGGAGATTGAGTGCGCCCAGCTTGGGCGCATCGAGGATCGCCTTCGGCAGAATGAGGCCGTAGGCGACGACGATCGCGAGATCGAGATTGAGCGCCGCGAAAGCTTCCTGTTCTGGCGGCTTCTTCAAGCTTTTCGGCGTGCGGACTTCGATCCCGCGGGCGGCGGCGAATTCGTGGACTGGGGTTTGACGCTCTTTTTTTCCGCGTCCAGCGGGCCGCGGCGGCTGCGAGTACACGCACGCGATCTCATGACCAGCTTCGATCAGCGCTTGCAGCGTTGGCAGCGCGAAAGCGGGCGAACCCATGAAGGCAATGCGGAGCGTCATTGTGAGGGCAGTAGGGCAATAAGACAGTGGAACTCCACTTCGGTCGCTCACTGCCCTATTGCCGAATGCCCTACTGCCTAACTCAGCAAACCATGCCGGTTTCGCGCTGCATGCCCGAGAGGAACGTGCGGAGCGCTTCGGCGAGTTCGCAGGCGGCGGCGTGGGCTTCGGCGCGTTCGGCTTCCGGCAGTGCGTCGAGCAATTCGCGGCAAACGTCAGCGTGCTCAACGTCGGCGTATTCGTGGACTTGGAAGAACTTCAGCGCGCTTTCTTCGGTCACGTCATAGCGCGCGACCAGGCCTTCGATTTTGGTTTTCGCGATCGCCGGCAGCTGGCTTTCGTAGGCGTAGAGCGCGCCGAGGCCTGATGCGTACGACTTGCGCGAGAGGCTGCGGAAAGCGTCGATCAGAACTTGGGTTTCGGCGTTCACCGAAACGGCGCGCACTTCGGATTCATCGGCGCCCATGCCGGCGGCGAAATCGAGCCAGAGCTTGGCGTGATCGTCCTTGCCTTCGCCGAGGCCTTCTTCTTCGGCGAGGTTCTCGGCAAGCAAGCGGCGGCCTTGCGGGCTCGGGCAATTGGCGTGCACGGCGCTGACGGCGCGCGGGAAAGCTTCGACGTGGTGGAAATACTGACGCGAATAGGCGCGCAGCGCGCCCTTGGTCAGCGTGCCTTCTTCCCAGGCTTGATAGAACGGATGCGACAGCATCGAACGCTCGGCAATTGCCGCGTCGATGGCCGCCGATGTGCAGACATAACCGCCAAACGCTTCAGTCATGGAGACCCCCGGGGAAGAGGCGCGAGAAGCGCGCCGATCTAATCTGGGCGGAGAATAGAGGATTTGGCGCGCCGCGAAAGGCCCGGCGGCGAAAAACCGCGCCTTTTAGAGGCGATGTTCCTTGTTGTCCTCAGCCGCCTTGCGCGCCTTCTTCAGCTTGCTCAGCGCCTTCTCTTTTTTGAGGCGCGACAAGTGATCGATGAACAATACGCCTTCGAGATGATCCATCTCGTGCTGAATACAGACGGCAAAAAGCCCTTCGCCGTCTTCTTCGATCTGCTTGCCGTTATAATCCGTGTAACGGAGCTTCACGCGCGCAGGCCGCTCGACGTCGTCATAGATATCCGGAACTGAGAGGCAGCCCTCCTCGTATGCGAACATCTCCTCGGACTTCCACAGGATTTCCGGGTTCACGAAATAGCGCGGCGCTTTGGGCTCGCCGTCGGGCGAAATATCCATGACGATGACCCGCAGCGGCTCGCCGACTTGGATCGCGGCCAAGCCAATGCCCGGCGCCTCGTACATCGTCTCCAGCATGTCATCCATGAGCGCACGAAGCTCGTCCGTGACCGGACCTTCGACCGGCTTGGATTTCTCTTTCAGGCGCACATCGGGCGCGATGAGGATGGGACGGAGTGCCATGACACCTGAGGTATGAAGAGCCGCGCGGCCCGTCAAGCAAACGCGCGCCCGGGGCGCAGCCAAAACCTAGTAAACACTGGGCATTCGGCATGGAAATGCCGCCGCCGATGCGGGTTTGGATATCTGCTCCCGCGAGAATGGGAGCCGGGGCGCGCGATCCGCGCTGAGGTAGTGCTCTTCAGGATGCGATGCTGGTCTCCCAACACCGCGCGCGCTTCGCGCGCCCCGTTGCAGCGATTGTTTTTCCCGGATACAGGTGAACAGGACTTTCTCAGTGGTGCGGAGCAGTCGTAACCGCGCCGCCCTGTGCCCCCGATCGCGTGCAGTCCTCGCGTCATCGCTGACGCAATTGGCTGGTCCCCGCCGGACGCTTAGGTCCATCCTGCATTACCGGTGCTATGTGCAGGACAGTCCGACCCATCCTGGACCTCGCGGTTTGCATCCCCAGCGAGCAGATTTTCAGAGCAAGTTCGGCTTTCGCCTTCATCGCTCACCACACCAATCGTTTGCCGCACATTCCAAAGTTTCGGAGCTCTT
>JANPCV010000006.1:0-53403 GCA_031431115.1 Caulobacteraceae bacterium
CTGCGGAGATTGAAATGGCGCGACAATCGTGCTCTGATCTTCCCAAGGGGCGCCGCGATTGCCCCGTGAGGCGACAGCCTAAAATCGCGTCCAACTCACAACCCTCAACCGAAGGGATGGACGCTTATGCCATCGATAACATCTATTTCCGTTTCCCAACTGGCGCGCCTTGTCGGCGTGCCTGGCGCTCCGGTCGTGGTCGATGTCCGCAAGGACCCAGACTACGAAGCCGATACGCGTCTGCTTCCCGGCGCGCGCCGTCGTGATGCGAAAGCCGTCGCTGCGTGGGCGCACGAATTGCGCGGCAAGCATGCCGTCATCGCCTGCCAGCGCGGCGGATCACGCAGTGAAGGCGCAGCAGCATGGCTGCGCACCGCAGGCGTGCATGCCGAGGTGCTGGAAGGCGGTTACGAAGCCTGGCGCAAGACTGGCGGGCTCTTGGTCAAGACGGACGCGTTGCCGTCGCGCGATGCGCAGGGACGCACCGTGTGGATCACGCGGGCGCGCCCCAAAGTCGACCGCATCGCCTGCCCTTGGCTGATCCGCCGCTTTGTCGATCCGGACGCGGTGTTTCTGTTCGTGGCGCAGGCGGAGGTGCGCGAAGTCGCCGAACGCTACGGCGGCGCTGCGTTCGACATCGACGACACCTTCTGGAGCCATCGCGGCGAACTTTGCACGTTCGACGTGATGGTGCACGAATTCGGGCTGGATTCACCTGTGTTGAACGATCTGGCGTTGATCGTGCGCGGCGCGGACACGGCACGGCTCGACTTGGCCCAACAATCTTCGGGCCTGTTGGCGATGTCGCTTGGCCTGTCCCGGATGTTCCGTGACGATCTCGAACAGCTCGAGGCCGGCATGCTGCTCTATGACGCCCTTTATCGTTGGCGCAGGGACGCCGCCGAGGAAGGCCATGACTGGCCGGGGCCGATGAAGAGCTAACCCCAATCCAACGGCGACAGCCGCAGGTTTCGGCGCTAAGCACCGGACAAAGCGGAGGTCGCCGTTGCGGATTGCGGTCGTCGGACTTGGCATTGCGGGGCTGAGCATATGCGCCCGGTTGGCGCTCGCCGGGCATGACGTGACCGGGTTCGAGCAATTCGAGCCCATGCACGAACGCGGCTCCTCCCATGGCGACACCCGGATCATGCGCCTGACGCCCGGCGAAGGCGAAGTGTACGTCGCCTTGGCGCGGCGCGCGGCGCCGGCGTGGCGCACATGGGAAGGCCTAGCTGACCAACCGCTAATCGAGTGGACAAGCGGGCTCATGGCTGGGCCACGCGGCTCGCCGTTCGTTGAGGCGTGTCAGCGCTTGAGCCGCAAACCCGCGGCGTTGCTGCGCGGCGATGCGATCCACGCCATGACGCGCGGCTACATCGCGATGCCGTACGAGTGGCAAGTCTTCCGTCAAGAGGATGCCGGCGTTGTTGGCGCAGACGCGGCGCGCGCGTTCCTGATCAAACAAGCGCCGCGCTGGGGCGCGCGGCTCATTCACAATGCGCGCATCGATGGCCCGATCGAAGGGCCGACGCTGAAAGTGAACGGCGAGACGCAAACGTTTGACGCCGTGATCGTTGCATCCGGTTCTTGGGGCGGAAGGCTGCTGCCGGAGTTCGCGGGCAAACTTGCAGTGCGCCGGCGCGTCGTAGGTTGGTTCGAGACTGAATCGCCGAAAATACTGCCGGTGATTTGCGTCGATGACGATGTCGGCACTTTCGGGATGCCGGCGCCGCGCGGGCTCTACAAGATCGGGCTTCACTCCATTGGCGGCGCGACTGATCCAGACAACGTGCGCGAGCCGGATGAAAGCGACGCGGCGCTGCTCAGCGAATACGCGGCGCCCTTGTTGCCAAAGCATAATCCGAAGCCAGTGCGCATGCAGCGTTGCCTCTATACGGTAACGCCTGACGAGAATTTCCTGATCGCACCGAGCGCGACGCACGAGCGCGTGCTGATGTTCTCCGCGTGTTCGGGACACGGCTTCAAATACGCGCCGATATTCGGGGAACTTGCGCAAGAATGGCTGTCGGGTTCCCCGTCACAAGAACTTACGACGCTGATGAATCCTGGCCTAAATGTAAATCGATTGGGCGCACCAAAGACCTAAGCGCCACATTGTGGTCGCATCGGGCCATGAGACTCGGCCTCATGAACGCAGATCATTTCATTTCCACCGCCGACGCATTGCGCGATAGCGCACTGCGCTCTGGCGCCGACTTGAACGCGTCCAACTTTCTCGTGCATGCCGCTCTTTTTAGAGCGCTGAGAGAGCAGCGTTTCGAAGACCTCGCGCCCGAGGCGCTGGCGCGCGAGATCGAGCGCGCGAAACGCAAACTTAGCTAAACTCAGGCAGCCGTGATCGCGCCAATGCCCGGGCCAGCTTCGGGCGCAACGGTGTAAGCAGCGACGCGCGTCGTCTCGTATTCCTTCGAGAGAATATTCGAGACCGAGAAGAACTCGGCGGTCGCCGCTTCGCGCGTGAGCGTCAGCAGCAAGAAGCCACGATGGAGCGAGTCCGTATATTTCACATGCGGATTCCGCGTGCGAACGCCACCGGCGAAATCGATGCCGAACGGCGCGAAATACTCACCGTCTCCCGGCGAAGTAATCGACGTTGCGCCGAATTCGACGCCAATGCGGCCCTGCTCATCGTTGAGCTCATTTGCCCATGCTGTGTGTGTATCGCCGGTAAGGACAATCGAGTTGCCTTGCGCGGCGCGGAGCGAGGCGTAAACGCGCGAGCGCGCGGTGGGGTAGCCGTCCCAGGAATCGGTGTTGAGCGGGAAGGCAAAACGCGTGAACTTCAGTTGTTGTTTGATGCCAGGCAGCAAACGCTCGAGCGCGTCGGCTAAAGCCGCCGGCGTCGCCGAAAGATCGGGCGCATCGATCGGCGCCATCAGGATTTGATTGCCAAGCACCTGCCAGGTCACGCCGCCCCGCACGGACCTGTGCAACTCGTCTGCGAGCCACTGCTCCTGCGCCGCGCCCATCAACTGACGATCCGGCGCGCTTAGCAATTGATTGAGCGCCGGCACGTCGGGCGCGATGAAAAAGCCGGCGGGTAAATCCTTGGGATCGGTGACTAGACTCTGCGCGCGGCGCCAATCGAGCACCGGACGCATCTCGGCGCCGACGGCTTCATAGATGCGCGGCAGAAGCTGCATCGCCGGAACGTCGGGCTCACCGTCGCGGAGCGCGACGGGCGCCACTGGATTGGTGAAATTCCAACGCTGCAATTCGATCGGCAGCTGCGAATTGTAATCGAACGGCTCAGTGCGCGCGAGCAAACGCGTTTCCACCATGATGAGCGACGCCAGCGTGCCGAACTGGAAGGAGCGGTTGATCGCCTCGAACGCCGCGCCCGGTTCAGGATCGCGGATCGGCATCCACTCGTAATAGGCTTGCAGCGCGGCCTGCTTGCGGTTCGCCCACTGTCCTTCGCCTTGGTTGTGATTTTCGGCGCCGGTGGCGAACGCGTTATTGGCGGTCTCATGATCGTCCCAAACAACGATCCACGGCGCGATCGCGTGGGCGGCTTGGAGTTCTGCCTGAGTTTTGTATTGCGCGTGACGAGCGCGGTAATCGCCCAGGCCAATGCATTCAACCTCGGGCGATGGAATACGGCCGAGGCGCGTCGCAACATCGCCGCCGTAACCGGCGAGGCCGTATTCGTAGATGTAGTCGCCGAGATGAACGACAGCGTCGATGTCATCGCGCTCCGCCAGCGCCTCGTAAGCATTGAAGAAGCCGTGCGGGAACGATGCACAAGAGACGACCGCGAACTTCACTTGGTCGAGTTCGCCCTGCGGCAGCGTGCGCGTCTTGCCGATGGCGCTCTCGGCTGAGCCGGCCCGGAAGCCGTAGAAATACGGCGCACCGGGACGCAGGCCGGTGACATCTGCTTTTACCGTGTAATCGCGCGCCTCGTTGGTCTCGACCACGCCCGTTTTGACCACATCCGTCAGTTCGCGATTGCGGGCGACGATCCAGCGGACCGGCACCGACCCCGGATTTTCGGGCGACACGCGCGTCCAGATAATGACCTTGTTGATGGTAGGGTCGCCCGAGGCGATGCCGTGGTTAAACGCAACTGCGCCCTCGTAAGCGGGCGTCTCCACGCTCTGCGCGCAGGCAGCGACGGCGCCCGTTGCAGCAGCCAGCGCCCCGCGCCGCGTCCATCCCCGTATCGCCATGACTTCCTCCGTCACCATTTTGAACGTTCGCGCTGACTCCCACAACTGTCATTCCGGACGAACCGGAATGACGCGGAGGATTGAAACCGGTAGTGAGCGCCCGTGGAAGACGAGATTGAATTCGAAACGAGTGGCGACACCCGCAGTGTTGTCGCTCCGGCAGAGGCTGGCGAGCGTGTCGATGCCTGGCTGGCGAAGCTATGGCCGGACCTCTCGCGCTCGCGTGTCCAGGGCCTGATCGGCGCGGGAAAGCTCACCGTCGACGGCGCGCTCGTTACGCACTCGAAGGACAAGCCTCGCGCCGGCGGGCGCTACGAACTCACACTGCCGCCGCCCGAGCCGGCGGCGCCCCTGCCCGAGCACCTGCCGCTCAACGTCGTTTTCGAAGATGAGCACTTGGTCGTCGTCGATAAGGCGAGCGGCATGGCGATGCACCCTGCGCCCGGCTCAATGCGCGGGACGATGGTCAACGCGCTGCTGGCGCATTGCGGAGAGTCGCTCTCCGGCATTGGCGGCGTTGCGCGGCCAGGCATCGTCCACCGCATCGACAAGGACACGACCGGGCTCGTTGTTGTCGCCAAGCACGATGCTGCGCACACAGGGCTGGCAAGACTCTTTTTCAAACACGATCTCGAACGCGTCTATTATGCGGTGACGCGCGGCGCGCCGAACGAACGCAGCGCACGCATCGAAAACAAGCTCGTCCGCTCCGGCGAAGATCGCCGCAAATACGTGGTGGCGCGCAATCCAGAGACCGAAGCCGGCAAGAACGCGGTCACCGATTATTGGACTGTAGAGAGCTACGGACAGCAAAGCGGCGCCTCGATCGGGCGCGCAGCGGCGGCTTTACTTGAGTGCCGCCTGCATACAGGGCGCACGCACCAAATCCGCGCGCACCTCACCCACCTAGGATGCCCGCTCATCGGCGATCCGCTCTACGGCAAGCAACGCGCCTTCAAAGCAGAGGGGCCACACGCGGACGAGGCTGCGGCCGTTGTGGCGGCGTTTCCGCGCCAAGCGCTACACGCGGCGGTGTTGGGATTCAAACATCCGATCAGCGGTGAGATCCTGCGCTTTGAAAGCCAGATGCCCAACGACATGGCGGAGCTGCTCGCAGCGCTGCGCAAACTCTAAGTTCCTGCAGGGAACATGCTGCCTCGCTCTCGTGCGGCAATGAGAAGCGAAGTAGCTTTTCACGGCTGCAAGAACGGGCGGAATATCATCGATGTCGACGCTTCCAAACGCCGAGCGCGTGCTCGCTGCCGTAAGTGGTCTGGCGCTCTTTGCGCTGAACGAAATCCGGATGTTCCATTCGCTGCCGCGCGCGCCCGATCCGGGCAGCGGTCAGACCCATGCGGCGGCCATCCAGATCATGGACGCGGCGGCCCCGATTTATTTAAGTTTGATTGATCTGACCGTGCGCTGGGGCCTGGCGGCGCTCGTTGTCGCCCTCTGCCTTTGGGCTCTGGCTGAAACGTTTGGGAAACAGCCGCAGACGGCGAAGTGACCTTGAACCCCAAGGTCTTGGGGCCATCTACAAACGTTCCGGACGCTGATTCTAGCGGTTGATTTCGTTTCGCTTGCCGAATCAGTGTGTTCACTATATGTTCTATCACTAATATTTGCCTAACACCGGCCACGGCGAAGGCTTGATGGCTCCCTATGTAGGGGGTCACGGCGGCAACCGGATTGCCCTCTCAGACGTACTAGAGAGGAAACCAAATGTCCGCCTTAGGAGGGGTCCTAATACTCATGGCATCTACTGCGCTCACACTTGCACTCAGCCCGGAACAAGGGCTGCAGCGGTATCTCTCGGAGATCCGCAAGTTTCCGATGTTGACCAAAGAAAACGAATTCATGCTGGCGAAGAGCTGGCAGCAGCACGGTGACACTCAAGCCGCCCACCAGCTGGTGACGTCTCACCTCCGCCTCGTGGCGAAGATCGCCATGGGCTATCGCGGCTACGGCCTGCCGATCGGCGAAGTGATCTCCGAAGGCAATGTCGGTCTCATGCAGGCCGTCAAGAAGTTCGACCCGGATAAGGGCTTCCGCCTCGCGACGTACGCGATGTGGTGGATCCGCGCCTCGATCCAGGAATACATCCTGCGTTCGTGGTCGCTCGTGAAGATGGGCACCACTGCCGCGCAGAAGAAGCTGTTCTTCAACCTTCGCCGCATGAAGGGCGAGATGGCCGCGCTTGAAGAGGGCGACCTGCGCCCCGAGCACGTCGCGACCATCGCCCACAAGCTTGCAGTGACGGAACAGGAAGTCATCTCCATGAACCGCCGCATGAGCGGCGGCGGTGATGCTTCGCTCAATGCGCCAATCGGCGGCGCTGGCGGCGAAGGCGATAGCGAGTGGATGGACTGGCTCGCCGACGACAAGGTCGAAGGCACGCAGGAAACCCGCCTCGCGGAGACCGAAGAGTTCGGCGCGCGCATGACGCTTCTGCAAGAAGCGATGAGCGAACTGAACGAGCGTGAGCGCAATATCATCCGGGAGCGCCGCTTGAAGGATGAACCGGCGACGTTGGAAGAGCTTTCGGTGCAGTACGGCGTCAGCCGCGAGCGCGTGCGGCAGATCGAAGTGCGCGCGTTCGAAAAGCTGCAGAAGGCGATGAAGAAGCAAGCTGCCTCGCGCGGCCTGCTGATGGACGCTAACGCCTAAACACAACAACAGCCCTGCCCTGGGCGATCGCCGCGGCGTTCTCACGAGCGCCGCGGCGAACTTTTGCGCGCGATGCGCGTTGAACGCGAATTCCGCAACGGTTTCGAAGCTTTAACGCTGCGCGTTGTGATGCATTGACGGAACGGCCGCAGAAGCGCGGCGTTGCGTCAATGTTCCCATGGACGCGCCGGCACCCCCTCCCAATCGTCTCCAGCGCCTGCGCGCCTGGAGCAGCCCTCACGTGCAACGCGGGCGTGAAGGCGCGCATTGGGCATGGCGCAAGACCACGGCGCTGCCGTGGAAGTCCATTGGACTTTGGACCGGCGGGATATTCGGGGTCCTTCTCACGACGCTGATCCTCTTTCTGACATTCGCAGACTGGAACGCACTCCGGGCGCCGATCTCGCGCTTCGCATCAGCCGCAAGCGGCCGGGAAATCGCCATTCGCGGCGACCTCGATATTGATCCGTGGAGGCTCAATCCGCTCGTTCGCGTGCAAGGCCTCTACATTGGCAATCCCGAGCGCTATCGCGAGCGCGGCGCCTTCGCAGAAGTGGAAAGCGCCGAAGCGACGATCCGCTGGCTTCCGCTCTTTGCCGGCCAGCTGGATTTTATCCGGCTCGATCTCAATGGCACGGACATCTCGCTCTATCGCAACGAGGACGGCGTTTCGAACTGGGCTGCGCCAGGTGTGCGCGGCAAGCCGTTCAATCTACCCGCGATCCGGCACTTTTCGCTCAACGGCGGCCAGCTTCACTATGAAGACGATAAGCGCCGCATGGTGCTGGAAGCGAGCTTCACCACGCGCGAAAGCCGCGATGCGCGCAATCCCGGCGCGTTTGCCCTGACCGGCGAGGGCAGTATCAACAACCGCCCGTTCAATATCGAACTCACCGGCGCGCCGCTGCTCAACGCGCGGCGCGATCGTCCGTATCCATTCCAAGCGGACGTGCGCGCGGGAGGCACTCACATCATCGCGAACGGCGCGATCAATCGTCCGTTCAATTTCGGCGCGTGGCACGCAGATGTGCGCGCCACTGGACCCGATCTCGCCGATCTCTATCTTTTGATCGGTCTCGCGCTGCCAAACACGCCGCCGTACAATCTGACTGGCCGCGTCGAACGCAATGGGCGGACATACGCGATGCCGCAACTTGCGGGCCGCGTCGGCGATAGTGATCTGCACGGCGCATTCACAGCAACACGGCAGCCCAACGACAGACTGATGCTGGACGGCGACTTCCGCTCCGACAGTCTCGACTTTGACGACTTGCTCACCGTGCTCGGCGCGCCGCCCTCAACACAAGAGTCGGCGTCGCCTGAGCAACGCGAAATGGCCGCGCGTCTCGCCGCACAAGGCCGCGTGTTGCCGGATGCTCAACTCGACATCAGCCGGGTCCGCAACATGGACGCTCGCGTCTCCTATCGCGCCGCCCGCGTCCGCAGCGAACGCTTCCCGCTTCGCGGTCTCTCCGTCGATATCACTCTCGATCAAGGTCTCTTGCGTCTCGATCCGATGACCCTCGACCTCCGCCAAGGCCGCATTGCCGGCTGGGCCGCGATCAATGCGCGCGCGGAAACACCGCGCGCCGAGGTAGATGTGCGCCTCTCAAATGCACGCATGGAAGCTATTCTGGCGTTGCAAGGCGATCCGCCACTCTCCGGGCGCCTCTCAGGCCGCATCCGGCTTGCGGGCACCGGCGCCTCGGCGCGCGATGCCGCCGCCAACGCCAACGGCACAATCACTCTCGTTACGCCGGACGGCGAAGTGCGCGAAGCCTTCGCCGAGCTCTCAGGCATCAATGTCACCCGAGGTCTTGGCTTGTTGCTGACCGGCGATGAGGGCCGCGTCGCAATCCGCTGCGGAGTCGCCAGCTTCAATGTGCGCAACGGCATCGCGGAAGCACGCACCATCGTGTTCGACACGGAGAACGTTCTGATCCGCGGCGAAGGCAGTGTGAGCTTGCGTGACGAAACGCTTAACCTGCGCATCCAGGGCGAACCCAAGGAAGCGCGCCTCATCCGCGTCGAAGCGCCGATCTCGATCGAGGGCCGTTGGCGCTCACCACAGATTGGCATCGACGCCGGCGATGCGGCCGGGCAAGGCGGCTTCGCCGCGGCGTTGGCCACATTGGTGGCGCCAATCGCAGCGCTGTTGCCGTTCGTTGACCTTGGTCTTGCAGAAGACGCCGACTGCGCGGCGCTGCTGGCGGGACGTCGCGAGACTCCGCGCGAAGGATAAAGGGGCGCGGCCAGTGATGGCCGCCTTAAGCGGCCATCACTTCGCGACTCTTGAGGTTTAGCCGAGGCCCGGCGTAACGCCGGCGCCGACCAGACCACGCAGCGTGCCCAGCACGACACTGAGAATAATGCCGGCGATGATCGCGACGACGATGACAGACAAGAAGTAACCGATCCGCTTATCGTCCGGCGTCTTCATCATCTTCGGCAGGCCGACATAAATCAGATAAAGCGAATAGAGACCGACGATGCCGAGCATTGCGATCGGCGGGAAGATCGAGAACACGCCAGCAAGAAAGCCGGCGGTTGATCCATACGCGGCGAGCTTGTGCGCTTGGCCCATATTTTGTTGCGAGCCGAACGTTGGCGCGAGCGCATTGGCGATGAACGCCATCAAGAACACGCCGCCAACACCGGCGGCAACCTGGATCACGGCGCCGATGGCGCCAGGCACCACGCCTACGCGATACGTCGTGCCCATGAGGGTGAGGCCGAACACCGACATGCCAATAAAAGCGCAAATCGCCGACAGCGCCGCGAGCGGCAGTACATAGCCCATGTAGATCTTGTTCACATCGGCGGGCTCGGCGTCGATCCGCTCCCATTCCGCCTGCGGCGTGAGCAGGATGTTCTTCACGCGCTCAACGAGGCCGGACGTCGCGGCGCCTGTTGGATCAATTGTCATCACGCTCTCCCTGTGGCTGACTCGCGCGCATGCTAGGAGCGGCGAGCGGCGACTCAAACCACATTCGCGCATCGCCGCGAGGGAACTCAGCGTCCGAACATCGACTCGAGACGTTGCAGGCCGATCGTTTCGATAGCGGCGCGCGCCTGATCCATCGTGACCCGGCCCTCAGCGACCATCACGACGCCGCGGCCAATGACGACATAGCGCGCGCTATTGGCGCCGACCTCCTCCGCGTAGAAGCGGCCATCGATGGCTTGTGTGCGCGCGTAGCCGCCGTCCTGGGGGCCATCCGGTTTGATTGCCAGCAGTGACGCCAGCGCCGCTGGATCGACACCGCCGCCGAACTGAATGATTGCAACCGAGAGTGTCGCTGCGCCTGCGCGATAGACGGAATCGGCGCGCGAGATTCCACCGCGTTGTGCGTGTGTCACCGATTGGCGCGCAAAGCCGCTGGGCAGCGTATCGGGAAATTGCTCGGCGAGCCGCGCTGGATCGCTCAGGATCAATGTGGCGTTCGCTTGCGACAGACGATCGATGGCTTCTTCCGCCGCCGCACGGCGTGGCAACTCGGGCGCCGCTGGTGGTGGCGCAACGGTTTCAATCGCAGCGCTGAGCGCTTCGCGTCCGGACTGTATCAACGGATTGATGAACGTGGCGATGAGCGCAACGACAACGATCGCGACACCTACAAGAGCCAGCGTGAAACGCGGGACATTGTTGTCCGGATCGCTGAGCGGCATCAGCTTTTGTGCGCCGAGTGCGAGTAGGATAAACGCATAGATGACGCCAATGCCGGCCACGACGCCAGCAACTGGCGGCGCAACCGCGGCGAACGCTGCAATGAGGATCGGCGTCGCGGCATAAGCTGCGAGCTGTCCAGCGCGGCCGCTATTCGCCTCAGCGCCAAAGCGCGGCGCGAGCGCACTGATCGCCCAGCTGGCAACGAAGACGCCCAACACTGCGAAGACGACATAAAGCGCCGCCGAGACGGCCTTCAACGCCAACGCCGCATTGATCTCGAAACTCCCGGCGTAGAGCACGCTCGCGGCAAAACCGACGACAGCACCAAGAACGGCAAGCGGCAGCACATAGGATCTGATCAGTGGCGCCGGCTCTTCGCTGGCAATGCGCCGCCATTCCGATTGCGGGCGGATCAAGATATCGCGCGCACGCGCGACCAAACCTGGCGGTTCGCCCGTATAGAGCGCGTCTGTGGTCATGAGCGCATCTCCCCGCCTCATGCTAGGCGGCGGAAGCTCTGAGGCAAGCCCTTAAGCTACGCAGCTCGCGAGTGAGAAGAGCACGATCGCCGCGACCAGCGCCGCAATCGTCACGCTAGCGGCGTAGCTCAGCGCCCGATCTTCCGGCGCCTTCATCAAAATCGGTAGGCCACGATGCATGATGTAGACCATCGCTGCGAGCGCGAAGAGTGATATCCACCAGAGCGGCGGCCAGAGTGAAAACACGCCGGATAGAAACGAAGGCGTCAGCGAGTACGCCGCGATTTTTTGCGCGTTGAGTTCGTTGCGATCGCCATCGAAAGTATCGGCCAACACGTTGATGAGAACGCCAAGAAAATACACGAGCCCAATGCTCACGATCCAGGTGACGGCCGCGCGGACGAGCGCCTCGCCCGGCTCGATCGTCAGCAAGCGATTGAATAGCGCCGAGCCAATGAGATCGCAAACCGGTGGGATCGCAGCGAGCGGCGCGACATAGCCGATCAAAATCCGCGGGATCGTCGTCTCTTCGGCTTTGATCTGCTCCCATTCCTTTTTGGGCTCGCGCAGCAAGCCATAGGCACGGGAAAGAATGAACTCTGACGTGCGCAGCGCCTGCTGCGCGCGGGCGCGCGCATCTTCAACGTTGAAGCGTGGGCCCTTGGGCGGCGTGTTTTCGTTGTCAGCCGACATCGATTTCTCCTCGGGCATTCTATCGCCGGTTGGCCGCGCACGCCACGCTTTCGCGTGCTAAGCGCCTACGCCTTGAACGGGTCGCGCATCAGGATGACGTCGTCGCGTTCTGGGCTCGTCGAGACGATTGCCGCCGGGCAGCCGATCAATTCTTCGATGCGACGGATGTATTTAATGGCGTTCGCCGGCAAATCCTTCGACGTGCGCACGCCCTGCGTGGTGGACTTCCAGCCTTCGAGCGTCTCGTAAATCGGTTTGACCGCCTGTTGGTCTTTGAGACTGGCTGGCAGGTAGTCGAGGGTTTTGTCGCCCAACTCGTAACCAGTGCAGATTTTGATCTCATCGAAGCCATCGAGCACGTCGAGCTTGGTCAGCGCGATGCCATCAATGCCGGAGAGCGCGATCGATTGGCGCACGAGCACAGCGTCGAACCAACCGCAGCGGCGCGCGCGGCCAGTGTTGGTGCCGACTTCTCGGCCTACTTCGCCGAGGCGTGCGCCGATCTCATCGTGGAGTTCGGTCGGGAAGGGACCGGCGCCAACACGCGTGGTGTAAGCCTTCACGAGGCCCAGTACGTAGCTGATCTTGCGCGGGCCGACGCCCGAACCTGCCGACGCTTGACCCGCCGCAACGTTGGATGAGGTCACGAACGGATATGTGCCGTGATCGACGTCGAGCAACATGCCCTGCGCGCCTTCAAATAGAACGCGCTTGGAGTCTTCAAACGCCGCGTTGAGCACACGCCAAGCGGGTTGCGCGTATTGCAGCACCTTCGGCGCAATCTCGGCCAATTCTTTCTTCAACGCCGCAACGTCGATCTCAGGCAGATCAAGACCTTTGCGCAGCGCATTGTGGTGCGCTGTGAGGCGCTCAATCTTCCATGCGATCGCTTCGGGATCGGCAAGATCAGCCACACGGATAGCGCGGCGGCCAACCTTGTCTTCGTAAGCTGGGCCAATGCCGCGCTTGGTCGTGCCTATGGAGGCCGCGCCCGCTTGCGCTTCACGCGCCGCGTCGAGATCACGGTGGAACGGCAAGATGAGCGCGGCTTGATCGGAGAGCACCAGCTTCTCTGGACTGATCTTCACGCCCTGCGCTTCGATCTTCTCGATTTCGCTGGCCAGCGCCCACGGATCGACAACGACGCCGTTTCCAATGATCGAGAGCTTGCCCTGCACAACGCCCGACGGCAGCAGCGCCAGCTTGTATGTCGTTGCGCCAACGACGAGCGTATGGCCCGCATTGTGGCCACCCTGAAAGCGCACCACGACGTCCGCGCGGTTGCACAACCAGTCAACGATCTTGCCTTTGCCCTCGTCGCCCCATTGGGCGCCAACGACGACTACGCCAGCCATTACACGCGCTCCTTAGAAGTGCGTTGCGTGTCCGCTTCGGCAGCGCGCGTCAAGTCAAGCTTGGGGTGGCGAATCAGCCGGAGGCGCCTCGGGCTGCGGCGTAGCCGCCACCGGCGCTGCCGGACGCCACGGATCGAACTCCGCCGGCGGCCAATCGGGGCCGATCGCAGCGCTGGTGCTGATATGGGCGTCGGTTGAGTCGCGATGGATCAGCTGCGCTGCGCCGAGCGCCTCACCCGTGCGGTAGAGGATATCCAGAAGCTCCGGGTCCTTGATATCGAGCTTGCGCAATTGATCCACGAGCTTCGGCTTCATCTCGTGGCCGAGCAGGTTCTCGATGTGCTCAGGACGGCGCTCATCGGCTTCGTCGATCTCGAGGCGCGCATCGTAACGCTGGTATGTCAGAACCGGCTTTGGCGTCAGCAACTGCGTCGCCGTCTGCATGCGCACTTCGGAATTGACGTACCAGGGAAAGCGCGGGTTCGAGAGCATTTGCAGCGTCGTGATCTGCTGCTGACTGATGTCGTGATTGTAGCCTTCGAGCGCGGCCATCACCTTGCTGGAGTACGCGAGCTTGCGGAAATCGCCGATGGACTTTGCACTGGAGCGGCGCTTGCGGTTTCGCTTCTCGAAACGCTTGCGCACATAGCCGGTGCCAACCGACCAGATCAGCAGCTTGTCCTCGCCTGCCGCCCAATTGAAGCCGAACGCAGGCTCGGTGACGGTGAGCAGCAATTGCAGCGCAGGATTATTGTTGGGACTGACGCCGCCATCAAAGAAGTGCGCATAGCCCGAGACATTGCCGTGCTTGTCGCGCATCAGCGGCACGCGCACGTCCGAGAAATACGTCGGCGCCGCAGCCGACGATTGAACCAGATCGCGCAGGTAGAAATCGGAATTGGCAATGCCTTCGGCGTCCGACTTTGCGTCGAAATAGCACCAGTCCGGATTGTTCACGAGGATCCAGGCCGAGCCGCTATCAATGCGTTTGGCGTGAATAGCGAGGCCGGTTTTCAGGTCTTCAGAACTCAGCATGCGATCGCCGAGATGTTCGTTGAGAGCCTGCGTCAGCGCCTTGTTCTTGAAGGCCGGGATCAAAACGCGCAGCGGCCCCGGCACTTGCGAGCGCTCGAAAATCGCTGGCAACAGCTTGAAATAGAGCTCCACCACGTCGCGCACGCGCCATTCGAGCGCGAGCGTCGTCGCTATGATGGCGCCGGTCGAAGTGCCGCCGATGAGATCGAAATAATGCGCGAGCCGGAAATTGTCGCCTTGCCCGCTGCGCTCAGCGAGATGCCGCTCCAGTTGGGCGAGCACGCCCAGGCTCAGCAATCCGCGTGAGCCGCCGCCGTCCAGCGCTAAAATGCGCTTTGGACCAGGCCGTTGGAATCGTTCGCGCAAATGAGCGCCCATAAGCGTCCCCTTTCTGGAGTGCCTTCAGCGCCGTTCAGCCGCCGAACTGATAGCCGAAGCGGATGCCGAGTTGATCGACACCTTGATTGTGACCTTCGCCAATAATCTGACCGTGGCTCAAGTGTTCGAAAAAGATCTGCCCTTCCCACGGACCTTCAAAGTCACGGGTGAGACCGATCGACGTGCGGAAGAGATCTTCTGAACCCAAAAGCAGATGTTCATTGGCGAACGCGATGTTATCTGGCGAGCCTGGCGTGAACGGGTTCTCGGTTTCGCCGTCGTGGATCACGTAACCGACGCCCGGCTCGAGCGCCCAGTTCTCCGCAAACTCCCAGCGCCACTCCAAGCCGAAGCCGGCGAAGCTCGTGTTACCCGCCGTGTTGATCGACGCCATGATGTACGGTTGCGGCGAGCCGGCCCAATTCAGAAAGCCAGGAGAGTCGAACGAGACTTGGAATTCGACGTTCGGGCCATCTTCCTTGTCAGAATTCTTGCAATCGGTGACGCAAATATTGTGCGCCATCACGCCGACATGGATTTCATCGACACCGGCTTGCGCTTGCGGCGCGAGCGCCATCATAGCGCCGAAAGCCGCGATCCCAGCCGCTGATCCCCGCATAGTGCATCTCCCCAAATTCGAGGCGCAACCTAGCCCGGCCGCGCCTCGCTAGGGAAGCGCTCAGTCCTGCGCCGTGTCGGGGTCGAAACGGTAGAGGAAGCGCAGGCCGACGTAATCGAGCCCCTGATTTCGGCCGCTATCGAGGATTTGGCCGTGGCTCATGTGCTCCCAATACAATTGCATGGCGGCCTGATCGCCAAACTCGCGCTCCAGCGCAAACGTTGTGCGGAACAAGTCGCGAGAGCCTAGGAGCTGATTGTCGGCTTCGAATGCGATGCCGTCAGGTGAGCCTTCCGGAAACGGGTTATCGATTTCACCGTCATGGAGGACGTAGCCAAAGCCAGGCTCGAAGGCCCAACCATCCGCGAACTCCCAGCGCCACAGAACGCCGACGCCGCCGAAATTCACGCCGCCATCTTCCGTCGCGATCGACCCGAACAAATATGGACGTGGCGATCCGATAAGGTTGAGGAAGTCCGGTGAGTCCGACACGAACTCCAATTCGATGTTGGCCCCTTCGTGCTTGCCCTCGACAATCTCGCCGTGATCATCACGGATATTGCCGACAGCGCCGACGCGGACCTCTTCGATTTTGGCATGGGCAGGCGCGGTCATCATCGCGATCGCCAGAAACAGCGTCGAGCCAAGCAGCTTCAATTTCATGCGTATCCCCTCGCAACCGATATTCCCGGCTAAATGCGATAACGCACTGCTGGCGCACCGGTTCCGTAGACCGCGCCGCCTTCGACAAGCTCAGGCTGACGCTATCGAGGAGGCTGACACCGGCCCAAAATTGGCGTCACCCTGAGCCCGTCGAAGGGCGACGCCGCGGCGCTCTAAAACCGCAGCAACTTCGCGTAGCGAACCTGCGGCAACGCCTTGAGTTTCGCCATGTCGGGCTCAGAGAGCGGTTGATCAACGCCAACCAGCGCAATCGCCTCCGCACCCGCGGCTTCGCGGCCGAGGTGGAACGTCGCGATGTTGATCTGCGCGTCGCCCAACAGCGTGCCGAGCGCACCGATGAAGCCCGGCTTGTCGGAATTGTTGATGTAGAGCGTGTTGGCCTGGAATGGCGCTTCCAGCGCCATGCCCTTCACTTCCACGATGCGCGGCTGCCCGGCGATCACGGCGCCCGCAAGCGTGCGCCAGCCGCCGCCGGTTTTCACCTTGATGCGAATGAGGCTGTCATAGGTCGGCGAAGTTTCGCGCGTGCTTTCGGTCAGCACAGCGCCTCGCTCCTTCAGCAACGCCGGCGCTGAGACGACATTCACATCTTGCAACAGCGGGCGCAGCACGCCCGCCAAGGCAGCAGCCGTAAGCGGCTTCATGTTGAGCTTAGTGACGTCGCCTTCATATTCGATCTCCACCTCTTCCAAACCGTCATCGACGATCTGCCCCGCAAACGCGCCAAGCTTTTCCGCGAGCGCCGCGAAGGGCTTCAAACGCGGCGCTTCTTCCGCCGTGATCGAGGGCATGTTGAGCGCATTGGTGACAGCGCCGGTGAGCAAGTAATCGCTCATCTGTTCGGCGATTTGCAGCGCGACGTTCTCTTGCGCTTCGTTGGTCGAGGCGCCGAGGTGCGGCGTTGCGATGAAGTTCGGCGCACCGAAAAGCACATTCTCCTTCGCCGGCTCTATGGTGAAAACGTCGAAACCGGCAGCCGCAACGTGCTCGCTTTCGAGCGCCTCGCGAAGCGCAACTTCATCGACCAGTCCGCCGCGCGCCGCGTTGATAATGATGATGCCAGGCTTGGTTTTCGCCAGCGCTTCGCGCGACAGTATGTTCTTGGTCTTGTCGGTCATTGGCACGTGCAGCGAGATCACGTCCGCACGCGGCAGCAGTTCTTCCAGCTCCACCTTCTCGACCCCGAGTTGCACGGCGCGTTCGGCGCTCAAAAACGGATCGTAGGCGATAACCTTCATTTTGAGGCCAAGCGCCCGATCGGCGACGATCGAACCGATATTGCCGCAACCGATAAGACCGAGCGTTTTCGCGTAAAGCTCGCGGCCCATGAAACGGTTCTTTTCCCACTTCCCAGCTTGCGTCGATGCGTCGGCGACCGAGATCTGACGCGCGGCTGCGAACATCAATGCGATCGCATGCTCTGCAGTCGTGATCGAATTGCCGAACGGCGTGTTCATCACGACGACGCCCTTTGCGGTCGCTGCCGGAATGTCGATGTTGTCGACACCGATGCCGGCACGGCCAACGACCTTGAGCTTCTTGGCGGCGGCGATGACTTCCGCCGTTGCTTTCGTATTCGAGCGCACGGCAAGGCCGTCATACTCGCCGATGATGGCGATGAGCTCTTCCTTCTTCAGCCCTGGCTTGAAATCGACGTCAACGCCGCGCGCCTTGAAAATATCGATCGCCGCTTGGCTGAGTTCGTCACTGATGAGGACTTTAGGCATGGGAGTTTTCCTAGTTTCGTCATTCTGGGGCGACCGAAGGTCGAACCCGGAATCCAGGGGATCAAGCGCTGTGCTTAAGTATCCTGGATCCCGGGATCGCGCTGACGCGCGCCCCAGGATGACGGTGAAAGTTAAGCTGCTTTGATTTCGAGTTCGGCGGTGAGCGTCGAAAACGCCCACTCGATCCACGGCGTCAGCGCCGCGACATCTGACGCGTCGATCGTGCCGCCACACCAGATGCGCAGGCCTGGCGGCGCTGAGCGATACGAGGCCGCGTCGAACGCGACGCCCTCTTTTTCCAGCAACGACGCCAGTTTCTTCGCGAACTCGGCCTGCGCATCCTCGCTCAAGGCGGTGACACGCGGATCGGTGACTTTGAGGCAAACACTCGTGTTCGAGCGCGTAGCAGGATCAATGGCGAGAAAATCAATCCACGGCGTCTGCGCCGCCCAATCGGCCAACACCTTGGTGTTGGCGTCAGCGCGTGCTTGTAAGGCGCTTAGTCCGCCTAAGCTCTCCGCCCACTTCAGCGCGTCAATATAGTCTTCGGTCGCCAACAGCGAAGGCGTGTTGATCGTGGAGCCTTCGAAAATCTCGAGATCGACTTTGCCCTTCTTGGTCAGGCGAAAGATCTTCGGCAGCGCGCGATCCGGCGTGAAACTCTCGAGCCGCGCTATGGCCCGAGGCGACAGGATCAGCATGCCGTGCGCGCCCTCGCCGCCGAGCACCTTCTGCCATGAGAACGTCGTCACATCGCACTTCGACCAATCGATCGCTTGCGCGAATACGGCGCTGGTCGCGTCATTGATGGTGATGCCTTCGCGATCGTCAGCGATCCAATCAAAGTTCGGCACACGCACACCAGACGTGGTGCCGTTCTGCGTGAAGATGATGTCAGCGTCTTTGCGCGCGAGTTCCAGCTTCGGTAGTTCGCCATAGCTTGCGCCATGCACCTTCGCGTCGAGCTTCAATTGCTTGGCGTCGGTGACCCATTCTTCGCCAAAGCTCTCCCAGGCGAAAATGTCGACCGGCCGTGCGCCCAGCATCGACCACATCGCCATTTCGACGGCGCCGGTGTCAGACGCCGGAACGATCGCGATCTTGTGCGTGTCCGGCACGCCGAGGATAGCGCGGGTGCGATCGATCGCTTCTTTGAGTTTGGCTTTGCCCGGCTTCGCGCGATGCGAACGGCCCAGCGCCGCGTCTTTCAACGCGTCTGTGCTCCAGCCCGGACGTTTTTTGGTGGGTCCCGATGAAAATCGGGGATCAGCCGGGCGCCCAATAGGACGCACTTGTGGCGGCTTCGCGGTACTTGTCATCAACGTATCTCCCATCCTCACAGATGGACGTCCGCCGTTGGGAGCGGATGGCCCAATGACGCTGGTGCGCTGGTTCGCGTCGTTTTGCAATGCAGCATTTGCATCCTCAGCGACTGCCGGAGCGTATAAACGGTGCGGAAGGCGGCGGAATGAACATCCTGACAGCTGTATTCTGGAACGCGCGCGAGCGGCGGCTGCGCGCCCTTTGGCGATTGTTGCTGATGCTCGTGGTGATCGGCCTCATCGCCGTCGCGCCGATCGTCGGCCTCGGCGAAGGTCTGGTCGCCTTGCATGAACAGGGCCTTTGGTTGCCGGGGTTAAGCCCCGCAATGTTCGACAAGTCGATGGATTTCATCGTCGGTCCCTTGTTTGCAGTGCTGATCGTTGCCGCGGTGCTCTTCAGTTCGCGGTTCATCGATCGCCGTGACGGACGCACGCTTGGTCTCAGTCTCAGCAATGACTGGTGGATCGAATACGGCTTCGGCCTCGCGCTCGGCGCCGCCCTGATCGCCATCATATTCGCCGCCGAATGGGCCATGGGATGGGTCCGCGTCGAGCCCAGGACTGCGCCCGGGGTCGCAGGCGTGCCGATCGCGCTTCTGTGGGCGTTCGTGGTGATCAAGGTTCTCTGCGTTGGCATCTATGAGGAGACGGTCTCACGCGGCGCCATCCTGAAAAACCTCGCCGAGGGATTCAGCGCGCTGCCCGCTCCGGCTGCGGCTCTCGCCGCCGCGGCCTTCACCGCTTTGATATTCTCCGCGCTGCACGCGACGACGGACAATTTTACCGCGGCGAGTTTCTACGGCCTCGCCGTCAACGGCCTGCTCTTCGCCGCGCCAATGTTGCTGACCGGACGACTAGGCATGTCGATGGGCCTGCACACGACTTGGAATTTCATGCAAGGCGGCGTGATGGGCTATCCGGTGTCCGGCGATGCCGAAAACATCTCGCTCCTCGTCTCAACCGGAACCGGCCCGATCGACTGGACGGGCGGCGCCTATGGGCCGGAGGCGGGTTATCTGAGCTGGGCAGCTGCTGCGATCGGGATCGCTGCGATCGTTGTCTTTGTCGGCGGGCGCAACAAGCGCGTCGTCATCGTGTCCCAAATCGCGCAGTTCGTGCGCCGCCAAAAATAATCACTCGCCGCTGATGACGATGCGCGGTGCGGGCGGGGTCTGCTCCTCCAAATCTGGCGGCGTTGGGTGCGAAGTTGGCGGCGGCATTGGCGTGGCCAGCGCCGGTTCAAGACCAGGGATCAGCGGCTCCTCGAAGATTGCGGGCAATTGCTTCACCGTGCGGGCGCGGCGTTTTTTCCGCTTCGGCGCTTCGGGATGCTCATCGATGCGGTTGTGCAGGCGCGCCAGCGAGGAATCGAGCTCGCCGCGCAAATACACAGATACTTGTCCCAGCAGCCGCACGCTGGACAGCGTCTGGATCGCGCGCATGAAGCCGCCGCGTTTTGACGCCTGGAAGCCGACAACGCTCTCTAAATCGAAGCGGTCACACCAATACGGCGCGAGATCAGCGAACGACGAGCCCGTCACCGGATCTTCGTCGATGCCGACGCCGGGGCAGAAGAAGCGCGAAACGAAATCGTAAGGCTGGCCTTCGTCCGCCGGCGCAGTCACGCCGATCATGCCCTGTCTCGGGCCACGCACGGCGACATTCAGCGCTGCGAAGTCCGGCTTCAAATTGCGGAGCGTCGCTTCGTCTTCGACAACGATGTTGGCGTACTCGCCGATGAACGCGTCCACGATCTCAACGCCGCCGAGTGCAGCGCTGATGGTCTCGTCCGGCGTCCAAGGCGTGCGTTGGCGGCGCGGCAGATCAAGCGTGTAACCCTCAGGCGTGGTGCGCACAATCAGCGCGCCGGCGTGTGTGTCGAACACAACGACTTCGAGGCTTGGCTCAATCTCGCTCAGCAGCATCGCGCCAGCAGCGAGCGTGGCGTGCCCACACAACGGCACTTCCGTCGCCGGCGTAAACCAACGCAGTTGGTAATTGCCCTTTAACCCCGTCGGCACAACGAACGCGGTCTCGCTCAGCTTGTTTTCGGTAGCGATGGCTTGCAGCACGGCGTCAGGCAGCCAGCGTTCAAGCGGCACCACGGCGGCCGGGTTGCCGGTGAACAGGCGGTCCGTGAAGGCGTGCACGATCCAAATTTTCATCGCGTCCAGCTATGGCGGCTCGGACGCGGACGCGCCAGCATCTGCGCGGTTAGGGGTGAGCGGCATTCGCCTCTTAGGCGAGCTTGCACGGCCAGTTGTGGCCAAGCGGCTGGTGACCCTGGCCGAAACCAGGTGCATGGCGGATCGCCTCCATCAGGTAAGCGCGCGCCTTTTCCACCGAGGACTCCAGCGGCTCGCCCATGGAATTGTACGTGGCAATCGCCGAGGCCAGCGTGCAGCCAGTGCCGTGCGTCGCCTTGGTGTCGATGCGCGGACTTTCAAAGACACGATAGCCTTCGCGCGTCAGCAGCACGTCGCGGACAGTGGAGCCGTGGATGTGCCCGCCCTTCACCAGCGCAGACCATGCGCCTAGTCGATTGACGAGAATATCGGCGGCATCCATCTGGCCATCGAGATCATGCACGCTTACGCCGGTCAGCGCCTCCGCTTCCGGCGCGTTCGGCGTGACGATCGCCGCGATTGGCATCAGCTCATTGCGAATGATTTCGATCGCGTCTTCCTCCAGCAGCGAAGCGCCGCCTTTGGCGATCATCACCGGGTCAAGCACGACAGGCGCACCATCGCCAACCGCGTAAAACGCTTCGACAACCGCACGCACGTGATCAGCGGAACCCATCATGCCGATCTTCCAAGTGTCGGCGCCGAGATCGCTCATCACCGCTTCGATCTGCGCGCGCACCGTCTCGGGCGGGATGGCGTGCACGCCGGTCACGCCGAGCGTGTTCTGCACCGTGATCGCAGTGACGGCCGTCATCGCATAGCCGCCGAGCGCGGAGACGGTTTTGATGTCAGCCTGAATGCCAGCGCCGCCGCCGGAATCTGACCCGGCGATGATGAGAACGCGGCCCCTGGGTTTGGTGGTCATGGCGACGTTTTACGCGCGCCGGACGCGTAGTCACTCCCCGCCCCCTTGTGGGGCGGGGGCGGGGGTGGGGGGTAGCGGCAGCGATGCTCCGAAGCAGCGAGGGACACCCCCATCCCCGCCCTTCCCCACAAGGGGGAAGGGAGAAGATTACAATGTAGCCCCCCACACCTTCAGCGCCTGCACGGTCTCCGCCACATCGTGCACGCGCACCATCGCCGCGCCATTTTGCGCGGCGATCAACGCTGCGGCGATTGAGCCACCAAGACGGTCACGGCCCGCGTTTTTGGCGCGATCGTCAATGACGGAAATGAAGCGCTTGCGCGATGCGCCAATGAGCACCGGGCGGCCAGTCTCGTCGCGGATGCGGGCCACATTGTTCAGCAGCGCCAAATTGTGCGCGAGCGTCTTACCAAAGCCGAGGCCGGGATCGACCCAAATATCCGGGATGCCCTTCGCTTCGGCGGCCGCAACCCGCGCCTTCAGGAACCCGATCACCTCCGCGACCACATCTTCGTAGTGCGGCTCGTTCTGCATCGTGCGCGGCTCACCCTGCATGTGCATCAAGATCACCGGCCGGCGCAGCGCCGCGGCGGTTTCAAGCGCCCCCGGAGATTGCAACGCCGCCACATCGTTCCAAAGCGATGCGCCGGCCTGCAACGCCGCCATAGCGACGGACGGCTTCATCGTGTCGATTGAGATTGGCGCCTTGGTGACAGAGCGCAGCGCGGCGATCACTGGCACCACACGCGCAATCTCTTCCCCGTCCTCCACAGGCGCCGCGCCTGGGCGGGTAGACTCGCCGCCGATATCGATAATATCCGCGCCTGCCTCCAGCATCGCGAGCGCGTGCGGCGCGGCGGCGCGCTCATAGACGCCGCCATCAGAGAATGAATCCGGCGTGACGTTCAAGACGCTCATAACGTATGGGCCGCCGGCGATCTTCGCGGGCGGCATCGTGAAACTGTTCATGGGCGGCGCGGATGACAAAGCGAACTTCCCAACGCAAGCTTGACGTACAGTTGGCGGCGCGCGCACTTGTCGCGCTCACAAATGCACAAGCCGCAAGATCAAGCGGTTGGCGTGCGAGCGCAACGTAAAACGATCAGATCGCAGGGCAGTTACGCAGAAATGGACAACTGGCGTCTGAAATTTGAGCCCGTCATCACGCCTCTCTTCCGCACGTTTTGGCGATTCAGTCGCGCGGCCACCTTGGGCGTCCGCGGTGTCGCGTGCGATGCGGCGGGGCGCGTACTGCTGGTGAAGCACACCTATTTGCGGGGCTGGCATCTCCCCGGCGGCGGCGTCGAACGCGGCGAAACCGCGCCCTACGCGATCGCGCGCGAGATGGAGGAGGAAGGCGGGATTGAAGCGACCGAACCGCCGACGATCTTCGCCCTCTACTCCAACCACGCCAACTTCGCAGGCGACCATATCGGCCTCTATCGCATCGGCGCCTGGAAGCCCTGCCCGACCCGCGCTGACAACGAAATCGCCGAACGCGACTTCTTCGATCCTGCCAAACCACCCGAAGGAACCACCAAAGCGACGCTGCGCCGCTTAGCGGAGGTGTTCGAAGGCGCACCGCCCAGCGCAACTTGGTAGCTGCGCTTGCCGGGGTATGGCCCGATCCTTATGTTGCCGCGCACTAAACGAGGGCGCTTGCTACCATGATGAAATGTGATGCGGCTTGGCTGGGCGCGACGCTGGCGCGTCTCGATCCGCAGGACATTTCCCCTGCGCTCAATCTCGGTTCTTCGACTAAGGCGTATCGCGAGAAGGAACAGCCCTACGTCAACGAGCATGTGTTCGCACCGCTTGAAGCGCGCGGCGTGAAGGTGATCCACTCGGATCTGAAAGAAGCCGAAGGCGTCGATATCGCCGGCGACATTTTCAACGATGATGATCTCGCGCGCATTCTCGCAACGAAGCCGAAGTCGGTCATTTGCACGCATATGTACGAACACGTCGTCGATCGCGATGAACTGACGCGCCGCATCCTGAAGATGATCCCCGAGGGCGGGATGTTCTTCATCACCGTGCCGTCGAGCTATCACCAGCACAACGACCCCATCGACACGATGTTTCGCCCATCCCCTGACGAACTCGCGGCAATGTTCGAGGGCCAGGAGATCATCGATAAGCAGGAACTGATCGGTGAGACCTATTGGGTGCACATCAAGAAGCGGCCGGTGACGCTTTTCTTCCGCCACTTCCTGCGCTTCTGGTTTCCGTTCTTCGGCTGGCGCCAATGGAAGCGCTCGATGCGCAAACTCTATTGGCTCTTCAACCATTACAAAGTCGCGGCCATCGCCGGCCGCAAGGTGACCGCCTGATGCGCTATCTGCACACCATGATCCGCGTCGGCGATCTCGACGCTGCGCTCGATTTCTTCTGCGCCAAACTCGGCCTCGTTGAGATGAACCGCTTCGATAACGAAGGCGGCCGCTTCACGCTCGTGTTCTTGGCCGCGCCCGAAGACGTAGAACTTGCGCGCGAAAAGAAGGCGCCGCTTGTTGAGCTCACGCACAATTGGGATGAGCACGAATACGGCGGTGGCCGCAATTTCGGTCACCTCGCCTATCGCGTAAAAGACATCTACGCGACCTGCCAGAAGCTCATGGACGGCGGCGTGACAATCAATCGCCCACCGCGCGATGGTCATATGGCGTTCGTGCGCTCGCCGGACGGCATTTCGATTGAGCTGTTGCAGGACGGCGCTTCACTGCCGCCGCAAGAGCCGTGGGCGTCGATGCAAAACACCGGCGCCTGGTAAAGCAAAGGCCGCGCTCCTTTCGGAACGCGGCCCGCTTTTCTGCAACGAAAGCGCTTACTGCGAAGACACTTCCGAAACTTGCAGCACGGACGGCTGCAGCTCGCCTTCAGCGTAGGTGCCAACCCACACGTCATACTGACCAGACGGCGCGTTCTGGAACGAGATCGACGGATTGAGCGGGCCATTGCCGCTATCGTCGTCGCAGACCCAATTGCCTTGCGCGTCGTTGATCACCAGCGTCGTGTCGGCTTCCGAGTTGACCGAGAACACGAGCGGCAATTGGCCTGAGCCCGCTGTCCACGTCACGCGATAGTCCGGCGCTTGCGCGATCCAGCCGGCGCAGTTTTCGCCAACCACTGATGCCTGGAGGTTGCCGCCAGCAGCGATTTCCTGCGCATGCGGATCAGGCGTGAAGCCTGCGGTCAGCTCGATGGCGCCGTAGGCGGGGTCCAGCGAAAAGTCAGGCGTTCCGCCCGACGCTTCTTCGGTCGCCGCGGCGATTTCCGAGATGTGGAGCACCGCTGGCGAAAGTTCGCTCTGCGTGCCGAAACGGCCAACCCAAATCTGATAGCGGCCGCGGCGCGGCTCAGTCACGGTCGCCAGCGGGTTCAGCGACCCACCGCTGTCATCGTTGCAAATCCATTGGCCATTCGGCGTGCGCACAACGATCGTGGAATCCACGTCCGATGTTGCGCCGATATAGAGCGGACGTCCGTCCGGCGTGTAGCGCAGCGAGAATTGCGGACGCGCCGTGATGTAGCCAGCCGTGCAATCTGCGCTCGCACGCGTTGAATCGATCTCACCGCCGGCGCTTACCGTTACTGAGTGCGGATCAGGCGTGAAGCCCGCGCGCAGCTGAACTTGCCCAAACGAGCCAGTCGCACCGGTGTTGATGTTTTGCGCATAGGCCGGCGCGGCCATAAAAGTTGCGGCCGCCGCTGCGACCATGATGCGTCCAAGTGATGACATATAATTCCCCGTTTCGAACTCTCTCGCGACGCGCACTCTTCTCCTGCGCCACCGCGAACGCAAGCGCAGACCGTGAACAAAAAAGGCTATTTCAAGGTATTTTGTTACCGGCGCCCGAACAGCTTTTCGATGTCCGCGAGCTTAAGCTCCACATACGTGGGGCGGCCGTGATTGCATTGGCCCGAAAACGGCGTCGCTTCCATTTGGCGTAACAGCGAATTCATTTCATCGCCCGTGAGCCGCCTGCCTGCACGCACAGAACCGCGGCACGCCATCGAAGAGCACACCTCTTCCAGACGCTCCTTCAACGCATGCGCTTCGCCGAGTTCAGCGATGTCGTCCGCGAGATCCTTCAACATGCCAGCAGCATCGATATGCCCAAGCAAAGCCGGCGTCTCGCGCACCAGAATGGCGCCCGGACCAAACGGTTCGATGACAAGGCCAAGCTGCGCCAACTCTTCGGCGCGCGCGCCGATCGCTTCAGCTTCGCTCGGATCGAGTTCAACAACTTCAGGAATGAGCAAACCCTGACGGCGCACGCCGCCATTGGCGAGCATCTGTTTCATCCGTTCATAAACCAGCCGCTCGTGCGCCGCATGCTGATCAACGATGACGATGCCGTCCTCGGTTTGCGCGACGATGTAGGTTTCGTGGATCTGCGCGCGCGCCGCGCCAAGCGGAAAGAAACGCGCATCCTCGTCGGTATAATGCTCCCCCGCGCGCGGGGGAGCTGTCAGCGAAGCTGACTGTGGGGGCAGTTGGCCGCCCCCCTCCGCTTCGCTGCGCTCAGCACCTCCCCCGTAAACGGGGGAGGCTTCAACACGTCCGCTCGGCATCATGAAATCGCCGCTCGCGAGCCGACCTTCTGCAACCGCCCACGCCTGCGCCGCCGGCCGCAAGAAAGGCTGCGGCGACTCGTACGCTCGCACCGCGCCAAGTGCAGATTGCGCCGTTGTAGTCGAAGCACGATGCCCCGCACCCGCGAGTGCGTGGCTCAACGCACCCACAATCAATCCGCGCACCAAAGAAGCATCGCGAAAGCGCACTTCCGTCTTGGCCGGATGCACGTTCACATCGACCTCGGACGGCGGTAAATCCAAGAACAGCGCCGCCACAGGGTGCCGATCGCGCGCCAGCAAATCCTGATACGCGGCACGCACAGCGCCGACGATGAGCTTATCCTTCACCGGACGGCCATTGACGAAGAGGTGCTGGTGCTCGCGCGTGCCGCGATGAAAGGTCGGCAATCCCGCAAAGCCCGAGAGCCGCACCATGTCGCGCGTCTGATCGAGCAGAATGCAGTTCGGCGCGAAGTCAGCGCCAAGAATGGCGGCAAGGCGCGCACGGCGGCCTTCGTTTTCCGGATCGCTCTCGGCTGCGAGCCGCAGCGACGAGCGGCCGTCATGCTCAAGCGAGAACGCAACATCCGGACGCGCCATCGCCAGACGCTTCACGACATCCGAGACCGCCATCATCTCGGCCCGCTCGGACTTCATGAACTTCAGCCGCGCCGGCGTCGCAAAGAAGAGATCGCGCACTTCAACGCGCGTGCCGCTTTCGCTGAGCGCCGCCCAAGCCGCCGGCTTCACCGCATGAAGCGCCCCGCCTTCCACCTCGATCGCCCAAGTATCATTCGAACCGCGCACCTTCGACGTAATCTCAAGCCGCGCCACCGCGCCAATCGACGGCAAGGCTTCGCCGCGAAATCCCATGGTATGGATGTTGAGCAGATCAACATCACCGGCCGCGCTGGCGACGAGCTTCGACGTCGCGTGCCGCTCCACCGCGAGCGAAAGTTCATCGCGCGGAATGCCGCTGCCGTCGTCCTCAATCGAAATGAGGCCCAGGCCACCGCGCCCGATGCGCACGGCGATGCGGCGCGCACCAGCGTCGAGCGCGTTCTCGACCAATTCCTTCACAGCCGCAGCAGGCCGCTCAATGACCTCGCCAGCAGCGATGCGGTTTACAGCTTGAGGGGGGAGGCGGCGGATGGTCATGAGATTCGGGCGGATGTTAACACAACACCCATTCCCGGATGCGCGACTTGTCCGCCGAAGCTCGCAGAGCGAAGGCGGAAGCATAACCCAGGAGCAATAAACACAAGATCGCCCCGGGAATGGGTGTGGGGTATATGGCGGTCATGAGCGACACTCCAAAGCCCAATGCGGCGCAGATTGCCTCCCCTTCATTTCGCCTTGCGGCCCTGGACGAGGATTTCCTGCTGGGTGAATCCATGCGCGGCGTCCGGTTTCTGCTTGAGTACGAAAAGGCCGAGCAAATTCTGAAGGCGCGCCGGATCAAATCCACGATCGTCGTTTTCGGCGGCGCACGCATCATGGAAAGCGGCGGCTCAGAGCAACACGCGCTTTGGTACAAAGAAGCGCGCACATTCGGCCGCATCGCGTCAGAGCGCGGCGGCGCAACGAGCGACAATGGCGGCGACCATGACAACGTCATCGCCACCGGCGGCGGGCCTGGCGCAATGGAAGCCGTGAACCGCGGCGCGCGCGATGTGGGCGCGCCCTCGATCGGCTTCAACATTCGCTTGCCGCACGAGCAAGAGCCCAACGCCTACACAACGCCGGAGCTCACGTTCAACTTCCACTATTTCGCGATGCGCAAGATGCACCTGGCAATGCGCGCCAACGGCCTTGTGGTTTTCCCCGGCGGCTTCGGCACGCTCGACGAGATGTTCGAAATTTTGACGCTCCGCCAAACACGCAAAGCGCCCCTCATTCCAATCGTGCTCTTCGACGAAGGCTATTGGAAATCGGTGATCAATTTCGACAAACTCGTAGAACACGGCGCCATCGACGCGGCTGACCTCACCCTCTTCCGCTTCGCCGACACCGCCGAAGCAACATGGGACGCCCTGGTCGAGCAAGGCCTAGGCAAAGCGCACGACGATAGCGCCCCGGACGTGGTCCAAAAGGACATCTGATCTTGGCGGGATCGCCCCTGCTCAATGTCACTTCCGCCTCTCACGCCCTCTAAGTGGCGCGGTCCATCTTGTGATCACTCTCAGGAGGAGAGCTTCACAAGGGGAATTTCATGAAGAAGTATGTCATCGAGCGCGACATCCCGGGTGTCGACAAGATGGGCCCGAACGATCTCTCGGGCGCAGCGAAGACCTCCAACGCCGCCTTGGCGCAGCTCGCACCGAAGGCGCAATGGGTTCAATCCTACGTCGCCAAGGACAAGACGTTCTGCATCTATCTGGCCGAAAACGAAGACGCGATCCGTGAACACGCGCGCATCAGCGGCTTTCCGGCCAACAAGATCACAGAAGTCACAGGCATGATCGACCCAACCACGGCGCGGGGCTGATAGCGTTTGGCTACAGCGGAGCCTAAGGTGACCCGCATGAGCGAATTCACGGTGCTCAATGTCACGGTCATTTTGCTGGACGATGGCTACGCGTCCACGGCGCTCATGCCGATTGAAGTGTTTCATTCGGCGGGAACGTTGTGGCGCGAGCTGCGCGGGGAAGCGCCCGAACCACGCTTTCGTGTGACGACGGCATCGATCGACGGAAAGCCGGTGCGCAGCCCCTATGCTGGGCTCAGCATGTCGCCGGAAACTTCAGTGGCGGCGATCGATCGAACCGACATCGCGATCATTCCAACGTCGGGCCTCTGCTTCAACGAGAAGCTCATCGAGAATAATGCGCTGCTGCCATGGTTGCAGAAGCAGCATGCGCACGGCGCATATCTTGCCGGCGTGTGCATGGGCGCCGCGTACCTCGCTGAGGCCGGCCTGCTCGACGGACGCCAAGCGACCACGCATTGGGCGATCGCCGCAGAATTTCGCAAGCGCTGGACCAAGGTCGACTGGCGCCCGGAGATGTTTGTCACCGAAGACTCGCGCTTGCTTTGCAGTGGCGGACTAACGGCGGCGGCAGATGTCAGTCTCTATTTGGTGGAAAAGCTCTGCGGGCACGAAATCGCCGTGCAAACTGCGAAGTCGCTGCTGCTAACAATGCCGCGCACGCATCAGTCGGGCTACGCGGTGTTGCCGTTTTCGCCCTCGCATGACGATGACCGCGTGCAAGCCGCCGAGCGCTACATTCAAACCAACTTCAAGGACGTGCTGACAAGCGAAGCGGTTGCGAGCCACGTCGCGATGAGTTCGCGCACGCTTATTCGCCGCTTCAAGGCAGCCACCGGCCGCCTCCCCGGCGCATACTTGCAAGCCGTGCGGATCGAGGCCGCCAAAGCCATGTTAGAAAGCGACGATGCGCCAATTCAGGCCGTAGCGTTTGCTGTCGGCTATGACGATGTCGCGCATTTTCGCGAGTTGTTCAAGCGCTTAACCGGCATGACTCCGGCAGAGTACCGCGCACACTTCGCAGAGTTGCGCGTGCGGCAGATGGAGCAAACGGCGCCAGCAAAACGCTGATGCGCGCGCGCCACACATAATTCGCATCACAATTTTTCTGCGTGCAATCGCGCAAATCATATGTTACGAGCGCGGCCCATTCGGAGACGTGTTGTGAAAGCGCTTAACTTATTCGCCCAGAACCCGGCGCCCGTCGCATATCGCGACGAGCAGATGGATTCGCGCGCGCGGAGGAGTTCGGCTTTCTAAGGTCTTCGGACACAAGAGCATGAAAGAACCCCTCCAAGGCGCGGCCTGGAGGGGTTTTTCATATGTGCTCCAGGTCGCTTTGAAACGTTGAAAACAAAGGAGAACCGGCCATGACCGGTTACGAAGAAATCGAAGGCGCTCGATCGCCGATCAAAGCCTGGATCAAGGGTGTGCCGGTGGAGCACGAAGCGCAGAACCAATTGCGCAACGTCGCTTCGCTGCCGTTCATTCACAGCCACATCGCCGTCATGCCGGACGTACACTTCGGCATTGGCGCAACTGTGGGCTCGGTGATCCCGACCAAAGGCGCGATCATTCCGGCTGCCGTCGGCGTCGACATCGGTTGCGGGATGATGGCTGTGCGCACGTCACTGACGGCGAACGATTTGCCGGACTCACTTTCGCGTCTGCGCGGCGCGATCGAACGCAACGTGCCGCACGGCAACGGTCCGCACGGCAATCACCGTGACACGCCTTCATCGGTGGAGACGTCTTACCGCGACTCCGGCCTCGATGACCGCTACCGCGCAATCATCGATAAGCACCCGAAGGCGTCAGCAAAGGCGCAAACGGCGCAATTGGCGACGCTGGGCGGCGGCAACCACTTCATCGAGGTCTGCCTCGACGAAGAGGACCGCGTGTGGGTGATGTTGCACTCGGGCTCACGCGGCTCGGGCAACGCGATCGGCAAGTACTTCATCGGGCGTGCTCGCGAAGAATTGCTGGCGCGCGAACTCGGCTACCACGTACCCGACAAGGACCTCGCCTTTTTCATGGAAGGCGAAGAGCTGTTCGACGACTACATGGCTGCGGTCGGCTGGGCGCAAGACTACGCGCGCGCCAACCGCGAGGTGATGATGGAGCGCACCTTGCGTGCGCTGCGCGACAACCTGCCGAAGTTCAAGCTCGAGAAGCACGCCGTGAACTGCCACCACAATTACGTGGCGCGTGAACGGCACTTCGGCGCTGACGTGTGGATCACCCGCAAGGGCGCTGTGCGTGCGGGTCAAGGCGAACTCGGGATCATTCCGGGCTCGATGGGCGCGAAATCGTTCATCGTGCGCGGCAAGGGCAACGAGGATTCGTTCTGCACGTGCTCGCACGGCGCAGGCCGCGCGATGTCACGCACCGAAGCCAAGCGCCGTTTCACGCTCGACGATCACCGCAAGGCGACCGAAGGCGTGGAATGCCGCAAGGACGCGGGCGTGATCGACGAAACGCCGATGGCCTACAAGGACATCGACGCCGTCATGGCCGCGCAATCGGACCTGATCGACGTCGTGCACACGTTGCGCCAGGTGGTGTGCGTGAAGGGGTGAACTCCACCCATCCCCGGATGAGTGCGCAAGCATTTAGTCCGGGGCCCATAACCGCGACGCGTTGTGTTTATGGGTCCCGGACTTTGCCTTCGGCAAATCCGGGAATGGGTGAGTTATTCGGCGCCGTGGTCCATGGGTGAAGATGCTGCACTGTCGATGCAGCGAGGCGGGTTCGAGTCCCGCCGGCGCCGCCAGCTAATCTTTGCGTTGTGATGCGTGGAACACGCGCAGCATCTCGGTCGCCACTTTTCGCGTGCGCCCTGCCGGCTTGCCGACAAGCTCCGCCAGCGCATGACCAAACAGCCCCGCCCCCATCGCCAGCGTCACGCTAATCAGCACTAAGTCTTCGGCCTGCTTCGCGCTCACATCACCAAACGATGCGCGCTTCACGATCACCATCCGCACTGCGTCCCGGATATGGGTCATCCGCCGCCATTCGCCAGTGAGCTCCAGCCAAGCCGCCAGCCGTGCAGCGCCGCGCGTCTCAAACACATCGAACAAGGCCTGGAAAACAGCCTCCTGCTGATCGTCGCGCTTGCCGCCCTGATCGGCGATCGCCAGCACGTCGGCGATGAGCTGTCCCACCATCCGCTCCATCAACGCCGCGTGCAGGCCATCGATCGAACCGAAATGATGGATCACGCTCGCGTTGGCCACACCAGCGGCGTTCGCGACATCAGCCAGCTTCAACGCCAACGGCCCATCGTCCACCAGCAGCTTTTCCGCCGCCGCGAGGATGTTTTCCCGCGCCGCTTCCGGTGCACGGCGGATGCGAACCTTACCAGCTTTTCTTATTGACATTTTTGTCAGCAGAGCCCAAATGCAAATCCAAGGCAATCCTACACGAGCTTTCGAGCGAGATTCTCCCCCATGACCTCGATGACCGCCAAGACAACGCCCGCAGACGCAAAAATCCCACCCCGCGACATCCGCTTCGACTTCGACGGCGCGAACGCCCGCCATTGGCTCGGCGGCGATCCCGTCGGCACGGCCGTTTTCAACGCGCTCTCCCTAACGTTCCCGGACGGCGAGCGCATGTTCATCGACGCTGTCCGCCATTATCGCGACCGCGTTGACAGCAAATTGGCCGAAGACGTGCGCGGCTTCATCGCGCAGGAATCCATCCACTCACGCGAGCACCACACGCTCAACCAAGTGATCGACCGCGAGTTTTATCCAGTGGCCGACATCGAGGCGGGGATCAAAGAACGCATCACCTTCGCGCGCTCGCGCGGCCCGATGCGGATGCTCCTGTCCACGATCGCGCTCGAACACATCACCTCAATGATGGCCGACATTCACGCCGCGAACCAAGCACTCTTCAACGGCGCCCCTCCGGGCGTTGAGCGCATGTGGCGTTGGCACGCCATGGAAGAGACCGAACACAAGGCGGTCGCGTTCGACGTTTTCATGGTGGCGGCAAAAGATTGGACGCCGTTCCAGCGCTACTTCCGCCGCTGCTTGGTGATGGCGATCGTCGGCGTGATGTTCCCGCGCCACATCGCCAAGTACGCGGCGCATCTGCTGCAGGCGGACGGCTATTCAGAAAAGGACGCGCTGAAAGCGGTGAAGCGCTTCCTTTGGCGTGAACCCGGCATTTTCGGACGCGGCTGGAAAACTTTCTTCGCCTGGTTCCGCCCCGGCTTTCACCCGTGGGATCACGACAACCGCGCGCTGGTCACGCGCTGGCGCGCTGAGTTCGATGCGGAAGCCGCCGTAGCTGCGTAGCGGTGCGCGCCGCGCGTATGCACCTAGCATTCGGTCACCGCGTCACTGGACCACATAGCACCGTCATCGTCGGCGGCCCACGATTTCGCCCATGGCATCAAAGCCGTACAGCGCACAGATCGCTCGACCTTGCGAGCTTCCTGAGGCGAGCACGTTGCGCGCCCACCTTTCCCGTTTCGATCATCTCGACAGCTTCGAGATCTTTGCGCGTAAGCCGCACCTAAGCATGGTCGATATCTATGCGGCGCTATTGGGCCATTTGCCTGCCTCTTTCAAACACCTGCTGGTCCTGCGCTCGCTTCTCGTGAAGCCGTTTGGAATTGCCGGCGTTGGATATCGCGAGCTCACCGCGCCGATAGACACGTCACGATCCTACGTAACCGGAGAAAGAATCGGCCGGTGGACACTCTATGACCAGCTTCCCGACGAGATCATCGCCGGCGCCGATGACAAACACCTCGACTTCCGCGTGTCGGTTTTCCGAGAGCGTCAGCACGAGGGCGGCATCCGCTTGGTGTTGTCGACCGGCGTCATGACCCACAACGCCTTCGGCCGGGCCTACCTCGCGACGATCCTCCGATTCCACCGCTTCGGCGTCACGCAGCTTCTGACCAACGCCTCGCGCGCTGAGCGCGTTTAGGTTTGCGCTAAAACCCCAACAAACTTGCGTAGCGATCGCGGTGGAAGCTCGCCCCGCCGTAAAGCGCCTCCGCGACACGCGCGCGCTTCAGATAGAAGCCAGCATCGTGTTCGTCGGTCATGCCAATGCCGCCGTGGAGTTGGACCATCTCGTTTGACGCGAGATGGAGCGTCTCTGACGCCCGCGCCTTCGCGAGGCTCGCATACTCGGCGATACTGTCGGCGTCGCGGTCCAGCGCATCGAGCGCCGCCAGCACGCACGAGCGGGTCAGCTCCAAATCCGTGAACAGCTTTGCAGCACGGTGTTGCAGCGCCTGAAAGCCGCCAATGACTTGGCCGAACTGGCGGCGTGTTTTGAGATACTCGCTTGTAATCTCGAACGCCTCGCTCGCCTGCCCGACCATTTCGGCCGCGAGGCCGATGCGGGCGCGATCCAGGATCGCGTCGATAACATCGGCGCCGCCGTTCATCTTCTCAGCCGCCGCGCCTTCAAACTTCAAATCAGCCGCGCCGCGGCTATCGGCGGTGATCAGCTCGCGGCGTGTCAAACCTGCCGCATCACTCTTCACCAGGTAAAGCGCATCCGCGCTCGCAACGATGATCAGATCAGCGATGTGGCCATCGGCGACGTACTTTTTCTCGCCCGTCAGCTTGCCGCCTTCGAACTTCAGCTTCGATTTCGCAGGCGCGTGGTGCGCGCCTTCATCGATCGCGAACGCCGCAATCACTTCGCCCGCAGCGATCTTCGGCAACCATTCCTGCTTTTGCGCGTCCGTGCCTGCGAGCAGCAACGCACTCGCGCCCGTGAGCGCACTCGAATGCAGCGGCGAAGCAACAAGCGTGCGCCCGCTCTCTTCCAGCACTGCACCAAGCGCCACATAGCCCAAGCCGACACCGCCAAACTCTTCCGGGATAATCACCCCGGCCCAGCCCATCGCGCACATCTCACGCCACAAATCCGGATCGCGGCCGTTCTTCTTTGCGTCGCGCTGTTTGCGCAGGCGCGTCACCGGCGCTTGCTCGCGGAAGAAATCGCGCGCCGCGTCTTTCAGCATGCGCTGTTCGTCATTCAGGGTGAACGTCATTGCGTGTCTCTCAGTCCAAGCACGCGCTTGGCGACAACGTTGAGATTGATTTCGGTGGTGCCGCCTTCGATCGAATTGCCTTTCGAGCGCAGCCAGCCGCGCGTGGTCGCGATGTCGTCGGCGGAGAAGCCTTCGCCCGCCCAACCGAGCGCGCGATTGCCGGCGGCTTCCACCATCAGTTCGCAACGATCCTGGTTCAACGTTGCGCCCGCGACCTTAAACATAGACGCCATATGGCTGACATTCCCGCCAGCCTTCGCCTCTTCCTGCGCCCGCTGCACAGAGAGCGCATAAGCCCGCTCGGTCATCTTGTGCGCCGCAATCCGCGCCCGCAGATCGCGATCTTCGAGTACGCCATCTTCAAGTCCGACATATTTCTTGGCGAGATCAACGACATCAACGCGCGTGTTCGAACCAAAGCCAGAAATGTTGGTGCGCTCATACATCAGCAAGCGCTTGGCGATTTCCCAACCACCGTTGAGACGGCCCACCATCTGGTGCTTGGGGACCTTCACGTCGGTGAAGAACGTCTCGCAGAACGGCGACGAGCCCGAGATCAATTTGATCGGCCGCGTTTCAACACCCTTCGTGGTCATATCGATCAGCACGAATGAGATGCCCTCGTGCTTCACGCTCGTATCTGTGCGCACCAGGCAAAAGCACCAATCGGCGTAGTTCGCGTAGGAGGTCCAAACCTTCTGGCCGTTGATCAGCCAATGATCGCCCTTGTCTTCGCACTTGGTCTGCAAGCCAGCGAGATCGCTGCCCGCTCCCGGCTCCGAATAGCCCTGACACCAGCGGATTTCACCGCGCACGATCTTCGGCAGGTGTTCCTTCTTCTGCTCTTCGTTTGCGTACTCGAGCAGCACCGGCCCAAGCATCCAGATGCCAAACGAGAAGAGCGCCGGCCGCGCCTCGATGCGCTTCAACTCGCTTTGCAGCACCCGGTTCTCATCGGCGCTCAGCCCGCCGCCGCCGTAATCGGCCGGCCACGCCGGCGCCGTCCAGCCCTTGGCGCCCATGCGCTCGAGCCAGAGCTTCGCTTCGGGGTTCTTGAATTCGTAGTTGCGGCCACCCCAAACGGCGTCGTCTTCGCCGGCCATCGGCGTGCGCATCGAAGGCGGGCAATTTTCTTCCAGCCAAGCTCTCGTCTCGGTCCGGAATGTTTCCAGGTCTTTTGTCATCGCGCGTTTCCTCGCGCGCGAGTTAGCGCCATACAGAAGTGTACGTCACTACTGCCGTTCCGTCAGGCCGCGGCGACGCAGCCAGCGCCAAGCCGTCGCACCGACGGCCCAAACAATCGAAATGCCAACAGCATACCAAAGCAAGGACATAAACTTTACGGGGAGACCCGCGAATTCATCGACAGCAATGCCCACCAAGATAATCACAACCACTGCTACAGCGAGAACGCCGCCACCCTTCTTTCCAAGGTAGCTCGCCTCCTGCTCAGCGCCTCCGAGGCTAGCACTCAACGCACGCTGGGCCTCGGCGTCGAGATTCGCATTGATGAACATGCGATAGAGCATGACGCAAAACATCGCGACGAGAAGCGCACCCGCGCCAAGCAACGACCACAACTGGCCCGATTCGACGAAGGGAGCTGTTGCGCTGATCCAAAGCAGCGCTCCTCCGAATAGAGCCCACTGCCACCAGAGCAAACGCTTCTGCTTATCATTCTGCCGCGCTAGGTGCGGATCGGCGTCGCTCATCGCTTCGCGCAATTTCTCCGACTTCATTTGAAATCGGCGGCCGATAACCGCGACGCCAGCCCAAGCCAGGCCGACAACAATCATGACAAGCCCGCCCACAAACGAGCTCATATCGCGAGCGATGACAAAGACGCCTAGCGCCGCAACACCTACGCCTTGGAGAACGAGAAACCACCACATGCTGAACGTATGGTCCTACTGCGGCTCCAGCCCTTCCGGCTGTCCCACAACCACGAACGTATAAGCGTCCGGGTTGAACAGGCGGCGCACGACGCGGTTCACGTCATCAAGCGTCACGGCGCGGATGAGGTCGTTACGATGGTTCACGTACTCGATATCGCGCCCGGCCGCTTGGTAGCCGTGTACGACGCTCGCGATCTTCACGTTCGAATCCAAATCGAGCGCGAACGAACCTGTGAGATAGGTGATGGCGTCGTTGACTTCGGCCTGGGTCGCGCCATCGCGATAGAGCCGCGCCATCTCGGCGTGCGTCACGTCGATCGCCTCGCGCACATTGCCGTTTTCCGTCTGCGCCGAACCGCGAATGATCGCTGAGTGCTCGCGCACCGAAGGCCCGGTGCCGATGCCATAAACCAAGCCGCGCTGTTCACGCACCTGATCCATCAGCCGCGACGAAAACCCACCGCCGCCCAAAATGTAATTCGCAACCGCGAGCGGGATCCAATCCGGATCTTCGTCCTGAATGCCAGGTCCCGCAAACAGCACCAAACTCTGCGGCTGCGGCAGCGTACGCACGATGAGCGGCGTTGGCGCTGACAGCGTTACATCCGCCGGCTCAGGCGGCCGCGCCCCGGCTGGCAGCGCCGCAAAAATTGTATCGACCGCACGCGCAGCGTCCGCGGCGCTAATGTCGCCAACGATCGTGATCTGCAGCGTCGCCCGATTGAACAAGGCAGCGTGCCGTTCTTGCAGCGCCGCGCGAGTGATCGCGTCCACGCTTTCGCGCGACGTCCGGCGCGCATACGGGTGTCCGGCGTAAAGCGCCTGATCGAGCGCCAAATTCGCCAGATAACTCGGATTGGTTTCGCGCGTGCGCAGGCCGACAAGCATCTGGCGCTTAATCCGCGCCAACGGCTCGGCGTCGAAACGCGGCTCGTGCAGCGCCGCACGCGCCATCTCGAACGCCGCGTCGCGATTTTCGCTGAGCGTCGTCAGGCTCATGCCGACGCCATCCCAACTCGCGCCGAAACTGACCGACATATTCAAATCTTGCAGCCGCTCCTTGAAGGCGTTCGCGTTCATCGCGCCCGAGCCTTCAGTCAGCATGTCCGTCATCACGCCCGTGACGCCAACGGCGCCAACCGGCTCGATTGCGGATCCGCCGCGCCAGAATGCGCGCATGACCACCATCGGCACGGTCGAGTCAGAGACCAGCCACGCCTCAATGCCACCCGGCGATACGATCCGCTCCACATTCACGTCGTGATGCGATGCTGCGCTTTCTGTCCGCGCCTGCGCGTAAGCCGGCGCGAGCGGCGAGCAGAGCGCCATAGCGCCGAGCACCAGCGCAACAAGCCTCGTGCTCCACCGCCAGGGGGAGCTGTCGTCACGCGCTGGCGTGATGACTGAGGGGGCGGCGCTATTGCTGGCAGGGCGTGGCGCCCACCCCTCCGCCGCGCGCTGATGCACGCGACACCTCCCCCTCGCGAGGGAGGACGGAAGATTGGAGTTGATCACTCGGCCGGCTCCGGAACCAGCAGGCCGGTCACCGAGGCGTTGATGTCGAGGGTCTGGCGCACCATCGCGACCGCCTCTTCGCGCGTCACTGCTTCAATGTCTGTCGACCAGTTCACGACGTCATCGATGCTTTCGCCCTGCGCCAGCGATGCGCCATAAATGTTGGCGAGACTTTCCTGACTGTCGCGCGAGTAAACCGCGTTCGCCGAGAGCGAATTCTTGGCGCGCGTGAGCTCAACCTCTGTGGGCCCATCACGCAAATATTCGGCGATCACGGCATCCACCGCGGCTTCGACCTGCTCCAGCGTCACGCCCTCAACTGGCGTCGCCCAAACAGAGGCGCTGCCGCCGCCAAGCCCCGATGAACTTGCGCTGGCGCCGGCGCTCACCGCGATACGCTGATCTTCAACCAGCGCGCGATAAAGCCGGCTAGTTTCCGAGCCGCCCAAAATTTCCATCCCAACATCGAGCGCATGCGCTTGGCGGCCAGAGTCAGTGCCATAGCTGATCGCGCGATAGAGCCGCGAGAACGACGGCTGGCGCACCTTCTCATCGCTATGGGTGACGCGCATCGGGCCAATATTCGGCGGATCGCTCACCCAAGTCCGCGCCGGCAAATCCCGCGTCTGCCGCAGGCGGCCGTAATAGCGCTCCGCCAGCGGACGCAGCTCCGCCGCGTCGACATCGCCGGCAACAACGAGGATAGCGTTATTCGGCGCGTACCAGGTGCGATAAAACTGAAGCGCGGTTTCGCGATCCAGCGATTGGATCTCGTGCAGCCAGCCAATCACTGGCGTGCCGTAGGGATGATGCGGCCACAGCATCGCGCGCATGCGCTCGCCCAGCACCGAACCTGGATTGTTGTCGACGCGCTGGCGGCGCTCCTCGACGATCACATCGCGCTCGGACGCGAACGTCTCATCTGAGAACTGCAGATTGCGCATGCGATCCGCTTCCATGCGCATCACAAGCTCAAGCCGATCGCGCGCGATGCGCTCGTAATAGGCTGTGTAGTCCCAGTTGGTGAACGCGTTGTCCTCGCCGCCATTGCGGGCGACGGTGCGCGAAAATTCACCGGGCGCGATCTGACGCGTCCCTTTGAACATCAGGTGTTCGAAGAAATGGGCGATGCCGGAATAGCCGCGCGGCTCATCGGCTGCGCCGACGCGATACCAGACCATATGCGTGACGACCGGCGCGCGCCGGTCGGTGATCACTACGACTTGCAGCCCATTGCGGAGCGTGAAGGTCTCAGGCCGCACAAACTCGCGTGCTTGCGCTGACGCTGAGAGCGCCAGCAACACCAAACATGCTGCTACGAGACGCTGCCCCACCCCGCCAAGCAAAGCGCTTAGGTGCCGGGCAACTTGAAGCCGCCGCGATCACGCTCGATCACGACTTGTCCGCCACCAGTTGCACGGCGGATGGATTCTTCGTCTTCGAGACGGCGTTGCTCTTCCTCGGCGTTGAGCGGCGCAGCGGCCGGCGCGGAAGAACCACCGAACGAAAGCACGCGATTCACGAAGCCCTCATTGCGGCGCACGACGCCTTGAGATTCGTAATCGATCTGCTCGCGGATGTTGTCGTCAGCGGTCGCGGCGCCGGCAGCGGTGATGAAGGCGCGCTCGCCTTGCGTCGCCGCTTGGCCAACGTTGTCGCCGAACAGCGCAGCGCGCGCTTCGCTTGCGGGATCGCTCTCACCTGGGCGCGCCTCACCTGGGCGCGGCGGACGCAGATTGTAATCCGGCGGCAGCGTCAGCGGCGCGTGCGTCATCACGCGGAACTCATCCGGCGTCGAGCGCGAAGCGCCGACAGCGCGCGAAAGTCCGCCGCAAGCGCTCACCGCTGTGGCCGCAGCGAGCATCGCCACCAATGCTATAGGTTTGGACAACGTCCGCCTCCCTCAAATCTCTCGGGCTCGGTTCTAGACGAGCCACGCCGTTCCCGCCAAGCCGGACTGCAGCAAAGATGCCTCGTCCCGCAGTTTGTCCGTTATGGGGCGAATCCCCCGGAATATCAGCCGCCTGAGCCGCCGGTCCCGCCCTTGCCGCCTTTGAGCCGCGCCTTCAGCTGGCTCCAGCCGGTGCCCTTCCCGGGCTCCGTTTCGGCAAAGAACACCATATCGATGGCCAGAAGGATCGCCCCACTGGTAATCGCGGCGTCGGCCACGTTGAACACCCAGGGAAACCACAGCCCGTTGAAGTCGAGAAAATCGGCGACGGCGCCGAAACGAATCCGGTCGATGACGTTCCCAAGCGCCCCGCCGATCACCAATCCAACGGCGATCGCGGTCGGCTTGCGCTCCGCCGAGCGCAGCCACCACAGGAAAACCCCAGAAATCACGAAGGAAAGCGCGACCAAGCCCCAGCGCGCCAAATCCTGGTCGGCGCGCAGCAGGCCAAAGCTGACGCCGCGGTTCCAGACCATTTGGAGGTCGAAAAAGGGGGTCAGCTCGATGAAGCGGCAATTGATCCCGGCTTCCAGGCATCCCGGCGGACTGAACCGCATCGGGCCAAGGATCACCCATTTCGAGATCTGGTCAGCGACGAAAACGACGCCGGCGAGGATGAGGCCGAGACGGAGCATGTGCGGCTTATGGACGGGCGCGCGGGTCATGATCAACCCGCTGCCGCCGCGGCCCTTTGGTTTCGCCCCAGTTCGGGAGCAAGAATGAGCCCATGCGCCTCATCTCCCTCGCCGCCGCCTTTTGCCTCTGGGCTGGCGGCGCGCACGCGGATGAACCCCTACACCGGGCTCTCCAAGCTTACGCCCTCTACCAAACCGACATTACCGCGATGCTCGACGCCGACATACCGGACGCCGCTGCACTTGATGCAACGCTTGATCGCGCCGCGCGCCACGATCCCGAACGTCTCACACAAGGCTGGCTCGCCTACGGCGCGCTCACCGCCGCGCAATCGCCCACGTGGGTGAATGGTGTGCGCAGCCGCGTGCGCTCTGCTGGGCGGCCAGCAGTGTTGCGCCAACTTCGCCGCGACATGAGCTACGCCCGCCGCCGTCCGCCCGGCGCAGAAGAGGCAACGCAACTCGTGCTCCGCGCCATGGCCGCCGACAACGCACGCATGAACGCGCTCGCCATTCGCTTCCAAGGCCTGGGTAATGCCGGCGACACGACGACTTGGTCTCGCCGCGACAGCGCACGCGAAGCAACACTACGCGCGCCGGGTTCGCGCACGTTAGCGCCGGAGCTGCTCGCGCGCCTGCGCCCCACACCGCTGACGGCCGCGCCACTCACCGAAGCCAGCGCCTTCGGCGGCGTGCGGTTCTGGGATGCGCTTGGCAACCGCACATCGCCAGCGCCGCCAGCGCTACCATGGCGGGTCGTTGCCGCGCGAAATGCGAGCCTCGATCGCATGTTCACGCTTGCGGCGCTGATGGTCGTCGGCGCCACCGAAAGTGAGACGACGCGCGTCAACGCAGCGCTCACCGATCAACCGGTGCAGCAATGCCTTGCCATGCAGCAGCTACAGCTGCGCCAATGCGCATCGGTCACAAGCACGCCGAACGAAGACGCTTTCTGCATCGCGCAACACGGCTTCGCTGGGCCGAGCGCTTGCATGAACGTGGCAGAGGCGCCTTAGCCGCGCGCCGAGTCCCACGCCGCGACAGCTTCAGCATCGCGCGGCGTGATGTCGGGGTAGCGCGGGTCAGCGGTCGCAGGATCGAAATACTTCCACGACCGCGCGCATTTCACGCCCGGCGCTTTCTCGATCACCACGGCCACGCCCTTCATGTCCGGCAGACGGAACGCATCGGCCGGGCCTTCGCCTTCAACGATGGCAATGCCGCTGGTGATGCAAAGTTCGGCGAAATCCACCGCCTGCAACGCCGCCCGCAAACCATCTTCAGCCACGAACACACGCGGCGCCGCTTCCAGCGCAGCGCCGATCGTCTTGTCCCGTCGCGCCACTTCAAGCGCACCGGTTACGACAGCCCGCGCCTCGCGCAGTTTCGCCACTTCTTCACCAGCGAACGCATCTTCCCAAGCATCCGGCGTTTCCGGGAACGTGCGCAGATGGACAGACACTTGATCCGGGAAACGCGTCAGCCACGCTTCTTCCGCCGTGAACGGCATGATCGGCGCGAGCCATGCGGTTAGGCGTGAGAACGTCTCATCCAACACCGTGCGGCACGCGCGGCGGCGGAATGAATCCGGCGCATCGCAGTAAAGCGCGTCCTTGCGGACATCGACGTAGAACGCAGAAAGATCGACGTTGCAGAACTCCACGATCGCCGAAAGCGCACCGCGCCACTGATAGGTCTCGAAGCCCTTGCGCACCGCGCCATCAACTTCATGCAAGCGATGCAACAGCCAACGCTCCAAGAGAGGCAGTTGCTCCCCGCCCCCCTGTGGGGCGGGGTCGGGGGTGGGGGTATCGGCGCCGCGTTCTGAAGCGTGAGCGCTTGCACCCCCCTCCCTGCCCTCCCCCACAAGGGGGGAGGGAAATGCTCGCTCGCGTTCCTCGAAACCCTTCAACGCCCCCAGCAAAAACCGCAGCGTATTTCGCAATTTGCGATACATCTCACCCGACTGATCGACCATGATCTTGCCCAGCCTAAGATCGTCGCCGTACTCCGCCGACGCGATCAGCAGGCGCAAGATTTCGATGCCGTTCTGCTCGGCGATCCTTTGCGGTTCGATCGTGTTGCCGATGGACTTGGACATCTTCATGCCCTTCTCGTCCATCGTGAAACCGTGCGTGACCACTTCGTCGTACGGCGCCTTGCCGCGCGTGGCGCAGCTTTCCAGCAACGAAGAATGAAACCAGCCGCGATGCTGATCCGAGCCTTCGAGATAGATGGTCGACACCGGATTCACGAACGACGCCCGCGTCGGCGCGTCGGGGTTGCCGACGACGAACGCATGCGTCGAGCCCGAGTCGAACCAGACATCTAGAATGTCTTCGACCTTCTCGAACTCATCAGCCTTGTACGCCGCGCCCAAAAACTCCTGCGCTGGCGTCGCCCACCAAACGTCAGCGCCGCCGTCCTTCATCGCAGCGAAGATGCGTGCATCCACTTCACCGTCCTGCAGGATCGAGCCATCGCTCTTCTTCACGAAGATTGGCAGCGGCACGCCCCACGCGCGCTGACGCGACACCAACCAATCCGGCCGATCCTCGATCATGCCGCGGATACGGTTGTAGTCTTTTGTTTCGCCGGTCCGCTTCTGCCCCCAATCGACGCGATCGATTTCATCAAGCGCAATCTGGCGCAGCGTCTTGCCATCGCGATACTCTTTATCGAGCGCGATGAACCATTGCGGCGTGTTGCGGAAGATCAGCGGCGCTTTGGAACGCCAAGAGTGCGGGTACGAGTGCTTCAATTGCCCACGCGCCAACAGCGCGCCGACTTCGATCAGCTTATCCATCACCGCTTTGTTGGCGGGGCCGTCCTTGCCGAGGCCTTTGCCTTCGAGCTGGATGACTTCCATGCCCTCGAAGCCTGGCGCCTCCTTCGTGAGCTTGCCGTCTTCGTCGACGGTGAACGGAATTTCCTTCTGACTTTTGCCGTGCTGAATCCAGACATTGAAATCGTCAGCGCCATGGCTAGGCGCCGTGTGAACAAAGCCTGTTCCGGCGTCGTCGGAAACGTGATCGCCCCACAACAAAGGGACATCGAAATCGTAGCCGTGACCTCGGAACGGATGAGCGCACGTGTATTGTCCAAGAGCCGTAACTTCGCGACTTGACCAGCGAAGAACTTTCGCGGCCTTTCGAACATCCTCTGCGAGCTTTTCCGCAACGATCAGGCGTTCACCGACCTTCACCCACGGCGCAAATGCCAAATCGGGTTCGATCTCTTCGACCGTGTATTCGGCGTATTTAATCTTTGACGAATAGGAAATCGCTCGGTTGCCAGGGATCGTCCACGGAGTCGTCGTCCAGATGACGACACTCGCGCCAACTAGCGATCCACCTCCGAAGACACTTTCGACCGATGCGTCCGTCTCCTTTACGATCGGAAATTTCACCCAGATCGTCGGGCTCGTTTTCTCCTGATACTCCACTTCAGCCTCAGCCAACGAAGTCCGTTCCACCGGGCTCCACATCACCGGCTTTGAGCCGCGATACACCAGCCCAGTCCGCACCACGCGCAAAAACTCGCGCGCGATCGCGGCTTCTGCTTCGAAGCTCATCGTCGTGTAGTAATTGTCCCAGTCCGCCTCGATACCGAGGCGCTTAAACTCATCCCGCTGCAACGGTATCCACTTGTCGGCGTACTCGCGGCAGGCACGGCGAAACTCAACCGCCGGCACCTCCGCCTTCTTCCGCCCAGCTTTGCGAAAATCTTCTTCGACCTTCCACTCGATCGGCAAGCCGTGGCAGTCCCATCCCGGCACATAATCGCAATCGAAGCCCGCCATCTGTTTGGTGCGGACGACGAAGTCTTTCAGGATTTTGTTTTCCGCGTGCCCGATATGGATCGGCCCGTTCGCGTATGGCGGGCCATCGTGAAACACGACCTTCGGCCGCGCCGCCGCCTCTTTGCGCAGCAAGTGGTAAAGCCCGATCTCGGCCCAATGCTTCACGCGCTCGGGCTCCTTCTTCGGCAACCCCGCGCGCAGCGGAAACGGATCGCCGGGGAGGTCCGGCAGAAAAACGGTCTCGCGATAGTCGCGACCAGCAGGCGCATCGGCCATTGGTCAATTCTCCAATTTAGCGAAGGGTGTGTAGCCATCCCGGACCCGCGGAGCGAGAGCTCAACGCGAGCCGGGCCTCAAATTCGGAGGCCCGCTATCAGGGAACGGTGCTTCACGGTCACGTGTTGGGCTGTATCACCCAGCCGCGCGGAACGCCACATGCATTGCCGAGGGGTTCTCAGAGGTCTAAATGCCCCGCCTTCCAATACGAATTGCACGCCAAACCATGACCACCGCCCACGATTTCAGCTTCGCCAAGCTTGATGAGCCAGGCGAGATCAACCTTGCCGATTATGCCGGCAAGGCGCTGCTCATCGTGAACGTGGCAAGCGCGTGCGGCTTCACCTCGCAATACCGCGATCTGGAATCGCTCTACGAAGCGAAGGTCGGCAAAGGCCTCGTGATCATCGGCGTGCCCTGCAACGATTTCGGTCACCAAGAACCGGGCGACGGGCGCGAGATCCGCGAATTTTGCGACACGTCCTTTCACGTCACCTTTCCGATGACGGCGAAGGTCGAGATCGTCCCCCCAGCACGGCGCCACCCGTTCTACCAATGGGTCGCGGACGAACTTGGCGACAGCGCGCTGCCGCGCTGGAACTTCCATAAATATCTGGTCGGCAAAGATGGCGGCCTCGTCGGCGCCTACGGCTCAAAAACCGCACCGCTTTCGCCCGACATGCTTGAAGCGATCAAAGGCGCCCTCTACGCCTAACTTGGACCGCGCGTCTTCAGACGCGCATGCGGGCCTGAAGGCCCGCGATCCAAGAACTCAATGCGCCATCGCCTCATCAAGCTTCGGCGGCGCCTCCATGCCGAGTTTGGGCCGCGGCCGCAGCAACAAAACTGCAAACGCCGACACACTGATCACGACCGCCAGCATCAAGAACTGGTCGTTGAACGTCATCACCAGCGCTTCGCGATCTAGCAGCCCAGCGTAACGCATGAGCGCCTGGCGCTCCGGATCAGCCGCCCCCGCCTGCTCCAGGTATGACTGCATCCCCGCGATCATGCCTGCTATGTGCGGATTGTTCGGATTGGCGGCGGCGTAGAGTTCCTGGCGGTGCAACGCGTAAGAGTGCGCCTGCACTGTCGCCAGCGCCGCAATGCCGAACGCGCCACCCAAATTGCGGAACGTGTTGAACAGACCAGCGCCCGAATGCACCAAATGCGGCGGCAGCGATTGCAACGTCGGCTGCATCACTGAGTTAAACGTCATCATCAAGCCGAGTGCGCGCAACACTTGCGGCCACGCCAGCTCCCAGAAGCCTGCCTCCGCCGTGAGATGCGCTTGCATCCAACAGCTCGCGCCAACCAGTAAGAATCCCAGAACCCCCATCGGCCGCGTGTCCTGCATCATCCGCCCGATGCGGCCGATGAACGGCGCGGTCAGAAACATCACCGCGCCCTGCACGAACATCGTGTGCCCGATTTGGAGGGCGCTGAACCCGCGCACCGAACTCAGGAACAGCGGCGTCAGGAACACCGAGCTGAAAAGCCCAAGGCCCAGGATGAACCCTAGCCCCGCGCCAATGGCGAATGTCGGCTGAGATAAAGGCCTTAGGTCAACGATCGGCGTCTCAACTTTGAACGAGCGATAGAAGAACAGCACCGCGCCAGCGATCGAAACCAGCGCCCACATCGTCACTTCGCTCGAAGCGAACCACTCGTTCGAGGGTCCCTCTTCCAGCGTGTACTCAGCCGCGCCCAAGAACATCGCGAGACCCAAGAGGCCAATCAGGTCGATCTTCTTCAGCAAATTGAATTGCGGCTTATCGAGCGACTGCATCGTGTTCCAGATCACGATCGTGATCAGGATGCCCGGCACGACGTTTACCCAAAACAAAGCGCGCCAACCAAGCGTCTCGGCCACCAAGCCGCCTATGGTTGGCCCCAGCGACGGCGCGAGCGTGATCACCATCCCCATCATCGCGCCGGTCATCGGCTGCAGCCGTTGCGGGAACGCGAGATAAAGCGTCGCCATCACGGTCGGGATCATCGCAGCCCCCGAAAAGCCCTGCAGCGCGCGGAAGATGATCAGCGAGTTGATGTCCCACGCAAACGCGCAGAGCAGACTCATGAATGAGAACGCGAGCGCGGAAATGCAGAAAAGCAGCCGCGTGCCAAGCGCGCGCCCCAAAAACCCCGAAAGCGGAATGCCGATCACTTCCGCGATCAGATAGGACGTCTGCACCCAGCTGATTTCATCGCGGCTGGCGCTCACACCGGCCTGAATCGAACCAAGCGCGCTCGCGACGATCTGGATATCCAGGATCGCCATGAACTGCCCGACAACCATGGCGATAAAGCCGACCCAGATCGCGAGCGGCGGTGAATCGTCCGGCTTGGCCGCGATTGCGGCGTCGCTCACCTGCGTGTGTCCACCGTGACGCTCGCGGACAGTCCCGGACGCAAGAGCTCAAGCCCTTCTTGCCCAGGCTCGATCCGAATGCGTACAGGCACGCGTTGCACGATCTTGGTGAAGTTGCCGGTCGCGGTGTCGGTCGGGATGATTGAGAACTCGCTGCCGCTTGCAGGTGCGAGTGAATCCACCGTGCCGCGCAGGCGCAAACTATGCGCCACGTCAGGACGGATCGTCACCGCCTGACCTGGACGAAAGCTCTCGATCTGCGTCTCTTTAAAATTCGCGACAATATACACCGATTGCAGCGGCACGACCGACATCAACGGCGCGCCCGAGCGCACCAACTGACCGAGTTGCACTTGCCGGTCGCCAACAACGCCATCGATCGGCGCGCGAATGGTGGTGCGCTCCAGATCGAGTTCGGCTTGCACCAATTGCGCCTGCGCAACTTGTACGGCTGCATCCGCAGCAGCAGCGCCGCCGCCTGCTTGGCGGGCTTGAATTTCCAGTTGCTGCATACGCGCCGGCGACAGCAAACCGCGCTCCGCGAGCGGGCGGTAACGCGCAACATCTGCTGAGGCGAGCGCGCGGCCGGCCTGTTGCGATGCGCGATCGCCTTGCGCCTCCGCCAGCGCCGCACGCGCGGCATCCAAGCGCGACTGATAATCGGATGGTTCGATTTCAACGAGCACGTCGCCCGCGTGGACGCTTTGGTTCTCAGCCGCCGGGATCGCGCGCACGTATCCTTCCACCTGCGGCGAGATCAGCGAGATGTCCGCGCGCACGTAGGCGTTGTCCGTCGACACCAAATAACGTCCGACGAAAAACCAATTCCCACCCCACAACGCGACGAGGACAAAAAGAACGGCGCCGCCGGCAATCATCAGCCCACGGCGGCCTAGGGGAGAGTTAGCCATAGCGCGCACTTTAGCGGTTGCGCGCGCGGCATCGACCCGAAAACCGGCGTCGTCTGGCATGGAAGGATCAATTGAAAGCCTGGACCCCAAAGCGGCCCGGAGCGAACGTAACCATCGCTACGCGCCCTTCAAGGCGCCATGGCTCAGATTGCGACTAGGCCATACGACATAGGCGGCGGCGCTTGCGCGCCCCCAAGCTGTGCGTATCGTCACATCTTCGTGAGGTAATTCGGACATGGGATCGGTCGCCATCAAGAGCCAGGACTCCGACGGAAGAGCGCCCGATCGCGGCGTTGCGCGGCGGCAGGCCTTTCTCGAAGCCGCCCGCGAGGTCTTCCTCGAGCACGGCTACGAGGCCACCAGCGTCAACGATGTTGTCCGTCTGGCCGGCGGTTCGCTGGCTACCCTCTACGCTCAGTTCGGCAATAAGGAGGGGCTCTTCCTAGCCTTTATGCAAGACCAGCACGACCGTTTCATCCGGGAAATGCGACCAACAGAGCCCGTCGATCACTTGCCGCTCGCAGAAGCTATGCAGCAAATTGGCGAGCACTTCCTGCGCCGGCTGCTGCAGCGCGACAGCGTCGCCTTCTATCGCGTCATGGTCGCCGAGGGCCGCAAAGTGCCCAAGCACCTCCTCCACTACTTCTCGGTAGGCGGCGCTGGCCAGGTTTACGACGAGTTGGTGTCCCAGCTCAAAAAGGCCGGCCTCAGCGATGCCGACGCGCGCGAAAGCATGTATTATTTCGTGGAATTGCTGCGCAGCCGCCATCACTTCCAAGCGGCGGTGAACGTCGACTATGTCGTGGCAGACGAAGAGCTGACGGCCCATGTCGCCCGCGCGGTTCGCTTCTTGCTGAATGGCTTGAAGCTCGCCTGAGCCCCCTCCGGCCTGGCTAACGTTTCGCACGCACGACCGCTCAGATAGGATTCAGGTTCGGTTCAGGCGCACCCCGTCATCGTCACGGTTGCGAGGATTGCGCACGCGCGCACACGGGAGCCTCAACATGAAAAAAGCCCTCATCGCGGCAGTCGTCGCATTGAGCGCGGCAGCTTGGGTGGCAACACCAGCTTACGCTCAACGGGGCGAACACGCCCGAGATCGCGATGGCGACGGCAATGGCCGTGGCGATCGTGGCGACAGAGGAGACCGCGGCGATCGAGGTGATCGCGGCGGCGAAGATCGCGGTCGCGGGCGCGGCGACGATGGCAATCAAGGCCAGCGGCCAGCCCCGCCCCCACAAGCGGCGCCGCCGCCACAGGCGCCGCCTCCGGCCCTAGCTGGCGGCAATGACGGCCGTGGGCGCGGTCAATCAGATGGCCGAGGTCGCGGTGACAATAACGGCGGCCAAACCAACGGCGGTCGTGGTCGTGGCAACGACGGCGGCGGTGTGCAGGGCGGCGGCCGTGGCGGCAACGACAATGGTGGCCAATGGAACGGCGGCCGTGGCCGCGATGGCGCCGGTGTCCCCGGCGTCCCAGGTGGTCGCGGCGGCGCCGATAACGGTGGCCGTGGTCGCGATGGCGCGGCTGTCCTCGGCGTCCCTGGCGGTCGCGGCGGCGATGACAACGGTGGTCGCGGCGGTCGCGGTAACGACGGCGCTGACGATGGCCGTGGGCGCGGCGACAATAACGGCGGCCAATGGAATGGCGGTCGCGGTGACGACAACAACGGCGGCCGCGGTGGTCGCGGCAACGACGGTGCTAACGACGGCCGTGGGCGCGGTGACAACAACGGCGACGGACGCGATCGTGGCGATTGGAACGGTGGCCGCGGCAATGACGGCCGTGGCGGTGATTGGAACAACAACGGCCGTGGTCGCGATGGCAACTGGAATGGCGGCCGCGGTGGCGGACGCGATTACTCGCACAACGATTGGGACCGTGGGCGCGATGGCCGCTCCGATCGGAATCGCTACAATCGCTGGCGCTCAAACCACCACGATTGGGATCGCCCGCGCTACAACGACTGGCGCAGCGTTCGCTACGGATACTACTTCGACCGTGGCTATTCGCTGATTTTCGCGGGTTTTTTCGGCCATAATTATAATTGGTACAACTACGATGGCGGTTGGCGTCGCCCGTATCGCGATTGGCGCGTGGGCTACGAGCTTCCGTACGATCTCTACTGGGATCCAATCCCGTACGATCTCTACTACCGGCTGCCGCCTGCTCCCTATGGCTGCCGCTACATCATGGTGGGCCGCGATATTCTTCTGATCGTCGTTTCCACCGGCATGGTCCTCGACGCGATGTACTACTACTAACGCGCGTCATCAGAGGGACAGATCGAGCCGCCTCGTTTAAACGAGGCGGCTCTTTCGTTGTCAGCGTTCGGCGCGCCGCTCATACGCAGCAAGCATTTCGCGCGCGCGGTCCGATTCATAGAGCGTGAAGTAGCCGTCGCCGTTTATGTCGAGCTCCATAAAGCGGCGCGCGGCGCAATTCTCAAACTCGGTCGCATCGATGCGGCGGCTGAAATCACGATCGCACGACATCACCGGTTCGATCTCCGCACCCAATGTGATCGGCGCGCGCCCCGCGCCAGGAGGCGGCCCACCGCGTTCGCCGCTGGGCGGACGGCCGCGCCGGTCGCCGCCGCGCGGCCCGCGTGGGCCAACTTCATTTGACGGCGCCGCAGAGTTTGACGCCAGTACCGGCGCCGTGCGGGCGCTCAACATCTCTGGCGCCTGCTCCCGCCAAAGCGCCGTCGATTCCACCGATGTCACGCCGTGATCGTGATTGGCGTCGAGCACGTTGGCGAAGAACATCATCGCTTCATTGACGAACTCATCGCGGCTGATGCGCTCATCGCCATCTGTATCGGCATGCGCGAGCCAAAGTTGCACCGGCGCTCTCCGGCTTTCAGGCTCCGCGCGGAATGGTTGTCCCATCGGGCTGACGAACACCGCACCCGGACGTGGGCCAGGCGGTGGTTCTGGTGGCGCCTGCGCCTGCGCGGACATAGCGAACGTAAGCGCGGCGGCGGCTGCCGCCATCGCGTGCAATTTCTGCATGAAGACTACTCCCTCAAACGATGCGGGAGATCAGCGCTGAGATTTGTCTGGCGTTTGCCCTTCGCTTTACCGACTGGCGCCAAACCGTGTCAGTGCAGCGTCACCCGCCGCAGCGGCATTGCCACCACCGGCGGCGGCGTGCCTGGCGACGGAGGTGGCTCGGCGACAGGCGGCGCCGGCACTTCAATCGGCGGCCGCGTTGGCGGCTCGGGGCCATCGGGCTCAGGTTGGTTCGGACCAGGGTGCGTCACGGATCATGAACGCACGACGCCCGCCTTCGGCGCCGTCAGCCAAAGAACATGTCCCAGATCAACCGCCCCGGCGCGATCGCGGTCACGCCAGCAATGACAAGCCCAATGTAGAGCCCGATCATCGCCCGCGCGTGCGACATCACCCTCATGCGCGCCGTCCACAGCGCCAGCGGCACGCCGATCAACGTCATCACCGAAAAGATGTGAATGGGACTAAACTGACCATCGCGCATATCGCGGATGAAGAAGGTGGCGATCGCGGTCGAAAACATCGCCGCCGCCCAGATCCAGCCGAACACGCGGTGCGCGCCCGTCCCCTTCGGCAGCAGGAACTGCACCGGCCCAAGCAATAGCGCCGCGGCGACGGTCACGACATGAAACTGCACCAGCCAGCTTTGCGTCAGCAACGGCGAGAGATCGAACTTCAGCGCCTCCGGCAGCGCCACGTTCCACGCGCCCGGCGTGAACACAAACACCGCCCCGACCACCAAGAAGCAGCCAACGAAGATCAGCCAGCCCACGCGCTTATCAGCGGCGGTATCTTTGAAGCGCTCCGTTTGGCTCATCCCGCTCTCCCCGTTCCAAGCATCACATCAACTTTGATATTAAAAGTTCTCTGCTTTGACAATCGGAAAAGCAGGCCTGTTGACCGCCCGGTCAGGTTGACGCCAGCGCCCACGCCCCCTAAATCCCGGTCGTTAGCAACCGGCAGCGTTGAGTGCTAAGGCCTGCCGGCCCGCTCAAAATGCTTTAAAACCAAGGGAGTATACCTGTGGCGAGTTTTCGTCCTCTGCACGACCGCGTGCTTGTGAAGCGCGTGAAGGAAGAAGAAAAGACCAAAGGCGGGATCATCATTCCGGATACGGCGCAAGAAAAGCCGCAAGAAGGCGAAGTCGTCGCCGTCGGCCCAGGCACGCGCGATGAAGACGGCGAGCGCATCGAACTCGATGTGAAGCCGGGCGACCGCATCCTGTTCGGCAAGTGGTCGGGCACCGAAGTGAAGGTCGATGGCGAAGAACTCCTGATCATGAAGGAGTCCGACATCATGGGCGTCATCGAAGACAAGAAGGCGAAGAAGAAGGACGCGGCCTAAGCGTCTTGGACCGCGCGTCTTCAGACGCGCCCTTCGCTCCACAAAATTTGCGGGTCTGAAGACCCGCGCTCCAAGTTAAAGGTACACAGCACATGGCTGCTAAAATCGTCAATTTCGGCGCCGATGCACGCGAGCGTATGCTCGCTGGCGTCGACATCCTCGCCAACGCAGTAAAGGTCACGCTCGGTCCGAAGGGCCGCAACGTCGTGATCGAAAAGTCCTTCGGCGCCCCGCGCACCACCAAGGACGGCGTCACCGTCGCCAAGGAAATCGAACTCGAAGATAAGTTCATGAACATGGGCGCCCAGCTCATTCGTGAAGTTGCGTCCAAGACCAACGACGAAGCCGGCGACGGCACCACCACCGCCACCGTTCTCGCTCAAGCCATCGTTCGCGAAGGCATGAAGGCGGTTGCGTCAGGCCGCAATCCGATGGATCTGCGCCGCGGCGTCGAACAGGCCGTGCTGGCCGTGGTCGAAGACCTGAAGAAGCGCTCGAAGAAAGTGACCGGCTCGGAAGAGATCGCCCAAGTCGGCACCATCTCCGCCAACGGCGACACCAATATCGGCAAGTTCCTGGCCGACGCCATGGCGAAGGTCGGCAATGACGGCGTCATCACGGTCGAAGAAGCCAAGTCGCTCGAGACCGAACTCGAAGTCGTCGAAGGCATGCTGTTCGACCGCGGCTACCTCAGCCCCTACTTCATCACCAACGCC
>JANPCV010000007.1:0-36279 GCA_031431115.1 Caulobacteraceae bacterium
GAAGGGGACAAGAGGAATTAAGGCATGCGAGTCCTTCTCATAGAGGACGATAGCGCGACGGCACAAAGCATCGAATTGATGCTGCAGTCCGAAGGCTTCAATATCTACACGACTGATCTTGGCGAAGAAGGTGTCGACCTCGGCAAGCTCTACGACTACGACATTATCCTTCTCGACCTCAATCTGCCCGACATGAGCGGATATGAAGTCTTGAAGACCTTGCGCGTTGCCAAGGTACAGACGCCAATCCTCATCTTGTCTGGTCTTGCCCAAATCGAAGACAAGGTGCGCGGCTTGGGCTTCGGTGCCGACGACTACATGACCAAGCCGTTCCACAAGGACGAGCTGGTCGCGCGCATCCATGCCATCGTGCGGCGCTCGAAAGGGCACGCACAGTCGGTTATCGATACCGGTGAACTGCGCGTCAACCTCGACACCAAGACCGTCGAAGTCAACGGCCAGCGCGTGCATCTGACGGGCAAGGAATACCAGATGCTCGAGCTGCTCTCGCTCAGGAAAGGCACCACGCTGACCAAGGAGATGTTCCTCAATCATCTCTACGGCGGCATGGACGAGCCGGAACTCAAGATCATCGACGTGTTCATCTGCAAGCTGCGCAAGAAGCTGGCGGCTGCGACGGGCGGCGAGCACTACATCGAAACGGTCTGGGGCCGCGGCTACGTGCTGCGCGATCCGCAAGAAGCTGGCGCGACGGCGACCGTCACCAGCGGTGTTGCGGCAGCCTAATTCGCCGAATTCACGCTACGCACTGCGCAGCGGGTTGAAGTAACGTAACCTCGGGATCGAAAGGTCCCGAGGTTTTCGTTTGTCATGATCGATCGTCGCCATATTTTGAGCGCTGGCGTCGCTGCGGCGGCGGCAAGTTTCGCAACGCCGCTCAGTGCGGATGAAGGCGCGGCCGCTGAGTTGCGGCGGCTCGTCGATCGATTGGCCGGGCGCTCACGAACGACACGGCCGTTCCTGCTCCGCCGCTTCAACGCCGAGCGGCTCACGCCGCGCGAGCGTGTGTTGTATGAAGCAGTGCTCGCCGGCGCCGACGCAGATGCGACTCTCGCGCGGCGCGCCTGGGGCAAAAGCGGCGCGCCCTATTCTGTGACGCATCGCAACGGCGCGTGGCGCCGGGCGGCCGAATTGCGAGCGGGCGACGACATTCGCCAATCCGTGCGCGCCGTGAATCAAGAAACCAACGCGATCCGATCAAGCGCAGGTCGCGGCGTCGTCCCGCCGGATTTCCTGATCGACGCGACATTGCCGGCGCTCCGAGGCGCGGCCAGACAAGTCGAGGCCGCAAATGTCACGGACGGCGATACGCTCGCCGCGGCGCTGACGCGGCAGGCGGATGCGCTGGAGGCGCAACGCGCGGCGGCAGACAGCGAGCCTGGTATGTGGCGATTGCCGGACGGCGATGCATTCTACGCGCAGGCGCTGCAGCTTCAGCTTGGCGGACCCGTTGATGCGCGAAACGCCCATATGCGGGCGCTGGAGATGTGCCGCGCCTACCAAAGCGAGGCGAACGGCCTGCTGCGCGCGCAAGGCTTGACACGCGGCAGTGTTGCGGAGCGGTTGCGTGCGTTCGCGGCGCAGGAACGTTTCGCAATCCGCGATCGCGAGGCGGTCATCGCGGCGATGAACGTGCAGCTGGAGAAAGTGCGCTTGCTGCTGCCAAATGTGATCGATGCGACGGCGGCGGGCGGCATCCAGCAGCTTGATCCTGCCGCCAGCAGCAATGGCACGCGCGGTCAGCGCGTCGGGCTGAACTATCTGATCGATTTGCAAACAACGCGACCAACGTGGTCGCTTGCGAGCGTGGTTCATCACGAGCACACGCCGGGGCACATTCTGCAAAACCGCTTCAATCGCGGCGTGCCCGAGCTGCAGCAGCTTTATAGCTCCGGTTACAGCGAAGGCTGGGCGATTTATGCGGAGACGCTCGCCGCAGAGATCGGCGCGCTCGAAGGCGACGCACCGGCGCGCATTGGTTATCTACAGTGGATGATGTTCCGCATGGCCCGCATCGTTGGCGACACCGGCATGCACGCGATGCGCTGGAACCGCGAGCGTACGATCGAGCAAATGCACGAATTACAGGGCGAGAGCATCTCGTTCGTCAGCATCGAAGATGACGTCACGCGTTTCGCGGCGCAGCCCGGCGTCTCGGCGGCGCAAGGTTTGGCGGCGATGCATCTTCTGGATTTGCGCGAGCGCACGCGAAGCGCGGCGGGCGATGCGTTTTCGCTGCTCCGCTTCCACGATGCAGCTCTGCGCGCTGGGCCACTCTCCCCGCCCGGGCTTGAGCAAGCGATGCGGGCGGAGTTTGAACTATAGCGCTTCGTGCGTAACGCGGCCGTCGCTAACGGTGAGCACAGGCGTTGCGATTGGGATGGCGGCCGGTTCCGCGGTCATCAGGTCCGCCGAGAACACGCTGACATTGGCGCGCTTGCCAACCTCGATCGCGCCGCGTTCGTTCTCCGTGAATGTCGCGAACGCCGCGGCGGATGTGAACATGCGCAGCGCTTCAGTACGGCTGACCACTTGCTCTTGATGCCAATCTGGACCGGCGAAGCCGCTGAGGTCGTGACGGTAGATTGCTGCATAAAACTCGACAAGCGGATCGCCCTTCTCGACCGGAGCGTCCGAACCCCCGCAAATCGTAGCGCCGGAATCAAGCAGCGCGCGCCAGGCGTACGCGCCGGCGAGGCGTTGCGGGCCAAGACGCGCCGGCGCGAAGAAGAGATCACTGATCGCGTGCGAAGGCTGCATCGAGGCGATGACGCCCTGCTCGGCAAAGCGCGGGATATCCGCGCGATCGATGATCTGAGCGTGCTCGATACGAAAGCGCGCATTGCGCAACGCCTGCGGATCATCGGCGAAGGCATCGCGATAGGCGTCAAGCATCAGGCGGTTGCCGCGGTCGCCGATGGCATGTGTGGTGATCTGCACGTTCTTCTCGCGTGCGCGGCAGACTATGGCGCTGATTTCCTCCACCGACATCACCAGCAACCCGGTCGATTCATGCGCATCGCTGTAAGGCGCGAGCAATGCAGCGCCGCGCGAGCCGAGCGCGCCGTCGATATACATTTTGATGCCGCGCACTTTAACCGCGCCTTCTCCGTAGGGGCCGCGTTGCAGGACGATCTCGCCGTCATCCGGTGTGAGGTAGATATCCGCGCTGAGCGGCAGATCGCCATTGGCGGCGAATTCCTCGAACAACTGCACTTCAGCGAGCGAGGTGCTCATATTGTGAACGCCGGTCCAGCCGCGCGCAGCGTAGATGCGCGCGCCTTGCAGCAATGCTTCACGTTGCATAGCGGCGCTCGGCGGCGGGAACACGCTTTGCACCAAATTCATGGCGTTATCGATGAGCATGCCACTGGCGGCGCCCGAGGCGTCGCGCTCGATGCTGCCGCCCGTTGGATTGGCCGTGCTGTTATCAATGCGCGCCAGCTGCAGCGCCGATGTGTTGATCACCGCGGCATGACCGTCGACACGTTCTAGGAATACAGGACGATCTGAAACGATCGTGTCAAGATCGGCGCGGTTTGGGAAACGCTGCTCTGGCCAGTGCGTCTCTATCCAGCCGCGGCCATAGATCGGCCCTTCTGCGTTCTGCTCCGCGTACGTGCGCAAACGCGCCTGGAGTTCGGCAATAGAGGTGACGCCGACGAGATCGAGAATGAGCGCGGCCGCGCCGACGCCAGAGAGATGGACGTGCGAATCTGTGAAGCCTGGAAATGCGGCGGCGCCAGCGAGATCGATTTCGCGTGCGCCGCGCGCATTTGCGCGCGCGTCAGCGAGTGATCCGACGACGGCGAAGAGCCCGTTGCTGATGCGGATGGCCTCGACCGGGGCATCAGCCATGCCGGTATAGATCGGGCCGCCGTGAATAATGAGATCAGGGGCGCCGCGCGGCGCACACCCTGCGATCAGGGCCCCAAGCGAAGCTTGCGCAAAATGGCGGCGACTAAGATGCGGCATGACTTCCCCCTGCTCATGAAGCAGGCGGAGGCGTGCCCAAACCTAACAGCGGCGTCAAACCAAGATCGGCGGAGGCCGCCGAATCTTGGGTCCGGCCTTCGCCAGGCCGCTAAACTCGGGGCAATAATACCGAGAGCATGCAACCTTTGCCGTCTGCCAGCGTTCCTGTTCCCTTGACCTCGGGAGTGCTCGAATGGGCGTGAATAGTGTTGCAACCGCGTACGCTGGAGCCGGTGTATGCGGATAGCTCAAGTCGCCCCGCTCGCTGAAAGTTGCCCGCCGGCTCTCTATGGTGGCACAGAACGCGTTGTTTCCTACCTCACAGAGGAACTTGTTGCGCAAGGTCACGACGTCACGCTGTTCGCCAGCGGCGATTCCCAGACCGATGCAGAGCTCGTCGCATGCTCCGAACGGGCGCTGCGTTTAAGCGCGGATGTGGTCGATGCGCTGCCACACCACATGATTATGCTTGAGCGGCTTATGCGCCGCGCGAGCGATTTTGATGTGATCCACTTTCACATCGATCTCATCCACGCGCCCGTCGTGCGCGAGATGGCCGACCGCACACTCACGACACTTCATGGCAGATTGGATCTACCTGACCTGCGGCCCTTCTATTGTGCGTTTCCGGATCTACCATTGGTGTCGATTTCGGATTTTCAGCGACGTCCGCTGCCGCCGGTTAATTGGGCGGGCACCGTGTATCACGGCTTGCCGACCAACGTTCTGCGGCCGCTTGAAACGAAACCGGAGGGCTACCTCGCTTTCCTTGGCCGCATCTCACCCGAGAAACGGCCCGATCGTGCAATCGAGATTGCGGTTGAGGCCGGCATGAAACTGAAGATAGCCGCTAAGATTGACCGCGTTGATCAAGCGTATTGGGACGAGAAGATCGCACCGATGGTGCGCACCAGTGGTGGGCTTGTTGAGTATGTTGGCGAAATCACCGAGCATGAGAAGAGCGAGTTCCTCGGCAATGCGCACGCTCTCCTCTTTCCGATCGATTGGGACGAGCCCTTTGGATTGGTCATGATCGAAGCGATTGCGTGCGGAACGCCGGTGATCGCGTATGGCCGAGGTTCCGTGCCCGAGGTCATCGATCACGGCCAAAGCGGCTTTATCGTTTCGAGCATCGAAGAAGCCGTGAAGGCGGTCGCGGCCGTGTCGGAGCTTGATCGGCGCGACGTCCGCCATATTTTCGAACGACGCTTTACCGTAGAACGCATGACACTCGATTATGTCGATCTCTATCGCGCGCAAATCGACAGGGCGGAGGCCCTTGAGGTCGGTGAGTTCATTACAGGCGCCCCCCTGGACCGCACCAAGGATGCCGCCTACGCAGTATGACTCTGGAGATTGCGGGCATGGATACCGCTGCAACACCGCGCCCAGGCAATGCAGCCGATCTAGACGCTCTTGATGTCCCTGCTGAGTCATCATTCGAGGAGCAGAAGCCGCGCGCGATGAAACATGGCGATACGTTCGCCGTGTTTGACAACACGGGCGACATCGTCAGTTCCGAAGGCGGGCCCGAGGGCATTTTTCACGCCGACACGCGTCACTTGTCGCATCTTCGGCTCAGCGTGAATGGCCGCCGGCCGATGCTTCTGCGATCCTCGATGCGTGACGATAACTCGGCGCTGTTGTGCGATCTGACCAACCCGGACTTTCACGACCATGCGGGCCGTGTGTTTCTGAAGCACAACCGCCTGCATATTCGCCGCGTCCGCGTGCTGTGGAACGGCGCTGCGTCCGAGCGTATCTCGCTGCGCAATTTCGACACCGAGCCGATGGACGTGGCGGTCTCGATCAGCTTTGCGGCGGACTTTGCCGACATCTTCGAAGTACGCGGCGCCAAGCGGCCAAAGCGTGGTATCGCGTCCGCGCCGCGCATGACCGACTCAAGCGTCACTTTGGGCTATACCGGGCTCGATCATCGCTTGCGTGAAACACTTGTTCGCTTCGATCCGACGCCGCAGGCGCTGCATGTCGACAGAGCGGACTACGAATTTCAGTTGGCGCCGGGCGAGACGCGCGTGTTGTTCATGGACTGCAATTGCGACGCCGTCCTGACCAGCGCAACACCGCGTCGCGGCTTCTTCCAATCGTTCATGAACGCACGCCGGGCGCGCCGGGCGAATATTGCGCGCGCTGCATCAGTGCGCACATCGAATGACCATCTGAACGAAGCGCTCGAACGCAGCGTTTCCGACCTCTACATGCTCTGCACGCAAACACCGCAGGGCCTCTACCCGTACGCGGGCATACCGTGGTTCAGCACCATCTTCGGCCGCGATGCGCTGATCACGGCTCTGCAAACATTGTGGTTCGATCCGGAGATCGCGCGCGGTGTGCTCTGTTACCTCGCGGATAACCAAGCCACCGTGGTCGATCACACGTCCGACGCCGAACCGGGCAAAATTCTGCACGAAGTGCGCCGCAGCGAAATGGCGGAATTGGGCGAAGTCCCCTTCCGCCGTTACTACGGCAGTGTCGATTCCACGCCGTTATTCGTGATGCTGGCGGGCGCCTATCTTGAGCGCACCGGCGACCTTGAGACCATACGAACGATCGCGCCGCAGATTGATCGCGCGCTGAATTGGATCGATGAATACGGCGACCGCGATCGCGACGGGTTTGTCGAATACCATCGCCAAACCGAAAACGGACTCTCCAACCAGGGCTGGAAAGACAGCTACGATTCCGTTTTTCACCAAGACGGGTCATTGGCGCACTCGCCGATCGCGCTGGTTGAAGTGCAAGCTTATGTTTACGCGGCGTGGCGCGCTGCCGCGGGGATTGCACGCCAACTGGGAGACGCGGAGCGCGGCCGCGTGCTCGACATTCGCGCTGACATCTTCCGCCGGCTCTTCGACGCTCACTTTTATGATGAGAGCATCGGCACCTACGTTATCGCGCTCGACGCCGATAAGCGCGCCTGCCGCATACGCAGCTCAAATGCAGGGCACGCGCTGTTCACGGGGCTCGCGCTGGCTGAACGCGCGCCGAGCGTCGCGAAAACGCTCATGGCGTCGTTTACGGGCTTTGGCGTGCGCACTGTCGCCGCGTCGGAGTCGCGCTATAATCCGATGTCGTATCACAATGGTTCGATCTGGCCGCACGACAACGCGATCGTCGCCGCAGGGTTGGCGCGTTACGGATTTCGCGAAGAAGCTGCGCAAATCTTCGCCGGTCTGTTCGATGCTTCGAACTACATGGAGTTGCGCCGGCTGCCTGAACTCTTCTGTGGGTTTTTGCGTCAACGCGGCGCAGGACCTGTGTTCTATCCGGTCGCGTGCTCGCCGCAGGCGTGGGCGACGGCCGCACCGCTGATGCTGCTACAGGCTTGCATTGGGTTATCGTTCTCGCCCGAGGACAAACGCATCAGTTTCGACAGGCCGCACCTGCCGCCGTTCATCGACGAAATCGTGCTGCGTAATCTCCGCGTCGGCGGCGAGAGCGCCGAGATCGCGTTGCAGCGCTCGCATAACGGAGTCGCGATCAACGTTATCCGACGCACGCCAGGGTGCAGCGTCGTCACCACGGCCTAGGCCGAGCTGCTACTTGCGTGAGCTTCGCTTGCACAAGTCGAGAAAGCCAGCGGCCCATGAACGACGCCATCCGCTCTTTGACGGCAGCGTAGTCATCGGATTTGCAGAGGCCGCCGCTGAGTTTGTCGAGCGCCCGGTTCGCGCGAGCGTTGGCATCGGAGCGCCGGTCACCAAGTGATGACCCAGAAGATATCTCCCTCAGCACAATCAGGCAGAGCCTTCTTTAGCAAACCGAGAAGGCGCAGCACCACCGGGTCGAAATACTGATCCATGAGCGGCATCGGCCGCGAAGGCTCGCGCTATGGACTGACCGAATTTCAGGAACTGAAAACCGTATGCGCCGAGATTGCCGCCGAAGCCTGAGCTGGGAGCGGTTACGTGACGCCGCTCGCGAATCCTACGCGCCCACAACACCGTTCAATGCCGCGTCATACTCGCGTCGCCACCGCGCCAGCATCGCCTCGGTGCTTTCAATCGCGTGGACAGCGCCCACGCCCTGACCTGCCGCCCAGATGTCGCGCCAGGCTTTGATCTCGCTCTCGACGTTCACGCGACTCTCGCGCGGCGGCAAATTGTCGGGATCATATCCAGCGCGCACGATGCAGGAGCGCAGATAATTGCCGGGGATGCCGCTGAAATAGTCAGTGTAGACGATGTCGTTCGCCGATGAGGCGATCAACGTGTTCTGATAGTCGGCGTTGGCGTTGGCTTCGGACGCCGCGATGAACGCCGAACCGATATAGGCGAGATCTGCGCCCATGACGCGCGCGGCGCAAATGCCCGCGCCGGAAGCGATTGCGCCGGAAAGCGCGATCGGTCCGTTGTACCAAGCGCGTGTTTCTTGCGTTAGAGCGAAGGGCGACAGGCGTCCGCCGTGCCCGCCGGCGCCGGCCGAAACCAGAACGAGTCCGTCGGCGCCCTTCTCGACCGCTTTATAAGCGTGGGCGGTGGTGGTGACGTCATGAAAGACAAAGCCGCCATAGCCATGAACCACGGCGTTGACGTCCTCGCGAGAGCCAAGCGACGTGATGATGATTGGCGCCTTGTGCTTCACGCATATCGCCAGATCTTCTTCGAGCCGCGCGTTGGTGGCGTGGACAATATGATTGAGCGCGTAGGGCGCGGCCTTCTGCTCGGGGTGATCACGATCCCACGCCGCCAACTCCTCGCGAATGCGGTGCAGACATTCATCGAATTGCGAAGCCGGCCGCGCATTGAGCGAGGGCATCGAACCGACAATGCCGGCCTTGCATTGCGCAATCACCAGTTCCGGCCCCGAGACCAAAAACATCGGGGCGCCTATCACCGGCAGGCGCAAGCCGCGTAGAATTTCTGGCAAAGACATACGGGCTCTCCGTCAGTAGGCGCTGATGCCAGTGATATTCCTTGCGATGAGCAGCCTTTGAATGTCGGAGGTGCCGTCCGGAATTGTCATCACGCGGGCATCGCGGAAGAGACGCGGCATAGGATCGTCTTCGCTGAGGCCGTAGGCGCCCATGATATCAACGGCGCGATGGGTGACACGCACGCCCATCTCGCTCGCATACCATTTCGCCATCGCCGTCTGCGTGTCGCAGCGCGCGCCCTGGTCAAGCAAAGCGAGACCCCGATAGACGAGCAGTCGCGCGGCATCGATATCGACCGCCATCTCTGCGATCTTGATCTGAATGGATTGGTGCCCAGCGATGGGCTTGCCCCATTGAACGCGCCGCTTGGAATACTCGACCGCGCGCTCAAATGCGGCCTGCGCAATACCGAGGCTGATGATGCCGACAAAGCAGCGCGCGCGCTCGAACGCGCGCAATGTGATCTCCAAGCCGGCGCCCGCCGCGGCGAGCACATTTTCTTTCGGCACACGGAGATCGTTGAGGACGATCCCGCCAGTTGGCCAGTGATTTAGTCCAAGCTTGCGGAAATTGCTGGTGGTGTAGCCGCTCTCGGTGCGATCGACGAGCACCAGCGCTAATCCGGGTGAGCCATCGAGTTTGCACACGATGATCGCCAGATCGGAGATATCGGCGTTTGAGATCCAAACCTTCTCACCGCTGAGGATGAGATCGTTGCCGTCTATGCGCGCCCGTGTTTTAACGTCGCGCGGGTTTGAACCGACGTTGGGCTCGGTGATCGCCATGCAGATCGCCAGCTCGCCACGCAGCAAACGTGGCAAATATTTTTCCCGGAGCGCAGGCGAGGCGAGCCGTGCGAACACACCGGTGGTGCCGTCCTGAATGCTGGCCATGCCGCCCAGGCCGCCATCGGCGCGGCAGATCATCGCGCTCCTACAAGAGGATGGCCGGGAAAGCACGCGCGAGATCGCGCGCAAACTCGACATGCCCGCGAGCATCGTGTGCGAGCGGATGAACCGGCTGTTGCAAACGAACGCGATCCGCATTGGCGTCATCTGTGACGCGCACAGCTTAGGCTTCGATCTCGTCTCCTACGCGTTTCTATCGGTGGAAGCGCCGCACATCGAGGACGCGCTCTCGCACTTATCGCGCCTGGACGAAATGGGTCAGGTCTGTTCGATCAGCGGCCGGTACAACATTTTCGTCTTGTTCGCGGCTCGCCACATGACCAACCTCGTCCACATCGTGAAATCCCGTCTCGAAACCACGCCAGGTCTCATCGAGGTCAATGTGCGGATGGTGTCCGCCACCATCAAGCACCGCATCGATCTCATCAGCATCGTTTGATGCATTCCAGGCTCGGCGTCCGAAAGCCATCGCAGCCGGAGCCTGTTCCTGTTTCGGCTACCTCTCGCGCGCGCCTCCGCGACCGCGCGTGCCGACATGACGCCCATCCATGCACGCGTAGCGCGTACGCAGCGCCGAGGTAACTCAGCGAGGGGCTCGTGCTCAGCGCAGGCCCCCGGCCACGTCGTCCCAGCGAAAAACGCTAGCCGCCACCCACTCGATCACAACGAAGCAGATTTTCGAACATGGGCCGCAGCGCGTCTAGGTAGCCCTGCTTCGTCAGTGTTGGATCCTTGACGCGGCGCACGGAGACCTTCAATGCGCTCTATGCTCGGGTCGCATCGTAAGTTTTGAACACAGCCGGGTGCGGACGAATTCAACTCCTGCGGCGATTAGATCAGAACCGCATCCCTAGGCGCAGGCCGACGTCGTTCGCGCCTTGATTGGGCTGCGCCAGATTGGCGTTCGAGATGTGCGCGAACGTGGCCGTCAGCGACCAGGTTTCATTGAAGCGATAGCCCACGCCAAAGCCGGTGCGGAACAAGAACTCGCTGCCGTGCGACTTCCACTCCGCATCTTCCGGTGTGCTACGGACGTCGACCTTGCCGTCGTGATAGGCCACCGCCACCAGGCCTTCCACGTAGAAACCGTCGTCGGCGTGAAACACGTCGTCGGCGAACATCCATTGCGCCGTCAGACCGGCATAGATTTGGTTCGTCTGGTTTTCGCTGTTGACGATTGCGCCGACCACAACGCGCGGCGAGCCAATGAAATCGAGCGCCTCGATCGGCTGCGAGAACGCTTCGATCGCAAGGTCGACGCCGTCTTCCTTGCTGCTGCCGATGAAACCAGTGTCGTGGTCCAGAAGTCCGACGCGCACCTCGTCAATCAGCTGCGCCCGCGCCTCCCCTGCGCCGCACATTAATGATGCGGCGACCGTGGCTGTCGCGAGAAGGGTGCTGACGCGTTGGCTCATTGTGGGCTCACCTCTGCGAACGCCACTTTGGCGCATTCTGGTCAAACAGATCGAAAATTTACGCGCCCCGCCGGGGCGAACCCGAATTCTGAAGGACACGCTAGCGGAGAACTAGCCATCGTCCAACCAGGGTTGCGAGCCTCGAGGAGGTATGCGAAGTGACAAAACGAGGGATTTTAGCGGCGGCATGCCCGTATTGGGGGAATTTCTATGAATCTTCGACTTATGGCGATGGCGCTCGCGCTTCCGGTTGTTCTGGTGGCCACCCCTGCCGCCGCCGACGACGCTGTCACCGTACATCAAATCTCGGGCGTGACGGCCCGGGCGGAGTACGCGGCTCAGCTCGACGGCGTCACCTTCTATTTCGGCAACACGCCACACCCGGCGGTCGCCCGCACTATTGAAGAAGACGCGCAGACGTCCTTGCGCACCCGCAAGTTCGGCCGCTCCACTGAAGAGTCGTGTCAGTGGGTCATGCTCTCGGCGCTGCTGCAGCTGCGCAATCATGCGATCGCGGTCGGTGGCAACGCGGTGATCAATGTGCGTTCGAACTGGCGCAACGTCGAATGGTCGAGCGAGACGCAGTACCAATGCGCCGCGGGCTTCCTGATGGCCGGCGTAGCGCTGAAGGGCGACGTCGTCACACTGCGTTAAGCACCGTGCGCCTCTGCGCGGTTATTCCAAGTTACCGACATGTTGCAGCGCTGCCGTCACTCACGGCGGCGCTGCAATCATATTGCGAGACTGTGTTCATCGTCGATGACGGCAACGCCGAACCAGAGCGCAAAGCGATCGCCGCATTGCACGCACCTGACGCTGGCATCCAGGTTCTGCGACTCGACGTAAATGCAGGCAAAGGCGCCGCCATGCTGGAGGGCTTTCGCGAAGCCGCCACACGCGGCTTCAGCCATGCCCTGCAGATCGACGCCGATGGCCAGCACGATGTCGCCGACCTGCCGAAATTCGTCAGCGCGGCGCAGGAAACCCCCGCTGCGCTCATTTGCGGTCAGGCCATCTACGATGCGAGCGTGCCGAAATCGCGCAAGTTCGGGCGCTACATCACGCACTTCTGGGTATGGGTCGAGACGGCCTCGCTTGATATCGCCGATTCCATGTGTGGCTATCGCTTATACCCACTCGCGCCCGTATCCGCGATCATTGCGCGCGAGGACATCGGGCGGCGGATGGACTTCGATACCGAGATGGCGGTGCACATGCATTGGCGCGGCGTTAGCGTTGTGAACGTACCGACAAAGGTGATCTATCCACCCGGCAACGTCTCCAACTTCGCCATGCTGGCCGACAATGTGCGCATTTCGCTGATGCACACTCGCCTCGTGATCCAGGCGCCGTTCCGATTGCTCTGGAAACTGATCGCTTATCGCTAGAGGCGCCACACGAGCGTGAGCATGAAATCGCCGTACACTGCCTCGTGCAGAACATGGACGCCGTCTCCGGCGAGATAGCGAGCGTCCCCAACGCCGGCGACTTCGCGCAGCATCGCCTTTTCCGGCCAACGGCCGAATGCCTTGAAGTACGCCTCGCGGAACGTGAACACCCGATATCCGGCATGCTCACCGCCGACATCCGCGCCACTCAAATAGCGCGCGATCTTGTCGATCGGCCGCCCAGGCGCGCGGTACTCCACGTCCACACCCACCTGCCCGCTGCGCACGAGTGCTGCCGCCACCACCGCCCGGCTATGCGACTTGGACCGCGGCCCCGCCGCCATTCCAGTGTCGCGGCGCAACGCTACGCACAATTCTTCGGCCGCGACGCTCTGGAGCGCGCGTGCGAGCCTTTTGCCGAAAGGCGGGCCAGCGGCGCACGCCGCGCGATAGACGGGTTCATTGGGGGACAACGCTTGGATCATGAAAGGAATTTATACTAGGATACAACCTGAACTGGGAGTGGGCCGTGGGGAGGTCTCTAGGTTTGGACGTCGCCAATTGGGCGGCCATTGTCTCTGCCGAAACGGCGGAGGATTTCGGCGCGGCCGCGCCTGAGACGATCATTCCCGCCGGCCAGCGCCGCCGTTTGCCGGCCTTCTCGCGCGCCGTGCTGCGCACGGCGCTGCCGCTCCTGATTAAAAAGCCGCACTGCCCCGTCATCTTCACCAGTCCGCACGGCGATTTGCACAGCACGGTCACGCTGCTGACCGACATCGCAAAGCGCGAAGCATTGTCGCCCTCGCTGTTCGGCTTGTCCGTTCACAATGCGCCGACGGGCGCGCTGAGCCTCTGTCTCGATCAGCCCGGCGACCATATCTCGATCGCCGGCGACACCGCGACGCTTTCCGCCGGCTTGACGGAGGCCTACGCACGCCTCGCCACGAACGAAGCTCAGTCCGTCGTACTGATCTACGCGGACGAGCGCCTTCCCGAAATTTACGCCGCGTTCGACACCGCCTCGCCTGGTGTCTTCCTTGCCGCTGAACTCACGTTGTCCGGCGACAATGGGAACACCGAGACCCTCATCGGCCCCGGTCGTGATGGCGCGCTCGCGATCGTTCACGCCCTCACTGCCGGCGCCCGGCGCCTCAACTGGCTGCCACCGCGCGCGGACGCGTTGGCCGCATGAAATTTCTCGACCAAACTTGGCGCCTTATCGTGACAGCCGTTTGCTTCGCTCTGTTCGGCTTGGGCGGGCTGTTCCTGGCGATCGTCGTCTTCCCGCTGATCAACCTGCTGATCCGTGATCGCGCTAAGCGCGCGGCGTTCGCGCAGGACACCGTGCACGCGGTCTGGCGCTTTTACGTAGGCATCATGGCGACCTTAGGCGGCGTCTCATACGAAGTTCACGGCGCCGAGCTTCTGCGCGCCGACCGTGGCACGCTCGTCATCGCCAACCACCCCTCGCTCCTCGACATCGTTTTCATCATGTCCCTGATGGAGCGCACGCAATGCGTGGTGAAGGCAGGGGTTTGGAATAATCCGTTCATGCGCGGCGTGGTCACCGCCGCCAACTACATCGCTAACACTGGCGACCCCGAAGCGCTGCTCGACGATTGTGTCGATGCGCTGAAGGCCGGCAACAATCTGGTGATCTTTCCGGAAGGCTCGCGCACGCCAGTCAACGGCAAGCGCAAGTACCAGCGCGGCTTCGCCTACATCGCGCTCCGTTCGCAAGCGCCACTGCGGTTGGTGACGGTAACGTGCAACCCGCCGACTTTGCTCAAGGGCGAGCCCTGGTACAAAATCCCGCCGAGTCGCCCGCATTGGGTGATCCGCGTGCATGAACTGATCGACACAGGAGGCGATTTGGGTGAACCCGCCATCGCCGTCCGGCGCCTGTGCGCCAAGGTAGAACGCCGAATAGAGGAAACGCTCGTCGCATGACCGCACCATCCGAAGCCGAGATGAAAGCCCTGCTTATCGACATCCTGAACCTGGAGGATGTCTCTCCCGAGGACATCTCCTCGGATGAGGATCTGTTTGGAACCACCGGCTTGGCGCTGGACTCGATCGACGCCCTGGAGATTGGCGTCGCGCTTCAGAAGCGGTACAAAATCAAGATCGATTCCGAAGATAAGCAACTGCGCGGCCACTTCCAGACGATCCGCGCCCTGGTGGCTTTCGTCGCGCAACACGAAAAGACGCAGTGAGATCGACCATGGATCGCAAGGCCATCTATTCCCAAATCGCGGACTATCTCGCGACCGCATTCGACGTCCCGCGTGACCTGATCACGCCCGAGGCTGATTTGGTCGATAAGCTCAACCTCGATTCGATTGACGCGATCGATCTGATGGTTCGTTTGCAAGAGATCACCGGCCGCAAGGTTGAGCCCGACGATTTCAAATCGGTTCGCACCATCGACGACGTGCTCAACCTCGCCCAAAAGATGCATGCGCAAAATTGACGCCTCTGTCGTTCTCTTTGCCGGCGTCTCGATCCTCTACCCCATTGTCGCCGCGGTTTCAGTGCGCGCCTTCGGGCCGGGCTGGGTACTGATTGGTCTCGGCGCGCTGCTGCTGCTGCGGAGCCTGCTTGGACTTCAGAACAAAGTGCCTGGGTCCCTTACCTGGGGCCTTCTCCTCGTCGCCGCCGCGCTCGCGTTTGTCGCGCTGATAGACCGGGAGCTTTCGGTGCGGCTCTACCCGGCGTTCATGAACGCGGCGATGCTCATCACATTCGCGCGCACGCTCTGGCGCCCGCCCAGCATGATCGAACGCTTCGCGCGTCTCGTGGAACCCGATCTACCCGAAAGCGGCGTACGCTACACGCGCGCCGTGACGTGGATCTGGGTCGGCTTCTTCGCGATCAACGGCGCCATCGCGGTCTGGACCGCACTCTACGCCAACTGGACGACGTGGACACTCTATAACGGCCTGATCGCCTACGTTGGCATCGGCGCGCTAATCGTTTGCGAGATGTTGGTGCGGCCCTTCTTCAGACGCGCTAGAAACACTGAATGACGGCGCTTATCGAAACGGTGCTGCGCGCGGAGGCGGAGCAACGCCTGTTCGCACGCGACGGTGGCTGGGTCACTGCGGGCGACGTGCGCGCCATGGCCGCGCACGTGGCGCCGCGTGTGCAAAACATCGATGGGCCGATGTTTCTCCATACGTTGTCCGCCGCGCGCTTTCTCGCGGGCGTCCTTGCGGGCGCCGCTGCGGATAAGGAAATTGCGCTGCCTGCACACGCACAGGAGAGCTATCTCGCCGAACTGGGCTGCACCGCGGGCGCGTTGATCAACGACACCGCCTTTGAAGACGCGACGGAAGAACGCGCACTCGACATCGCGAACACCGATCCACTGCTTGTTCTATTCACATCCGGCTCCACCAGCGCGCCAAAGCGAGTGGAGAAAAATCTCTCACGGCTTGAGATCGAGGCGCGCGCGCTTCAGTCCCTCTGGGCGAGCGAAGCAGGGCACGTCATCGCCACCGTATCGCACCAGCACATTTACGGCATGCTGTTTCGAATCGTGTGGCCGCTCATGTCCGGCCGGACGTCGGACGATATCGCCGCGACCTATTGGGAAGACCTCGAGGGCAGGCTCGCTGGCGCGACCTTGATATCAAGCCCCGCACATCTCACGCGCGTACCTCCGCGCGCCGATCTCTTCGCGCCACCGCCGGCGCTCATCTTCTCCTCGGGCCAGCTGCTCGACGCGAAGGCGGCGCAAGCCTGCATCGCTGCATTCGGCCTGCCAGCGACCGAGGTTCTAGGCTCGACTGAGACCGGCGGCATCGCCTGGCGGCGACAAACAACGCCCGATGCCGCTTGGACGCCGTTTCCAGCCATCACCGTCAGCGCTGGCGAAGAGAACGCCCTGATGGTGCGCTCGCCTTACCTGCAGGACGATGCGCCGCTCGACACCGGTGACGTCGTAGAACTCGCGAGCGATGGCAGCTTTCGCCTCTGCCCGCGCGGCGACCGCGTTGCTAAGATCGATGGCAAGCGCGTCTCTCTCGCGCGCATTGAAGAGACGCTCGTTGGGCTGCCCGAAATCGAGGCCGCAGCCGCGCTGACACTCCCCGAGCGCCGCGGCGCCCTCGCCGCGATCGTCGTCCTCACAGACGCCGGAAAGCGCCAGCTGGAGGCGTTGGGCGCGTTCCGACTCTCGCGCCATCTCCGCACAGCCTCGGCCGAAACACTTGAGCCGCCAGAACGGCCGAAACACTGGCGCTTTGTTGACTCTGTGCCGACCGACAGCCAAGGCAAGCGCGTGCTTTCAACGCTCCGCACCCTCTTCAACACCGGCGATCCGCTTGACGCGCTCGATCTGGACGTTCGCACGCAAACAGATACGGAAGCCGATATCGCGTTCACGCTGCCGCCCGAGCTGATCTTCTTCCAGGGCCACTTCGACGATCAAGCCATCCTTCCGGGCGTGGCGCAGGCGCATTTGGCCATGCTCATCGCGCAGAAACTTTGGGGGATATGGCCGCCCGACGCCAATCTGGAGCGGCTCAAGTTTCGCCGCATCCTCATCCCGGGCAATGCGGTCATTCTGAAGCTCAAGCGCAACGCAGAGGGTCGCGTGACCTTCGCCTACATCTTCGGTGACATTCGCGCGTCTGAAGGCGAGATCGGCGGCGCTAAGCGGTAAACGTCGAGCCAGTAATTATCGTCGCGAACACGCATAGGACGAGAGCGCCCGCCCGGCGCGCCAAGCCAGTGCCGATCGTCGCGCTCGCGCCCGCCCGCAACGCAGCTCCGCCCGCGATCCACGCGCTGCCAACGACCGCAATGAAACCCAACAACGCGCCCATATAGGGCAGTGCAGGCGCCACTTGGCCGTGCGACAGGTACGGCACGATCACGAAAGCGAACACGATGCCTTTGGGATTGAGCCCCGTTGCCATCAGCACACGGCGGAAACTTACAGGGTGATCACTCGTGATCGCCGCCGCCCCCTCCTGCCAAAGCTTCCACGCCGAATAGAAGAGAAACAGCGCGCACAAAATGCGGAGCGCTATGCTGAGTTCGTGTGACGCCCGCACGAATGGTCCGATCACCAACGCCAGTAGCGTGATGGAAATCATATAGCCGAGCATCTCGGCGCCAATCAGCGGCACCGAGCGCTTGAAGCCCGCCGCTGCACCCGACGTTGCAAGCAGCGTGTTGGTCGGCCCTGGCGTGGCGAGCAAGGCCAACACCGCGAGCGCGAATGTGATTGGATCAGTCAAAGCGTCCCCCAGCCTTGCTTTAGTCTGTTCGGGCGAAGACCAGCGACGAGTTCACGCCGCCGAACGCGAAATTGTTCGATACGAAATACTCGGCATCGACCTTCCGCCCGCCCACACCGACATAATCCAGTTCCGCGCAGCGCGGATCGCGCTCGCGGAAGTTGGCAATCGGCGCGATCCATCCTGAGCGCAGCATCTCGACGCCCAACCACGCCTCGATGCCGCCGCATGCGCCGAGTGAGTGGCCAAAGTGCCCTTTGAGCGTGTGGAACGGGACTTTATCGCCGTACACTTCCCGCGTCGCCGCGCTTTCCACCACATCGCCCGCAACCGTCGCGGTGCCATGGCCACTAATGAAACCGAGCGCGCCGGTATCTATGCCCGCAACTGCCAGCGCTTCGCGCATGACGCGCGCTTGTGTGGTCTGCTCGGGGTGCGAGATGTGCGCGCCATCGGCGTTTGTCGCGTAACCGGTAACTTCCGCGAGCGGTTTGGCGCCGCGCGCCAGCGCATGCTCGCGCTCTTCCAGGATCAAAAAGCCCGCGCCTTCGCCTACGACCAATCCGTCGCGCGTCGCATCGAACGGCTTGCTGGCCTGCCTCGGCGTTTTGTTGGCGCCAGCGCTGGTTGCGTACAAACGGTCGAACACCATGGCCATGCTGGGGCAAAACTCTTCCGAGCCGCCGACGATCATGATGTCGGCCTGATTGTTGCGGATGGTCTCGAAGCCGTAGCCCACGCCCTGCGAGCCCGACGTGCAAGCCGACGACGTCGTAATCACGCGTCCCGTCAGGCCAAACACCACCGAGATGTTCACCGGCGTCGTATGCGCCATCATGCGGATGTAGCTGGTCGCGTTCAGCGCGCCGGCTTTGCCGGTTTCCAGGAACGCCACGAAATCCCGGATCGGCGGCGTCGATCCGAACGAGGAGCCGCAGGCCACACCGGCGCGTCCGGATTTCAGCACCGGATCCTCAAACAGACCCGCTTGCTTCAGCGCGCGCTCGGTCGAATCCACCGCCATGACGGAAACGCGGCCCATCGAGCGCATCTTCTGACGCGGATAATAGCCCTCGTGCTTGAACCAATCCGCCGGCGCGCCAACCTTGCAGGTCAGGTCACCGAGTTGGTCCCATTCCTCGATGTAGCGTGTGCCGGTCTCGCCGGCGCGCATGCGCTGCTCGATCTCGGCGTACTCGCCGCCAAGCGCGGTAACTCCGGCCATACCGGTGACAACGACGCGGCGCGTCAAACCAACCCCCCATTCACACCGATAACCTGGCGCGTGATGTAGCCCGCTTCCGGCGAGAAAAGAAACGCAACCGTTGCAGCCACCTCATCGACCGTTCCCATGCGTTGCATTGGGATCGCCTCGATGATTTGGGCAGGAATGTCGCCGCTCATCGCCGTCTCGACCAGCCCCGGCGCCACACTATTGACAGTGATCCGGCGCTTGGCCAATTCCACCGCCAGCGCCTTAGTGGCGCCAATCAGCCCGGCTTTAGAAGCGCTATAGTTCACCTGCCCGCGATTGCCGACCACGCCGGAGACCGAGGCGATCGCTACAATTCGCCCGCCGTCGCGCCGGCGGATCATCGGCATCGTGAGCGGATGCACAACATTGTAGAAGCCGTCGAGATTAGTTCGGAGAACATCGTCCCAGTCGCTGCCATCGATGGCGGGAAATGCATTATCGCGCGTGATCCCGGCGCTCAGCACGACGCCCCAGAACGCGCCGCTCTCCATCTTTTTCTCAAGCGCCGCACGCACTGCCGCGCGATCACGCACGTCGAAGCCGATCACATCGGCCACGCCGTTGGCGTCAGCGATCGCTTGTGCCGTCGCCTCGGCGCCCGCGCGATCGCCGCCGAAATGTACCGTAACCGGATGGCCGAGCGCGGCGATGCGCAGCGCAACGGCGCGGCCAATCCCCTTGCTGGCGCCGGTGACGAGCACCGGTCGTTTGCCGTTTTCTTGCCCGCTCATAATTGCGACCGCAGAAATGCTTCTGGATCGGCGGGACGGTAGACATTTATCACCGCGTTCGCCAATTCCGCGCCGACTGCATCGAAGATGCGGCAGTCGAAGGACGCCATGCCCTCCTCGCCCAGAAGGGACTTGGACTCGATCGTCACCGTCTCCCCTTCGACGAAGAATGGCCGCGCCGCGGAATATCTGCGGCAACCGAGCAGCAATCCGATCGCGGGCTTCTTGCCTTTGTCACGGCGCCTCAGCCCGTCAGAAGCGCTGATTGTCTGCGCCATGAACTCGAAGCCCACATAGGCAGGCACGCCGCGTCCGCGTTGGAAGAAGATGTTGTCCGGCCGCACCGTCGCTTCACTGCGCACCACGTCGCCTTCAAAGGAGATGACGCGATCAAGCAGCAGCATGCCATGCCGATGCGGAACCAATTCCTCGATGGGGGGAAACGTGCTCATGCCGCCTCCAAGACAAGCGCTGCGTTATTGCCGCCGAAGGCGTAGCTGGCGCTCAGTACGCGCTTCAGCGCCTTCGTTTCACCAGGTTGCGTCAGCCGGATCTGCGGCAGCTCCGGATCGCGTGCGCCGTCCCACACATGCGGCGGCATTTGTCCTCGCTCCATCGCCAACAGACACAACGCCGCTTGCACTGCGCCCGCGGCGCCCAACGTGTGCCCGGTGAGCGGCTTGGTCGATGCGCACGGTATTTCCAATCCGAGAAGACGTTCGATCACGGACGCTTCCATCAAATCGTTGAGCTTAGTTGCGGTGCCGTGCAGATGGACGAAATCGATCGCGTCGCATTTCGCTTGCGCCAGCGTCAGCGCCGCGCGCATGGCGAATTCGGCGCCTTTGCCCTTCGGGTCTGGCGCCGACATGTGGTGCCCGTCCACGCTTTCGCCCCAGCCCGCCAACCTGAACGGCCCCGCTTCTTTGCTCAGCAAAAAAAGCGCGCCGCCTTCGCCCAGGTTCAACCCATTGCGGTTCGCGCTCATCGGATTGCAAACGACATCGGAGAGCGAGTCCAAAGCCGCAAACCCATTCAGCGTCAGCTCGCACAACGAATCCGCGCCGCCGCACAGCACCGCGTCACACAATCCCGCACGGATGAGACGCGCACCCGTGGCCAATGCCCGCGCCCCTGACGTGCACGCCGTCGACACGACATAATACGGCCCTTGCGCGCCGGAGAGCCGCGCCGCGAAACGCGCCGAATCGCCCAGCTGTTGCGGAGCCAGCGAAAAGCCGCTCGGCCAGGCGCCGCTTGCACGCCACTGCTTCAGCGCTTCGCCGCCTTCGCCGATGCCTGACGTCGATGTGCCGATGACAACGCCCACGCGGTCAGAGCCGTAGCGCGCCTTCGAGGCTTCCACAGCCGGGGCGAGCGGCGCGTAGCAGAGCGCGAGAATCTGGTTCGTGCGCGTTTCGTCCGCCCACGCGGTCAGTGCATCGCTTACGCGACCGACAGGCACAACACGGCCGTCCGTCAGTACGGCGTTATCGCCGACGGCTTGAGGGCGCGCGGCAAACAGGTTCGCCGCCACCGCGGCCTTCCCACGGCCAAGCGCGCAGACGACCGAATAGTCAGCGATGAAGATTTCAGCGCTCACGGCTCGACGCTCTGGCTGACAATAACGACCTCATAGCCCAAGGCATCGTTGCGGATCGAGACCCGCGCGGCATCTTCGGGGTCCGGCGTTACTGTCATCAGCACCTCATCCCCGCGCCGGATCGTGCGCTGACCCGCTTCATCGACGGTAAGCACCAGCCCTTCCGGCAGCGCGGCCGCGACAAGCGCCGGTGGCCACACGGTGATGAAGATGTCGACTAGAATGTTTTCGACCGGAACGTTATCCGGCGCGAACGCGGAACGCTCAGCGCGGACGCCCACGCTATCCCACACGATCGTCGCCAAACGCGGGCCGCCGAGCATGGTCATCACGATTTCCGTGCGCTCCGGCGCGAGCGAAAGCACTGCTTCAAACGCGCCGTCGTGATCGCCATACCGCGCGTAACCCGTCTGCAGGATCGTCCGCATGTCCGGGTAGGCCGGCGGCAATGGCAGCGTCAGCACGACGCCCTCGGCGATGTGTGCGCTCGGCGTCGCGACATCCGCTGTCGACGCGCAGCCCGCAGCGAGGGCGAGCAGTGCGAGGGTTAACGCGCGCACCATTCCTCAACCGTCCGCATTGTGCGCTTTGGTGATTTCACGAAGATGTTCTCGCGATCCCATGCATAGCCGGCGAGTACTGATGTCAGCTGACGTGTGATGTCGGTCATCTCTTTCGGCCGGCCGAAAATAATCCGCTGCAGCGCCCCGGTGTACCAGGCGTCCACGCACTCTCGGAACGTGTCGATGCCGACATAGAGCTCCTGCGAGAACTCGCGCTCCCAATCGACCTCTTCGCCCTTGAACCCTCGGTCGATCAGATTGGTCGCCAAGTGCGCCGACTTAAGCGCGATGGTGACGCCCGATGAGAACACCGGATCAAGGAATTCCGCCGCGTTGCCGAGCAGTGCGTAGCTCGGGCCAACCAGGCTCTTCACGTTGCAGGCGTAGCCGACAATGGTCGCGGCGGGTCGGAAGACCTCCGCGTCCTTCAGCACTTGCGCTTTGTACGGGATCGCCGCGATCAAATTCCACAAGCGCTCGTGATCGTTCGCGCCGGCGTTTTCGATCGTCTCTTGCGGACCGACAACACCGATCGAGGAAATGCCGTCCTTCAGCGGGATCAGCCAATACCAAATCTCGCGGTTGTCGGGATGGATCGAGACCAGGATCTTGTTGCGATCAAAACTCGGATCGCTGATGTGATCTACGACTTGCCCGTATACGGCGCGCCGGATTGGAAAGTCAGATGGCGTCTCCAGATTGCACATCTTGCTCAGCGTGCGTCCAAAGCCGCTCGCATCCAGCGCAAAGCGCGCCTCGATCCGCCGCTGCGCGCCCTGCTCATCCTTGACGGTGACCGCCGCACCGTTCGCGTCGCTTTCGAAGCCGATCACCTCCTGACCAAAGCTGATGGTGGCGCCCTTCTTCGCCGCGCCTTGGGCGAGGATGGAGTCGAAGTCCGCGCGCATCACCTGGAATGTCGTGTCCGGGCCTGGTGCGCTTTTGTCGGGAAAATAGATCGCCGTGGTCTCGCCGTTCAGATGAAACGCCGCACCGTCCTTGAGCTGAAAGCCGTGCGCCGCGACGTCCTCCAACAAATCGGCTTGATCCAACAACTCTATCGATTGCGCCAACAGGCTCTCGCCGATCGAGAAGCGCGGAAAGTGCGCGCGTTCAATCACCTCGACTTTATAGCCCTTGTTCGCCAACAGAGCGGCGGCGACAGACCCAGCCGGTCCCGCCCCGATGATGACGACATCAGTTTTACTCGTCTGCACGCCCACGTCTCCCCCGCACCGGCACGAACGAAATCAAGTACGCTGCCGTAACACCCGCTGCCACGGCGACGCCAAAGCTCGCCACCGGATAAGTCCCGCTAAATCCCATCAGCCCCATCGACAAGATTGTCGTCAACGCGGCGAGGAAAACCACAAGTTCTTTCGCCTCGCCATCGGTCTCCGCAGACTCAAACAGGAAGACCGAGTGATCGATGCCCGTTCCGATCACGACAAACAATGCAGCAACCGAGAAAAACGAGATCGGCATGCCGAAAGCTGCGGGGACCGCCACAGCCATCGCCACGCCCACCGCCGGGGCGACCAACACCACCAGCGCGCGCCACGTCCGATAGAGCGCCAGCACGATCAACATGCACACCGCAAAAGCAGCGGCCACAGCCCAAGCCGCCAGCGCGCGGAACGAGGCGAAGGCCTGCGAATACCGCGACGCGGGATCGACAATCCGCGCGCCCTCGCCCCCGGCCTGTTGCTGCGCCGCCACGGCGCCGAGCGGCGCAACGAGGTAATGCACGCCGTTTACTTCGCCTTCGAGATCCGCGATGAGCGCCGGCAGCGGCAGCGACTCCACCGCCGCGAACGGCTCAACTTGCATCAGCCCTAATTCCTGGACCCGCGCCACTAGGTACGGCTGGTAGAGCCTTGCACGCACCTCCGCTTCGTTTTGCACGCGGCGGGACGCCGACGGATCAAAGCGGCTGAGCGCCAGCGTGTCACGCACGGCCTCCTCCGGCCAGCGCGACAATATCGCCTCTTCGCGCGCCCGCGCCTCGTTCGCGTCAGCGCCGTACGAGAGCAAAAAGCTGGGCGACGCGCTGAAGCCCACAGCCTCGCGCACGCGTTGTTCTTCCGCCGCAAGCTGCGTCGACCTCGGTTGAAACTGACGCACGTCATCAAGCACGCTGAACCGTGCAACGCCGGCGCCGATAATCGACAGCAGGACGAGCGCGCCGACCCAGGACCAGGCCGATTTCCACTTGAACGCCAGAAACGGCGCTTCCAGTTTCGCCCACCAAGCCGCCATCGCCTCGGGCTTACGCGCGCGCAAATCCATGAACGGCAGCACCGTCATCGTAAACCACCAAGCGGTGAGAATGCCGGCGACAGCAAACACGGCGACCTGATTGAAGATCGCAACGCCGAATATGCCGAGGCTCGCGAACCCCAAAGCCGTCGCCAGCGCACATACGGCCAACGGCCGCGATACGCGCTTCACGCGCTCCGCCGCCGGCGCCCATCCGGTTTGCGGGCCGGTGGCCAAATAATGAAGCGCATAGTCTGAGGTGACGCCGATCAACGCCGTGCCAAACACGAACACCAAGACGTGGACGCTCGGAAACACTAAAAACGCCGCCGCCAACGAGCCCACGCCGCCCGCCGCCGTTACCGCCAGCGTGCCAACGATCGCCTCTGGCCTACGAAAGCACACGAACAACAGCGCCAAGATGACGATCCCGGACACGCCGCCGATCAAAGCGATCTCGCGGCGCGCCTGCCGTGCGCCCTCTTCAGCGAAAAACACCGCGCCCGCGCGCGCCGCCTCAACGTCCGGCCAACGCGCCTTCCAAGCTTCGTACGCAGGCACCACCTGGTCCTGAACATCGATGCGAAACGCCGATTCACTCAGCGCGCCAGAGATCAGCACGCCGTCGTTCACATACCCGGCCGATGGCGGCGCAAGGCATTGGCTCAACTGCAACGTCAGAAGAAATGGATCTCGAACCAGCATCTCGCCGGAGATCGGCGCGAGCGGCGCATAAAGCATCGCTTGCGACTGGCGCGCGACGGCGTCCGGATCGAAATCCGCAGGGTTCGCCGCGCACATCAGCGCATTGCGGTTCGCAAACAACCAGCGGCCCAGCGCCTCACCGTCGGTGCGATCTGGCGTGAGGCCGACTTCGACCAACGAGCGCTCCAAGTCCGCGGCCGCTTCATCGGTCCGCGCGGGATCTTCTCCCCACACGAGAACCGCGACACGTTGCGACGCGACGCTGCCGGCGTCGGCAATGGCGGCGCGGATCGTCGGTTCAAGCGCGTTTTGCGGGAGCAGGTTCTGGATATCGCTGTCGAACGCGCGCGCGCTCTGCACCCGCACGCCAATGATAGCGCAAGCGGCCAAACACCAAAGAACGCAGAGAACGGCCCCCCAGCCGCGCACGCGCGTCTAGCCCTCGGCCGGCGTCAGAGCAATTTCCATCCGGTCGCCATTGGCTTGCCGCACTTCGACGCTTTCAACCCGCGTGCAGCCGCCGACCTCGATCGCCGATACAAATCGGCTCATCGCGGCAGCGCGCGGCGTCAGCACCAGCGTCCACGCGCCGCCTGCACCGGGCGCACCGCGGGCAATCGTGTAATGCGTGTTGAGCGACGTGAAATCGCCGACCAGCAAGTTGAATAGGCCAGCGCTCGACAAGAACGCATCGCCGCCGCCCTGCGGGCTAAGGCGTTGCGGGCGGCCGCCTTCGACGGTCTGCGTGATGCCGGCGGGCGTGATCGTGGTGAGAATCGAAAGTGGGCTAGTAACGCGCCAATCCACACGCTCGGCGGCGATCACCGCTTGGCCGCGCGACACGAGCGGCGCGCGTACACCGTTCAGGTGACGCGTTTGCGTGAACGACATCGCGCCGTATTCAACCGGCAGCGCGTTCGGTTCGATGCACACCGCAAACGCGGGCGCGGAGGTTACGAAGAGCGCGGCAAGAACGGCGCAAGCTTTTCGCGCAACACCGGCGGCGTGACCCAAAGCATGTCGAACGTGCCAATCGCCAACGCCACTTGCGACGAACTCGCCCGCATCACGCGCTCGCCCGTCTCTGCATCCACGATCGAATACGTGATCCTGAGCGCGTTTTCCCATTCCACAATCCCCGCGGTGACCTTCACCGTCTTGTCGAGCCGCATCGGCCGCGCGTATCGCATGCGCAGATCGATGATCGGCCAGGCAAAGCCAGATTCGACCATCTCCTGATAGTTGTAGCCAATCCGTTTCATCACCGCCACGCGCCCCAGCTCCAAGAAGCGCGGGTAGTGGCCGTGCCAAACGATGTTCATCGGATCAAGATCATAGAATTGGGGCGTCGCTTCGGCGGAAGCGCTGACAATCGCCTTCATTCCGCCTTCTCCGCGTCATCGGGCCAATCGAGCCGCCATCGCCGTTGCGCGATGGCCTCGGTCAGCGCGGTGAGCACCTTGTCCAGCGGCGTATCCTCTTCGACCAGCGGCGTGAGCTCCATCAAGGCCGACACCCCCGATGGGATCATCGCACTGGTGATCTCGCCGCTGGCGAGACGCAGCTTGAGCGCTTGGCCGCACGCCATCACGTGGCCCGCGGCGACCTGCTCGGTCAACTCCAGCACGCGGATCGCATCACGCGCCGCGATCGTGCCCATCGAGACCTTATCTTGGTTGTGGCACTCGGTTGAGCGCGAGAAGACGCTTGCCGGCATTGTGTTTTTGAGCGCTTCAGCCGTCCAAGCCGATACCGCGATTTGTAACGCCTTCAGCCCATGATTGATGGCCGCGCGCGCGCCCGTGGCCCCTGACAGATTGGACGGCAGCCCATTGTTGAAACGGGCGTCCGCCAACAGGGCGAACTGGCGGTCCATCAGGTCGGCAAGGTTGGCGACGAGGTTCTTCAAGCTGTCCATCGCGAAGGCAATGTGGCCGCCATAGAAGTGCCCCCCGTGCAGCACGTCGCCGCTTTCGGGATCAAACAACGGATTGTCGTTGGCGCTGTTGATCTCCGTCTCGATCATCCGCTGCAGCGTCGTCAACATGTCTTCCAGCACGCCAACAACATGCGGCGCACAACGTATGGAATAGCGATCCTGTAGACGCGACGGCTCATGCAAACGCGCGAACGAGGCGAGATCGGACGCAACGCGCGCGGCGACACGGCCCTGCCCTGGGTGCGGCTTTGCTTGCGACAGGCGCGGATCGAAATGATTAGGATTACCCAACAGCGCCATCGACGCCATCGCCGTCAGCCGCGACGACAAGCGCGCGAGGCCCTCGGCGCGCACGTAAGCTAGCGCGGCGAGCCCGGTCATCACAGCTGTGCCGTTCATCACGGCGAGCGCTTCCTTGGGCCGCAAGGTGATCGGCTTCAGCCCCGCCTCCGCAAACGCAGACACCGCCGGCAGCTTGCGGCCGCGATACAGGACATCGCGCTCTCCGACCATGGCGCCGGCGATGTAGCTGAGCGGCGTCAAGTCACCGCTCGCGCCGACAGAGCCTTCTGCGGGAATGAGCGGCAGGATGTCGTGGCGCACCATCTCCGTCAGCAGGGTGACCAAATCAACCGAAACGCCAGACCAGCCGCGCAACAGCGCCGCCAGCCGCACCACCATGACGGCGCGCGTTTCCTGGGGCGTCAGTACGCGGCCCAGGCCACAGCCGTGGAAGCGCGTCAGATGCAAGGGGAGTTCGGCGACGAGCTCCCGCGGCACGTTGGTCGTGCAGCTGTCGCCGTAGCCAGTGGTGACGCCATAGATCTCGCCGTCGCGCGCTAGCATCGCATCGACGTGCGCCGCCGACCTCGCCACGCGTGCAAGCGCAGCATCGCTGAGGCGCGGCTGGGCCTCGCCCTGAGCAAGCAGCCACACCTCATCGATGGTTAGGTCGCGTCCGCCAATCTCAATAGAATTCGCCACTTATGAGCGTTCCATCCCTACCCCGTCGGCCCAATAATCATAAAAATTGAACCATTGGTAGGGCGCCGACAGCACCAGAGCCTCCAGTGCGCCGGCATATTGCTGCACTTGCGCCGAGAGTGCGGCGTCGCGGTTACGGCGCCCTAGCGACACTCCGTCGGAGAGCAGCGACACGCTCACGCGATGGCGGCCATTCTGCTTGCTGCAGAAGAGCGTGTAGACCGGACAGCGCAGGGCGGCGGCCAAAACGAATGGCCCCGGCGGAAACTGTGCCGGCGCGCCCAGGAAATTGGCGATCACGCCGCGCTCGGTTTGGCGCACCGGCATGCGGTCGCCCATAATGACGACCCATTCGCCGCGTTCGATCGCTGCTGAAAGCGACATTGCAATGGCAATGTCGAACTCGGCGGCCTGCACCAGAGACACCTGGCTCTGCGGCGCGAAGCGCGAGATGAGCGCATTGTAGTGTTTGGCGTGAGCGGAGTGGATCACGATGGTGATGCGCCGGCGCTGATAGCGCGACGCTAGAGCGCGCACGATCTCCGTGGCGCCTACGTGCGCGGATATGATCAAAGACCCACGCGCGTCATTGCGCATCGCGTCGAAATTGCCCCCGTCGATCGCATCGACATCGACGCGATCGATCCTGCCGGTCCAGGCGCCGAACTTGTCGACTAAAGATTCTCCGAACGCGAAAAAATGCTTGAGGCCATGCACGTGCGTCGGGTTGCCCGACTTACCCTGCACGCGCCGCACGCGGGCCAGATAGTTGAGCGACGCGCGCCGCTGACGCGCCCCGGTCACATAAAAATAGAAGATCACCGGCGCCATTACGATCAGGCAGATCGTGCGGCCCAGAACGCGATAGACGAAACCCATCAACGCCGGGCCCCATGCGTCCCCGCGTTCGCTCTGCTCCGCCCAATGCTTTGCCGTTTCGGCCACGCCGATCTCCTGACACGTTCATGGCGGCAGAGCGGCCAATGCACAACCGGGGTGGCACTGCTCAGCGCGCCCCCGCTCGAGAATTTAGCGGCGCCGTTTCAACCACTTGCCAAAAGTGGGCGCGCCGATCATTGCCTCGCGGCCAAACGTCCGCCTACAACGCGCAGGCGCATAATATTGGGGGGCTTCATGCACATCGTCCGCTTATCCGTTGCCGCAATCGCGTGCGCGTTTCTTGCTTTCGCCGCCCCTTCCGCCCAGGCGCAATCTGGCCAGCCGGCCGGCGCGCAAATCGTTCAGAACGGCCAGACCGCGACCCTGCTCGCGATCACAGCTCAAACCCGTATGGCGGCCCGCGCCATGGGCTTCGGCGGCGTCGGCCACTACGCTGTATTGCCGGGCTTGCGGGCGATGATGCGCCTGAGTTCTACGACGCCCACCTTCATCGTCGCCGCGCCCAACAACATCCAGCCGCAAGGCCTGTTCACGATCGCGCGCTTTGAGCCGCGCCGGAACGGCAGCCGCGAAGTGCTGATTGGCGGCGGCTACATGAGTTATTCGAGCGGCATCCACGCTGATCGTGTCGTGCAAGTGAACGTGGCGCAAGCGCCGAATCAACGAGGCGCGCCCGATGGCACAATCCTCTATCAACTGACGCCGGTCACGCCGTTGGTGAGCGGGGAATACGCGTTGATCGTCTCCACCAATCAGCCTGGCGCTGGAGGCGTGTTCAACGCACCGAGCGCATCGGGCGTCTTTTACGACTTCGGCGTGGACTGACGTAACGGCGCCAACATGAATGCACCCGCGGCGCCGGCAATGCATCGCCGGCAACCGGCATTGCGGGGCCGCAGTAACGAGGCCCGGAGCTTGAGGCGCATCGCATGCCCGGCGCTTGAAGACTTAGTGATCGCCGAGGCAACCACGATGAGTCGTCTCCAACGGCGAAGGCGACAAAACTAGTAGTCAACCAATACGGAGATACGGCGGCAATGGCATGCCACTGGGCGCCAGAGAGCGCGGTCTCACCTTGGTGTTCTCCTGGCAAACGCCCGGAACTTACGGAGAATTTTCAGCCGTCGCCTGCGGCGGCGGACTGAATGGTGGCGTTCGCAGTCAGTAGAGAAACTCTTTCTGCCCGCACGTCATTCTGGGCTACGCTGCGAAACTCGATCACGCCCAATTTGGCTTCCCGATCGCCGTCTATATTCGCATCCGCGTGACCAACTGAGATTTTTTGACGAAGTTGCGCGGCGCGTCGGTTGCGCGCCAGACCCTTCCCACTTCGCCGTCTGCTCAAGCGCGAAGGACCAGGCGGCGCCCGCAACCTTCGCACGCGAGCAGACCGAGATGGGAAGACGCATGACGACCTCCGTCAGTTGCTCACCCGTTTGCTCAACGATCCGTCACTCCGGCGCCGGCGCCCCTTCTTCTCTGGCGTCGCCGGCATCACTCTTGACGCGCACGCGCAAGTGCGATCCGTTTGCACACGCCGAGGCGATCGAAGAAATGTCCGACCACTCTACAGAATCGCTCGATGTAGCGCTGGCGCACGCCGAGCGCCTGCTGCAGCGCGATCCGAAGCTCGCCGTCGAACAGGCGGACGCCATTCTCGAAGCCGCGCCGCACCATCCGAAGGCTCGGTTGATCAAGGGCAAGGCGTTGCAGCGCCAAGGCAAGTCGCGTGAGGCTTTAGCGACATTCGAGGCCCTCTCGCGCGAACAGCCGCGCTGGGCGGAGGCGCGCTATGAATGGGGCCAAGCTTGCGCCGCTGCGGGCGAAGTTGAGTCAGCAATTAACGCGCTCCGTGACGCGGTAGATCTCAACGACCAATATCCAGCCGCATGGGGTGCGCTCGGCGATCTGCTCTACGCCACCGGCGCCGCTCCGGAAGCCGACGCCGCCTACGCCAATCAGATTCGCACCTCCACCAGCGATCCACGATTGATGCAAGCCGCCTTGGCGCTGTGCGCAAACAAGCTCGCACCGGCGGAGGCGCTGCTGCGCACGCATTTGAAAACCATGCCGACCGATGTCGCCGCCATTCGGATGCTCGCCGAAGTTGGGGCGCGGCTCGGACGTTATGCCGATGCCGAAAAACTGCTCGCCCGCTGCCTTGAACTTGCGCCGAGCTTCGCTGCCGCGCGGCACAATTACGCGATCGTTCTATTTCGGCAGGGCAAGGTGCTGGAAGCGCTGCGCGAGATTGAATTGGTGCGGAAAGAGCATCCGGAAAACGCGACCTATCGCAACTTCACCGCCGCGGCGCTCGCGCGCTTGGGCGAGTACGCAGATGCGATCGAACTCTACGAGCAACTGGTCGTGGATCGGTCAGAGCAACCTAGAGTTTGGCTAAGCTATGGCCACGCGCTCAAGACCGCTGGCCGCACCGCAGGCGCCATCGCGGCGTATCGCAAGGCTGTCGCGCTCGATCCGCGATTTGGCGATGGCTATTGGAGCCTCGCCAATCTGAAGACCTTTCGCTTCACGTTCGCCGAAATTGACGCCATGCGCGCCGCGCTCAACGCCGGCGACCTCGGCGAAGACGATCGCTTCCACATCGATTTCGCGCTTGGAAAAGCGCTTGAGGACGCTGGCGACTACGCTGACTCATTTGCGCACTATGCCGAAGGCGCGCGCAGACGGCGTGCGCTCGTCACTTATGATCCTGAGCAAATCACCGAACAGGTGCGGCGTACGAGCGCGCTTTTCACTACGGAATTTCTGGTTGCGCGACGCGGACAAGGTGTTGAGGCGCCAGATCCGATCTTCATCGTCGGTCTCCCGCGTTCGGGATCGACGTTGCTTGAGCAGATTTTGTCGAGCCATTCGGCGATCGAGGGTACGATGGAATTGCCCGATATTGCAGCGATCGCCCGCGATCTTGGAGAGAAGAAACTTCGCAACGAAACGTCTAAATATCCTGCAATCTTGGCCGATCTCTCGCCGGGAGCGCTACGCGGGCTTGGTGAAAGCTATATCGAACGCACGCGGATTCAGCGCCGGAGCGCAAAACCGCTGTTCATCGACAAGATGCCAAACAATTGGCTGCATGTCGGTTTGATCGCGCTTGCACTGCCCAACGCCAAAATCATCGACGCGCGCCGCCATCCAGTCGCGACGTGCTTTTCGGCGTTCAAGCAGCACTTCGCGCGCGGCCAGACCTTCACCTACGACCTGACCGAACTCGGCCGCTACTATCGCGACTACCTTGCCTTGATGGCGCATTTCGACGCCGTCGCGCCGGGCCGCGTGCATCGCGTGTTCTACGAAGGCCTCGTTGCAGACACAGAAGCACAAGTGCGCAGAACGCTCGCCTATTGCGGCCTCCCCTTCGAGAGCGCGTGTCTGGAGTTCTTCGCGACAGACCGTCCAGTCCGCACGGCAAGCTCCGAACAGGTGCGCCAACCCATTTTCCGCGAGGGCGTCGACCAATGGCGCCGATACGATCCTTGGTTACAGCCTCTCAAGGAAAGCCTCGGGCCAGAGGGCATGGACTATCCGGAGGCTTTCAAGATTGACGAGTGAGGCTTCGGCGCAACAGCCAGCCGCATCGGACTGTAGTACCGTTAGTGTATTCGCAAAAGCAGGGGCGCTTCATGATCGCCAATACCTCGAAGTCCAAAGGCGCAAATGTCCTCGCGTGGACGCCCCTTTTGATGATCACAACGATGCTCACAAGCATCGCCCCGGCCATGGCGCAGGACGCGAACGATGACACCATCATCGTCACCGCGCAGAAGCGCGAAGAAGATCTCCAAGACGTGCCGATGAGCATCCAGGCGCTCGGCGAAGAGCGTCTGGAGGACCTCAACGTCTCCAGCTTCAACGACTTCGCTCAGTATCTGCCGAGCCTTTCTTACCAATCCATCGGCCCGGGCTTTGCGCGCACTTTCATGCGCGGCGTCGCGAGCGGAGATAACGGCAACCATTCAGGCCCCTTGCCAAGTGTGGGCATCTATCTCGACGAACAGCCTGTCACGACCATCACCGGCGCGCTCGACATTCACGTCTACGATATTGCGCGCGTGGAAGCGCTCGCCGGTCCGCAGGGCACGCTTTACGGCGCGAGTTCGCTCGCCGGCACGGTGCGCATCATCACCAATCAGCCGGACCCCGATGCTTTCTCCGCCGGCTTTAGCCTTGAAGGCTCCTCGATCAGTGATGGCGGGCTCAGCGGCGGCGCCGAAGGCTTCATCAACGTCCCGCTGTCAAACCGCGCAGCCATTCGCCTCGTCGCCTGGAATGAGCACGACGGCGGCTATATCGACAACGTCCAAGGCACGCGTACTTATCCAACATGCGACGCCGGTCCGAACGATGGCTCATGCACGATCGACAACGCAGGCATCGCTCAGGACGATTACAACACCCTCGATACGTACGGCGCCCGCGCCGCACTTCGCATCGAACTCAACGATAGCTGGACAATCACGCCAACGATCATGGCGCAAGATCAGCGCAGCGAAGGCATCTTTGCGTTCGATCCGAATGTCGGCGATCTGGCGGTCACCCACTTCCTACCCGAAAGCGCGCATGATTCTTGGTACCAAGCGGCGCTGACCATTAACGGCACGATCGGCAATCTCGACCTCGTCTATGCCGGCGCCTATATGCGCCGCGCGGTTGATTCCGAGTCCGACTATTCCGACTACTCGTTCTTCTACGACACGCTCGCTGGCTACTACATGTATGATGAGAGCGGCGCACTCTACACCGATCCGTCACAAGGCATTATCGGGCGCGACCGCTACACCAAGGAAAGCCACGAACTGCGCATTTCGACGCCTGGTGAAAACCGTCTGCGCTTCGTCGGCGGCCTCTTCTATCAGCGCCAAGTGCACGACATCGAACAGCGCTACACGATTGCCGGGATGTTCGATGACTTCGAGGTGCCGGGCTGGGACGACACGATCTGGCTGACGGCGCAACAACGCGTTGATCGCGACGAGGCGGCGTTCGGGCAGCTCGCTTTCGACTTTACCGATCAGCTGACCGGCACTGTGGGTCTGCGCACCTTCCGCTCTCACAACACCTTGGTCGGTTTCTTCGGCTATGGCGCGGGGTTCAGCGGCTCAACGGGCGAAGCGGCCTGCTTCACCTTTGTCGAATATCACGGCGCGCCTTGCATCAATCTCGATCGCGGCATCGAGGAGACGGGCAACACGCACAGCGTCAATCTCACGTATCATTTCACGCCAGACGTCATGGTCTATGGCACGTGGTCGACCGGCTTCCGGCCTGGCGGCGTCAATAGGCGCATTTTCCAACAGGCGCTCTACAATTCAGATACGCTCACCAACTACGAGCTGGGCTTCAAATCGTCATGGAACCAAAATCGCTTCCGCCTCAACGCGGCGGTCTTCCAAGAAGATTGGCAAGACTTCCAGTTCTCCTTCCTTGGTCAAAACGGCCTGACGGAAAACCGTAACGCCGGCGATGCGCGTATTTACGGAATCGAAGCCGATTTCACATGGCGCCCAATCGAGGGTCTCACGATCTCGGCGGCGGGCGCTTATCTCCAAGGCGAGATTCTGCAAAACTATTGCTCGCTCATCTTGCCGGCCGGAACGCAGACCACTGATTGCCCCACCGCCGATAGCGATCTCTTGGCGCCGTCCGGAACGCAGCTTCCGGTCACGCCCGACTTCAAAGGCGATCTGACTATTCGCCAAGAGTTCGAGATGATACATCTCCCCTCCTATTGGCAGGCGGCGGTGGTACATCAATCCGGCGCCACGCAGGATCTCCGCACGTTCGAAAGCGCCATTATCGGATCGTTGCCCGCGTACACGTCGTTTGATCTGTCCGCCGGATTCGAGACCGAGTTCTTCAACCTCGATTTCTTCATCCGCAACGCCACCGACGAGCGCGGCGAGCTTTATCGCTATACGGAATGCCAAATCGCCGTGTGCGGTGCGCAATATTATGTCGCGCCGATCCAGCCGCGCACGATCGGCGTTCGCTACAGTCAAGCCTTCTAGCGCCGTTCACAAAGCTGGAGGGAACGTCCCGCTCCTTCCAGCCGAGGACAAATTTGCACGACTTAAGCTAAGGTGCGCAACTCGCACCTGGGCGACGATCGGCAGAACATCGCTGCGGCCTCAACCGATCGACGCAACACTCTAGTCTTTTTGAGACGACTGGAGTGAAGGCCGATGAAGCAGCGACGCCGCATCTATTATTCAGCTACGCAACGGGCGGAGATTTGGGATCGATGGCGACGCGGAGAAACGATGCACGACATCGGCCGCTTGTTCGATCGCGGCCATTCCTCGATCTTCTCGGTTCTGGCGCCGAGCGGGGGCATCCGACCGCCGGCGCGGCGACGATCGCGCCTGGCGCTGACCCTTGCCGAGCGCGAGGAGATTTCGCGCGGCCTGGTCGCTGGGCGATCATTGCGCTCGATGGCTCACGCCCTTGGACGTTCAGCCTCGACGCTTAGTCGCGAGATCGGTCGCAATGGCGGCTTGCTGCGCTACCGCGCTGCTGCCGCTGACAGCCGCGCTTGGACACAGGCTCTGCGCCCGAAGCCGTGCAAATTGGCGACTGTGGATCGGCGTGGAAAAAGGACCCCGTAACTGGGGTGATCGGCGTCGAAAATGGACCCCTCATCTCGATCTGTTAGGCCGGATCGCTTGTCTCAAAACAAGCGATCGAGATCAGGATGTATGGGGTGGACAAGCGGGCGGAGGTTCGCGCGGCGCATGCCGCGGGCCAGGCGATTAAACACATTGCGCGCCGGTTGCGGGTCTCACGGCGCTTCGTGAGATCGGCGCTGCGCGAGCCGACAGCGGACGCGGCGTATACGCCGCGTAAGTCTCAGCCGATGCCAAAGCTCGGCGCCTTCGCGGCGCGGCTGGACCAATTGCTGGACGAAGACGCGGCGCGAGCGAAGAAGGACCGCCTGCGGCTAACGCGCATTCACGATCTGCTGCAGCGCGAAGGTTTTGACGGCAGCTATGACGCGGTGCGCCGCTACGCGCACAAGCACCGGCGTGTGACCAAGCCGACCGCGCCCAACGACGCCTTCGTGCCGTTGTCGTTTCCACCCGGGGGCGCCTTCCAATTTGATTGGAGCCACGAGATCGTGGTTTTGGCCGGCGTCACCACGAAAGTGAAAGTGGGGCATGTCCGGCTGTGCTGCAGCCGGAAGTTCTATTTGCGCGCTTACATGCGCGAGAGCCAGGAGATGGTGTTTGACGCGCACGCCCGGGCGTTTGCCTTTTTCGGCGGGATCACGACGCGCGGCATTTACTACAACATGTCGACAGCAGTGGATGCGGTCTTTCTCGGCAAGGACCGCATTTTCAATCGTCGCTTTCTTCTGATGACCGATCATTACGGCATCACGCCGGTGGCGTGCACGCCGGCGGCTAGTTCCGGGTCGAAGAGTGACGTGGCATCGGCGCTGCGCTCAAACAGCGCGCGAAAACGCGCCT
>JANPCV010000008.1:0-70952 GCA_031431115.1 Caulobacteraceae bacterium
CTTAAATTTTCTTGGACCGCGCGTCTTCAGACGCGCATGGCGGGCCTGGAGGCCCGCGGTCCAAGAAAACTAGAACGCCCCGCCAGCTTCTTCCGCGCCAATCGCTTTCAGTGCGAACGCGTAGTCGTGCGCGAGTTCGCGCAGATATTCGAACCGTCCGGCTGAGCCGGCGTGGCCGGCGCCCATGTTCATCTTGAGCAGGATGGGCTTGCCGCTTGTTGTGTGCGGGCGAAGTTTCGCCGCCCACTTCGCCGGCTCCCAATAGGTGACGCGCGGATCGGTGAGGCCGCCTGTCGAGAGCACAGCCGGATACGCTTTGCGATCGATGTTCGTGTAAGGACAGTAGGACGCCATGTAATCGTAGGCGGCCGGATCTTCGATCGGATTGCCCCATTCGGGCCATTCCGGCGGCGTTAACGGCAGTGACGTGTCGCTCATCGTGTTGATGACGTCGATGAACGGCACACCGCCGATCACCCCGGCCCACAGCTCGGGGCGCATGTTATTGATCGCGCCCATGAGCAAGCCGCCGGCGGAGCGGCCTTCGCAAACGATGTTGCCCGGCCGGCCATAGCCCGCGCCAATCAGTTCTTCGGCGACCGTGACGAAGTCCGTGAACGTGTTGCGCTTATTGAAGCGGCGTCCGTCCTGGAACCAGCTGAAGCCCATTTCCGAGCCGCCGCGCACGTGCGCGATGGCGTAGATCCAGCCGCGATCGACCAAGCTGAAGCGGCGGATCGAGAAGTCCGCATCCATCGAGATGCCATACGAGCCGTAGCCGTAAAGGTAGAGCGGGGCCGTGCCATTGAGCTGCGTGCCGCGCTTATAGAGCACGGTGATCGGGATGCGCTTGCCGTCGCTCGAGGTCGCGAAGAAGCGGCCGGTCAGGTAGTCGTCCGGATTGTGACCCGAGGGAATTTCCTGCGTTTTACGCAGCACCTGCGTGCGCGCGCCCATGTCGTAATCGAACCACTTCAGCGGCGTCGTGGGCGATTCATAGACGTAGCGCAGCGTCGCCGTGTCGTACTCGTAACCACCGGCCGCTTCGATATTATACGCTTGTTCGAGCAGCGAGATGTCGTGCTCGTCGCCGCCGCGATGGCGAATGATGATGCGCGGTAGTGCGTTCACGCGCTCGGAGCGGACGAGATAATCCTTCGTCGCGTGCAGGCCCAAAATGTAGCGGCCCGCTTCGTGCGCGAGGAAATCACGCCATTGAGCGCGCTGCGTGCGGCCAGGCTCGGCGGTCATGATTTTGAAATCGACCGCGCCGTCCGAATTGGTGACGATGTACCAGCGCCCATCCCAGTGCGTCGGCGTGTAGAGCAAGTCCGGCTCGCGCGGGCTGAACAGCACCGGTTGAGCCGTCGGGTTGCTCGCCGGGATCGTGTAGTATTCCGATTGGCTGCCGTTGCCGGCGCTGATCAGGATGAACTCTTCGCTTTCGGTCGGGCCGACGCTGAGGAAGAAGCCGTCATCCGGTTCGTCATAGGTCAGCGTGTCTTCGCCGCCGCGCGCCGGGCGGCGATAGATTTTGGCCGGGCGTCCGTTGTTGTCGCGGAAGGTCCAGAAGATCAGCCGCGAGTCCGGCGACCAGCAGAAATCGCCGGTGCAATCGCCAATGTGAGACGCGAGCGTTTGACCGCTTGCGAGGTCCTTCACATAGACCGTGTAAATTTCAGAGCCTTGCTCATCGACGGCATAAGCGAACAACGCGTGATTCGGCGAATGTTGCGCGGCGATGACTTTGTAAAATGTCTTGCCCTGCGCTTGCGCATCGACGTCGATCAGGACCTGCTCCGGTCCTTCGCTGCCGCGCGGGCGGCGTGCGAATTTCGGATGCTGCGCGCCGGTCTCGAAGCGGCGGTAGTATTCCCACGCGCCATCCGGCGCGGGCACGGATGAATCGTCTTCCTTCGTGCGGCCGCGCATCTCTTGATAGATGCGCTCCTGCAGCGCCGCCGTCGAAGCCATCATGCTTTCGCGATAGGCGTTCTCTTCGTCGAGATAGGCGCGAATGTCGGCCTTCAGCAGCGACGGGTCGCGCATCACCTCCTGCCAACTGTCATCCTTCAGCCATGCGTAATTATCGACGCGTGTGCGGCCCAATTGCTCGATCGTCTTGGGCTCAACGCGGGCAACTGGCGGCGCGAGCGGCGTAGTCGGCGTGGTGTCAGGCATGGGGGCATCCGTTGAGGCGCAAGCGGGAAGGAGGGCGGCGACAGGCAAAGCGGCGCTGGCCTGGAGAAGTTCTCGACGGTTCATGGTTTCGCCTTCTGCGGGGAAGCTATGTGAGTGATCAATTGAATTAAGTCAGACGCAAGAGGATAGCCGTCGCGTCGTCACTTTGCTTGAAGCGCGGATGCTCCGAGCCGGAGGCGTCGGCGATTTCAATCGCGCGCAGCTCGCGGCCAAGTTCCTGCAATCCTTTGCTGACCGCCGCTTTCACCAACGCATCAGGTTCATAGGCGCGATAACGATCAGTCAGCGCCGCGAACCCATCCGTCATCAGCAGCAAATGCGCCGGGCGCTTCAGCGAAAGCGTCCAGGTCCGCGCGTGATCGGCGCAAGCGGGATGCAGGCCGAACGTCCAGAAGCGCCCGCCCTCAACATTGATCGAAGCGCGATTGCGGCGCAGCGTTTCGATCGCCGCCTTGCGCTTCAGCAGCGGCTTGTCCGCGTCCGGCTGCGACGCAGCGAGCCTCACTTCGTCATCAAGCCCGCCGTGACCGCCGACAGTTTGAACGCCGTTGGCATCCAGCGCGAAGACGCGGCAATCGCCAAGATCGATGCCCTCGATGACGCCGCTTTCGTTTTCAGTGAGCATGAGCAGCGACGCTGTCGGCAATTGCCAGCGTTCGATGGACTGCCCGCGTGTCAGATACGAGAATGCATTCGCGGCGGTTTCGCTGGCTGAGCGGACGGCTTCACGCAGGTCGCCGTACGTCCATGCATTGAGGCTGGTGTTCGCGACTTGCGCGACCCAGCTCGCATCGGACGCGGTTTTGGTCACCGGTGTTTCGCTGAGGTCAGTCGCCCCGTCGATTACCCATGCGCTGTTGCGCTGGAAACCCAGCGTGTCGTCGTTCTGCTTCTGGCGATCGCCCGCGAGCGAGATCGCTTCTAGGAAAGTGAGCATCAGCCCGGGAAAATCAGCGAGACGACCTCAGCCACGCACGCTGGGCGCTCCTGGCCTTCGATCTCGATCGTGAACTCGTTTATGACTTGAAAGCCGCCGCTGCGCGGTTCGCAGGCAAGCATCTTCGCCCGCATGCGCAGGCGTGAGCCCACCGGCACCATGTTGGTGAAGCGGACCTTGTTCGAGCCATAATTGATGCCGCGCGAGACGCCCGAATAGCTGACGATATTCTTGGCCAGGAACGGGATCAGCGAGAGGACGAGGTAGCCGTGCGCAATAGGCGCCCCAAGCTCCTTGGTCGCCCGTTCGACATCGACGTGGATCCACTGGTGATCGCCCGTCGCGTCAGCGAAACGATTGACCCGGTCCTGGGTAATCTCAAGCCAGTCGGACACGCCGATCTCGGTGCCCACCAGGGTCTGGATTTCGGACAGCGGAATTTCGCGCATGGGGAAGTCTCCTCGGGTTTTGGGAGTAAGGCCGGGGGGCGCGCTTGTCGAGTTGACGCTGGGCCAGTTGGGCGTCGCCTCGCCTCATTGAGCCATTTGAATGTCCGCGCAAAGTAAACCGAACACAGCCACGTCCAACGCCGCCTGATACTCCGCGTACGACACGAAGCCCGAATGGGCTACCGCCCAGCGCCAATCGCGCGTCAGGTGGAGGGTCATCGCGGCGGAGAGATCGACTTGCCTAAGCTGCGCGCCCTCCGGCGTTTCAGCCAACACGGCGCGCAGCCGTTCGTAGCGATCGGGGCCACTCGATGGCGGAAAGACAAAAATGGTCTTTCGTAATCGACCATGTTCTGCAAGGCGCTGCATCTCCCAGTCCAAACCCTTCGTGAGCCCAGGCATCACTACGATCAGGCCTGCCTCATCCATGAGCTTCAGCACCGCGCCTTGCCAAGCGTGGTCGGGAAAGTACTCTCGCGCCGCGCCCGACGGTCGCAGTTCGCCAGGCCGGCCTATGCCAATGAAGGGGCCATAGGGACGGACGGCATCAGTAAGGACTCGCTCGAGGTTCGGGCCGCCTTGGTCGGTGATCCGCCGCGATTCGTCGTCGAAAGAGCGCAGGAACAACACTGGCGGTCGCGGATCTCGCGCGCGCATCTCCTCCATTGTCGCTTGCGACCACGGCGTTATTCGCCGCGAGACGTAGATCGCTACGCCTAGTGAAAGCAGGAAGCCTCCGTAGGCAACGGCGGCTGGCCAGCCCTGTTCATCCAGTTGGTCGCGGAATATCACGGCCGAGAGAGTCAAGCATCCGTACCAAACCGCGGCAACCAAGCCCCAGGACAGTAGCGTCTTCAGCGCGCTGGATTTGTCGCTCCACAAGCGCATTCCGTTGGCGGCGAACAGCAGGGCGACGAACGCTGCGGGCTCTGCGTAAACCCTCGTGAACATCACGATACCAGCCGAAGCGATAACCGCTGCCGCAATGAAATTGATCGCGAGCCATGCATGTCGGGCCCGCTGGACGCCGCGATGTTTGCGCAGAGCCCTCCTTATTTCGCCCAGCGAGTGGTCATAGGCGCGCACCTTCGCCTGCGCCCGTCGCGGCCAGACAAAGGCCCACCAAACCCAGATCAGCAGCGCGAGCCCATAAGCAGCGAGCGCGTACTGAATTTGTTCCGAGAGAACGCCCGGGATGCTCGCCAAGGCGCCGCCGAGTGCGGTGATCAGGAGTTTGTAGAGAACGCCGAACACCCCCATGAGGCTGAAGCCGCCCTCAGACGCGCCCGTAACGTCGATGCGCACGTGCTCCATGCATTCGGCTCCCCGATGCGGACAATATGTCGCTTGGCGTCCACCCGCCAGCAGGCGACTGAGCGGCGTCAATCCGCAGAAGGGGCCTTCAGGCATTCTCCGGGCGCGGTTGCTCCTCTGCTCGACCCAGTTTAATCCGCCCCCATGTCCCTAGATCCGCTCGCGCCAGGCACCCTCGCGCTCGCCGAAGAATTCGGCCTCTCCATGGATGAATACGACCTCGTCCTCCAGAAGCTCGGCCGCACGCCGAACGTCACCGAGCTGGGCATCTTCTCGGTGATGTGGAGCGAGCACTGCTCGTACAAATCTACGCGCGTCCACTTGGCGAAATTCCCGACCAAGGCGCCGCACGTGATCTACGGACCGGGCGAGAATGCCGGCGCCATCGATATCGGTGAAGGGCTCGCCGCCATCTTCAAGATGGAGAGCCACAACCACCCAAGTTTCATCGAGCCGTTCCAGGGCGCCGCGACCGGCGTCGGCGGTATTTTGCGCGACGTCTTCACGATGGGCGCCCGGCCGGTCGCGATCATGAACGCGCTGCGCTTTGGCGACCCCGATCACCCGAAAACCCGCAAGCTCGTCGACGGCGTCGTCAGCGGCATCAGCTTTTACGGCAATTGCGTCGGCGTCCCCACGGTCGGCGGCGAGACCAATTTCGACGCCCGCTACAATGGCAACATCCTCGTCAACGTGTTCTGTCTGGGCATCGCCGACAAGAACAAGATCTTCACCAGCGCCGCCAAAGGCGCGAACAATCCAGTCGTGTACGTCGGCGCCAAAACCGGCCGCGACGGCATCCACGGCGCGACGATGGCGAGTGCCGAATTCGTCGAAGGCGAGGATGGCCTGCGTCCGACCGTGCAAGTCGGCGATCCCTTCCTTGAAAAGCTTCTGATCGAAGCGTGCCTCGAATTGATGGCCACTGACGCCATCATCGGCATTCAAGACATGGGCGCCGCCGGCCTTACATCGTCATCCGTTGAGATGGCGTCGAAAGGCGAGGCCGGTATCGAGCTTGATCTTGATCAGGTGCCAGCGCGCGAAGAGGGCATGACGCCCTACGAATTCATGCTCTCAGAAAGCCAAGAGCGCATGTTGATGACGTTGAAGCCTGGCCGCGAAGCCGAGGCGAAAGCGATCTTCGAGAAGTGGGGCCTCGACGCCGCCGTCATCGGCTACACCACCGACACCGGCAATCTCACACTGAAGTGGCAGGGCCAAGTCGTCTGCGACATTCCGCTCGGGCCGCTCGCTGACGAAGCGCCAAAGTACGAGCGCCCCTACGTGCAGCCGCTAAAAGCGATCCCGCTCAGCGATGCCGAACAAAAGCGCCTTACCACCGAATATCCAGGCTTCGCCAACGCGCTCACCACTTTGCTCTCGCAGCCGGACCAAGCCTCCAAGCGTTGGATCTGGGAGCAATACGATCGCCACGTCATGGGCGACACGCTGGCCGACAGCGGCAGCGACGCTGCGATCGTGCGCCTCTACGGCTCACAACGCGCGCTCGCGATGACCTGTGATGTCACGCCGCGCTATGTCGAAGCCGACGCCTACGAAGGCGGCAAGCAAGCCGTCGCAGAAGCCTGGCGCAATCTCACCGTCACCGGCGCGCGTCCACTCGCTGTCACGGACAATTTGAACTTCGGCAATCCGCAGCGTCCCGAAGTGATGGGCCAGATCGTCTACGCCATCGAAGGCCTCGCCGAAGCCTGCCGCGAACTCTCGTTCCCCGTGATCAGCGGCAACGTCTCGCTCTATAATGAGACCAACGGCCAAGCTATTTTGCCCACACCCGCCATCGGCGGCGTCGGCATCATCGACAATCTCGAACGCCGCGCGACGGCCGATGCGCTGAAGCAGGGCGATACGCTGGTGCTGATCGGCGCCACCGCCGGTCATCTGGGTCAAAGCGTTTATGCACGCGATCTCTTCAAGCTCGGCGGCGCCGCGCCGAAAGTCGATCTCGCGCTCGAGAAAAAGAACGGCGACTTCGTCCGCGCGCTTATCTCCGATGGCACAGTCCGCGCCGCGCACGATCTGAGCGATGGCGGTCTAGCCATCGCCGCCGCCGAAATGGCGCTTGGCTCTGACGTCGGTGTGAGCCTTGGCTACCAAGGCAATCTTAGCGACGCCGCCTTCCTCTACGCCGAAGACCAAGCCCGCTATCTGATCGCGATCCCGTCGAGCAAAGCCGACGATCTCGACAAACGCGCCCGCGCTGCTGGCGTCAGCTACCTCGTCGTCGGCGAAGCCAGCGGCCGCGAGATCAGCTTCTTAGGCTCAGCCGGCAATCGCGAGCGCGTTTCGCTCGATGATCTCCGCAAAGCTCACGAAAGCTGGCTCCCCACCTATATGAAGGTGGCGCACTAACTCTTATCCTCCCCGCGGCGCGGGGAGGTCCCGAGCGCAGCGAGGGGGAGGGGCGCGTGAGAGGGCTGATGAACAGTTCCGGTGGGCTGCGGCTCAGCAAAGACGCCAGGTCTCGTCGTCACGTGTTGCTGATGGATGTGTTTCGTGAACTCCACGAAAGCGAAGATGGTTGGATGTCGAGCGCCAGCCAGAATGACGCCGACGTTATTGTTCATATCACTTCCCGACCGAGAGAAGCGTGCACGCTCTATTCGTTCGTCGACTACGGCTCGTGGACATCGCTCAGCCAAACGCGAGTAGCCGGAATGAACGCCAATCGGTACGCCGAGATCTTCTATGAGGATGTGACGTCCTTCGACGCCGGGACGCCAGACATCATCGTCGTCAACGGCCTGGCGTTTATTGTGTCGCCGGCGCTTCTACCCAAAATGCTCCGCGCGCTGGACGCTATCGTCGCTTTCGTAAAAAGCGGCGAACTCGAAAGTTGAAACTTTAGATGCCCCAACACGACTACGACCTCATCGTCATCGGCGCTGGCTCAGGCGGCGTGCGCGCGGCGCGGCTGGCGGCGACGACCGGCGCTAAGGTGGCCATCACGGAGCAGGTGCAAGTCGGGGGCACCTGCGTGCTGCGCGGTTGCGTGCCCAAGAAGCTGCTGGTGTACGCGTCCGAATATTCGCAAGCATTTCGTGACGCGAAGGGCTTCGGCTGGACCGTCGACTGGGCGCGCTTCGACTGGGCGACGCTGCGCGATTCCGTGCAGAACGAAGTGAACCGCTTGAGCGGGCTCTATCTGCAAAATCTCAAGAACGCTGGCGTGGAACTCTTCGAAGATCGCGCCGTGCTCACCGATCCGCACACGGTGCGCCTCGTGAAAGAGGGCCGCTATCTCAGCGGCGACCGCATCCTCATCGCCACAGGCGGCCACACCTACCGGCCCGAGGAAACCCCAGGCCAAGAACTCGGCATCACCTCGACAGATGCGTTCGTGCTGAAGGATCTACCTTCGCGGATCGTCATCGCCGGCGGCGGTTTCATCGCCGCTGAATTCGCGACGGTGTTCTCAGGCCTGGGCGTCGAGACCACCATCGTCTATCGCGGCGAGCGCATTTTACGCGGCTTCGATCACGATGTTCGCGCGCACGTGCAGGCCGATCTTGCGCGCAGCGGCGTCAACATCATTTGTGGCTCGACCATAAGCGAAATTGCGCCGCTCGCGGATGATCGCAAGCTCGTCACGCTCTCCAATTCGATGCGCATCGAGGCTGACCAAGTTCTCTGGGCGGTAGGCCGCGTCCCGAACACAATGAATATGGGGCTGGAAGCTTCAGGCGTGCGCCTTACCGAGCGCGGGGCCGTTGCCGTCGATGAGTATTCTCGCTCCAGCGTGCCGCACATTTCCGCGGTGGGCGACGTGACCGATCGCGTGAACCTCACGCCGGTCGCCATCCGCGAAGCCATGGCCTACGTTGCCACCGAATTTCAGAACACGCCGACCGCCTTCGATCACGCCGATGTTGCAAGCGCCGTATTCTCGCGCCCACCGGTCGGCGCCGTTGGCTTTACGGAAGAGATTGCACGCGAGCGTGGCCACAAGCTCAAAGTCTATCGCTCCACCTTCCGCCCGATGAAGCACATCCTCGCCGGCAACGAGCAGAAGACGTTGATGAAGATGATCGTGGACTTGAAGACTGATCAGGTGCTCGGCGTTCACATCGCCGGCCCGGACGCGCCCGAGATCATTCAAGTCGCCGCAGTGGCGGTGAAAGCCAAGCTCACCAAAGCTCAATGGGATGCAACTTGCGCGGTCCACCCGACAGCGGCCGAAGAACTCGTGCTCATGGGTGAACCGGTGAGTCACGACAACGAAGCGCCAGCCTAAGCAGGTTGGAGCGCGCGTCTTCAGACGCGCATTTGCCTGCGGCCACCAGGTTGCGGGCCTGAAGGCCCGCGGTCCAAGAACGCACGACAACGAGGCGCCCGCTTAGTCGCGGACGCCTCGCGTCACTTGCATTAGCGCCGGCGCTTAGCGGCGTTGGGTCGGGCCGCCTTCGAGCCGATCACCACGATCGCGGCGGTTGCGATCGTCAGAGCGATCATCAGACCGGCCGTCACGGCCATTGCGATAATTGCGGTCATCTTCGTTATTCCAGTTGCGCTCGTCCCGATCGTAATCGCCGAAGCGGCCATAGCCGCGGTCGAAGTCGCGCGCCTCACGCCAAGCGTAGCTGCGGTGCGTGATGTGCGGCGCGAAGATGCGATCGATCGGACGGCGGTGGCGGCCATCGAACACGAACGCAACGCACCCTTGGCGATTGCAACGATCCGTGTACGCGTATGTCATTCCGGGCTCGAAATTGAAGGGCCGTTGCAGCAGCCGGTAGAACATCCGGTCGTTTCGATCGAACGTCATGACCCGGCCATCCTTGCGGATGGTGATTTCTATGCCGGTGCGAAAATCGCGGTCGTAACCACGGTCGCGATCGCCTCGCCGGTAATCCTGAGCCGACGCAGCGCCTGCGGTAGCGAGGGTCAAAGCGGCAAGCGCCGCAGCAAAAATCTTCGTCTTCATGGTACTTTGCGCTCCCAAGACGACCAGCGTCGTCCGTGTGTCTCAACTACCCTCAAGACAAACTTTGGCGCCGCGCTGCTGAATCGTGACTGAGATTCATGTTCGGATTGCAGTGGGGAACGCTGCGTCCGTGGCTTGACCCGAGTTTACCAGAAACTAACCCTCCGCGCCGACCGTCCGGGGTTCAGAAATTATGGACGAACAGAAAGGGGCAAGAATGCCCGCGCGCATTATCTCGGTGATCAACATGAAGGGCGGCGTCGGTAAATCGACGACGACTGTCTCGCTCGCCGAAACGCTTGCGCATCACCAGCGCCGCCGTGTGCTGGTGATCGATCTCGATCCGCAGACCAACGCTTCAATCATGGTCGCAGGGCCGGAGAAGTGGAACGCCATGCGCGAAGCCGAGCGCACGCTCGATTTTTACTTCGAAAGCTACATCGTCCAGCAAAAGCCGAAGCCGTTCAAACAGCTGATCGAGAAGAACGTCAGCGATCTGAAAGGCAAGCCGGACGTCGCGCTCTGCGCTTCGGCGCCGGAATTCCGTATCGTCGAACGCGACATGATCGAAAGCTTCGTCAAGCGCGGCTTCCAGATCGATATGATTCAAAAATGGATTCTCGAACGCTTCGCCAATGGCTTGAAGAACGTCATCAACGATTACGACTACATCCTGATCGATTGCCCACCCGGCATTTCGCTGTTCGCGGAAGCGGCGCTGATCGCGGCGGATACGATTCTGGTGCCGTCGATCCCGGATTACGTTTCGCGCCTCGGCCTCATCACCTTCCGCAAGCGCGCGCTGCGTTTGATCAACGAACGCCGCGGCGGCCCGTCTCAACTCATGGTGCTCGCCACCAAGTACGAGGACAGCTTCTCGCTCCACCGCTCAGAAGCGCAATTGCTCAAAGACAATCTTGGCGACGCCATGTTCGACGTGCGCATCCCACAGAATGTCGATATTGCTAAGGCCGCTGAATGGTCAGAGACACAGCGTACGTTCGAGCAGAAATATGGCTCGATGGCCAACACGATCAAAAAGCTCGGCGAAGAATTCCAGAGCAAGGTGGAGCTCGCGCCCAGTCTATGAGCCTCAACAAAACGCTCGATCGCCTGTTTGATGAAATTCGCCGCGAGGCGAAGCGCAATCCCGACTTTGCCGATCGCCTAGATGCGGTCATGCAACGTCACGACAGCCGCCGCGATGTAGCGGACGACGTTTTGGAAGATGTGGCGCCGGACGAGCCGAAAAAGGCGCCGTCCGCTAGAACGCCGGCGGCGAACGTGACTAAAGCAAAAAAAGCCGCCGGCGAGGCGCCAGCGGTCCAAGAGGCGCCGGATCTCAATCCTGCCGCCGTCTATCGCAGAAGCGGCGAAGATGGCCTCCGATCAGCGCTTGCCGATCAAGACCTCAGCGCACTCCGCGCCCTCGTTGCCGAACACAATCTCGATCCCAGCGGCGTAACGCCCTCGCTCACCCGCGACGAACTCGCCGCCCACATCGTCGCCCAAGCCAAACGCCGCGCCGAACGCGACGAGAAAATGTTCGACTATTAGCCTGGACCGCCGGCGCCCTCGCCGGCTTGTCAACGCCAAGCAAACCGCTGGCTATGCTTGCAGTGAACATCGATGCCGGCGAGGGCGCCGGCGGTCCAGGCGCTAGCTGAACAACGCATCCCGCATCAGCGGAATGAGCGTGCCGGCTTCGCGATCCCAAATTGGAAACGCGCCTGCGAAATCCCACACGCACCAGGCCATGCCGCTCGCTTCGCAGAGCTCGCGGACGGTGCGTGTCCACATTGCGCGCTGTTGAATTGGCAGCGCCCGGTTGACTCCGAACTCGCCCAATTGCATCGCGCAACCGCGTCTTGCGCCCCAATCGACTGCGCTTTGAATGTGCTCACCTACCTCTGCGCGATCCGCGCCCGTTCCCCAATCGCGCCCGAAGGTTTGCGCGTCCGCGCCCAACCATTCGGCGTTCTGGTGCGTGAATGCGTGCGGCTCATAATAATGCACGCTGACCGCGATGTTTTCGCCCGCGGGCGGGCGCCAATACGAGAGCGCGTCGATGTTTTGCCAATTGCCGGGGCCGAGCACGATGGTGCGCGCCGCATCTCGTTCGCGAATGATGTTCACCACATCTCGCTGCAAATCCATCAGCGCCGCGTCGCCCCAGTTGGCGCCATTCGGTTCGTTGAACGGCTCCAGCATCAGCCCAGGCGGCGCGCCGCGGAAGTGGTGTGCAATCACAGCCCACATGCCGAGGAAGCGGTCGCGCTGCCGCTCAGGTTCGCTGATCAGGCGCTCATAATGGTGCATGTCGAGCTGCACTTTGAGTCCAAGCTCAAGCGCGTGATCCACGATCTCATCAATGCGCCGCCAGAAATTACCGCCAAACGCATAAGGCGGCGTCGAACCCGCATGTGCATCGAACCGCACCGGCAAGCGCACGCCATCGAAGCCCGCGTCACGGATCGCATCGAGATGCGGCAACTCAATCCGATAGCCCCAGTCGCCCTCATTGGGCGCTTCGAGTGCGTTGCCTAAATTTACGCCACGCCGCATAGGGAAGGGCGTTGGCGCGGCTTGGCTCTCCGCGTTTTGCGAACAAGCGGCGAGGGCGGCGGCGCCGACGATGATCTCTCTGCGATTCATGGCGACACCCTACCACCACCCATTCCCGGGGCGATGCGGAACGCATCGAGCCCGGGACCCATAAACACGACTGCCTGAACGTTACACGGAAGCAGCTGGGTTTATGGGCCCCGGATCGCTCGCTGACGCTCGCATCCGGGGATGGGTGAAAGGATGACGAAGCTATGAAACATGGGTAAGCACGCCCCAATGTTCGATAAAATCCTCATCGCCAACCGCGGCGAAGTCGCCGTCCGTATCATCCGCACCGCGCGCCGGCTCGGCATCAAGACGGCCATCGTCTATTCCGAGGCCGACGCTGACAGCCTCGCGGTCGATATGGCCGACGAGGCTGTGTTCATTGGCCCGCCGCCAGCGGCGCAGAGCTATCTCGTTATCGATAAAATCGTCGCGGCCGCGAAGCAGACAGGCGCGCAAGCGATCCACCCGGGGTTCGGCTTTCTCTCCGAGAAGGCTGAGTTCGCCGATCGGCTGGTGGCGGAGAGTATCGTCTTCATCGGCCCGAACGCGCACGCCATCCGCGCCATGGGTGACAAGATCGAATCTAAAAAGAGCGCGGCCGAAGCGGGCGTCTCCTGCGTGCCGGGCTTCATCGGCGAGATCGAAGGTGTCGAGCACGCCATCCAGATTTCCGAGGAGATCGGCTACCCGGTGATGATCAAGGCCAGCGCCGGCGGCGGCGGCAAGGGTATTCGCGTCGCTTATAATCGCCGCGAAGTGGAAGAGGGCTTTCCCGCCGTACGCGCCGAAGCCAAAGGCGCTTTCGGCGACGATCGCATCTTCATCGAGAAATTCGTCACCGCGCCGCGCCACATCGAAATCCAAGTGCTCGGCGATAAGCACGGCAACGTCGTGCATCTGTTCGAGCGTGAGTGCTCGATCCAGCGCCGCAACCAGAAGGTCATCGAAGAGGCGCCGTCGCCGCTGCTCGACGAAAAAACCCGCATGGCGATGGGCGAGCAAGCCTGCGCTCTCTCTCGCGCTGTGAACTACGACAGCGCCGGCACCGTTGAGTTCGTCGCCAGCGGCGCCGACAAGAGCTTCTTCTTTCTGGAAATGAACACGCGGCTCCAGGTCGAGCATCCGGTCTCGGAAATGATCACCGGCCTCGACCTCGTTGAGCAGATGATCCGCGTCGCCGCCGGCGAGCCGCTCAAGTTCAAGCAGAAAGATTTGAAGATCAAAGGCTGGGCGATCGAGAGCCGCATCTACGCTGAAGATCCCTATCGCAATTTTCTTCCGTCGATTGGCCGCCTCCGCGTCTATCAGGCGCCGGCCGAAGGCAAAACCGGCGACGTCACGCTGCGCAACGAAACCGGCGTCCGCGAGGGCGACGAGATTTCGATGTTCTACGATCCGATGATCGCCAAGCTCATCACCCACGCGCCCACCCGCATCGCTGCGATCGATGCGCAGGCCGCAGCGCTCGATAATTTCCTGATCGACGGCATTGCCGACAACATCCCGTTCCTCGGCGCGGTGATGGAAGAGGCGGACTTCCGCAAAGGCGATTTCACCACCGCCTACATCAAGCAGCATTTCCCCGACGGATTCCAAGGCGTGCCGCCCACGGCGCAACAGCAAAAGCTCCTGATCGCCACCGCCGCCATCGCGCGCTCGTTCACCGCGCGCCGCGCCCGCCAGATCAGCGGCCAGTTGAACGGCAAGGCCAATGGCTGGCAGCGCGACTGGACCGTGATCCTCGATAAGGTCCACCACGAAACCAGCGTCGACCTCGACGACACTGGCGCCACCGTTCTTATCAATGGCAAGAAACACCGCATCGACACAACGACGCGTCCCGGCGCGCGCATTATCAGCGGCAAGTTTGAAGGTCAGCCGTTCTCGGTGAAGATCAAAACCGCGCCCGGCGGTTACACGCTCCGCCATCGCGGCGTCACCGTGCTCGCGCTCGTCGCCACGCCGCGCGGCGCCGAGTTGCACAAAAAGATCCCGGAAAAGCAGAAGGCCGACACCTCAAAGCTTATCGTCTCGCCAATGCCGGGGCTCATCATTTCGATCGACGTGAAGCCCGGCCAGGACGTGAAGTCCGGCGAAGGCGTTGCGGTCGTCGAAGCGATGAAAATGCAAAACATCATTCGCGCCGAACGCGACGGCGTCATCGCCAAAGTCAACGTCACCGCCGGCGCATCCGTCGCGGCGGACGAGGTGATGATTGAGCTGGCTTAAGCTCTTCTGGGGCTGGCGCGGTCGTTTGAACCGTCGTCAATGCCTGCTTGGCTTTTCGAGCCTAGGCTTAGCATCCTCGATCGTCTTTTTCTTATGGCTAATCAACTTCGCGCCGCCCGCTTCGCAGGGCGGCGGGTACGCATGGACAAATGACGGCGAGCGCGTCGGTGAGCTGAGCGCCATCATTTTCTTTCCATTCCAAGTCTCGATCCTCTTTCGGCGCGCACACGATCTTGGCTTCTCAGGTGTGCGAGTCATTGTCGGACTTTGTGTGCTGTATCTATGCAGCGCAATTTTTGCCGTCTGGCCGTCGCTTAACGACTCGTGGTTGCCGATTCCGATCTCGGCGATAGCCGCGCTCCCGGCGTTTTGGCTGTTGCTGGCGCCGGGGCAATCGAGTTCCAATCGATTTGGCGAGCCACCTCGCAATTCCTGGCTACCTTGAGTGGCCCCAACGGACGTTGACATGACAACCTTCGAATAGCGTCATTCTCTCTGTCGTCGTGTCGCTCGCGTTCACGCACCTGTTGGCTGGCGTCGTGCGACTCCTCCATGCACGCAACGTAAAATTCTCGCTTGTGTACGCGGGCTGGATCGGCCTTCTTGTATTTTGGTGCGTCGACTATTGGTTTTCCGTCTGGCAGCTGCGCGAGGCCGATGTCTGGACGCTTGGCTTCGTCGCGTTCCTTCTGCTGATGGCGACGGTTTTGTATGTGGCGTGCGGCTTGGCGGTGCCGAGCGAGGCGGAGTCCAAGGACGGCGCCGATCTGGCGGAATTCCACACCGCAAACCGGCGCAGATACTTGGCCGCGTTGTTCGCCTATCAAGTGCTCAGCATTTTCGGCAACATGGCCATCGCACCACTACAATCGGCCGCGCTGGTCAATGTTGGGCAGATTGCGCTTGTTGGCGCGGCGTGGCTTTGGCCTGATCGTCGCGTCCAGATTGCGGCTCTTGCGATGATGTACGTGCTAACTGGCTGGTACGCGTCGCACTATATCCCAGCGCTTTAGCGCCGCTTCGCCTTCGTCACCGCAGCATCCAGCGCCGACAAAAACCGTGAGCGGTCAGCTTGCGAAAACGGCTTCGGCCCGCCTACCACCTCACCGTGCGATCAAGCCGCCAAAGGCTCAGCGCCTGACGGGATCAATAGCAAGGGCAGGCGTACTCTCACCGTCGTTCCGGTTTCTTCCACGACCGACGGGACAATCGTGCCGCCGAGTTGGCGCACGAAGATCGCGACGTAGTCAGACCCACGCTTCTCCGGCGCCCTTTTTGAATCGGGGTCCTTGCCCTGTATCCCCACGCCGTTATCGGAGACGCATAATTCAATCTCATCGCCGGATTGTTCGACGCTGAGCACGACATTCCCCGTGCCACCTGGAAAGGCGTGCTTTATCGCGTTGGTCGCGAGCTCATTGACCAGCAGCCCGAACGGAACGGCGCGCTCAGGGTCGATTTCCAGCGGCTCGGCTTTGACTTCTATTTTGATCCCGGACGCGTTTCCAAGCAGGCTGGCCGACATGGTCTTGGCGATTTCCTTGAGATAGGCGTCCACGGCGACAGTCCGGCCACGGCTGGATTGCGAGATCAGGTCGTAAAGCTGAGCGATGGCGCCGATGCGCGTTTGCATGGCCTGGTAGCCTTGAACGCACGGCGCCGCTGTCCAACGCGATTCATACGCGATTAGGCCGACGATGATCTGCAAATTATTCTTGATCCGGTGCGAGATTTCGTTGGTCAGCGTGATGGCGTCGCGTTCGCGCTGCTTGCGGTCGGTGACGTCCTCGAACACCAGCAGCATGCGGTGGGCGTGGTTGCCCGGTTGAGAGATTTTCCGCGCGTTCAAGTTGAAGACCCGCCGGCCGAGGCCCGGAAAAACGTCCTCGATCTCGAAGCTCTCAATCGGCTTGTTTTCCGGGAGCACCTTTTCCATCAAATGCCGCAGCGCCGGCACATCCCATTGGTGTTGCAGCAATTCGGAGACGCGCCGTCCCTTGGTTTCCGCCTGGGTGATCCCGAAGATGGTTAGAAACGCTTGGCTCGCGGTCACGATCGTCATGTCGTTTTCGAGAACGACCAGAGGATCGCGAATCGTATCGACGATGCTTTGCGTCAGTTGCCAGTAGCGCTTGCTCTCAGCGCGGGCCGCGCGTTCTTCGCTGACGTCCTCGATGGCGAGCAGAATGTAGCCGTCATGGTCGCCGCCGCGCAGGATTTTCCGCGCGTTGACCAGCATGGTGCGCCGGCCGATGGTCGGGAAATCGTGCTCGACCTCGAACCCTTCGACTTACGCGCGATGGGGGATCACGCTCTCAAGCAGATTGCGCAGCGCCGGAATGTCCCACTGCCGGTTGCCGAGGTTGTAAATCAGAGACCCTTCAGTTTCCTGCGGGCTGGTGCGGAAGGTCTGATAGAACGCGCGATTGGCCGACTTGATGATCAGATTTTGATCGAGGATGATAAGTGCGCTGGGCACCGTCTCGACGATGTCGCCGGCAGAAATCTCGGAATCCGGCATATTCGTCTCTTTTGTTGTCATGTTGCGAGCATTTCCGCGACGGAGTGTTGAAGCTGTTGTTGTGAGTACGGCTTGCCCAGGCATTGAGCGCCGACAACGAACAGCGCTTTCATTTTGTCGGTAAGGGAGTTGCCGGTTGTGTAGAGCACCCGCAATTGCGGTCGAAGTGCGATGGCTTGGCGAGCGAGGTCACACCCACCAAGCACCGATGATTTGAGATAGATGTCGGTGAACATTGCATCAATGCGCTGCGGCGAACGCAAGATCGCAAGCGCCTCGGCTTCGTCGCCCGCTGACAGTGTTTCGTGTCCCCAATCCTGTATCATCATCTCCGCGACCATGCGGATCAGCGCATCGTCTTCAACGACGAGGATCACGGCCATTCCACCCAACTTTCCGCCATAGGCTGCCAGGGCATCAAGCTGACGGCATTCTTGGCATAGCGGGGCACAACGCGCCATCGAGGCAATGGTTCCCGTCCAATGCAACTCTTTTTTGGGCTCCGGCGGACGAGATAATGACTGAGCTGGCTTAGGGTTACCGATCCGCGCCGGTCAGCGGAAACGTGTCGCGCACGAACAGCACGCCGTCATAGCCTTGATCCAAGCGCAGCGAGACAGCTGGCATTTGCGTGTAGTCCAGCACCCGGCTGGCAACCGGCGCCGGATCGCGCACGCGCCGCAAGTCCACAAACCCGAGTGTTAGCCGCCGCGCCGCGAGCGCCGCCTCCAGCGTGCCTGCCGCCGCTGGCGCGAGCGCCGCGCTTCGTGTGAAATCAGCCGACTCGCCGACAAGGGTTGGGGCAATGTCAGATGAATACGCTCCCTGGTAGCTCAGCGTCGCGATCGCATAGAGATCGTCGCCAAATGCGCGCCGCGCCTCTTGGCCCAAATATGTCCAGGCGGCTCGCTGCGCGGCAGAGATCTCCCGTGTCTGTTCGCCGATCACGGGATCGCTTGAGCCGAAATAGACGTTGGCGTCGGTCAGCGCGTGATTGTTGTGCGTCCACACGATGATCCGGCTTTGCTGATAGGCCTGCGCGAGCCGAAGCAGATTGTCGCCCATCGCCGCATCGCGGCCCTCGCCGCTCACATTGCGCCGCGCGCTTTCCGCGACCTGGCGCCAGAAGGGGTCGCGCTCTTCGCTTTCCAACCGCTGCAGTAAAGCGATCAAGCGGGCGAAATGCCCGCCGGTGATCCCGTCGAAGCGGCCATTGATGGCGTTGTGCAGCGTCTCCGCCGCGTCTTGCGCTTCCGCACCCGTCACGCCGGTCAACGCGGCGAAGCGGGGCCGGAGCGCAGGTCCCAGGCGTTCGCGTGTCGTCCGCCCGATCAGCTTGTTGTCCACGCCGGCGACCCGCAGCGGATGCGCCGAATGCGCCGCGGCCGAGATATGATCCCATAATGGCGCCGCGACCGGCGTACTGATCCAGAACGGATAGAGCTCTTCGTTGAACGCTGCGCGCGCATCTGCGCCGCCTTCCACCCGCGTCCACGCCTCGTGCAGAGCGAAGAAGTCGCCTTCAAACACCAAAAGGTCGAAACCGCGCTCTTCATGCAGCCGCTGCACGAGCCGTGAGCGCAATGCGATGGCGCCGCCATCGCCGTGCCACGGCTCGCCAAGCATTACGACGCGCGCGTCGCCGATGGCGTCGATCACGCGATCAAGTTGCGCGTCCGTGTCCACCGCGACCGCTGCCGCCGCGATCCGCTCTTCCGCGGTCTGTGACACTGGCATGGCCGCGCACGCCGCGACCGCCATCGCCAGAACCAGTGCGCTTAACCGAACCAGCATGAATTCCCCCAGTCACGACGATTTTCGCTTCGCCTTCATCACCGCAGCATCCAGCGCCGACAAAAACCGCGAGCGATCAGCTTGCGAAAACGGCTTCGGTCCGCCGACAACATCGCCCATCGAGCGCAAATGCTCCATGATCTCGCGCTGCGCCAGCGCCGCGCCGATCGAACCTTCCGTGAAGGCCTTGCCCGTCGCACCTAAAGCCGCGCCGCCTGCCTTCAGCGCGCGGCTGGCGAGCGGAATGTCGTTGGTGATCACGATGTCGCCCGGCTGTACGCGCTCTGCGATCCAATCGTCCGCCACGTCCGGGCCTGACTCGACCACCGTCAGCGTCACATCCGGCGGCACGCGCATGAAGCTATTCGTCACCGCCTGCACCGGACACCCCGTACGCCGTGCGACGCGATAAATCTCTTCCTTCACCGGGCAGGCGTCGGCATCGATGAAAATAGTTGGCGCGGGGCGTTTCTCCATACCAACGCTTAGTACGAACACCGCGTCGGCCGCACCATGCAATTCTCACAGGCGCGATTTTCCCAGCCCGCGCCATTTGCGCTCAGCGCCGCGGCAAGCCAGTCCGCCAGCGGCGCGCCGCCGCTTTGCTCGGTATAGAAGCGCGGCGTACGCAAAATGGCGTGCGTCTCGCCAGAGGCGAGGTACGAGCGGAAATTGCCCTCGTGCTGGCGCTCCGCCAGCGCCGACGTCATGTTTGCAGTCCACGCCAAGCACGCGTTCTCCGCGCCCATCAGCGCATAGAAGCTCGATTGGGTGATATCGTGCGCGGTCGTATATTGCGCGAAGCGATCGCGCGGGTAGCGCTCCGCCAACCGGCCGACGACATCGATCTCCGGTGTCAACGTCGTGTTGCGCGCAAACACTTCTCGCGGCAGCACAAAGCGCCAGCTGGCGTTGCGCTGATCCAGGAACGCCTGCGTCATCACGCCTTGGCCTGCGTCGCCTAACATCAGCGCGCGCCCACGAGGGTAGGCGGCGCGGATGCGTGCATAGTGCGTCGAGGCGCCGTAAGCGCCAGCGCTCGATCCCGCGACCAGGATTTGCCCGGGCTGCGCGAAATTGTGCTTCAGCCAATTCAGCACGACGCGGAAATTGTCCGCGCCGCGATGTTCGATCGTGTAGCTCTCGCCCGTATCTGGATCGCTGTAGCGCGCCGTGTTCGAGCCCGAGTGAACGTCGCCAGTGCAATAGGGTACATAGACGATGCTCCAATCGCGCACCGGATTGCGCGGATCGTCGAGATCGAAAATGCCGCCAAAGCGATTGGGATCATCGGTCGGGATCAACTCGGCTTTGTAGAAGCCATCATCGTCGCGATCTGCTTCGCGCCGGCGCGGGATCGCGCACGTCACATCATCCCAACATGCGCCGCCGCCGTCGAAGAACACGACCAGGCCATCGGCGGTGCCGCGCCGAAACCAAAAGCGATACGCCGGGTCGGTGCCGGCCGCGTGCGAGCAGGTGGCTTCGTACAGGCGCCCATCGAGCCGCGTCGGCTCTGGCGCAATTTGCACCCAGCCGTTCTGCGCTTCGGCCGGCGCATCGGCGCGCGCCGCGCTGCACCCGCCAAGAGCCAGCGCCGCCGCAACCACCAATGCCTTCAAGCCGCCCATGTCCGCTCCAGCCCTACCGCTAGGCGCTATTAGAGCGATCCGCCAAGGCGGGAGCGGCGCGGAAATGCGGAGATTTGGTGAAACCGTCCGCCAGCGCTCGCAAAAGCAAAGGCCAGGGACCGCAAAGTCCCTGGCCAAATCGATGCTCAGTGACGTGAAGCTCAGCCAGCCGAGCGGCGTTTGGTTGCGTAATCGATGATCGCGAGCAGCAGGAACGCGGTGCCTACCGAACCCAGAATAACCGCCGGGATCCACATGCCGTGGCGCGCGTCGCCGCCCGGATCGAAGCCGTCCATCACAAAGCCGGCCGCGATGAAGCCGCCCGCCAGCGCCAGCAGGATCACTGCATTGCCGAGGCTTTTGCGGGCGCGGTTGCCTTCATCCAGCAGGTTCTGGGTGAGCTGTTGAACCAAGCCCGGATCAAGGTTCTGGCCACGCGCGAGCGCTTGTGAAACGAGATCGTGCGCCGAGCGCTTGGTGCGCTCCTTGGCGAGTTGCGGGACCAGGATGATCGCCCCGAGAAATCCGAAAAACACAAACGGTACAAAGATGTCGGCGTCCATTGTCAGCTCCATAGCCTAGGGACGTTTGCCCTATTGCTGACACAGATGCGGACGGCCCGGGCTTTGGACGCAGAGCCGTCGAAAAAAGCTCAGCGTGAGGGGCCGGCGTCGATCCAGAGCGTGAACGTGGCGCCTTGGCCTGGTTCGCTTTCGCAACGCACGTCGCCGCCCATGAGCCGGGCCAAACGGCGCACCAACGTTAGCCCCAGGCCCGAGCCATCAGAGCGCCGGGCCGCGCCCGTCTCGCCCTGCATGAACGGCTCGAATATCCGCGCTTGCTCCTCCTGGACGATGCCGGGGCCGCTGTCGGCCACACTGAACACCAGCCGGTCGCGCGCGCCCAGGGCCTCGCGCGTCGCGCTGATGCGGATCTCACCATCGCGCGTGAATTTCGCCGCGTTTGAGACTAGCTGCATCAAACATTGGTGCAGGCGCATGTGATCGATCTCAGCTTCGCCAAGCGCGCCGCTTTCTGAGACGATGACGGTGTTGTTGTTCACCATTGCCAGCGGCAGCGCCGCTTCGCGCAATTGCTGCAGCACGGCCGAAACCACGCCGCGCTCGCGCCGAAGTTCGATTGCGCCCGTTTCCAGCCTGGACAAATCCAAGATCACGTCGATCACGCTGAGCAATTGCCGCGCTGATGCGCGTATCTTCGATGCGTCCTCCGCGACAGGCCCGCTCTCGGCTTCTTCTTCGATCAGCTCCGCGTAACCAATGACGGCGTTCAGCGGTGTGCGAAGTTCGTGGCTCATGGTTGCCAGAAACTGCGATTTCGCGGCGTTGGCTTGCTCTGCTGTTGTGCGTGCAGTGGCGTGCCTGGCGAGATTGCCGAGCAGCACTTGCCGGTCGAATCCGAACATACAGGCCGCCAACATCAATGCCGCCAAAGTCGAAACGCCGATCGCTGCTTCCAGCGTAAGTCCGTTGGTCACCAGCGGCGCCGACAGCGACATCACCGCCAGCGGCGTCACGCACGAGAGCAGCAGCCAGCGATTGGCCGAGAAGTAGACGAACAAGTGGTTTGCCGAGCCACAGATCCATGCCGTCGCCAAAACCATGCCGATCGGCACGCCGGTCATGAACACCGCGACCGGAAGGGCGGTGTAGGCGACCGCGCCAACGAAATTGATTGGCGCAAGCAATGCAAAGCCGCGCGCTTCTGATTGCTTGGCCGCGGGCAGTGCGAACTTGTCCTCAAGCCAAGGCCGCGCGGCTAGTTCCCAGACCACGATGAAGGCGAGCCACACCAGCGTCGGCGCGAGCGGCAGCATCGCAAGCGACAGCAACGACATCGTGGCGGTAAAGGAGACGCGTGGCCACGTGCCAGTGCGCACATTCGCAACCACTTCCTCGACTGTTTGTGTGCCGCCCCAGGCCCGCGCTCTGATCGTGTCGGGAAGAGAATCAATCGTCATGAGCGCAGCTTAGCCCGCTGTGTGTTGCGCAAAGAAAAAGGCGCACCTGCGAGGCGCGCCGAGAGGGTTGCGCTGGAAATCGGCGCTAGGTCCGCAGCGCCGTGCGATCTGCCGGCGTCCGCATCTGCGGCTGCGCTTGCTGTTCGTGCCGCTTGAGTAGATCGAGCGCGTCGTAGCGGGCGAACCATTCCTGCACGCTGATGCGCTTGGCGGTTCTGTCGGCTGGAGCGTTCATCGCAATCTCTCCGTCGTTCTTATGAAGAGATGTCCGGGCGTGTTCGCTTGGATGCAATTAGCTCTCGCGGCCTATGCCGGCGGCGCCGCCATTTCGGTCGGGCCGAACGCCTGGTGGAACGATGCGCGCAAAGCGGCGTCAGCATCGCTCATCGTTACCGGCAACCCGAGATCGACCAAGCTGGTCACGCCGAACTGCGGCGCCGAAATTCCGCACGGTGTGATTCCAGAGAAGTGCTCCAAGTCCGGTTCGACGTTGAAGGCGATGCCGTGGAAACTCACCCATTTGCGCAAGCGCACGCCAATCGCCGCGATTTTATCTTCACGCGCCCAACCGGGGCCTTTGCGCTCCACCCAAACACCGACGCGCCCGTCGCGTATCTCACCTTTGACGTTGAACTGATCCAACGCGCCGATGATCCAGCGTTCCAGATCGGCGACGAACTTGGTGACATCACGCCCACGCTCGCGGAGATCGAGCATCACGTAAGCCACGCGCTGTCCTGGCCCATGGTAGGTGAACTGCCCGCCGCGTCCGGTGCGAAACACCGGAAACCGGTCCGGCGCGAGCAGATCATGCTCCTTGGCGCTGACACCAGCCGTGTAGAGCGGGGGATGTTCCAGGAGCCAAATGAGTTCGCTTGCTTCGCCGGCCGCGATCGCCGCGGCGCGTGTTTCCATAGCCGCAACAGCGGCCTCGTAATCCGTGAGCCCGGGAGAGACTGCCCAACCAATCATTCGTTCACGCGCCCGCAACCCTTTCAGGTTCGACTAGAGCAGAATCAAATGGGGTCGTCGCGTGTCCGCTAAAAGCCAAGTTCACCATGTCGATATCGAGCTCTCCGTTGTGCTCGGCCGCTGCTCGATGCCGATGCAGCAGCTCCTGCGTATGGGCCGGGGGGCGGTCATTCCGCTCGATACCAAGGAATCGGACGAACTTTGGATATTGGCCGCCGGGCACCCGATTGCCCGGGGGGAGATCACCATCCAGGGCGATCGTCTCTGCATAACCGTCACCGAACCGGCCGACGTTCACGAATTTAACGCTGCACCCTAAAATTTAGGGGCTAGACGAAATGTTGCCCAAGCGTTCATGTTGGGCTCAGGCGTGGGACGCCAGATTGTTCGCGCGCACCAGAGCCCGGTGCGCATTCTCACGGGGAATGTTATGATCATGAAATCGCGTATCGCCGCTGCAATCGCGGTCGCCGCTGTTGCTCTGACTGCAGGCGTAGCCTCAGCTCAAAACTGGCAAGGCACGCCCACCTACGGCAACGTCCGCCTTGCTGCTGGCTTCCAACCTGATCCGTACAACGTGAACGTTGTCGCTGGCGGCGAGATCAACTCGGGCGCCGCGCTCGGCGCCGCTTGCCCAGGGTTTATCGCCAACAACCCGGATTTCGACCTCTACTGGACTGCCGGCGGCACCAACCTCCCGCTGGTCATTTCAGCCAACTCCAGCACCGACACGACTCTCGTCGTTCGCACGCCGAGCGGCCAGTGGCTGTGTGAAGACGATGGCGGCTTCAACGGCATGAACCCGGGCCTGCGCATCGATAGCCCGCAGTCTGGTCTCTACGACATCTGGGTCGGCACCTACGCCCAGGGCAACGCCCAGGCCGTCCTGTCGATCTCTGAGCTGACCAGCAACTAAGCCGCAGCTCATAGCTAATCCACAAGGCCCGGGGGCAACCCGGGCCTTGTTCGTTTGGAGCGGGTCTGGTAACCCCGCGCCCCTAAATGCGCTCGTGGCGGAATTGGTAGACGCACTGCCTTGAGGTGGCAGCGAGTAACATCGTGGAGGTTCGAGTCCTCTCGAGCGCACCATCCTTCGCGCTTTCGCGCGAAGGATGTCTCGCCGAAGCCCAACGGGCGAAGGCGGACGCCTCAGCCCCGAAGCGATTCTAGCCCCCTAAACGAAAAAGAGGCCCCCGTTGCCGGGAGCCTCTATCCCTTCCGATCTTGCCACTTGCGCGGTTCGTCCAGAAGTTAGGAGTAAACACGCCGATCGCGGATGCGTTCCGTGGCGCGTGTAAGTTTTTTTGCGGGCCTCAGTCCTTACGCCGCCACGGGAACAGCGCGCGCAGTCTTTCATCGCGCAACCACAACCCGCCCCACATGATAAGCCCCAGATAGATGCTGAATAGCGTGTGGCTGAACAGCGGTTGATCCGCGCGCAGATTGGTCGCCATCGCGCCGCCGAAGAGCCCCATGAACAACACCGCGCCGAGCAAGCTCGTTGGCCGATAGATGTAAAGCAGCGTCAGCGTCACCTCGAGGATGCCGATCCCAAATGCATAGCCGGGCGGCCAGCCCAAGCCCGCCATGATCTCTTCCGCGATCGGCATGCCCGTGAGCTTCGGCGCCGCCGACGCGCCCAGCATGAAGAGCACAAACAGCCCCGAGAGCACGCGCCCAACCCAAACAGATGCACTGGCCTTCATCGATCGCCTCCCCGGGATACTCATTGTTCGTGCCCTTAGGACGAACCGCCGCCCCTGACGCCTACAAACCCCCGGGAGATTATTCGTTCTCTCGGATCAGGGCCTCAAAGTCCTGTCCACCATAGAAGACGCCGATAATCGCCACCTGTGCGGCGTCAGCGGTGTAGACGATCATCGCACGCCGACGAAACGATAGCGTCCGCAGGCCCCGGCGAATGTCATCACGAGGCGTCCCTCGATGCGGCATCGTGTTGAGGTTCAAACAGCGCTCGACGATCGCATCGGTGAAGCGCTTGGCTGTCGCCGGTGACGCTTCGGCGGCAATATATTCGTAGAGCGCTTTGAGTTGAAGTTCCGCTTCCGGCGTGAAGATGACTTGGAAGCGCACGGCATCCTATTTCGGTTTTGATGCGCGTTTATGCGCGCGCGCGAGCGTTGCCTTTACCTGTGCCGCCGAGCGCGCGCGCTTCGGATCGGCCTTCAACGCGTCATAGGCGGGCGCGGCGACGTCATTGAGCCAGCGCTCGGTCGCACGTTCGCGCGCCTCCAGCGCCCGCAAGCCGTCGCGAACAACCTCGCTCTCGCTGGCGTATTGGCCGGAGGTCACCTTGGCGCGCACCTGCTTCGCCATGATATTTGGCAGCGTCACGCTAAGCTGTTTGGTTGATCTCGCCATGAGTAGGATTTAATCCTATTCGGGCCGGATCGCAACTTATCCGATTTTCAGCCGGACGAACCCCATCGCGCCCTGCGGGTCGCCGTCATAAAGCGGCTCCAGCGTGTCGGACGCGAAATGCTGCTGCACCACAACGCCGACGCCGAACACCGTGTTCTCATTGATCCGCCAGTCGCGAATGACGCCGGCGCTCAAGCGCGCCACGTTCTCGACCGGTCCGTGATGCACAGCGCCTAGCTCGTCCGTCTCGATCGCTTCGCCGCGCGCGAACCAGGTCCAGCGCGCATTCGGATGCCACGCCGCTTCCGCCAGCCATGCATCAAGCGAAACGCCATCGCTGCGCTCCTTGTTCGCGAACGCCAGCGTCACCGCATAAAACGCATCCACGCCAACAGGCCGCGTGTAGATGCCGCTGACCGACCAGCGCTCTTCATCCTCATCAGGCTCCAAAGCCTCAGGCGAGGTAATGTCCGCCCATGATGCCTGCAGCGACAAATTCTCGGTGGGGTTCCAGCTCACGCGCAGTGCGCTTGAATCCAGATCGCCGCTCTCAATGTCGAAGCGGTCTTCATCCGGTTCCCGGCCACGGAAGCGCGAGCCTTCAAGCTTCCAGTCGCCATGCGTCACGCCCGCCGTCAGCACGCCGAAAGTGATGTGGGTGGAATCGAACCAATGGTGCGTCAGCGGCGCCTCCGGCGAATCCATCGCCGACAGACGGTGCATGAACGGCGGCGGCCCGAACGCCGGCTCACCCGGCAGGCCGCCATACACAAACACAGACGAAACATCACCGATCCGATGCGAATACGAAGCCGATAGCTCCATCACCAAATCATGCGGGTGCTGGCGATCCACCAATGGCTCAACACCATCCGCGCTTTCACCCGCCGCAAACAATAGCGGATACCCATTCGCGCCCATGAACGGATCCGGGGACAGCATCGCCCGCAAGTTCAGCGTACCCCGTTCGCCGATGTCGCGCCGCGCCGCGCCCATCACCATCCCGGCGATGTACGCCTTCTCATCGCCGCGCGATCCATCGGACCACGCATAGACGCCATTGAGCAGTGCGTGGGTCATCACCATCCAGCCGCCGCTATGCACATGAATGCCGCCGTGCTCCGAAACGTCAGGCTGCCACGCCGTCCCCGAAGCATCGCGCCCCATCGCGTACGGACCATAAACCCCGCGCATCCCAGCCATCATCGACGCGTGCTCGTCCTCGGCGCCCATCTCCATGGACTCACCGTCATCGTGCTCCATCTGGCCGTGACCATGCGCTGGCGGCGCCGCAGGGGCTTCCGGCTGATGCTGGTGCTCCGGAGCAGGCTGCGCCGGTGGCGCCGCGTGATCGTGCTGATGCTCGGCGGGTTCTTGCTGCGCGGCGGGCGCCTCATGCTGGTGCGTGTGATCCTGGGCGAGCGCTGGCCCCGCCAACACCGCCAAGCTCAAAGCTGGCGCAGCAATCCAAACGTTTCTCATTTCTCGCTCCGCACAAGCAATTCGATCAGCTCGGACGCCTTCTTTCGCTGCTCTCCGGCATTACCGGTGACGATGGCGTTCTCGATGCAATGGTTGAGGTGTTCTTTGAGCATGATTTGCTCGACGCGGTTCAGCGCTGCACGCGCTGCGCGCAATTGGGTCAGCACATCGATGCAATAGCGGCCGTCTTCGAGCATGCCGGCGAGCCCGCGCACTTGGCCTTCGACGCGCTTCAGCCGGTTCAGCAACTGAGTTCGATCCCGCATTCCGCCTTATGATACCCCCTGGGGGTATATGTCCAGACAGAATTTTGTTTCCTCTCTGGGGTTGACGTGAGCGCCGACGCGGCGTTTTGGGAGGCACGAACTCATTCCTCCCACACGTGAAGCGGCCCGCCGATGAACACCGAGACCGAACCGGCGGCGGAACAGCGCCATGCGCCGTCCGAAGACGCCCATTTCATCGTCACCATTATCGCTGCGGCCGGCGACCATGACGGTCCGGCGCTGCGCCGGCAGCTTGCTAATCTCGATCCCGCCGACATCGCCGACGTCATCGAGCACGTGCCGCTGGAGACCGCGCGCACCATCGCCAAGATGGTGGGCCGCTACCTGCCGCCGGAATTCCTCGCCGAGCTCTCCTGGGAGCGCCGCGAAGAAATTCTGCCAGAGCTGCCCAACGATTACGTCGGCCGCGCCCTCGGCCAACTCGACACCGACGACGCCGCCGCCGTCGCCGCCGACATCGACGAAAAGCAACTCGGCCGCATCCTCGCCGCCGCCGACGAAGACACGCGCCTCGCGGTCGAAGAAGCGCTCTCGTTCGAGGAAGAGACGGCCGGCCGTCTCATGCAGCGCGAATACGTCGCAGCGCCGGAAGGCGACAGCGTTGGCGACGTGATCGATCGCTTGCGCGAAGGCGCAGCCGAACTGCCGGACGAGTTCTTCGAGATTTACGTGGTCGATGCGCTGATGCACCCAATCGGCGCCGTGCGTGTCTCCAGCCTGCTGCGCGCACGCCGCGAAACGCCGTTGCTCGATATCATGCGCTCGCCGCTGATCCTAATCCGCCAGGAGATGGACCAGGAAGAGGTCGCCCAGACATTCCAAAAGTATCACATGGCCTCGGCGCCGGTGGTCGATGAAGCCGGGCGCATCAAGGGCATGGTCACGGTCGACGACATCGTCGACATCATCACCGAGGAGGGCGAGGAAGATTTGCTCAAGCTCTCCGGCGTGAGCGAAGCCGCGCAAACCGACAGCGTTTTCAAATCCGTGCGCGCCCGTGCGCCCTGGCTGCTCGTCAACCTCGGCACAGCCATCGTCGCGTCCTGGGTGATCTCGAACTTCGAAGGCTCGATCAACCAGCTTATCGCGCTCGCCGTGCTGATGCCGATCGTCGCCTCCATGGGCGGCAACGCGGGCACCCAAACGCTCGCCGTCGCCGTGCGCGCCATCGCCTCGCGCGATCTCAACGAATCCAACGCCCCGCGCTACATTGTTCGCGAAGCGCTGACCGCGATGTCCAACGGCGTGATCTTTGCGACCGTGCTCGCCGTCGTCGTCGCGATCTGGTTTGGCAGCCCGCTTTTGGCGCTGTCGATCGCGCTCGCGATCCTGATCAACTTCGCCTGCGCAGGACTCGCCGGCATCCTCGTGCCGCTGACCCTTCGCCGCTTCGGCGCCGACCCGGCCGTTTCATCTTCGGTGTTCGTCACCTTCGTCACCGACGTCGTCGGCTTCCTGGCGTTTCTCGGCCTCGCGACGCTTATCCTATTGAGCTGACGCGCTCAGTGGCGTGTCCAGTAGCAATCGATGTCCGCGCTTTGGCCCCAGCCACGCACACCGCGCGTCTCTAGCTGAAACCAGCAACCAGCGCGGGCGCTGTCGTGCGGTTCATCTGACGCCGCAGGGCCCCAGCTGAACATATCTTCGGGAAATTCGTAGGGCACGTCGATGATGCCACATGTATTGGACGTAGGCGTCATGCTCGAAATACTCGTCGTCGAACTCCCAGGCATTCTCATAGAGTCTGTAGACGGGGCGACCCGCCTCGAAGCCATAATCGGTCCGCAGCACGTCGCCGCGCTGTGGCAGCAAGAGGGCGCGGCAGTCGATGATGCTGACGGCTTCGCCGCTTCGCACGGTCGCAACCACAGGCGTGGCCGGGTCGCGGGATGCGTGGAGCGTGACATCGCGGGTGAGTGTCACGTGGTTCTGATTATCGCCGCACCCGCTCGTGCCGCTGTATGCATAGTAGCCGCCTTCCAGCGGCGGCTCGAGCGAACCTGCAAGTGGCGCCGGGAGGGGATTGGGATTGCGCACGCCGGTGAGCGCGCGCGCGACACGAAAGCCAATCCATTCGCTACGTTCGTCCAACATTCCGGGCGCGGGGTCCGTGTCCGAAGCTCCATTGCTTCCGTGCCGCCAGCTCACGTCGCGCAGGACGCGATACTCATGTGCCGTCGCGCCCGCCGCGTCATCGCTGGGTGGGTCATCAGCGGTGTCGCGCCAACGATCCTCCGTCCATTCGCGAACATTGCCTCTCTTATCGTGGACGCCAAAATAATTGGGCTGATACGATCCGACCGGCGCCGTGCTGTCGGATGACATGCGTCCACTCGGTGTTTCGACATAGCGAGGCGCGTTGTCGGCGTAGACCCATTCCGCTTCACTTGGCAGGCGGTAGGGCTGGCCCGTGCGCGCCGAGAGCCACTGCACATATTCTTGCGCGTCCTGCCAGGACACGTTGATCACCGGCCGCCGCCCGCGACCCCAGCCTTGATCGTTCGGATTGGGATTGGAGACGCAGCCTCCATCGCGCACGCACGCGTCCCACTCTTCGAACGTCACCTCGTACCTGCCGATCGCGAAATCGCCCACGCTCTCGCGGTGAACAGGGCGGTGGCCGTCATAGCCAAAATACCAATCGCCCATCATGAATTGGCCGCTGGGCAACGCCACCATCTCCGGGCAGTTGCGGCAATCTCGGAAGACATCGCCTGCAGTGCGCGACGGCTCATCCGATGAGGCGCAGGCTGAAAGCAAAATCCCCGCTACAAAAATCATAGCTCGCATGACGCGCCCTTATCGAGATTTGGACGACGCTGAGCTTATGAGGATATGTGTTCGGTGCAAGCTGCAGCGAGGCGGCGCGCTTCAACTGCGGATAGTATCGCCCTCTATCCCACAGCGCGCGCACCAAAACGCCAACGTTTCCAACGCCCGCACGAAAATCAATCCGACCGCATCCAGTTTGCTTTCAAACTGGCCGTCCCAATGCAGCTCAAGCGCATCCCCATTTGTTCAGAACACCGCCTCGCCAGGTTCATTCTTTGGTTAGGTGCGTTGTTGTTCTGGTTCGCCGCCGGTGCGTTGCATCAGAACCGCGCATCGCAGCGCCATCATCGCCGCCACGGCGCGTTAAAAATCGAAACGCTCACCCACGCGGTCCGCAACATCATCCTCATTCGCGCCGCGCAGTTGCTGAAACCATTGCCGCGCGCCCGCGTGCCGCGTCGCGCCAATGCGCGGCCCGGTTTCCGGCAAGCGGCGCCGCGCCATTACCAATCGATGCGCATCGTCGCCGGCGCAGCTCTGCGCCGTCAGCTGCGGAGCAGGGGCCCATTCATCCAACGCGCGATGCACCTCATCACGGTGCTCCGCCGCGTCGACGTGCTCGCCGCGCGTCTAGCCAATCGCCGCCGCCGCCCGTTTACGCGTCTGCGCGCAATCACGCCGATCGCGCCGCCAAATCACACGGCGCGCGTTATCTGCGCGTCCGCACCCATCGCCGCCGATACCTCCTGAACCCAAAACGTGATTTCCGAACGTAGCGTTGTGCCGGCCCACCCGGCGCAGGCGCCGCCTCGCGCGTCAGAATTGGCGTCATGCTGAGCCTGTCGAAGCACGACGCCACCCACAACCACTCCCTTCATCACTAACACCGGTTCACCTCAAGCGAGGGCCCTTGGCGCCGCACTTGCCTGAAAAGCGAAAGCCACCCCGCCCGCAGCACCGGAACGGGACGGCGCTATGAGAAATTCAAAGGCAAAGCCCATGACGAATGCCATTTCAGCCCAAGGCCTCGCTCTTATCCAAGAGCTGGAAGGCTTTCAGGCCGAACCGAAACAGCTGCCGACCGGCGGTTGGCTCGTCGGCTATAACCATGTTCGCGATGTCGAAGCGGGCGACGCGGTTAATGAGAATGAAGCCGCCGCGCTGTTGACGGGCGATCTCGCGTCCTTTGAGACGCTCGTGAACACGCTGGTCACCCAGCCGCTTACCCAAACCCAATTCGATGCGCTGGTCTCGTTCGCGTTCTCGGTCGGCGCTGACGCCTTCGGCAAAAGCCAAGTGCTGCGTCGCGTCAATGCCAATGACTACGTCTCCGCGGCTTGCGCAATGGAAGCCTGGCGCAAGAGCGATGTTGGCGGCGAACTCGTCATCATCGATTCACTCATCTGCCGCCGCGCGGCAGAGAAAGCGCTTTTCCTGAAAGATATGCCGCAGCTTGCCGCGCCGTCCGTATTCTTACGTCCGCAACTCGATCACGCCGCCTCGATCCTTGGCGCGCCGACTGCCTATACGCCTGCGCCGGAAGTCGGCACGATCGCGCCGCCGCAACCGAAGCAGGCGCCTGCCGAACGCCTGACCGAAATTCTGAGCAGCGAGCCGGCCACCGAAGCTCTGTTGCTGACTCAAGTTGTGACTGACGATCCGGTTGAAGAAGACGGTGAAATCACCACCGCGCATGCCAAGCCGGTCGCGCGTCTCGATTTCGAACCGCGTATCGCGCCCCGTCGCACCGCGCCGGTTAAGTCGAAATCCTGGTTCTCGCGCGCGATGGCGCAAGCGCCGGGTGTTGTTGATCAACGGATTAGTGCTGCGCGCGCGCGAGAGCCGTCTAAGCATCTGACCGTCGAAAGTCTCGGCCTCGCCGCTCTCATGCTGTGCGGACTCGGCCTGATCGCGACCGCCGTGTCGCTGTTGATTTCAGGTGTTGGTGACGTCGCTGAATACGCCGGCGCCGCCGCTCTCGGCACGCCGGGCGTCGCCGCCGTGCTCATGGCCGCGTTTGGCCTCTGGCGCGCGCCGCGCATGAAGCCGGCGCCTGTCGAAGCCTAATTTGATTTCTTTTGGCTGGTGAGCCAGGGGGTGGGAGCAATCTCGCCCCCAATTTTTTCGGACCGCCGCCTCGCCCGCGCGCATCAAGTGTGAATGCAGAGAGAAGTGCAAACAATCTATCCGGCGCGTGTGCGCTGGCGTTAGAATAACAAAAGGGCCGCACCGGTTACCCGATGCGGCCCTTCCATTGTCTGTCCCGTGCGGGGCAAAGCTTAAGCGCTGGTCCCACCCGAGGTGGTCCAAGCCTGCGACAGTGCCCCTACAGAGTGACAATGAGACATGGATCACCTCCTTTCTTGAAAACCAGCGGAAGTCGCTGGAGGACTATCAAGATAAGTAAGATGCGCACGTCCGCAAGCGTCTTGGCTAACATGTGGTGCATCTGGCGAACACGCGTGGCAGGCTAACGATAGGAGGCGAAATTGCGGCAATTGTTCTTCGCACTTGCGCTCGGCATAACCGCATGTGCAACGCCAGAGGCGCGGGCCGATCTTCCGGAAGTCACCTACGCTGAGCGCGTGAGCGCGTGCGTAACCGCGGCTGAAGGCGACGGAGCCGCACTCAACGCATGCAAAGGCGCAGCATCGCAGCCGTGCATGGACGCGGACGGCGAAAGCACTATGGGCATGACGATGTGCTTGGCTGAAGAGGGCTCGGCTTGGGAGGCGCTTATGAACGCGGCGCAAACGCGCCTTGCGCAGCGCCAAGAAACAGTCGCCGCGCTAACATCCGCGCAAGAGCAATGGCGCGCTTATCGCGAAGCGGAGTGCGGCTACGCCGTCGCGCGCTGGGGCGAAGGCTCAGGTGCGCGCGTCGAGCTAGCCAGCTGCATGGCCAACATGGCGGCAGACCGCGCCATCGCGCTGATCGTCATTGAACGCTTAGGAGAGTGATCAGGGGCGCTCAGGCGTCTTCGAACCCAACAACGTCGCCGTTGTGCCTACAACAACAACGCACGCATTGCTCTCGCCGCCGTCAGGATAGCAGAAGAGCGCGCTCTGATTGCCGCGTGCTTGTTCGTAGACGTTTCGCGTGACGGCAGGTTCAAATCCTGGCGGACGCGCTGCGCCCGAAGGCCAGGCCGGCAATTCGCCGGCGCTGCCGGTTTCGGAAACATCCTGGGTCCACGACTCGATCTCATCGCGAAGGCCGGTCTGGTCGTTGTTCGGACGGAAGGCGAGCGGGACGTCACGGATCGGATAATCGTGCGTGAACAGCACTTGGCCTTCGGTGGATTTGATGCGGATCGTCGCGACGGCTTCGGGGCAGGTCGCGCCATGAGCTTCCGCTTCGATGATGTAGTATTGGCTGCCAACCGCCGACCAATCGCGCGCGGTGTTTGCGTCGCAACCGGCGCGAACTGACGTGCCCGCGACTGGAATTTCAGTTGAAGTTGTCGGCGCTTCGGGCGCCGGCGCGGGGGAACACGCGATCAAACCAAGCGCCAACAAGCTCACGCCAACTCGCATCATTCCACCGTCTCCTCGACGTCCCGGTCAAAAAAATGTCCCGCGCCACCGGCGGCAGGCTCCCAAAACACGCACGTCTGCCGTGCTGTTCCAGAAAAGTGGCATAACATCGGCAGATCGCGCGCCTGAATGTCGGTATATGTGAGTGCGTCGAGCGTTGTCTGCCCCGCCGCGAGTTCCGCGAATGCCGGCGCGCCGCTCGTGCGCGCAATCACGGGCTGCGACCATTCCTCCAGGAAGGCCTCGACGTGTTCCGGCGCCTCCGCCGTGAACACATCGCCAAACGCACGCGGCAGCGGCGCCGCCCACGCCCAGATTGGGTGGCCTTCGCCATCGACAATCTCATACACGCCGATCGCCTTATCGCAGGTGGCGCCGAAGGTGCGCACGGTGATGCGATCGGGGGCTGCGCCGCCGGTGAAGGCGATCTCGCGGCTATGCGAGAAATCGCAACGCGCGGTTTGTTGGGTGCAAGCAGCGGCGAGAGCGAGTGCGCTCAGGATGAGCAAGCGCATCACGGACCGTACGCCACGATCATGGTTGGCGCATGCGAGGCCGGATCGACAATCAGACATTGCGTGGCTTCTACCGCTGCGGCGTAACAAATCATGGGCAAGTTTCGCACTCGGAACATTTCATACGTTTCGCGCTCAAACGGCGTGTCATATGCAAACGTCGTTGCGCTCTCAGTCAGCGTCGCCACGCTCTCGCGCCATTCTGGAAGTTCGCCGGAGCGCATCGTAGACACATCGGCCCAGCCAGCGAGGAAGGTGTCCATCTGCTCGTTCGACACAGCAGGCGCGCCTTCGGGTGGAATGCCGCCGGAGGTCAGGTCGAAGTACGTCGAAGCGAATGCCCACAATGGATCGCCCGCACCATTGCGCGCCACGAATGTGACCGCCGCTTGCGCGCATGTTGGTCCGTCCGAGCGCGTGGTGATCGTGTCGGGCGTGCCTTCAGTTGTCCACGTCACGTCATGCACGGCGCTATGCGCGCATCCAGATGCGTTGGACGCGGTAGTATTCGACGGACCGCAAGCGCTTAGCGTCAGCGCAGCCGCGAGCAGAAAGATACGCATGACAAGACGCCCCTGGATTCGGGCGGACCATACAAAACGAGCGCGCGAGCGCTAGCCTAATCGGCGGTTTCGAGTGACGACCAACCCGCAAGCGAACCGATCGTGTCCTTCTCGGGTTGTTGGAACAAACCGTGCGGACGCTGCAACGCAGCAACCGCAGCTTCATACCCGGCTGTGACCGCATCATCGAAGCGCTTCCAATCGCGCATATCGATGTCAGGCATTTCCGGCGCGATTAAAACATCAGCGCCAGAGCGGCCTTCCCAGGGATCGATCGTCAATGTCGCTGCGCGCATCAGCAACGATGCAATGGGCGGCGGCGATTGCCAGCCGTGCGCTGCAATCCAACCAAAGAAGCCGGGCGGTGAGCGGAAGTCTTCAATATCAATCCCATCGCGCCGTGCAACGTCAACGCCGATGATAGGGCCGCGATGCAGTTCGCGCATTGTGTCGACGGGGAAGTTACGGAGCACGGCGCCATCGACCAGCAAACCGTGATCACCGTCAACAACCGGCGGCAAGATGCCAGGCAGCGCGATCGATGCTCGCAGGGCGCGCCGAAGGAGGCCGCCGCGATGAATGCGCGGCGTGCCTGAAACAAGATCAGTGGAGACCGCATAGAACGGGACTTCCAGATCTTCGATTAACGTCTCGCCGAAATTTTCTTCGAGCCGGTCATCGACGCGTTTGCCGCGTACGAGGCCAACCACAGGAAGCACGTAATCGCCGAGGGGATTGGTTTCGACGAACGCCTTGGAGATACGATGCTCAATCTCTTCGTTTGACCACCCCATAGCGACGCAGGCCGCCACGACTGCGCCCATTGAGGTGCCGCCAATGACGTCGAACGGCAGCCCGGCCTCGCGAAGCGCCCGAACGACACCGATATGCGCATAAGCGCGTGCGCCGCCGCCTGAGAGCACGAGGCCGATTGAGCGCCGTGCAATCACGCGCGCGAGGCGTGCTGCGTCTTCGTCTTCCAGGCCGCGCCAATGAAAGAGCCGGGCGGCGTCGCAGGCGACGCGCCATTCGTTCGTGCTCGCGGCTTTGCGATCCATGCCGTGGTGCAACAAGACGACGTCGACCAGTCGGAATTGGCGCGCAGGCGAAGGTTCTTCTGGCGGCAGAAGGGGTGTTGAGGGAAGCGCGTCTGCGCGCGCAAAGAACCAGATCCGATCGGCTTGCCGGATACAGGTGCGAAACCAGCGTGTGTCGGCGATCGGCGACACAAGGAAGACGGCGTCGTTCTTCTCCTCGAGGGCATCGAACCAGGCGCTGTTCATGCCTTCGCTGGAAATTGCGAGGACGTCCGCTTCGGTGATCACCACAGCGCGCGCGCCGAGGCGCTTCAGCGCCGCCTGTAGCGTGCGGGCGCGCAACTCAATGTCGATCGTCGGCGATGTCGCGATCATCGCGTAGACTTTGGGATCTGAACGCGGGTTGGATTTTCCGGTGGACCGTGCGCGCGCCAGCATGATGCGCGCTATGTGTTCCATCATCGCCGGGTGCGCGTGGACCAGAAGGTCGAACGCGCCGGGCGCCAGTTTCAGCACTTCGCTGTCGCGCATCGCGAAGACGGCGCTGGAATGCGGCTCGCGCGCGATCATCGCCATCTCACCGACAGGCTCGCCAGGGCGGATGTAGCCGAGCAATTGATGTCCGCTGCGATCTGTCGGCCTGAAAGCGGCCAGCGATCCCGATACCAAAAAGTAGACGCCGTCCGGAGGTTCGCCCGCGTTGATCAACGGCCAGCCAGCCGGAACGGAGAACCACTCGGCAAGGGCGTCCAACGCCGTCAGGACGTCGGGTGGAATACCCACTAGCGGGGTCGCTTCGGCGAGGCTGGGTTTCATGCTTGGCTGGAGGATAGGAGCCGAATGTTAAGGCGCAATGAGAACAAGTGTGGGTTAGGCGCCGCAGCAGGTTTGCGGGCGGGGCGCCGGGGGCCTAAAGACCGCCCCATGACAGTATTCCTCGCTCATGCTCCGGCCGACCGCCAAAACGCCGAGGCGCTTGAGAAAACCATCGAACGCCAGGGCCAGTTCTGCGAGTTGGACGATGGTCATACGGCGCTGAAGCCGGTCGGGAATGGCGACGCATATGTTTTGCTCGTTTCGCAGGCGCTGACCTTCGCCACAGCGCGGCTGCGCCTGGAGCAGCGGGCGCTCGATGCCTGGGCGCAAGGGCGGCTCGTGGTGGTGAATCTGGATCACGGCATCGCGCCGGTCGGTCTGCGCGATCTTCCAGCGATCGATGCGACGTTCGAGGCTGCGCGTGAGTTTAAATGGAATGAAGTGGCGGACGCCGTGCGCGACGTCATCCGGATGCCGCCTGAGGAAGCCGATGACGGCGACAGGGCCGACGATCAAGCGCCGCAAGAACCGCAGGCGCCCGTGCAGATCGAAAAATCGGGCGGCGGCATTGGTGCGCTGCTTTTGCCGATCTTGCTGTTGCCTGGTTTGCTCGCGTTCGCCGCCAGCGCTTCGATTTGGCTGGCCAACCGAATTGGCCCAACGTCCGGTGGGTGGCCTGAACTCGTTAGTGGCATTGACGGCTTTGGCACGCGCTATGGCTTGCCGGGCGGCGTGACGCCTTGGTTGTTTGCGATCTCGATCGTGCTGTTCTTCGTCGTGCTCGGCTTGATCGTGCGTGGTTTCTTGATGTCAACGAAGGCGCGCTCTGGGGCAGCGCCGCGACAGCCGCGGAATCCGCACAAGCCGCGGCCGCGGGCGCGTGGCCCTACGCCAAGCGCCGATGCAGTGTTCGTTTCCTACTCGCGCGCGAACGACATGACGGTCCTGCCGTTGGTTGAGGGCGCCAAGCGCGCCGGCCGGAAGTTCTGGCTTGACCAACAGGGCATCAGCGCCGGCGACGGATGGGCTGGGGAGATCGTCCGGGCCATCAAGGCGGCGGGTGGTGTGGTGGTCATGTGCTCGCAAGCCGCCTTCGAGAGCGATCATGTGAAGCGCGAGATCTATCTTGCCGATCGATACAAAAAGCGGCTCGTGCCGGTGTTTATCGAGCAGGCCGTGCCGCCGGAAGACTTTGAATACTTCTTTGCCGGCGTGCAGAGTCTCAACCTCTATGACACGCCCGAAGATGAGCGTTCCGAGGCGCTGGTCCGGATTTTAGGAGCTGCAGCATGAGTCTCGAACCTGAACCGGCGCTGCTGGAGGTATCCGGCGAAGGCATTGCGATTGTGACGCTGAATAGGCCGGCCAAGCGCAACGCGTTCGACGAGTTGATGATCGCCAATCTGAGCGAGCATTTCGAGACGCTGAAGGGCGCTGATCACGTTCGCGCGGTTTTTCTCCGTGGGTCCGGTGAGACGTTTTGCGCTGGCGCGGACATCGATTGGATGAAGCGCGGCGGCGAGCGCACTGCGGAAGACAACGAGATCGATGCGCTGGCGTTGGCGCGGATGCTCAAGCATTTGCACGACCTGCCTCAGCTGACGGTCGCGCTCGTGCACGGGGCGGCGATGGGCGGCGGCGCCGGGCTGGTTGCGGCGTGTGATGTGGCCGTGGCCGTGAAGGATGCCAAGTTCCGTTTCAGCGAAGTGCGGCTCGGTCTGACCCCGGCTACCATTTCGCCGTATGTCGTTGAGGCGATCGGCCCACGTATGGCGCGCGCGCTGTTCGCAACTGCGGAGGGATTTGACGGCGCCTACGCCGAAAAAATCGGCCTGACACAATACACTGTCGATGACGCGGCAGGTTTGGCGTCGATGATTGAACATTTGTCAGGATTGGCGCTGGCCGCGGCGCCGGGCGCCGTCACAGATTCCAAAGCGCTCGTGCGCTTTCTCACTGACGAAATTGATGATCGTGTGCTGAAGGAAACGGCTCGCCGTATTGCAAAAAGGCGTGCATCATCTGAAGGTCGTGAAGGGCTCGCCGCGTTTTTAGAGAAGCGCAAGCCGGAGTGGAATTCGTGAAGCTAAAGCGCGGCCTCAGCCGAATCTGGGCCCACCTTTATCGTGTGAAGCTTGCGCGGCCGCACATGCCGTTCTGGCGGGTGGTAGTCGAGGCCCGTCTCGACCGCCGCGCGAAGAATTGGCCGAAGCGTTTCGATAGCGCTGTAGCGCCGGTTTATGTCTGGGCCCGAACAATTGAAGAGGCGGAAGGCCTGGCGGCGCTCGCGATCGAGGGCGAAGGCCTGGAAGCGCTGACCTGCGACGCAAAAAAATGCGCCCCGGCGGCGGCCCCGCGACGTGAGCCGGCGGCGGTTGCGCGCGGGGAATTGGGGTTCTTGTCGCGCCTGGACGGCGAAACGGGCGCAGAAGGTCCCTCGCGGCGGGACGCGCGGGCTTGATCCCGCCCGCGCTGCGCGGGAACATCTAAATCATGAGCGGGGAAATTGAGGCGGCGGGCGCATTGGCGTCGGCAGGCGTGGTGGGCGCTGCACTGGAGGGTCGCGAGGGCGGCCCGCCGGGCGAAGGCACATGCGCCAATTGCGACGCGGTGATCACCGGACGCTATTGCAGCAATTGCGGCCAGCACGCTTCTCCGCACCGCAAGCTTGTGTCGGTTGCTGGCGAATTCTTGAACGGGCTCTGGCACCTCGACACGAAGACCTGGCGCACCGTGCCGATGGTGATTTTCCGGCCCGGCACGCTCACGCGCCATTACGTCTTCGGCAAACGCGCGCGCTACCTCTCGCCGCTGACGATGTTCTTGTTCTCGATCTTTCTGATGTTCTTCGCCTTCTCGACCATCCAAGCGCCAGTGAACATCCGCGATAGCCAGGCGGAGGTCACGGCCGAGCAATTGGCGGAAGCGCGCCAGGATTTGGCCGACGCGCAAGCTGAGCTTGAGCGGGCGCGCGCAAATCCTGAGGCGGACTCGCCGGAGGGCCTTGAAGCAGGTTTGGCGGAAGGCGCGGTGCAAATTGCGCAGAGCCAAGTTGAACGTCTTGAGCGGCGATTGGCGGAGCAGCAAGTCCGAGCTGAGCAAGCTGCGCGGGCTCGCGTTGAAGACGTAGCGGCGGCAGTGCCCGGCGACCAAACGCAGGCGACGGCGCCTGATCCAGCGGCGCCGCCCGCCGCCGCGCCAACTAATGCACCAGCGGTGACAGTCGAGGTCTCGGGGGCGCCGGAAGATGGTGAGCCGCAAACTTGGCAGGATGGCATGCGGGAGCTGGGGGAAAGCGAAGACTTCGTCGTGTTCGGCGGCGCCGACAGCGAGTTGACCGAACGTGTGCGTCGCAAATTCGCGAACCCGGATCTTGCGCTTTATCAAGTTCAAGATGCGGCGTCGAAATTCTCGTTCCTCTTGGCGCCGCTCTCGCTACCGTTCATCGCGTTGCTGTTTCTCTGGAAGCGGGGCGTGACGCTCTACGACCACATGGCTTACGCGCTCTACGCGCTGGCGTTCGCGGCCATCCTGTTCTCGACGGTGGTGTTGCTGGGACAAATTGCGTGGATCAGTTGGGCGGCCGCCTGGCTGCTTCTGGCGCTGCCGGTGCACATGTACTTCCACTTAAAGGGCGCTTACGCCCTCGGTTGGTGGTCGGCCGCCTGGCGCACATTTTTCATGCTAAACTTCGCTTACATTGTTGGGACGTTGTTCTTGGTCACGGTCGTCGTGTTGGGGCTCACGGGCTGATGCAGTTTGAGAACCCCTTTGGCGTCGCGGAGATAATTGAGCTCGGCGGTTCTGCCGCGGTTGTTCTGCTCATGGTTGGCGTTGCGGCGGTGCTGGGCTTTCGCATGTCCGCGCGCATTGACGACAGCGAACTGGCGCGGCTGGCGGAGGCGGACGGCGCACGCGTTGATTGCGCGGTGATTTCTCAGAACGGCCGGGCTGCGTTCGCGCGTTTGTCCGATGGGCGGGTCATGGTGGCGCGGGTCATGGGCGCGGACGTGAGTGCGCGTTTCGCAGCTGCGAAGGCGGTGAGCCTGAATGTCAAAGCGCAGCGGCTGAATGCAACATTTGCAGATGTCGGGTTCCCGCCGCTAAAAATGCGCATCGATGACTCGCCGGCATGGCTGAACGACTTCAGCGGCGGAGGAGGAAGCACGTGACGCCCCCGCAAGCGCCGTTCGAGATCCCGCCGATCATCACCTACGCGGTGCCCGCTTTCGTGCTGCTGATCATCATTGAGATGATTGTCGTGAAGCTCAGCAAGAAAGGCCGCTACGAATATCGCGATAGCGCGACCAGCCTCACCATGGGCTTAGGCAATCGGGTGTTCGGCATCATGTTCGGCGGCTTTGCGCTCCTGGCGTATTTTGCCGTGTACGAATTTCGGCTGTTCAATCTCGGCTGGACTTGGCCCGTCATGGTCGCGTGCTTCTTCGCCGAGGATTTGGCTTATTACTGGTTTCACCGGATCGCGCATGAGCGGCGCTTCTTCTGGGCCAGCCACATCGTCCATCACTCATCGCAGCATTACAATTTAACGACGGCGCTGCGGCAGACATGGACAGGCACGCTTGGGCTCACGTTTATCTTCTGGTTGCCGCTGGTCTATATCGGCTTCCCGCCGCTGATGGTCGTGTTGTTCTCCGGCATCAGCCTTGTCTATCAATTCTGGATCCACACGGAACTCATCAATCGGATGGGGCCGCTCGAATGGGTGCTGAACACGCCGTCGCATCATCGCGTCCATCACGCGACCAATGCGAGATACCTCGATGCGAATTATGCGGGCGTGCTGATCATTTGGGACCGCCTGTTCGGCACGTTCGTGGCCGAGAACGATGAAGAAAAGCCGCACTACGGGATTGTCAGCCAGCTTGGCACGTTCAATCCGTTCCGCGTCGCCTTCCATGAATGGCTGGGCATTTGGCGTGATGTGACGAGCGCGAAGAAGTTTGGCCACGTGTTTGGCTATGCATTCGGCTCACCGGGCTGGAGTCCGGACGGTTCACGCAAAACCAGCGCGTCGATCAAGGCTGAGTGGGCCGCGCGGCATGGAGCGCCGGCGCCCTCGCCGGCATACGCTCTCGCCACAAACACCGACGACGGCGGAAAGACCGCTGCCGGCGTGGGCGCCGGCGCTCCATAGGATGTACGTTCCTCATCACTTTGCTGCGGATGATGGAGACGCCCTGATCGCGCGTTTGGCGCGGCGTTGGTCGGGCGTGTTGATCACGATCGACAGTGACGGCGCGCCTGTCGGCACGCATTTGCCAATTTTGTGGGACGCCGAAAAGCGCGTCGCGACTGGCCACATCGCGCGCGCTAACCCGCAGTGGAAGCAAGGGGCGGGCAAGGGCTTGATCGTGCTGAGCGGCGCGGAGGCGTACGTGACGCCGAGCTGGTATCCGTCGAAGGGCGAGAACGGAAAGACTGTGCCGACGTGGAATTATGAGGCGGTGCATATCACCGGGCAGGTTGAGTGGTTCGATGATGCTGCGCGGCTCGAGGGCGTGGTGGCTGCACTATCGAACGCGCACGAACATGATCGCGCCGAACCTTGGGCGATTGGCGATGCGCCGCGTCCGCACATCGATGCGCTGCTGCGCGGCATTGTTGGCGTTTCGCTGACGGCTGAGCGCGTGGAGGCGAAGCGAAAGCTGTCGCAGAACAAGAGTGCGAAGGATTTCGCGGGTGTAGAGCGCGGGTTGGCGGAAAGTTCGGAGCCGATGGCGAATGAGGTTGCCGCATTGATGCGAGCAACGCGCGCTGTCGCCGACGATCCGGACGGGAACTAAACACCAATTCCCTTGGCGGTGCGACTTGTCCGCCGAAGCTCGCAGAGGGAAGGCGGAAGCATCGAGCCCGGGACCCATAAACACGATTGTTCGAGGGAAATCTCCACCGCAAGTGTCTATGGGCCCCGGACTGCTCGCTGCGCTCGCATCCGGGGATGGGTGGTTTTCGCGTGGCGAATTCAGCTATGCCGTCAGGCCATGACCATCCACATCGTCAAACTCTGCGTTGGCGCCGATAGCGTTGAGGATCTGGCCGAGTGGCAGATCGGGCAGATCAAGCGCGCGAAGAAAGAGAAGCGCCCGCACATCGCGCCAGTGTGCGGCACGCGCATGTGGCCGAAGCGGGTTGCGGACGTGCTCGCGGGTGGTTCGCTCTATTGGGTGATCAAGGGCGTGGTGAGCGTGCGCCAGAAGATTATCGCGGTTGATGACGTCACCGACGATCACGGCGAACGCTGCGGGTTGTATCTCGATGCGCACCTGCATCGCACCGTGCCGCAGCCGCGGCGTGCGTTTCAGGGCTGGCGCTATCTTGAGCCCAACGATGCGCCCGCCGATTTGGGCGAAGCGCAGGGTGGCGCGGATTTGCCGGAGCATTTGCGGCGGCAATTGGTCGAACTCGGCGCTTGGTAGTTAGCCCAGCACTTTCGCCACGCCCGCGCAGAACGCATCGACATCAGCTTCATCGTGATAGACGGCGATGCCGATGCGCAGGATATCGTCGCGCGCGTCGGTGACGATGTTGTTCTCCATGAGCTTCGACTTCCACTCGACGGCCTTCGGGTGGCGCACTGAAATAAAGCGCGACTGTGAGCCGGTGGCGTTTGGCTTCAAGAGGTCGGTGTCGCGCAGCGTGGCGCCCATCTTCCCTGTTTCGATTGCCGTCACTATCTTTGCGCGAAGCGTTTCGCAGCGTGTGCTGATCGCGGCTGTGTCCAAGCCTTCGTTTGCCAGTGCGCGGCGTACTGCGTTGAAACGATAGAGGCCGGTCGGGTCGTAGGTGGCGCCGAGGAAGCGCGAACCGTCGGCGTTGTAGCCGACTTCGCCTTGTTTGCCTTCCATGGCGCCGAAGTCCGCAAACCAGCCAGTCTGGAGCGGACGCGGCGCGTAGCCTGCTGGCGCGTGCAAGTACGCGGCGTTCTCGCCAGCCATCGCATATTTGTAGCCGCCGCCCATCAGGAAGACGCGGTCAGCGACTTTCGAGAAGTCGCACGGCATCGCCATGAACGAGTGGTAGGTGTCGAGCACAATCCACGAGCCCTCGGGCGCGGCGTAGCTCGCAAGCTCTTCCATGCCGTCAAAGCGCAGGCCGGTACGGAACATGACGTGGCTGAGGAAGGCGACCTCAGCAGGCTGCCCGCGCATTGCGGCGAGAAAGCGCTCGGTGAATGTGTTGAACGGTTCGCAAGGGACGACGCGCCGCTTTACAAAGCCGCGTTCTTCCCAGCGTGCACTTTGACGGCGGAAGGAATGGAATTCGCCGTCCGTCGTGAGCACGTCGATCGGCTTGCCGTTCCATTTGCTGGTGAAGATGCGGCCGAGATATTCGTGCGTATTCGCAGCGAAGGTGATGGTGCTCGGGTCCGGGAGGTTTAGTTCATCGGCGATGTGACGCTGGGCTTCAGGAATCACCTCGCCGAAGATTTTTTCCCATTTGCGGTCGGCAAGTATGGCGGCGTCATCCCAGGCGGCCATGTGGCCTTCGTACGATGCATCGGGCCAGAGATGGTGCGAGTGCGCGGCAAAGTGGATGCGACCCGGCGAAGCCGCGAGCGCGCGCGAAAAGAGATGCTTGTAGCTTTTCATAGTTTCGTCCGGAGCGACCAGATCTCGGGGAAGGCGCGGCGCGAGAGCGTCTGCTGCAAATAGCCAACGCCTTCGGTGCCGCCCGTCCCGCGCTTGCGGCCAATGATGCGTTCAACAGTGAGCACGTGCTTGTGACGCCAGGTCAGGAACGCGTCATCGAGATCGATGAGCTTTTCCGCGAGCTGATAGAGCGCCCAGTGTTTCGTCGTGTCGCGATAGACGGCGAGCCACGCGTTTTCGACGGCGTCGCTTGGTTCGTACGGCGCGCCAGGTGCGCGCTCATACGCTGAGGCGGGAATGTCGAAGCCGGCCGCAGCGAGCTGACGCAGCGCGTCGTCATAGAGGCTCGACGCGTTGAGCGCGTCTTCCAGCATCTTGCGATCTTCGCTGCCGTCTTCGTGAAATTTGAGGAAGCTCGGGTCTTTGATGCCGAGCTTGTATTCGAGCACGCGAAACTGCGCTGACTGGAAGCCCGAACTGGTGCCGAGCAAATTGCGGAAGCTGAGATAATCCGCCGGAGTCATCGTCGCGAGAATGTCCCAGGTCTGCGTCATCACCGCCTGGATGCGGGAGACGCGCGCCAAATGTTTGTACGCCGGAACGAGATTGCCGGATCGGACTTCGTGTTGCGCTGCGCCGATTTCGTGGATGGCCTGCTTCATCCAGAGCTCCATGGTCTGGTGCAGGATGACGAAGAGGAGCTCGTCGTGTTCGCCGGTTTGAGGCTTCTGGGCCGCCAAAAGTTCCGGCAAACGCAGATAGCTTCCGTATGTGACGCCTTTGCTCATTTCCAGGCGTTCCTTCCTTTGAATCACGGCCTTAGAGCATGCGGCGCCGCGGTGGAACAGCTCTCAGCGACCTCTTCGTATCCCCGCCTCCCATAATTTAGGTTTGGTGGGGGACCCCTTTTTGGTAGTGAGACGCCGCCGAGGGGGCAGAAGCCAAAGGAGGGCGGGCACAAATGGCCGCTGTGGGACGCACACTTATCATTGTTATTGTCGTGGTGCTTGGACTTGGCGCCGCGCTTTATTTCTTGGGTCCGACGACCGCGAGCCGCAGCCAAACGCTTGAGATCGAGCGTCCGGCAGCAACTGTGCTTGCACGTTTGTCTTCAACGCCGGTCGGTGCAACGGTTGCCGAAGGCGTGACGATCACCGCCTTGCCAACCACCGAAGGCGACACTGTGACAGCACCAGTCACGTTCGCAGACGGCGGCACAGGCCGTGTCAGCTACACCGTCACCGCTGACGGCGAAGGTTCGAACGTTGCGGTGAAGCTCGAGCAAGATCTCGGCGCCAACCCGATGAACCGCTTCGCGGCGATCACCGGTGGCGAAGTTGCACCGCTCATCGCTGGCGCCGCCAGCGCTATCGAAACCGATCTCAACGCACTGCCGAACGCCACGTTCGCTGGCCTGCAATATTCAGTCGTGGATTTGACGGCCCGTCCGTTCTTCTACGTTGAGAATTGCTCGGACACGTCGACCGACTCGATCACGTCGATCATCGGCCAAGCCGTTGTCGCGATCCCGCCTGTGATGCAGGCGAGCCGCCTCACGGTGAACGGCCCGCTGATGGCCGTCGAGCCGCGCGTCGTCTCGAACCAGTATTGCTATCAGGTTGGCTATCCGTATTCTGGCCGTCAGCCACGGGCGTTGCTGATCGGCAAGACCGGTGAAACGCCGGCCGGCCAAGCGCTGCGCGTCGTGTACACCGGCGAAGAAGCCAACGTGATCGCGCAAGTGTACGACCCGATGGACGCACTCCTCGGCGCCGCACACCTCGACAACCCAGCGACGCGTGAAGACGATTGGGTCACTTACGAAGTCTATAACGACGATGCGGCTGCAACCGGTGGCTCGCGCAATCGCGAGATCTACTACGTCGTGCCGCAAGGCGTCGATATCGCGGCTCTCGCGGCCATCGCGCCGGCAAGCGCTGCAGCGCCGGTCCCGGCCAACGCGCCGGCTGCGCCTGCAGCGACGACGGAAGCTCCGGCAACCACGACGCCGGTCCCGGCGACGACCACGCCGTAACGCGACAACGCTAAACTAAACGGAAGGGCCGTTGGCGACACGCCAGCGGCTCTTTTGTTGTCCGCGCATCCACGGACGCTCGGTTCTGCATCCTTCCAGCAGCGTCAACGAAGAGAGTGCGGATGAAGAGCTGGATTTTGCCGGTAGGGTTGTTGCTCGCCGGGTGCGCCCACGAGCCTGCGGCGGAGTCTGCGCCAGCGTCGATATCGAGCGCAGCGCCGCAATGGCTGGCGGAGGAGAATGTCGCCAGCGTCGCTATCGCGTTCATCGAACATGGCAGGGTTTCATGGACTGCCGCCTATGGCGAACAGAGCCCGGGCGTCCCAGCAACGCCCGACACGCTTTACAATGTCGCTTCGCTCGCAAAGCCGATTTCGGCGGAGGTGATGCTGCGTGTCGCGTCCGAAGGCGGCGTTTCTCTCGACGAACCGATGTCGCGCCATTGGGTCGATCCAGATATCGCAACCGACCCTCGCCGTGATTTGCTGACGTTGCGGATCGCGCTCTCGCATCGCACCGGTTTTCCGAATTGGCGACGGATGACCGATGGCGTGCTTGCCTTTCAGAATGAGCCGGGTTCGGCTTTCACCTATGCGGGCGAGGGCTACGAATATGCGCGCAGATACACACAGGCGCGGACCGGTGAAGACTTCGAGCAATCATCCCAGCGTTTGGTGTTCGACCCGATTGGCATGCCCAGCACCGCGTACACACGCCGTGACTGGTTTGCCGATCGCATCGCCGTGCCGCATGACGAAAGCGGCGCGACGCTCCAGCCTGACATTAACGACAGCGAAGTGTTGGCCTCTGACGACCTTTACACGACGGTCGGCGACTACGCGCGCTTCGTCATCTCGGTGATGAACAACGAAGGCATTTCCGTCGAGATCGCTGCTCAGCGATTGACTTACGAGCTTGAGCTGCGTGATAGCGGCTGCGGCGGCGATACTGGCTTATCCATGGAGGCATGCCCGCTTGGTGTCGGGATGGGCATGGGATGGATGGTGTTCCGCTATCAGGGCGAAACCGTCGTGACCCATGGCGGCAGCGATGCCGGAGAGCAGACGCTTGCGTTCTTCGTGCCGGAGCGGCGCATCGGTGTGGTGATGTTCACCAACAGCGCCAACGGTAAACGCGTGTTTCCGCAGATCGTCGCGCAACTTTATCCGAACCAGAACTATCTAGTACTGCTGCGCGCACAGGCGCGCTAAAGGCTAGGCTTTGATCCAGTAAGCGTTGCTGTCGTGGACTTTGATTTCCTCAGTCACGTTGTGGCGCGCGCGATAATTCAAGACGGCGGCTTTGCAGCCAACGAGATGCCAATCATCGATGATGATGATGCCGCCTTTGGAGAGCAGCGGGTAGAGATAGACCAGCGACTCCTCGACTGAATCGTAGGAATCGGAGTCGAGGCGCATCAGCGCGAACTTTTGATCCCCGAGATGCGGCAAGGTGTCAGCGAAGAAGCCCGGCAAAAAGGTGATGCGATCATCCAGCAAGCCGAAGCGCGCGATGTTCTGTTTCACCTCATCAATAGGCGCGACCCAGCGGTCGCGCCATAGATCGACAGGATCGTTGAGGGCGCGGACGTTCTTCGGGATGCCGGCAAATGAATCCGCCGCGAAGACTTTGCGGTTCTCGATGTTGTGAGCGGCGAGCAACGCCCGCATGAGGATGACGACGCCGCCGCGCCAGATTCCAGCCTCGATGAAGTCGCCAGGCACGCCGCGTGCTTTAACTGAGATCACGCATTGTTCGATGAGATCGAGCTGCTTCTTGCTGAGCAGCGTGATCGGGCGTGCGACGGAGTCGATCTTCCATTGCGCTTGGCTCAGCTCGTAATGGACGACGCAGCGATAGGTTTCGAAGGGGACGTCGCCGCCGAGATAGCCGTAATTGGTGATCGATCGCTTGATCAGGTCGATGTACGCGTCGCGCATCACGGTTTCGGTTGGCGCGAGCATTCGAGTAGGTGTCTCCGAGACGATCGCTCGGAGGTGTAATGGCGGTTCTACCGAAGGCAGCGCCGTTTCGACGATGGGTCAATTCCGGGCGACGAGTTGCACCCCGTCGCCACCACTGTTCCCTTGGCCGACCTGCGGAGAACTAGGGCCGCATGCCGAAGCTGCTCGGGCCGGTTTCGCCAACGCGCTGCGCCAGGTTCGCCCATTCGCAGAGGAGCGTGCGGGTGTCGCGCGGGTCGATGATTTCTTCGGCGTAGAAACTCTCTGCCGTGCGGAACGGCGAACGCAGTGCTTCGGCCCAGGCGCGGATTTCAGCGAGCCGGGCGCCTGGATCGGGGTGGGCTGCGAGTTCGGCCTTGAATGCGGCTTCGATGCCGCCTTCGAGCGGCAGCGAACCCCAATCGCCGCTGGGCCAGCAATAGCGGAGCTTGGTGCGCGTCGGGTTCATCATCACCGAGCCGGCAAGTCCGAACGCTTGGCGGACGACGATGGAGCACCACGGCACGCGCGCTTGATACACGGCGGACATCGCTTGCACGCCGAGCTTCACGGTGGCGGCGCGTTCATGCTTCACGCCGACGGCGAAGCCAGGGCAATCGACGAAGTGAACGACGGGCAAATGGAAGGTCTGCGCCAGATCGACATGTTTGATCAGTTTTCGGCAGACGTCGGCTGTCCAGGCGCCGCCCATGAAGTGCGGATCGCCGGCGAGCACGGCGACACTGTAGCCATCGATGCGCGCGAAGCCGGTGATGAGGCCGCGGCCCCACTGGCGGCCGGTTTCGAAAAACGTGCCGGCATCTACGCAAGTCTCGACGATGCGGCGCATCTTGTATGGCACGCGCCGATCGCGCGGGACGACGGTGACCAACGCCTCGTCACGGCGATCCGGTGAATCAGTAGGTTCAACGCGCGCCGGGAGTTCGTGAACCGAAGCAGGCAGGTAGGAGAGAAATTTGCGCGCTGCGGCGAACGCTTCAGCTTCGCTGGCGACGATATCATCGACGACGCCGTTTTTGCCGTTGATGTCGGCGCCGCCGAGGCTCTCTTTATCGACGTCCTCGCCGATTGCCTTCGCCACGGGTGGGCCGGCGACGAAGACTTGGCTCAAGCCCTGAACCATCACGCTATAATGGCTGGCGGCGACGTGGCCCGCGCCGAGACCGGCGCACGGCCCAAGTGCAAGCGCCACAACCGGGACGCTCGCCATGTTCGCGACCGCCCATTCCCAACCTGGCGTTTGCGGAATGTAGGTGCGCGGATCCTTCTCCAGCATTTTGACTGAGCCGCCGCCGCCAGTGCCGTCGACCATGCGGATCAGCGGCATGCGATATTCGTTGGCCATTTGCTCGGCGAAGACGAGCTTTTGCCAAATGCCGGCGTCAGCGGCGCCGCCGCGCACGGAGAAATCGTCGGACTGCACGCACACCGGGCGTCCGTCGATTTCCCCGCGGCCAATGACGAACGGCGTGGCGCGGAAGGCGGCGAGTTGGTTGTCCGCGCCGTACTCGGCTTTGCCGGCGATCTTGCCGGTCTCGTGAAACGAATCTCTATCGAGCAGCGCATCGACGCGTTCGCGTGCTGTGAGTTTGCCGGAGGTCTTTTGGCGCGCGACGCGGTCAGCGCCGCCCATCTCTTCGGCCAGCGCCTCGCGGCGGCGCAGTTCTTCGATGTCTTTTTCCCAACTCATCGCCAAAGCCTAGGCGGGCGCGTGGCAAAGAAAAAGGCCGCGGGGCGAACCCGCGGCCTTGAGGAGGTTGATTTGGCTATCGCTCAGAACGCGCGACGCACCGTCAAGCCGAGCGTACGCGGCTGGTTGGTGGCGAAGGCCAGACGCGCCCGGCCGCCGCGTTCGCGGTCAAACGAGAGGTTGGCGTTTTCGTCGGTGGCGTTGTTGAGGAAGAGCGTGACGCCCCACTCATCGCTCTGGATGCCCGCGCTCAGATTGAGGAGCGTGTACGCATCGAGTTCGAGATCAAGCGCCGTGACGTCCAGGCCGGTGGCGCCGCCGAACGCCAAGTTGGAGCGGATGTTGCCCGCGCCGGAAACCTGATCACTCGGTTGCGTGAAGCGACTGCCGACGTGCTGGACCGAACCCGCGAGGAAGGCTTCCATGCCTTCACCGAAGTTGATCGGCCAGTAATAGGCGGCAGTTGCTGCAGCTTGGTATTCCGGCACTGAAGCCAGGCGGTTGCCCTTTTGGATGCCGCCAATGACGGCGCCCAAACCGGTGGTGACAGTCGAGTCAAACTCGGCTTCGACGAAACCACCGGCGAAGCTCAGTTGCAGGCCGTCGATCGGCTCCCAGCCAAACTCCACTTCAACACCGGCCGCGTGAGCTTCCGGCACGTTGAACGAGATGCGCGATGAGCAAGATCCCGCATCGAGCGTGACTTGCAGATCGGTGATCTCGTTGTAGTAGGCGGCCGCGTTGAAGGTGTAGCGCGAACGCGTGACCTTCACGCCAGCTTCGTAGTTCCACGACGTTTCATCTTCGTAGGATTGGAAGCCACCGAAGATGGTTTCGTCATCGACGCTGCAGAGCGGCAGGTTGAGCGGATCGTTGACGCCGCCGAGACGGAAGCCTTGGCTCGCTTGAACGTTCAAGGCGATGTCCGGCGTCAGATCGTAGCTGGCGATGATGCGCGGGGTGATGCCGTTCGAGGAGGTCTCGTCATGGCGGTTGTCACCGTTTGCGAAGAGGCCGCCTGAAACGAAGTCGCGCGATTCATCGAATTGGTAATAACGAGCGCCGACCGTGACGTTGAGGCGTTCGTTGACGGCGTAGCTGCCTTCGCCGAACAGCGCCCACTGACGGATGTCGTAAGGCAGGTCCGAGTTGTACGGCGAGTCAGATGGGAAGCCGTTGGCAACTGCAGTCGAAGTGCCGGCGCCAAGCGTGGCGTCGGTGAAGGCGTCGTAGCCGGGAGTCGGCAGACGCTGGCGATAGCTGCGCTCAACGTCCGAGTAGAAGGCGCCAACGAGCCATTGGAACGGGCCGTCGGTGTCAGAGGTCAGACGCAGTTCTTGCGTGAACTGCGAGAACTCAGTGGTGTCGCGCAGGTTCGATGGCAGTACTACCGCAGCCGGCGGGAATCCGAGATCGACCGAGACGCTGCCGGTGAGGGCGCTGGCGTCGCGGCTGGCGAGGATGTTGCGGTGCAGGTAGCTGGTGATCGAGGTCAGCTCGACATTGCCGAGATCGTAGTTGATCGACAGGTCGCTCAAGAATGTCTCGTCGCTGAACTCTTCGTCGAGCATCAAGAATTGCTCGCGATCGCTGAAGGTGACGGCCGGGCGCGTCGTCGTGAAGGGGTTGGCGAAGAGGTTGTAGCGCTCTTGGCGGTTGAAGCCGTTCACTTCGAGGTGCTGGTAGAGAATACGCGGCGTGATGGTGAGGTTCGAGTTCGGCGTGATCGAGAGCGATGCACGGAAGCCCGAGCGCGTGCCGTCGTTGACGTCTTCGGTGCGGCCGCCGCCTTCGCGGAGCGCATCGATGAAGCCGGCATACTCGGTGTGATACGCAACGACGCGAAGGCCGAGGCGATCTTCAACGAGCGGGATGTTGATCATGCCCTTCAAGTGACCGCCGATGCCGCCATCGGTGACGGAATTGACGTTGCCTTCGATCAGGCCTTCGAAGTCAGTCGAGTTCGGCTGGTTCGAGATATAGCGGATGGTGCCGCCGACCGAGCCTGAGCCGAACAGCGTGCCTTGCGGGCCGCGCAGCGTTTCAACTCGGTTCAGATCGAACAGGTCGATGTCCGGCGTGAACAGCGAGAGCGAGATGACGGAGTCATCGAGATAGACGCCGACTTGTTCTTTCACGCCCGGCTGGTCGCGCACGATTTGGCCGGCGGACACGCCGCGCAGCGAGACTTGGCTTTGACCTGGGCCGAGGTTTTGAACTGACATGCCGGCCACGTTGCGGCCGATGTCTTCAAGCGACGTCGCGCCGGTGCGCTCGATGTCTTCTTGGGTTTGTGCGTTCACCGAGAACGGCACGTCTTGAATTGAACTTTCGCGAAGAGTCGCCGTGACGACGATCTCTTCTTCTTCGGCTGGCGCAGAATTCTGCGCCCACGCCGTGTTGGGCGTGGCCATAAGCGCGATGGCGATCGCGCTCACAGCATATGCCCATTTGCGTTTGCGGGTCATCGTTGAGCTCCCCTCGACTGACGCGCACTCTCCCAGCCGCGCCAAGGCGGTAAGGATTAACGAGCCGCCGCCGCGGTTCCGTCACAAACGCCCATGCGGGGAAAATTTTCGTCCGTTTGCGGCGGAATACGCCTGACGCACGCTCCAAATCACACGGCCATGTTGTCGATGAGCCGCGTCTTGCCGAGCCAGGCCGCGGCGAGAATGCGGGCGGGGCGCGCGAGATCAACGATTGGGGCAAGCGTTTCCGCATCGCGGATGGCGACGTAATCGACGCTTGAGAAGCCAGCGGCGAGGATGTGCTGGGAGGCTTCCGCTTCCGTTGCGTCGATCGGTGCGCCGGCGCGCGCGGCCTTGATTGCGTCGTGCATGATGGCGTTGAGCCGCGCCGCTACTTTGCGTTCGTCGGCGTTCAGGTACGCATTGCGCGAACTCATTGCGAGACCGTCGCCCTCGCGCACGGTCGCGCAGCCTTCGATCGCGACGGGGATATCGAGATCGCGCGTCATGCGCTTGATCACTTGGAGTTGCTGGTAGTCCTTCTCGCCGAAGAACGCGGTGTCCGGCAGCGACTGTAGCAAAAGCTTGCTGACCACCGTTGCGACGCCGCCGAAAAAGTGCGGACGAAACTCGCCTTCGAGCGGCGTCGAAACATCGGTGACGATGACATTGGTGGCGAAGCCCGGCGGATACATGATTGCGCGTTCGGGTGCGTAGAGGAGATCACATCCGGCGCTGGCGAGCATGGCGGAATCTCCCGCTTCGTCGCGCGGGTAGCGCTCGAAGTCTTCGTGCGGCGCGAACTGGCGTGGGTTCACGAATAGGGTCGTCACCACGCGATCAGTTTTTTCCTTCGCTGTCCGAACGAGCGAGAGGTGGCCTTCGTGCAGCGCGCCCATTGTTGGAACCAGACCAATGCGCAGGCCGGCTTTGCGCCACGCGGCGATTTCGTTTCGCAAAGAGAGCACGTCGCGGACGACGGGGAGAGGCGCGGTCATCGGCTTCGCATCCACGGCTGTTAAGATCGCGTCAAGGCGGCTTAAGCGCCCCTTAACCTCGATCAACGAGTTTCGACGCATGTGTGTCGGCGCAGCGGTCAGATTCAAGTCCGTAGCGCCCGTCCGAGTGGGCGGGGCGCGCCGATGAGCCTTGCTTACGTCCACCAGCCGGAAAATTTGCCGCGCCGCGCCCATGTGATCGTGGTCGGCAACCAAAAGGGCGGGGCGGGCAAATCCACCGTCGCCATGCACGTCATTGTCGCGCTGATGCGCATGGGGCGTCGCACTGGCGTGCTTGACCTAGATGTCCGCCAACGCTCGCTGACCCGGTATATCGAGAACCGCGCTCGCTGGATCGCTGCGCGCGGTGCGCAATTGCCGTCGCCGCAAATCCTAGAATTGCACGAAAGCGCGCAGAGATCGCTCGATTTGGCCGAGGCCGAGGAGGACGCGTCCTTCCGCTCGGCGCTGAAGCGCTTGGCTGAGACCTGCGATTTCATCGTGATCGACAGCCCAGGCGGGGATTCCTACCTGGCGCGAATGGCGCACTCGTTGGCGGACACGCTGATCACGCCGCTGAACGATAGCTTTGTCGATTTCGATCTGCTCGGCGACATTGACGAGAATTGCGCCGATATCGTCAGGCCCTCAATCTACAGTGAGATGGTCTGGGAGAGCCGCAAGAAGAAGGCTCTGGCCGAGCGCCAGCCGATTGACTGGGTGGTGCTGCGCAACCGTACGGCTACGTCGAAGATTGAAGCCAAGAACAAGCAGCGGGTCGGGAAGGCGCTATCGACCCTTTCGAGCCGGATCGGCTTCCGCTTGGCGCCAGGCCTTTCGGAGCGGGTGATTTTCCGCGAGCTGTTCCCACAGGGGCTGACTCTGCTGGACCTAGACGGTGACGGCGTACCTGTGGACATGCGCATGGCGCACGTCGCTGCGCGCCAGGAGCTTCGTGATCTCTTCATCACCCTGAAGCTGCCCGGCTTCGACGGCGAAGCACTGAAATTCTGATCTTGGCGTGCTAGTCCCGCGTCCTGGCCGGCAGTCGCGAGCGCGGAGGTGATGTGGTTCTGGTCCTGCTGGCGCTGACCCTGATTTTTGGGGCGCTGTTTCTCACACGGCTTGGAGGCGTCTATCGCGCGGAGCTCATGCGGCGCTGGCCGGCAGTTTTGTTCGCGGGTGCAGCATTCCTCTGTCTGCTCCGAGGCCTGATCGGCCCAGCGATTATCTTGGGCAGCTTGTCGCTTTTGACCTGGACGCTGTGGCCGCAGATCGAGCGCTGGCGGCAGCCGCGTATGGTGTCGCCGCGGGAAGACGCACCCGAAGATTTTGCAGCTCGTCGAGCGCTCGATGTGTGTCCCAATGCGACACCCGAGGAGATCCGGCGCGCGTACCGAGCCAAGATGGCGCAAGCGCATCCCGATCGCGGCGGTTCACATAACGAAGCCGCGCGGCTGTCAGCCGCGCGGGATCGTCTTCTAAAGAGGAAGCGCTAGGCGGTTATTCCATTTCTTCGATAGCGCCTTCGTCACCCTGGCCGAGCGGCTCGTCGAGAGGCGCGCGGACCGGCGACATCGTCTCGATGACCATGCCTTGGTACATCTGATAGGGCGACGGCGGCAGCGGTTGCGCGGCGCTAGCTTGCAGCGTGCCAGGAGCGAGTTGGACGTCCAACCGGCGCGTCGGCAGCGAAGCGAACTGAGCGGCGTTCGGGTCTTGGCGGCGGGCGAACTCTTGATAGGCGCCTTCCACGAGGTAGGCGACTTGCGCATCGCGGGCCGCTGCGGTTTCGCCGCCCAGGACGACAACGATTACCCGGCGGCCGCCGCGCTCAGCCATCGTGGCGAGGTTGAAGCCCGAAGCACGGGTGTAGCCGGTCTTGATGCCGTCCACGCCTTCAACTTGGCCGAGGAGGCGGTTGTGGTTGCGGCCGGAGGTCCGGCGCCAAGCGAAGCTCGGCGTCTGGAAGACATGATAATGTTCAGGAAAATCGCGCCAGAGGGCCTGTGCGAGCGTCGCCATGTCACGCGCTGTGGTGCGATGGCGAGCATCGGGCAGGCCGCTGGCGTTGGCAAAACGGGTCTCGGTCATGCCCAGTTCGCGGGCGCGGGACGTCATATTTGCGGAGAAGCGAGCTTCTGAACCGCCGAGACGTTCGGCCACGAGGACCGCGACGTCATTGGCGGATTGAACCACCAGGGCGTTGATCGCTTGCTCGACCGTGATGGAATCGCAGCCGCGGCGGCGCGAGCAGGCGAGGCCAAGCCGGGAGGGAGGCTGACGGGCGGCGTTGCGCGATGCCGTCATGCGCGTGTCCATGCTGAGGTCGCCGCGCTCGAGCGCTTCGAACAGCATGTACAGGGTCATCATCTTGGTGAGCGATGCCGGGAAGCGGGCCGCATCGGCCTGGTCCTCGAGCAGCACTTCGTTGGTGCGCGCGTCCATGACGATCGCGGCGTAACGATCCTGGGCCGAGGCCGGCGCAGCGACACCGAACGCAAAAAGCGCCAGGAAGGCGCCAGCAATCATCCGCATCTTTGAAAGTCCCGCTGACGTCATCTGCGACCAATCCCGCACAAACACGGAGTAATTCAGGCAAATCGCGTGCCGTGCAGCTTACAGTTTCATTATACCCGGTTAAGCCGCAGTTGCAGCACAGGGTTAAAAGTCTGCCGCCTGGCGAAGTGATTCATACCTGAACGCATAGGGTGTGGAAAACGTGGTTAACACTGGATGAACGGCACGGCCCCGCTCTGCGAAAATGCGTGGCAGGTTTCCATGTTGCAATGCAGCAAAATTGTCGTTGACTTCGCAGGTGCAGCATAACATATAGGCTCCATAGAGTCGCTGCTTCCCCAGCGGCTCATCTTCAATTTGGGCCAGCAGCGGCCCAGGCAACCGAACGGAGACCATAATGGCCACTGCGAAGACCGCCCCCCGCGCCGCCAAGACGGCCACGGAAGCGTTTGAGACCTTCACCTCCACGTCACAAGAGACGGTTCGCGAGAACATCGACCGCAGCCTGGCTGCGTTCTCGGAAGCTTCCTCTTTCGGCAAGCAGAACATGGAAGCCTGGCTGGCTTCGGCTACCGCCGCTCAAAAGGGCTTTGAAGTTCTTTCAGCGCGCGCCGTCGCCTTCCAAAAGGCTGCCCTCGAGAACCACGTCGCTGTTGCGAAGTCGCTGATGACCTCGAAGAGCGTTCAAGAGTTCACCGAGAAGCAAAACGATTACGCGAAGACCTCCTTCGAGGCCTATGTCGCGGAACTGACAACGGTTTCTGACCTCGTTCAGGGTGTCGCCAAGGAAACGTTGCAGCCGATCAACGAGCGTGTGAACGCCGTTGGCCAACTGGTCCAAACGGCCGGCCGCTAAAAATCACACTTCGGGAGCTTTGCTCCTGAGGGGCTGAAAAGGAATGGGCCTGGCTCGATGGAGCCAGGCCCATTTCTTTTGCACTCGCGCTATGGGCTGCGCTCTGTGGTTCGCAAGGCCTTCCATATCAGCGCTTGATCCATAAATTGTTCAGCAAGTGAGCGAACGCTCACGCGTGGACGAGTCGGTCCAGCTCCAGGCAGACGGGCTTTTATGAGCGGCGGCGGATATTGGGATGACAAAGAGGACGGCGGACCCGATGGGCGCGCCGGCACCCAGACTGTCGCCCGCACAAAAAAGCCATCGCTTTACCGTGTGCTTCTGCTGAACGACGACTACACGCCAATGGAATTTGTCGTCTACGTTTTGGAGCGCTTCTTTCAGAAGAACCAAGAAGAGGCGACCACGATCATGCTGCATGTCCACCAGAACGGTGTGGGTCTCTGCGGTGTGTTCACGTACGAGGTGGCCGAGACAAAGGTCGCCCAGGTTTTGGATCTCGCGCGGCGGCATGAACACCCGCTGCAATGCACGATGGAAAAGGACTAACGTCGAATGGCGACATTCTCCCGCACGCTTGAGCACACGTTGCGCCGGGCGCTTTCATTAGCGACCGACCACAGCCACGAATACGTGACGCTCGAGCATTTGTTGCTGTCGTTGGTCGACGACGACGATGCGTCAGGCGTGATGCACGCCTGCAAAGTCGATCTCGATAAGCTCCGGCAGAACCTCGAAGCGTATCTCGAGAACGAACTCGATGCGCTGCGCGTCAACAACCGTGAGCACGAAGAGCCGCGGCCGACGGCTGGCTTCCAGCGCGTCCTGCAGCGGGCGATGCTTCACGTCGACTCAAGCGGCGGCCGCGAAGTGACGGGCGCCAACGTGCTTGTCGCGCTGTTCAGCGAACGCGAGAGCCACGCTGCGTACTTCCTGCAAGAGCAGGACATGACCCGCTATGACGCGGTGAACTTCATCGCTCATGGCATGCCGAAGCGCGCAGGCACCGCCCAGCCGCGCCCTGTGCGCGGTGCGCAGGAAGGCGAGGACGGCGAACGCGTCGTGAAGCAGGGCTCAGAAGCGCTCGCGGCCTATTGCGTGAACCTCAACAAGAAGGCGCGTGAAGGTAAGATCGATCCGCTCATCGGTCGTGAAGCTGAAGTGTTGCGCGCGATCCAAATCCTTTGCCGCCGCAACAAGAATAATCCGCTGCTCGTTGGTGATCCCGGCGTTGGGAAAACCGCGATCGCCGAAGGTCTCGCGCGTAAGATCAATGAAAAGCAGGTGCCGGAAGTTCTGGCCGATGCCACGATCTTCTCGCTCGACATGGGGACGCTGCTTGCGGGCACGCGTTATCGCGGTGACTTCGAAGAGCGCCTGAAGAGCGTCATGAAAGAACTCGAGAACCACCCGAAAGCGGTGCTGTTCATTGACGAAATTCACACCGTCATCGGCGCTGGCGCCACAAGCGGCGGCGCGATGGATGCCTCGAACCTGCTGAAGCCGGCGCTGCAATCAGGCCAGCTTCGTTGCATGGGCTCGACGACCTACAAGGAATATCGCCAGCACTTCGAGAAGGATCGCGCCCTGGCGCGGCGCTTCCAGAAGATCGACGTCAGCGAGCCGTCGATCCCGGACACAATCAAGATCCTCATGGGGTTGAAGCCGTACTTCGAAGAGTTCCACAAGGTGAAGTACAGCGACGACGCGATCAAATCGGCGGTTGAGCTTTCTGCGCGCCACATCGGCGACCGCAAGCTTCCAGATAAGGCCATCGACGTGATCGATGAATCTGGCGCCTCGATGATGTTGCTGGCGCAGAAAGACCGGAAGCAAGTCATCGATGTTGATGATGTTGAAGCGGTGGTCGCACGCATGGCGCGCATCCCCCCGAAATCGGTCTCCAAGAACGATGCGGAAATGCTCGCATCACTGACCGGCGATCTGAAGCGGGTCGTGTTCGGTCAGGACGATGCGATCGATCAACTCGCGGCCGCCATCAAGATGGCGCGTGCGGGTCTGCGCGAACCGCAAAAGCCGATTGGCTCTTACCTGTTTGCAGGTCCGACTGGCGTTGGTAAAACTGAAGTGGCGCGTTCGCTCGCCAACATTATGGGCATCGAGCTCCTGCGCTTCGACATGTCGGAGTACATGGAGCGCCACACGGTGAGCCGCCTCATCGGCGCGCCTCCTGGCTATGTTGGCTACGATCAAGGTGGTTTGCTTACTGACGGCGTCGATCAGCATCCGCACTGCGTGCTGTTGCTTGACGAAATCGAGAAGGCGCACCCGGATCTGTTCAACATTTTGTTGCAGGTCATGGACCATGGCTCGCTCACTGATGCGAACGGCAAGAAGGTCGATTTCAGGAACGTCATCCTGATCATGACCACGAATGCTGGCGCTTCGGATGCGGCAAAACAGGGCATCGGCTTCGGCGCGGGCAAGAAGGATCACATGAATGACGAGGCGATCAAAAACCTCTTCACGCCTGAGTTCCGCAACCGTCTCGATGCGGTGATCAGCTTCAACGGCCTGCCGGCGGAAGTGGTCCGCAACGTCGTGCAGAAGTTCATCATCCAACTCGAAGGCCAACTCGCTGAGCGCAATGTGCAGATCGAGATCACTGATAAGGCGGCTGATTGGCTTGCGAAGCGCGGTTACGACGAAAGCTTCGGCGCCCGTCCGCTCGCGCGCGCGATCAACGAGTACGTCAAAAAGCCGATGGCCGACGAGCTCCTGTTCGGCAAGTTGAAGGAAGGCGGCATCGTCAAGATCGACATTGATCCGGCCGATGCCGACAAGCTCAAGTTCGCCTATTCGCAAGAATCGCGCGGGTTGTTGAGCTTTGGCCGGAAGCCTGAGAAGGCTTAAGAGCGTCCAGTAAGAAAAACGAACGGCGGTTCCAAAATTGGAGCCGCCGCTTTCGTTTGTGCGCGGCGTTGTGCGAAACTGGGTGCTGTGGCAATCGCGAAGCGAAGCGAAGGAATAGGGCAATGCGGCGGGGGTTGATGTCGTTGGTGGCGCTTAGCGCCTGTGCGAGCGCGTCTGCGCAAGTGGCGCCGTTGCCGATGGCGCTGTGCGCTGGCTGGGCGGGCGAGCGTGTGTGTGAAGTGATGCAGGAAGATGCACAGATGCGCGTGCTGCGCTGCACGTTTCCACCCGGCGTTGGGCACGAAATGCACTATCACCCGCCGCACTTCGGCTATGTGCTTGAAGGCAACAGCGTCATGCGGATCACGACAGCTGCCCGTGTTGTCGATCGGCCGGTGCGCGCGGGGACTTCGTTTTCGAACGATGCCGAAATCCAGCACGCGGCGCTGAACGTCGGCACGGAGACGACGCGCTATCTGATTGTCGAGAAGAAGTACGCGGATGACCGCCCCGCCGATGCGGTGGCCGCAGGATTGTGCGCGACCTAGCTTGGACCGCCGGCGCCCTCGCCGGCATACTCTTCAATGCACGTACGGATCGTGCGGCGTCTGTCCCAACCATGCCGGCGAGGGCGCCGACGGTCCAAGATCAGAGCGCCGCCGCGATCTCGCTTGCGATTTGTTGTAGCTCCGCGATGTCGGCTTTGTTGCCGTGGCCGTGTCCGGCGAGGCGTTCTCCGGCGTAACGCGGAATAATGTGAAAGTGCAGGTGGAAGATGGTCTGCCCGGCGTCTTCGCCACTGAATTGCGTCACGGTGACGCCGTCTGGCTTCAGCGCTTTTTCGGTGGCGATGGCGAGTTTGTGCACGCGCTCCATAAGCGGCGCGACTCGTTCGGCCGGAAGCTCCAGGAAGTTGCGCGCCCGCACATTCTTCGGGACCACGAGCACATGGCCGCGCGTTTGCGGGAAGATGTCCATGAAGGCGAGGACTTCCTCATCCTCATAGACTTTCACCGCAGGAATCTCGCCGCGCAGAATTTTTGCGAACAGATTGTCGTCGTCATAGGCGCCGTGCAGACTCATGAAATGCTCCAGAGTGATGCTTTATCGCCAGATTAATGAAAAGACAGCTCGTCTGTTCAGTCGACACTAGCTTCTATCGGCGCGGACCAGCCATCTGTTTGGGTCCAGCCTTCCACGCGAAAGCGACCGGGTGGCAACAGAAGCGGGAGTGTTTCGCCGCTTCGAACAAGGACACGATCAACGGCGACGGCCTCGTCTGGCTCATTCGCATAGCGTGCTTCCCAGATCGTCGCTTCACTCGGATTTGCCATCGCCGGGAGAAAGACAGGTTTCTGTCCCGCTGCTTGGCGCCACGCTGGCCGGCCGTTCTCTAATCGCAGGCGTGGCGTCCCTACGCGATAGTCGACGCTGCGCGTTGGCGTCTGCGCGGGATCGCAGAACACGAAGGCGTCTGTGGGCGACTCGTAGCGCGTGAGATCGATGGTGAGCGAATCGATGCCGGTGGCGTCCTTCAGGCGCTTCGCCATGAAGATGTTGCCGTTGTCATCGGGAAGTTCCTGTAGGTGGCCGTGACCGACATGCACCAGCACTCGATCGTTTGGGTGTTCGGCGAGGATGACTTGCAGATTCGCCGCTTGGCCAGCCTCACGCCGGGCGATGCGAGGTCCCCAATTGCCATCGGCCGGTGCGTCCTCATCGCCGGGCGCGATATATTCGTAGTCGAACAGGGCAAATCCTTCCGCCCGCACGCGGCGGACAAGGGCCCCGTAAGCCGGTTCGCTTGTGTAATAGCCATCGCGAGCGCGCGGCCAAGCGCTTTGTTCGCGGATCGAGGGGGCAAACGTTTCGGCGGCATAGGTGCTGAAACCTTCGCGCCGCAGCGCCGAGGCGACCTCAGCAATGAACGCGCGATGCTGCGGATGATCGTGCGCTTCGTTGATGATGACGACGCGCCGGCCTGCGGACAGCTGCGCAATCTCCGCGACAGGATCGACCTCTACGCCAGCGCGTATCAGCGACGCGCAAACCCGGCGTTCGCGTTCGACAAACAAGTCCTCGCGGCCAAGGAGAGCGAAAAGCTGCGCGCGACCGCCCCCAAGATCCTCACCCCTGCCGTCAGCGCGTTAGTGAGCGCCTCTACAAAGACGGGCGGGTCTCGCGTTGATGGCGCCGAGGTTGCCGGCGCGCTGGCGCATGCCGCGAGCGCGATAAGCGCGATGGCGGCGGCGCGCATCAATCTGCCGGCGACTGGACGCTGCGGACCATTTTTAGCAGCGTTTTGCGCGGGATGTATTTCACCAGGCCCGCCTGGAACGCGTTGCGGCCGCCGGTGACGATGACGGCGCGGTTTTGTTTCCAGGCGTTGTAGCCGGCGCGCGCGACGGTCATGGAGGGCATCGCCGCGCCTGCGGTTTTTGCCAGACGTGTTTTGCCGGTGCCTGCGCGTTCGCGGAATTTCGACACGGTTGGGCCGGGGCAAAGACAGCTCACGTGCACGCCGGTGCCGCTCGCTTCTTCCCACATCGCCTCGGAGAAGGAGAGCACGTAGGCTTTCGACGCATAATAGTTGGCCATCAGCGGGCCGGGCTGGAAGGCTGCGGTCGAGGCGACATTGAGCACGCCGCCGCGGCCGTTCGCGAGCATGCGATCCCAGTAGAGGTAAGTAAGCTCAACGAGCGCGCGCACGTTCAGATCGATCATGCCGAGTTGGGTTTGCAGATCGGATGATGTCAGCGCGCCGGCGTGGCCGTAGCCCGCATTGTTGACGACGACGTCAACGTTCAATCCTTTTTCCGCAATCTTCGCCGCGACGGCCGAGCCGCCGCCGAATGCGCCTAAGTCCTGCGCGATCGTGTACGCCTTCACGCCGTGGGCGGCTGAAAGACGGTTCGCCACCTCCTGCAGTGCGCCTTCGCTGCGCGCGGTGAGAATGAGTTCGTAGCCGTCCTGGGCGAAGCATTCGGCGAGATCGATACCGATGCCGGCCGACGCGCCTGTCACCAATGCTGTTTGGCCTTCACCAGGTTTACGTCGCGCCATCTTGCCACTCCCTATTTGCGCGCGACGATAGGCGCGTGCTGTTCCCGTTCCAAGCGGTACGGAATGCCATGCTAGGAGAGGCGCATGAGCGCCAATGAGTTCGAGATCAACGACGACGAACAGCCGTTCGACCCGCCTGATGCTGACAAGCATAAGGCGGAGCGTCCGCGCGACGCAGCGACGCTCATTCTCGTGCGCGGCGGCAGCGAAGTGATGCTGGGGCAGCGCTCGAAGGGGCATGTCTTCATGCCCGACAAATGGGTGTTTCCCGGCGGCCGGGTGGACCCGGGTGATGCGCGGGCCAAAGCCGCGACGGAGCTGACCGCCGAGACCGAGACGCTACTCAAGAAGGGCACGCTCAGCCGTCGGCCGCCGCGGGCGTTCGCGCTGGCGGCCACCCGGGAGACGCTGGAAGAGGCGGGGCTGCGGTTGGGCGGGCCGGCCGGACCGGAGCTGGACAAGCTGCGTTTCGTCGCTCGGGCGATCACGCCGCCCTACCGGCCGCGCAGGTTTGACGCCCGCTTTTTCATGGCCGACGCCGAGGCGGTTTTGGCCGACGATAAGCCCGTTATGGGCGAAGAATTGCTGCATGTACGGTGGTTTAGCCTCGCCGAGGCCAATGCCCTGGACCTGCCTTCGATCACCCGTTTCGTGCTTAAGGAGGTCGAAGCGCGCCTCGCGGGCGAGGCTTTGGCCCCGCCATTCCTGCGCTGGCGCCGCGGCTCGCATACGCTGGAGCGTCTAACGAGTTGACTTTGGGGCCGCTGTCCCTATTTTCCGCCGCTTCATTGAACCAGAGAATTTCCAGGCCCGATTATGGCTAAGCCGACTGTCATCAAGATCCGTCTGAACTCGTCGGCCGACACGGGTTATTTCTACGTGACCAAAAAGAACCCACGTACGAAGACCGAGAAGCTCAAGATGAACAAGTACGACCCGGTGGTGCGCAAGCACGTCGAGTTCGTCGAAGGCAAAATTAAGTAAGCAGGCGGCGCTGCTTTACTAATTGCCTCGCTGCATCGCAGCTGGCTCCAAACCGATCGCACGCATCACTGGCTCATACGGGCCTGATGTGGTGCGCGTTCTATGACGCTGACGCCGCCTTCGCGCGTTGCGCCGAGCTGTCCGCGAGCGCAATGACGCTGGCGGCGTGGAGGAAAGTGTTCGGCGCCAAGTGGTGCGGCTTGACGTCGAACCGGCCTTTGATGGGTCCCGGCCGCGCTTCGAGCCATTGGAGGCCCAGATGGTCGGGGAGGAAGCCCTCCTCATCTGATTTCTCCGTCGCGATATGCTATCTTGAGCCCATGACGCAGCGCCAAGTCAAAGCCGCCGTTTTGCTGATCGGCGATGAAATTCTTTCAGGACGAACGCAGGATGTGAACCTGCAGGCGATTGCAAAATTTCTGGCGCCGCTCGGCGTGCAAGTCGCGGAGGCGCGCGTTGTCGCTGACGTTCCGGAAGAGATTGTGGCGGGCGTGAACGCGCTGCGCGAGAAGTATGACTACGTCTTCACGACCGGCGGCATTGGTCCCACGCACGACGATAAAACGGCTGACGCCATGGCCTTGGCGTTCGGCGTTGGCATCGACGTGCGCGACGATGCGCGTGCGATCTTGGAGGCGCATTACAAAGGCGCGTCGAACTTGAATGACTCGCGCTTGCGCATGGCGCGCATTCCGGACGGCGCATCTCTGATCGCTAATCCAGTTTCAAGTGCGCCAGGCTTTCAGATTGGCAACGTTTTCGTCATGGCCGGCGTGCCGTCGATCGTGCGCGGAATGCTCAATGATATCGGGCATCGCATTGAGGGCGGCGCCGTTGTTCGCTCGCGCACGATCCGCGGTAAAGGCGTTCGCGAGGGCGATATCGCGGTGGATTTGGAAGCGCTGGAAACCGCAGCTGGCGGCGCGGTGTCGTTCGGTTCGTACCCGTGGTTCGCGCCGCCCGACAGCTTCGGCCTCCATCTGGTTGCGCGATCCGCCGATCCAGTTGCGCTTGAGAAGGCGGCGAATGATCTTATCGCGCTCATTCGTGCGCGCGGCGTCGAGCCGGAAGAGGCAACTGAGCCTAGCTAAATAGGCCGCCGGCCAGATTGATCGTCAGCGCCAGGATCACCGTGTTGAACACGAAGGCCAGCACACCGTGGAGCGTGACGATGCGGCGAATGGGTTTGGCTGAGATTTGAACATCCGCAGTTTGCGCGGCAACGCCGATCACGAGCGCGAAGTGGAAGAAGTCGCCAAAGTCTGGCTCCTCGCCGCCGGGAAAAATGAGGCCGCCGCGCGTGCCGCCGCTTTCAGCTGGCCCGTAGAAGTCGTGAGCGTAGTGCTTGGCAAAGCTCGTGTGCACAAACAGCCAGGAGAGCGCGACGGTGACAAAAACGAACGTGACATGCGCGCCCTTGGTCATGCCGGGTTCTAGTCGCGGCTGGAGTTCGAGGATGATCGCGGTCAGGCTGGCAAGCACGCCGGCTATCGATACGAACAGGACGAAGTAGCGGCCCTCATCGACCTCCGCCGCATGTTCGATCATGGTTTGCGACGTGATGCTGCGCGTCTGTATCCAGATCGCGCCGAGATACACCGCGACTGCGACGTCCCACGCGATCAGCGTGCGCGTTAGGGCCGCGTAGTCGTTCGGCATGATGGCAAGCGCGGCCCCGAAACCCAAACCCGCCAGAAGCGCTAACATAAGCGGCATATGGCGCCAGGTCGCGCGCAGCCAACTCATGCGCGGGCCCAGACCGCATGAATCACTTCGCAGCGCTGCTCGAAGCCCAAGCTCTTGTAGAGCGCGATCGCTGTGGTGTTGTCGGCGTAGGAGTGCAGGAACGGCGTTGCGCCATCAGCAATGATCCGTGCCCCGACCGTACGCATCAATGCGGCCCCGTAACCGCGGCCCCGATAGTCAGGATGAGTACACACAGCGCTGACTTCGATAAACTCATTGGTCTGAAGCCGCTCGCCGGCCATCGCGATCAGCTTGCCGTTGTCGCGAATGCCAACGAAACGTCCAAGCGCGTGGGTGCGAGCGCGAAATGGACCGGGACGCGTTAAAGTTGCGAGCTCCAGCATTTCGGCGGCGTTCGCGTCACCCAGCTGTTCGATGACGAAGGGCTTCTCGTTCTTTGTTATGGCGCGCGCCACCATCTGCACGCCGAGCGCGCTCATATTGACGACGATGCCGGGCGGCGGTGGTGGCGGCGCCACTTGGAGCAGCGAGATGTCGCCAACTGCCGGCACGAGCGCGCCAAGCGAGGCGATCGCCGGTGGCGAAGCATCCTGCGCCGCGGCGAACGGGCTGACATCCGCAACGAATCGCTTTGCCGCCGCATCGCCTTCGCCAAACCGCGACAGGCGAGAGTTCAGTGCGTTCCAGATTGGATTGTCGAGTGGGTGGGCATTCACAGCGCCTAGTTTAGCAGGCGTGGGGCGGGGTTCAAAGCCGCCAATCGACCGCTTCCGACGTCGTTGCGCCCGCACGCCGGTGCAATGATTCACGCAAGCGCTCGATATCGATGATCAGCAGCTCCCGTTTGGTCTGCTGGATGACGCCGTCCTTCGCCAAGCTGCGCAGTTCGCGGTTCACGGCTTCGCGTTGCGCGCCCACTGTGGAGGCGATGACTTCGTGTGTCGGCGCTTCGCGGATCAGCACGCCCTGTTCGGTTTGTTCGCCGGTGGCGGCGAGGCGCAGCAATTCTGCGTAAACGCGGAAGCGCATTTCAAGCGCCGCAAGTTCGAACACGCGGTCAGTCAGGGCGACGACATTGCGCGCGAGGTGGGCTGACACTGCGAGCGCGAAGACGCCGCTGCGCGCGATCAATGCCGAGAAGGCTTCCGCCGGGCATTCAGCGACAAGTCCCGCTGTGTCCGCGACAACCGCTACCGATCGCGGCGTATCGGTGAGAGCGGCGATCTCGCCAAAATGCGCGCCTGCGGACATCTGACGGATTGTGACTTGCCGTCCGAGCGCGGTTTTGAGTTTCGCGCTGAAGGCGCCCTCAACGGCGAAAAACACATGCGTGTCGCGGGTAAGATGGGACACAATCTCTTCGCCCGCTTCAACGAGTTGCCAAGTCGCCGCCGCGGCCAGGACGTCGAGATCTGCATCACTGACGTCTGTGAGAATACGCACTTCTCGGTAGTGGGCTAGTTTGATTGTGGCGGAGCGGTAGCCCAGCGATAGCCGCCCCAAAGCGCAGCAAGGCCGCCAGCGATCATCGCAGAGCCGGTGCGCACCAACCAATGGAGCGTATTCGAGACTACGAAGTCGATGCGGGGATCGTAAATGCTATCGACCAAATCATAGCGGCCAGCCGCCCATGATAGAAACGCGAGCGTTAGCCCTCCGAATAGCCATCGCATCGCGTTGCGACGCTGCACAGTCATCTGCGCCAATCCGGGCCGTCGTAACCGGTAGGCGGCTCAACCTCATCCCAGCGCGCGGAAACCTCACGACATGACTCTCTCATGTTGCCGCGCAGACGGTCGTGCGATGCGGGCGCCTTTTCGATCTTGGTACCGAACACATCGAAAGACATGCACAGCTTTGGCAGAGGTTCCATCTGGCCGCCCTCAAGACCCCAGTGCACAACCGCCGCCACATACTTGCGGCGGTCCTCGATATCCTTGCGGGAGTCAGCCGAGCCGGAAAGAAAGAGCACACAGCCGCCACTATGCGACACGCCACGTTCCGTAGTTTCGATCAGACCGGCATCCATGCGGATGTTCACGGCGACACCTTCGAGCCTCATCAGGACGTCCTGCGGGCCGCTGGTGAACATGAGGTTCTTCGCGCGTCCCTTGGTGAACGTTTCCTTAAACGCCTCGATTGCACTATGGCACCGGCGCGCTTCGAGACGGGCAGAAGGCTTTTCATCGGTTCGCGCTTTCGTCGCCAGACGATCAAGGGTCACGTCAAAATGACTGAGGTCCGCCGAGTTGGCCGCGAGGAAGCGGCAGATCGCAGGCTTGATCTGCGAGTACGAAACCATCTGAACCTTGCGCGGAAATTTCGCCTCGCGAATGACGCGGGTGCGCTGACGCGCATTCGTTGTGCACAGGTATTCGGCCAGATGGTTTGCGGAGAATCGCGGCTTGGCGTGAAAGCCGTAGTTGGGGGTGTCAGCCATGGATGACCTCGGACTAATGGCAACGCTGGACGACTCGTCCACGCTGTACGTTACGCCGCTCGACACGCAAGCATACGCCGAACATGTCGAAGGCGACAGACTTGGCGGCGCGGACGGCTATTTTGTTGTACGGGAGACAGAGACGACGTTCGAAGTATTGGCCAAAGCGCCGTCCTTTGAGGCGGCGGGCAACCTCTTCGATTTGATTGTCTCGGGTCAAAAACGTGTCCGCTAACATTAGCTAGCCCACGCGAACTGCGCTTGCCGCTTCGCAACCAGCGTGTGTTCTTCGTTCTCTTCGATCAGCTTCACGATGTCGGCGACGCTCCACACGCGGTCCGTGATCCCTGCCGCCATCGCGGGCGTCATCTTCAGCGTCTGATGCTTGCGGCAGAAATTGTAATTGAAGAAATGCAGGGAGACCGCCAGCGCGTGGTTCTCGACCTTCTTGGAAAACGCGTTGGTCAAGCGCGTGAAGCGGCGCATCTGCATCCGCATCGTGAGGTTCTGGCGCTCCACGTATGACGTGCTGATGTGGCGGTCGTCGGGGTTTCCAGAACGAACCGTCTTCTTAAAGCCGGTCACAACAGCAGGGCTGTAGCGCTGGTGCGCTGGCGTTTCGAGCGGCGCACCGAACGTCTTCACCAGCGCGGCGTAATCGACCTTTTCGCCGAACACTTCGCGCATGGCCCACAGATACGCGCCGTAGCCGTCGCTGGTCAGCTGGACGCGATTTGCAAGGCGCTCGTAGGTGTCGGTGAGGAATTCAGTGCAAGCCTCAGGGGAGCGATCCGCGACGAGCCAGGAGATTGCGAGCTTGGTGTCGGCATCAATAGCCGTCCACGTCCACACATCGCCCGCCACTCTCGGCGCCGCTGTTGCGCGCGTGACGTTTCGTTCCTTGCAGTGAACGAAGGACCAGATTTCGTCCACCTGACACCGTTGGGTGGTCAGATTGCGAAGCGTGTAATCCTGAAATTCAGCGCAAGCGCGGCCCGCGTCGATCAGGAGCTTGGTCACGGTGGCTTTGGCGGCGCCGGTCAGTCGCACGGTGGCGCGGATCGAATTGCCTTCAACCAAGCAGCGAAGGACTTGGGCGCGGACGGCGGGATCGAGACGGTTCATAATACCCAACTGCGTGACTCGACTCAATATAACGCACACGTTATATCGGTTCAAGAGGCATTCGAGTTGAATTATAACCTGCGCGTGATATATGGATATACGTGAGATAGGTTCTGAGGTTGTCGATTTCCTCGCTCACGTCGCTGTCACCTTTGGCGACGCGGCGGAATTGCGATGTAAACACCACCTACGGAAGCTTTCGATTGAAGGGCACAAGTATAGGTTGAACAGCAAGCCTTTCGGAGACGGACTATTCGAGATCACGATAAGTCACAACAAGATGGAATATCGCTTCATCTATGCTTTCCATTCGGGATGCGCGGTAATTCTTAAGTGCTTTGTCAAGAAATCGAGAAAGACACCGAAGCATCATTTGGAAGACGCCAGAAAACGGCATCGAGAGTTAGTAGCAGGAGTATTGGCGAGTGGAGGAGTTACGGTCCATTGACCTCCGTGTCACGGAGCGCCTGAAGTCAGACCGCGCCTATCGGCGCGAATGGTTTCGGGCAGAGCTGGAAACAGGCGTCCCGGAGACCTTTCGCACCATGCGAGAGCGTCGCGAGATGACTCAAACTCAGTTGGCTGATGACGCCGACATGAAGCAGTCCGCCGTCTCACGGTTTGAGAAATCATCCGAAGCCACTTGGAAGATGGACACGCTGCTTCGCTATGCCGAGGCCGTGGACGCGCAGCTGATCATTACTCTCAAGCCTGCTGAGGAAGCCATTGCTGAGATGGAGCGTGAGGATCGCGCCAATGAGGTTAGCGGCAGCGTGTCATCGGTTTTGACGACGACGCAACGAGCACCTGAGGACGATGACTTTAACCAACCGGTCGCTCATTCGGCGGCCGCAAAACTTTCGAATTTTGGAGATAAGCGTGGAGTTGATCAGCATCGAGGGCGCGACCTTAACGCGGCTATTTCAAGTGAACCGGCCCAAAGGCGCCGTCTCTCCCGTGGCGATGCTGAGAAAGATCACGGAGCGCTATAGCTTCAGCGTCGCGCCAACCGTTGAAGAAGCTTTCGATGACAAGGTGATTTTCAATCACGGTGTATTCGATGACACGGCTATCGACGCGCTAGACATGTATAGCGACGGGGTTGTCATCAGGGCGCGCGCCCACACCGACATCATCGACGCATTTTTTGACGACATGGACCGCTGGTTTACAGCAGAGTACGGGCTGACAAAATACGATACGCACCGAGTGAACACTAACTATGAAACCCGCGTATTGGTGCGCGCGGACGATGGGGTTCTAAAAGCGCTGGATAAACTGCGAAAGATTGGAAGCTCGGTTTCGACTCGCCTTCGCGCCACGAATAACCAAGATGCGCCTTTCAATCCCTTTGGTTTTACGCTTGCGCCAGATCCCGCTGCACTGAGCGGCTTGATACCAACGCCCTTCAGAATTGAGCGACGCATAGGCCTCGCGCACGAACTCAATTATTTCGTTAGCACTGCGCCGCTGCGGACAAGTGACCATCTAGAAGTGCTTCAAGAACTTGAGGCGGCATTCAGTCCCGCGACTTAACGCCTGACGACTTCGACGGCTTCGCGCCCTTTGGTTTCTTGCTGGCGGACGTGCCTGTAGCGACGTCTACAATCGACTTCGCGCGTTGGTTTATG
>JANPCV010000009.1:0-29225 GCA_031431115.1 Caulobacteraceae bacterium
CGCAAATTCGGCGGCCGGGTTCGTCCTTTTGATGATCGCTTCGACTTCATCGCCTGTGCCAACCGGAACAGTCGATTTGGTCACGACCACCGTATAACCGTTCAGCAGGCCCGCGATCTCCTCGGCGGCGGCGTACACATAAGAGAGATCAGCGTGGCCATCGCCGCGGCGCGACGGGGTGCCTACGGCGATGAATATAGCGTCCGCATCGCGGATGGCTGTGCTCGGGTCGGTCGTGAAGAAGAGACGTCCTTGCTCGACGTTGTCCTTCACCAGCTCATCGAGGCTCGGCTCGAAAATCGGAATTTCGCCCTTCTGCAAGCGTGCGATCTTGCTCGCATCCTTATCGACGCAAGTGACCGTGTGGCCGAAGTCGGCGAAGCATGCGCCGGAAACGAGGCCCACATAGCCGGTGCCAATCATTGTAACGCGCATGCTTAGATTTCCTGATTGTAGGCGCCGACTTCTTCGAAGCGGGCGAGTCTGGGTTTCACTTCTTCGCGGAACAGCGCCTTCATGTCGGCGTCGCTGGTCATGCTTTCAACCACGACGACGAGTTCAGGCTTGTTCGAGGAGGCGCGCACCAGCACCCAGGCGCCATCTTCGAGCGTGACGCGGGCGCCGTTGACGGTGTTCACATCGCGAATGTTGCGGCCAAGGATTTTGCCGCCTTCGCTGGCGAGCTTCTGATAGTCGGCAACCACCCGATCAACGATGCCGTACTTCGTCTCGTCATCGCAGTGTGGGCTCATGGTGAGCGAAGTGTAGCTCTTTGGCAGCGCGTCTTTCAGCTCCGAGAGCTTCTTGCCCGGATTGCGATCGAGCATCGAGAGCACGGCCGCCGCGGCGACGATGCCATCGTCATAGCCAAGCCCAAGCGGCTCGCGGAAGAAGAAGTGGCCGCTTTTTTCAAAGCCGGCCAGAGCGCCAAGTTCAGTCGTGCGGCGCTTGATGTAGGAATGGCCGGTCTTCCAATAATCGACCTTAGCGCCGTTGGCCTTCAGCACCGGATCAATTGCGTACAGGCCGGTCGACTTAACGTCCGCGACGAAGATCGCGTTCTTGTGCGTTGCGCTCAAATCGCGCGCGAGCATGAGGCCGACTTTGTCGGCGAAGATCTCGTCGCCTTCATTGTCGACAACGCCGCAGCGATCGCCGTCGCCATCAAAGCCGAGCGCGAGATCGGCGCCGTGCTTCTTCACCGCTGCCGCCATGTCGTGCAGCATTTCGCTGTCCTCGGGATTGGCGTTGTAGTGCGGGAACGTCCAATCGAGCGCGGTGTGTAGATCGATCACTTCCGCGCCCATACGGCGGAGCGCTTCCGGCGCGAATGCGCCCGCGGTGCCGTTGCCGCACGCGGCGATGACTTTCAGCGGGCGGGTAAGCTTCACGCGGCTGACGATGTCGGCAATGTAACGCTCGCGGATGCCTTCGACGTGCTTATAGGCGCCGCCCGGGCGCTCTTTGAAGTTTCCGCCGAGCACAATGTCGCGGAGCTTGCCCATTTCGTCTGGGCCAAAGGTGAGCGGACGATCTGCGCCCATTTTCACGCCGGTCCAGCCGTTTTCGTTGTGGCTCGCCGTCACCATCGCAACGCACGGAATATCGAGCGCGAATTGCGCGAAGTATGCGGTCGGCGAAAGCGCCAGGCCGATGTCGTTCACTTCCATGCCAGCTTGCATGAGGCCGAGTGTCAGCGCCTGCTTGATCGACGTGGAATAGAAGCGGAAATCGTGACCAACGACGATCCGCGGCGCGACGCCGAATTCGTGGATCAGTGTGCCGAGGCCTAGGCCAAGCGCTTGCACGCCGAGCAGGTTCAACTCCGGCGGTTTTTCCGCGCCCAGAATGCCGAACCACCAGCGCGCGTCGTACTCGCGAAAGCCCGTCGGCTTCACCAGTGGGAAGCCTTCGAAGTCAGCGGAATTGGGCGCGAGGCTTGCGCGGGGCGCAGGCAGCATGGGGTCAGGTCCAAATCAAAGGGAAGTTGTTGGCGGTTTGATCGATATAGACGCGGATTTCAATCCGCCGCTGCGTCTTAGGTGCGTGACATAATGCGAATACGCGTAATCTCGATACCATAGGCTTGATCGCCGAAGGTGCTGATGGCGCGGATACCAATCGCGTTAACCGAACTTCGCGCTGGCAGATTGAAACGCAACGTCGCTGTCTCGGGCGGCGCAACCAGCGCTATCCAAGGTGACGAACTCCCATCGCTGCTGCGCAAGCTCACCGCGAGCTGCTCGGCCGTGTTCACGAGTGAGGGATTGTAACTGACCTCGACGATGAGCGGGCGGTCGCTGATTGCGCTGGCGTCTTCGGGCGTCAGCAACAAACGGGTGCCGTTCTCTTCTGGCTGTGGCGGCGGCTGCGCCTTGGTCTGCGCGACGCGTAAATTGAGGGGTCGCCCCCAGTAGTCGCGAACAACCGTCATTTCCTCGCCGCCTGCGTCCGGGGAATTGAAGCTTTCGCGCTGGAACACCAACCACTCGCCGTCCTGCGCGCCCGGCACTTGCGCCGGTTGGCGTGGCCACGACTGCGGCTCGAGGCTCACCACGATAACCAGCGCGGCGAACAGAAGCGCCAGCGGGTAGAAGATGATCGGGTGAAACAGCCAGTTGCGCATCGCGGCTGGTTTAACCTGAGCCCGGGACGGCGTCCAAGCGCCTTCGGCTCTTGACGGCTGCGGGCCGGGCTGGGAGGAGGCGGCCTATGCCTTTTCTCACATTGCTCCGCCACGGCCAAAGCCAGTGGAATCTGGAAAATCGCTTCACCGGCTGGGTTGACGTTGATCTCACGGCGCAGGGCGAGGCCCAGGCGCGGCGCTCGGGCGAGCTTTTGGCCGCCAGCGGCGTGCCGTTCGATAAGTTGTTCACCTCGTTGCAGACCCGAGCAATCCGGACGGGTTCGCTCGCGACCGAGGCCGCTAAACTGGCTTGGCTGCCTGTGGAACGCGATTGGCGGCTGAATGAGCGCCATTACGGGGCGCTGACCGGCCTCGATAAGGCCGAGACCGCCGCCAAGCACGGCGAGGAGCAAGTCAACGTTTGGCGCCGTTCGTACGATGTGCCCCCACCGCCCCTGGAAGCGGGCGGCGAGTTCGATCTTTCGAACGATCGCCGTTACGCGGGCATCGCGGTCCCGCAGACAGAGTCGTTAAAGCTGACGCTCGATCGTGTGCTGCCGTATTGGAACGAGAAGATCGCCGCCGATCTCAAGGCCGGCAAGAACCTCATCATCGCGGCGCACGGCAATTCGCTGCGCGCGATCGTAAAGCATTTGTTCAACGTGCCTGATAATCAGATCGTCCACGTTGAGATTCCGACGGGCAACCCGTTGCTAATTGAACTCGATGCGAACCTGAAGCCGAAGAGCGCGCGCTACCTCGATGAAACGCGCGCCGAAAAGCTGCCAAGTTTGCCGGCGTGAGTATGGCGCTTTCACCAACCCTCTCCCTTGCGGAGAGGGTGGCGAGCGACAGCGAGCCGGGTGAGGGGCGTGCGCGATGAGCGATGCGGATGCTGACTTCATGCGCTTGGCACTATCGCTAGCCGTGCCAGGAGTGGGGCGGACCGGCGCCAATCCTTCCGTTGGCTGCGTGATCGTCAATGATGGCGTTGTTGTCGGCGAAGGCGCGACAGCGGACGGTGGCCGGCCGCATGCTGAAGAATTGGCGCTAGCGCAGGCGGGTAACAAGGCGCAGAGCGCAACGGCCTATGTCACGCTTGAACCATGCGCTAAGCGCAGCACTGGGGTGTCTTCGTGCTCGGAAATTCTGATCCAGCACGGCGTCGCACGCGTGGTGATCGCGATCGGCGATCCGCATCCGTTTGCGGCTGGTGTCGGTGTCGAGCGGCTACGCGCAGTTGGTATTAACGTTGAAGTCGGCTTGATGAGCGAAGAGGCCCGCGCATTGAATGCGGTCTTTTTCGCGCAGTGGGACAAGCCCTAGCTGTCCTTATCTGAGCCCCACGATAAGCGGATCGCCTTCCTTCATCAGGCCGTCGAAATACTCGATCGTCTTTGTAAGCCCGTCGTTCAGCTGAATTTTTGGCTGCCAGCGCAGAATTTCACGCGCTTTCTCAATGTTGGGCTGGCGCTGTTTTGGGTCGTCGCTCGGTAGCGGCAGGAAGATGAGCTTTGATTTCGCGCCGGTGAGATCAATCACCGCTTCAGCCAATTGCTTGATGGTAAACTCGTTTGGATTGCCGAGATTGATCGGTCCCGGAAGATCGCCATCCGTATCCATGAACGTGACGAACGCGTCGATGAGATCATCGACGTAACAGAACGAGCGCGTTTGTAAGCCGTCGCCGTAGAGCGTAATGTCCTCGCCTTTCAGCGCCTGAACGATGAAGTTCGACACAACGCGCCCATCGCTTGGATGCATGCGCGGGCCGTAGGTGTTGAAGATACGGGCGACGCGGATGTCGAGTTTGTGCTGGCGATAATAATCGAAAAACAGAGTCTCGGCGCAGCGTTTGCCTTCATCGTAGCAGGAGCGGATGCCGATTGGATTGACGCGGCCCCAGTATTCTTCCGGCTGCGGGTGCACGTCAGGATCGCCGTACACTTCCGAGGTTGAAGCTTGAAAGATGCGGGCGCGCAGGCGTTTCGCTAAGCCCAGCATGTTGATGGCGCCGTGGACGCTGGTTTTCGTCGTTTGCACCGGGTCGTGCTGGTAGTGCACTGGGGATGCCGGGCAGGCGAGATTGTAGATCTGATCAACCTCGACATAGAGCGGAAAGGTCACGTCGTGGCGCAGGAATTCGAAGTTCGGCCGGTTCAGCAAATGCGCAATGTTGCGCTTGCGGCCGGTGAACAAATTGTCTGCGCAAACAACATCATCGCCGCGCGCCACAAGCCGATCGCATAAGTGTGAGCCGAGGAAGCCAGAGCCGCCGGTAACAAGGATGCGCCGTTCAAACATGGCCAAGGTGCTTATGGGTGTTCTCTGGATATGGGAATACGCCGCGTTCCCAGGATCCGCGCGCCTAGCGCCAATCACCGCATTGCCGAGACGGCCTCTCGCGTATGGTCGTCGGCCGGAAACAGCAGTTCGAGCCGCAAGTCGCGGACGGTGACGTCTTCGCTGGCGCCAAAGTGCGCAATTGCGGAAAGGAAGCTGAGCTTGCCCTCCGGCGCGTTCAAGATGAGCGGTACGATCGGGCTCCGGATCGCAGTCGGATTGCGAAGCGGAAAGCGCGCACACGCGGTTTCGAGTGCTGAAAGAAGGTCGCGGAACATGGCGTCTTCGCCGGCTTCGAGCGTTTCCGTTTGTAGTCGCGCATGCATTTCGGCAAGCACTTCCGCGTAGTTCGCAATTGCGACCGGCGCTGCCTCGCTCGTGAGCGCGCGCACGATGTTGGGCTCGGCTCGATCTGGCTGCAGCGCAGTAAGAAGTACGCGCGCGGATGCGTTAGCTTCGAGAACGGTCCAGTGCCGATCTACCAACAGCGCAGGATTAGGAGCGTGTCGCGCGATCATCTCGTTCAAACGTTCGCGGAACGGACGCAATGCTGCGGAATCGAGCGGTGACGCCGGAAACAGCGGTGCAAAGCCGGCAGCTTGCAAAAGCGCGTTGCCTGCGTTGCGCGGCAACAGCAAGCCCGCCGCTAGATCGAGCACCATCTTGCGACTAGGCTGCGCGCGGCCGGATTCCAAAAAGGAGAGGTGCCTGGCAGACACCTCGCACTCATTGGCCAAGTCGAGTTGGCTCATGCGGCGCGCGTTGCGAAACCGTCGAAGGGCGCCGCCGAAGGAGGTTGTTGAGCTTTCTGCCGCTGACATGGGCGCAATGGTTGCCGTCGTCGGCGCTGCGAGTCCATTACCTCAGGCGTAATTGCCTTCCCTACCGATGCTGATCCACCCTCTGATTACGCAATTTAGGGAGTGGCGATATGAGCGGGATTTGGTCGACGTGGATGAGAGTTTGGTGCTGGGGCGTGCTGGCGTTCGGCGCGCTGCTGACAACGGCGGCTATCCCGCCGATCGACGGGCTCGCGCGAGCGCTCTTCGTGTTGTTCAGCGGTGATCCATCAACGGAGGCGGTTTTTGATTTGCCCGCAGTTCGCTTCGGGCTTGGGCTTCAAGGGGCGCTGACGATTGGCTGGGCGTTGACGCTTTTTGCGACGCTCCGCGCGGCGGAAGAATTGGGCGCGATCATTTGGCGTCCGATGGCGTTGGCGGTTTTGGCTTGGTACGTCATCGACAGCGCAATTTCGATTTCGACTGGCTTTGCGCTGAATGCGGTTTCCAATACGCTGCTAACGATTGCGTTCTTCGTGCCGCTGTTGGCAAGTGGCGCACTGAAGCGCGGCAAGGGCGCGAGATAGCAAGCGCGCACCCTTGGCGACCGAGTGGTCGCGCTACTCTGCTGCGACCGCTGTTTGCTTCGCAAGCCTGTCGAACGCGACGAGATCGCGGACCAAATCTTCGAGCTGATCGAACGGCACCATGTTCGGGCCATCGCTCGGCGCGTTGTCCGGATCGGGGTGCGCTTCCAGGAATACGGCTGCGACGCCGATCGCCACAGCAGCGCGCGCGAGAATAGGCACGAACTGGCGTTCGCCGCCGCTCGTATCACCGCGGCCGCCCGGTTGTTGCACGGAGTGCGTCGCGTCAAACACCACAGGCGCGCCGAAGCTCTTCATGATTGGGATCGCGCGCATGTCGGAGACGAGCGTGTTGTATCCAAAGCTCGCGCCGCGTTCGCAGGCCATGACGTTCGGATTGCCGCTGCCCGTGATCTTGGCGATCACGTTCTTCATGTCCCACGGCGCCAGGAACTGACCCTTCTTCACGTTGATCGGCTTGCCGGTTTCCGCGGCGGCGATCAGCAGGTCGGTCTGGCGGCAGAGGAAGGCAGGGATTTGCAAAACATCGACGACTTCGGCGACTTCGGCGCATTGCTCGGGCAAGTGCACGTCGGTGATCACCGGCACTCCGATCTTCTTGCGGATCTCCTCGAAGATGGGGGCGGCGGTCTCGAAGCCCGCGCCGCGCTTGGTGGAGAGGCTGGAGCGGTTCGCTTTGTCGAAGCTGGTTTTGTAGATGAAGCCCGCGCCGGCGCGCTTGAATACGTCGCGCAGAAACTCCGCCGTCTCCAGCGCGTGTTCCCGGCTTTCGAGTTGGCAGGGGCCGCAGATGAAGGTCAGCGGCAGGTGGTTGCCGATCTCGAGCGGCGTGCTCTCGACGCGCGGAATACGGATGACAGAGGCGGGGTTCATGGCTGTCCTTTGTGCGAGCCTGACAGATAGGCCGGACTAGCCGGATGCTCAACAGCGCTAACGCGGGCGGCTGCCATGAAAAGGCTGTTAGCGGCGGTGTTTCCTATGGCGCGCATCGGCGCTGCCTATTCGGCGGCTTCGGCGATCCGAATTGGGCAGGGCGGCTCCTCGGCGGCGGCTTGCGCCTGGAGCCAGTCGCGGAAGCGCACCGCGTTGGGGCTGGGGTTGCGACCCGTGGGCCAGCAAAGCCAGTACGCGAAGTCGTCGCGAACCGCGATGTCGAAGGGCGTCTCTAGGCGGCCGTCGCGGATTTCGTCGATCGCGAGCCATTGGCGGCCGAGTGCGATGCCTTGGCCTGCAAGCGCCGCCCGCAGCAGGAGCGGGCCGTCGTCAAACTTCGGACCCGTCGTCGGCTCGGACCAGTCAAGTCCCGCAGCGCGGAACCAGCGTGTCCACGGCGTCCAAGAATTGCGCAGCAGCGTGGCGCGCTGGAGATCAGCGGGCGCGCGCAGATTGTGCTTCTCGCGATACTCAGGCGTGCAGACCGGTGTGAGCGCCTCATCGAAGAGCTTCACCGAATGCAAGCCTGGCCAGCCGCCGGCGCCGAGGCGCACGCCTAGATCGATGCCTTCTTTGCGATAATCGTTCAGTGCTTCGCTGACGCGCAATTCGATGTCGATCTCGGGATGCTCGGCCCGGAATTGTCCAAGGCGCGCGAACAACCACGTCGAGGCAAGGCTCGGCACTGCTGTGATGACGACATGGCGCTGCGCCTTCGAGGTTGCGCCTTTTGGCGGCGGGAACGCCTGTTCGAGAATGGATAGCCCCTGGCGCACCTGCGCTTCGAGGTGTTGGCCATCGGACGTGAGCTGCATCGTGTTGCCGGCGCGCCGGAAAAGCGTGACGCCGAGCCGCTGTTCAAGCTCACGAATGCGATGACTGACCGCGCCGTGTGTGAGGCCAAGCTCTTCGGCGGCTTTGGAATAGGACTTCAAACGTGCGGCGGCTTCGAAGGCGCGAAGCGTCTGCAGTGACGGCAACGACATGGCCTTAGCCCCCTCGAAATTTAGCCTGAGGATGTGAAATCCGCTCACAACCAAGTCGTGGACTTGTCGTTCGGATTCAAGGGGTGGGCCCACCATCTCGGGTTTGTCGCCGAAGAAAACCGGCTCAAACCTTGGAGAAACGACCATGCATCGCGGTCTTTATATCGACGCTCTCGAACACGGCGCGCCGCTGGCGATCAAGGCTGTTTCGGTAGCAGTGGCTGCGCTTCTTGTGCTGCTAGTTGCAGTGCCGGTGCTCGCAGTTAGCGCGGCGGTGGTGTCCTGATTCCACCGCACGTCTGGCGGGGCCGCTTTCCCTCTGCCCTGGACCGCCCTGAGCGGCTCCGCCATTTTCCATGGAGTTGTGGCGTCGTGCTTCGACAGGCTCAGCATGACGCCAATTCAAGCGCTGGCATCTCATTCGCGTCACCCTGAGCTTGTCGAGGGCCGCGCGTCACGCCGCTATTTCAGCAAACTCTTGAGCGCCGCTTCCGGCGTCGCGCCTTCAGTATGAATGCAGCCCCACAGTCCTAAGAACAGCATCGGATAACGCAGCGCGGCGTGGGCTTCGTCGCTGAAGATCATGCGGATCGTGTCGGCGCTCGCGGCGGCGCGGACGGCTTCGACGTTCGGCAGCGTTTGCGCGAGTTCGCCTGCGCGTGGTCCAATCCATGCTTCTACCGGGACAGTGAAGCCCTTCTTCTTCGCCCACGGTTCGGCGGCGGGGCAGTTTTTCTCGAGCCATGCGCGTAGGATATATTTGCCGAACTTGCCGCGCGTCTTGAGAGAGTCGGGCAAATGAAACGCGAATGCCGCAACCTCTGAATCAAGGAATGGCGTGCGGCCTTCGAGGCCGTGCGCCATCAGCATGCGATCAAGCTTCAGCAGCAAATCGTTCGGCAGCCACGTTGAGATGTCGGCAGCTTGGGCCTGTTGTAGGGTTGTTCTTGGATCGCGGGCCTTCAGGCCCGCCTGCGCGTCCGAGGACGCGCGGTCCAAGGCGTGCATGCGCCACGCGGAAATGGCAGCGCCGCCAAGAACCTCATCGGTTTGCGGCTCGGCTACACGTCCGCCCAGCCATTTCGGCCGCTGAGCCCTGCGATAGCGCGAATACCCGCCAAAGAGTTCATCGCCGCCTTCGCCGGTTAGCACGACTGTCAGCCGCTTCTTGGCTTCCTGCGCGAGCTTATAAGTCGGCAAACACGCATAGTCGGCAACGGGATCGTCCATCGCCCATGCGACCTGCGGGACAATGGCCCAGAAATCTTCTTCGCCGAAGCTGACATTGTTCCAGTCGAGATTGAGCGCGCGCGCGACCCGTTCGGCCTGCGTGCGTTCATCGCGTGCGTCGGGCGCATCGAAGCCGCACGTATAGGCGACCACCGGCCGTTCATTCAGGCGCGCCATCACGGTCGCAACCGTTGCGCTGTCGATGCCGCCAGAGAGAAAGAGCCCGTAGGGCACATCCGCACGTTGATGCACCTTGATCGAGTCTTCCAAGACGCGATCGAGTTCTGCAATGGCGGCAGCGTCATCGCTGATGCGGACGCGCTGCGGCGGCAACGCTGGGCGAGCCCGATGGCGTCTGGGCTCGCCGTTCACGATCTCGATAATTTCACCCGGTTCGAGGCGGATCACGCCCGGCCAAGCGGTTTCATTCTCAAGCGAGTAGTGAAGCGCCGCCACTTGGTTCGAGATCGCCGGATTTACCTCCGCTTGGCCAAACGAGCGTGGCTCTGACGAGAAGGCGACCGCGCCGTCGCGTGCGTGAATATAAAGCGGCTTGATCCCAAACGGATCACGCACCAGCCACGTGCGCCCGTCGGCGCCGATCAAGCAAAATGCGTACATGCCGCGCAGGCGATCGAACGCGGCTTCGCCTTCTTGTGCGTAAATGTGCAGTAGCGGCTCGAAATCTGAGCCCGTGGAGAGCTTGCTCTTTAACTGAAATTCTTCAGCGAGTTCCACGTAATTGTAGATCTCGCCATTGCCGATGATGGTTGAGCCTGCGGCATGCAAAGGCTGCCAGCCGCCTTCGAGATCTATGATCGAGAGTCGCGCATGTGCGAGCGAGTAACGTTCGCTCTCTTCAACGCGAATGCCGTTCGGTCCGCGATGTGCGATGGCGTCGATCAGCGCTTGCGCTCCACTCGCTTCGCCGATGATCCCGGCAATGCCGCACATCAGAGGCCCCCCATCGTGTCAAACAACGTTCGCCACTGTGTTACGACGGCGCTTTCGGAAAATTCAGTTTCGACGCGTTTGGCGCCGTTGGCGACGAAGCGAGCGCTAAGCTCCTTGTCGGCCAAAAGCGCCCGTGTTTTGACCGCGAGCCCTTCAGCGTCGTCGATATCGATCAGAAAGCCATCCTCACCATCGCGGATTAGTGCACCGGGGCCCGCGGATCGCGCAGCGATCACTGGAAGCCCATGCGCCCAAGACTGGATGATGACGTTTCCGAGGGGCTCAAACCTAGACGGGAATACGCAGACGTCAGCCGTGCGATAAAGTGCGGGGGCATCGTCGCGCCAGCCAAGGAAACGCACGCGGTCTGCAACGCCGAGATCAATGGCTTCGGACTTTAAGATTGCCTCGTCTGGCCCATCGCCAGCGATCCATAAATACGCGTCCGGCAATTGGGTCAGCGCGCGCAGAGAAACATCGTGCGCTTTCGAGGTGTGCAGGCGACCCATGCCGAGCAGCAACGGCGCGCCTGCCGGCGTATCTAACGTCGAGCGATCGATCTTTTGGCCGTGGCCGCGTCCGGCAAAATTCGGAATGTAGTGCGCGCGCTCCTTCGGCCAGCCTTCACGCACAATCCAATCGACGATGTCCTGCGTGTTGCCAACCAGCGCATCGTAGCCGCGATAGTTCTTGAGTTTGTAGTAACCGCCCATGCGGCCAATGCGTTTCCACGGACCCGCTGGTGTGAGGCTCGCCGCCCGGTTCATCCAGGCGATGATGATCCGCGCTTGGTGCTCACGCGCCAGCGCGCTGATGGCTCCCTGCGTGGTGAAGTCAAACGGTTTGGAGAACGGCAGGACCCGCGTCGGCACCCCAAAACTCTGAAGTTCGTTTTCACGCCCCTCGTGAGCGCGGATGGCCGCGGCTTGCGTGATGCCCGCGCGCCAGAACGCGCCGGTGAGGCTCAGGAAATAGGTTTCCGCGCCGCCATTGACGGCCGAGCCGAGTGTTTGCACGAGGCTCATTCGGGGAGGGCGGGGTGGATCATGGCGGCGGCTGAGACATAGAGGGCAGCGGCGCCCGCCTCAACTAGTCTAGTTCGTAGGCATGTGTTCATACCCACACGCTTGCCGGCAAAGCGTGCGAAGCATGCGCCGAGCCAGGACCCCGGGGTGTTCAGCCGGGCGCGTTGGCCTCTGGGTCCCGGCTCTCCGCTTCGCTCCGGCCGGGAAGCGTGGTTTTCTTTTGGGGCTGGTCATGCCAACACGCGGCATGAGCATTATCGACCCGAAGGCTGCGGTTGCGGCTGGTCAAGAAACTATTCGCGCTGAAGCGCGGGCGCTGGATCAGCTGGCCGAGGCGCTGGCGGAGGCCTTGAACGAGCCGTTCGTCCACGCCGCGCGGCTACTGGCGGAGACCAAAGGCCGGGTGATTGTCTCGGGCATGGGTAAGTCCGGCCACATCGCGCGCAAGATCGCCGCGACCTTGGCCTCGACGGGCACCCCGGCGCAGTTCGTTCATCCCGCCGAAGCCAGCCACGGTGACCTCGGCATGATCGTTGAGGCCGATTGCGTGCTAGCGATCTCGCGCTCGGGTGAGACGGCCGAACTTTCGGATCTTCTTTATCACTGCCGCCGCATTCACGTGCCGATCATTGGCATGACGTTTAAGCCCGGCTCGTCTCTGGCGAACGCGTCGACGGCGGCGTTGGTGCTGCCTGAATGCGGCGAAGCCAGCGACGAAGCTCCGGCGCCGACGATCTCAACGACGATGTGCTTGGCGATGGGCGATGCGCTCGCCGTCGCGCTCATTAAAGCGCGCGGCTTCACCGCCGACCATTTCGGTGCGATCCATCCAGGCGGCAAGCTTGGCGCGGCGCTGAAGAAGGTGACGGACGTCATGCGCGTGGGCGGTGAAGATCCGCTCGTGTCACCGGACATTTCTGTACCTGACGCGATGAAGGCGATGAGCATCGGCGGCATCGGCGCTGTGGGTGTTGTTGAGGGCGGTAAGCTCATCGGCATCGTGACCGACGGCGATCTGCGCCGCAAACTCTCACCAGAGATGTTCGCCAAGACCGCGCGTGACATCATGACCGCCAACCCGAAAACGATCGCGCCCGACGCGCCGATCGCCGACGCTATCGCGATCATGAACGAGAAGCGGATTACGCTACTATTCGCAGTTGAAGACGGCCGGCCGGTCGGCGTCGTGCACATGCACGATCTGTTGGCAGCGGGGGTGCGGTGACGTTGGCTGCTCCAACGCAAGATCGGATCATGCTCGGCCTCGTGGCGGGCGCGGCGGTAGGTGGCGTATTGCTTGCGTTTAGCCCGACCGGCGGTGGCGGCGCGCTCATCGGCCTTTTCGCAGCATTTGTATTGGCGCTGTTGTTGGCGCCGGGGGTCATAAATTTGATCCTTTGGGGGAATTGCCCGCGTCCGAGGATTTGACCGCTATCTCTACCATCTACTTGGGTGTTGGCGCGGTCGTCGGGTTGGTGGTTTGGCGCGCCTCGCGTTGGAATGTCGATGTAACTCTGAACGGGGGATGACATGAAGGCTTGGATGAAGGCGGTAGTTGCGCTGGCGGCGCTTGGCGCCGCGGCGCCAACGAGCGCGCAAACGCAATCTGGTTTTGCGCCTTCGATGGAATCCTCCATCCAATCCGTGCTCCCGCGCATGATTGCGTGGCGGCGTGATTTTCATGAACATCCCGAGCTCTCATACGAAGAAGTCCGCACCGCACGCGTCGTTGCGGCGCATCTTCGCTCGCTGCGCCTCGAAGTCCGCACCGGCATCGCGCAAACCGGCGTCGTCGGTGTGTTGCGAGGCGGTCGCCCAGGCCCGGTGATCGCGCTACGTGCCGATATGGACGCATTGCCGGTCACGGAAGAGGGCGATCTGGCGTTTCGTTCGCGGGCGCGGGGTCATTACAACGGCCAGGACGTCGGCATCATGCATGCGTGCGGTCACGACACGCACGTCGCTGTGCTGATGGCCGCCGCGACTGTGCTCGCGGCGCAGCGCGAAACTCTCGCCGGCGCCGTCATCTTCGTGTTCCAGCCGTCCGAAGAAGGCGCGCCTCCCGGTGGGCTCGGCGGCGCGCGCCGCATGCTGGCGGAGAACGTGTTCGGCGATCTTCATCCGGAGGCGATCTACGGATTGCATGCTTGGCCGCAGGCGAGTGGCACGGTGACCATGATCTCCGGTCCGATGATGGCGGGTTCTGATCGCATCGACATCACTGTGACCGGCAGCCAAACGCACGGCGCTCAACCGCACGCCGGCATCGATCCGATCGTGGCGTCATCGCAAATCATCAACGCGCTGCAAACAGTGCCGTCGCGCCAGATGGACGCTGTGAGTTCCCCGGTGATCGTGACCATCGGCCTGATCCAGGGCGGCGTGCGCTACAACATCATCCCGCAAACCGTGCAGATGCAGGGCACGCTCCGGTATCTCAATCCAGAGACACGTGAGCGCTTCTACGACCGCGTTCGCCGCACGATCACCGAAACAGCTGCCGCGACGGGGGCGACGGCTGAGGTGACGATCACCGAAAACGCCATCCCAACAGTGAACCCTCCGGCGCTGATGGCGCGCACGCGCGCGGCCGTAGTGCGCTCTTTGGGCGAAGACGCTGTTCTCAGCGGCCAGCCAGTGATGCCCGCAGAGGATTTCGCCTACTTCCAGCAGGCGGTTCCAGGCGTGTTTTTCTTCTACGGCGTGAACCCGCCTGGAGTGAGTCAGGCCCAAGCCGCGCCCAATCACAATCCGCGCTTTTTTGTGCATGAACCGGCGATGGAAACCGCGCTCCGCGCGATGCTGGCGGTAAGCTTGGATCGTGTCGGCGGTGAACAACCATAGTTGATCAGCGCCGAGGCTTGCTTGGCCTAGTCCCGGCGATAAGCTTCGGGCAGGGGTTCTTGTTATGAAGCGCTTTTTGATCGGCGGTCTTGCCGCTTTGGGTTTTCTCGCCATCGCTGCACCGGCGACGGCGGACATCCAATGGCGTGTGTTCGAACTGCGCCGTCAGCAATGCTTCAATTCTGGCAACGCCTTCACGCCCGAGCAATCGATCCGCGGCTGCAGTGATGTCATCAGCATGCGCAGCGTGACGGGGGATGGCCGTGCGCAGGCCTACAAGCTTCGCGGCGATCGGTACCGCGAATTGCGCGATTATGATCAAGCGATCGCGGACTACTCGCAAGTCATTCGCATGCGCGGGGACCACCCAGGCGCCTACTACCGCCGCAGCGAAGCCTATCTAGCTCAGGGCCAATACGAACTCGCTATGGCGGATGCGGACCACGTAGTCAGCATCGCCTCCGACACGCCAGGCGGCTACCGCGTACGTTGCGAGATCCGTGTGGCGCAAAACCTCGAGCTGGATCTGGCCCGGGAAGACTGCAACCAAGCGCTGACCATCAACACCATTGACACGGCAGCGCTTTCCGCGCGCGGGGTGCTTAATCTGCGCGCGAACCAAAATCAGGAAGCCTGGTCTGACTTCGACGCGGCGATCTTTAACGGCCGCCAGAACGCTCAGACGCTTTACGGCCGCGGCATTGCCGGACAGCGCCTAGGCCGCGTTCGCGAAGCGCGCGCCGACATTGAGGCCGCTGAGCGCCTCCAATCTGAGATCAGCGCAAGGTTTGCAAGCTACGGCGTGACCGCGCCATAACTGGCCAAGCATGTGATGTTGCGCACGTTCCGAGCGCGAGATGCGCGCCGCTTTTGCTTGACTCTGCGGTAACAGAAAGGCCCTATGCGGCTCGGACGGTCGGGACGATCACGACCCGCGCGGGCTTTTCGCGTCGGCTTCTCACCCCCAGTCCAGCCGCGTGTCTATCTCGAACGCGGCAGCTTGCTAGGAGTGCGGCCATGGCTACGGGCGTGGTGAAGTGGTTCAACATGCAAAAGGGTTTTGGCTTCATCGCCCCGGACGAAGGCGGCGCCGATGTGTTCGTCCACGTCAGTGCGGTCGAACGTTCGGGCCTTACCGGTCTTAAGGAAGGCCAGGCGGTCAGCTTTGAGATTGAGAATGACCCCCGCAAGAATAAGCCGTCAGCGGTGAACATTAAGCCGGTCTAATTCGGCTCCGACACTTGCAGTTTCGATCGCCGTGCGGTTCACCGTACGGCGATTTTGCTTTTTTGGGAGATTCCCTATGACCGCCCCGTTCCGCCTGTATGGCGCGGAGCTTTCCCCGTACTCTGTGAAGGTACGCGCCTATCTCAAATATAAAGGCGTCGACTTCGAATGGCTGCCGCGAACCAATGCGCGCCAAGAAGAGTTCCAGCGTTACGCCAAGCTGCCGTTGATCCCGGTGTTGGTCGACGCGGATGAGAATGCTCTGCAAGACTCCACCCCCATTATCGAGAAGCTCGAAGCGGAACTCGCCGGGCCATCGATCCTGCCGGACGAGGATTCGCTCGCGTTCCTCTCCGCCCTGATCGAGGACTACGCCGACGAGTGGCTCAACAAAGCGATGTTCCATTATCGCTGGAGCTATCCTGAAGATCAGGAAAGCGCCGCCAAGCGCATCACTGACATGATCTTTGATGGCGCCGAGAAGCCCGAAGGCATCGAAGAACAAGTGCGCACCCGCATGATCGGGCGCCTCTATCACGTTGGCTCTTCACCTGAGACGGCGCCGCTGATTGAGGGCTCATTCACGCGTCTGCTGGGCTTGCTAGATGCTCTGCTTGCTAAGCGGCCCTACCTCTTCGGCGGCCGGCCTTCGCTGGCGGATTTTGGTCTCGCCGGACAATTGGCTCAGCTCAATTCTGACCCAACACCAAGCGCGCTGCTGCGGGCGCAAGCGCCGAACGTCGTGCGTTGGCTTGAGCGGATGGAAAACCCGAAAGCCGAGGGCGCATTCGGCTCGTTCGCCGAAGTCAGCGGCGATTTCGCCGAACTGCTCAGTGCTGAAATTGCCGGCGCCTATCTGCTCTGGATGGACGCGAACGCACGCGCAGTGTCCCAAGACGCAAGCGGTGTCAGCGTCGATATCAACGGCACAACGTTCGTGCAAAAGCCGCAGCGCTACGCGGCCAAGGCCTTCAACGAACTGAAGCGCAAGCGCGCGATGATCGATGACGAGGCGCTGACCGCGTTGCTGGCCGGCGCCGGTATCGACGCGATCCTATCTTCGGCTCAACAGCACGAAAGTGATGCGGGCGAAGATGATGGCGAGGAAGAGGGCGGCGAAGACGACGGCGAGGAATAATCCTCACGCGCCGCAGGCGGCTTTGAAGTCGTAAGGCGTCTCACCGAGACAATCGGGCCAAAAGCCGGTTTCTTGCCAGTAGCGCGAGAGGCCAAGCCGTGTGCAGAGATCTGGGAAATCCGCGTTCATGCGGAGCTGTATGGTCTCGCCGATGAACAGCAACGCGGTTTCGTAGCCGATGTGTGGGCGCGTGGTTTCAAGCGCGCCCGCACGCCAAGCGTCCACGTTGTCGAGCGCCTCGCCAAAGATCGCGAGCGCGGGGCCAGTGAAGCCGAGAACTGAAAGCGCGACGGCGAGGTCGAGAGCCGCGGCGGGTTCAGCCTCGGCCATCTCGGCAAAATCATGCCCTAGCTGAAGAAAGGCTTCCGGCGATGGCTGCATCATGAGCTGCTGCATACGCTCGCCGGCTTTGTAGGAAGCGCTCGCCTTCAAGCCCGGTATGAGCCGCGCGCCGTCCTCGCGGAGTTCACCCGCGTGTGCGAAATCTCCATCCAGCGCCGCAGTGTTGAGCCTCATAAACCAAACGAAGACGTTGTCCGGATAACGTTTGGCAGCTTCCACCAGGATGGCGCGGCCATCGTCCTTCGATTGCTTCGACCAGACATTGTAGCCGTGGAAGGCCGCCAGCATCGGGTCGAGCGGGTCGAGTTCGAAAGCGCGCGCTTGTTGTGCGTAACCGTCTGCGACGCGGCCGGTGGAGACCAAAAACTGGCCGTGGCGGAAGAGGAGGTGCGGGTTGTTCGGCTGAGCCGCGAGCGCCTTTTCGATCAGCGCTTCGCGCTCACGCCAGCGCCCGAAGAACTCGCCTTCCAAGGCCGCCAACACGGCATACGCCTCGCCCATGGATGGATCGGCGCCGAGCGCGCGTTCGGCAGCCTCGCGCGCGTCTTCGACGAGGCGAGCGCGATCGGTTCGGGAAAGTCGAAGCGTCTCCAACTTCGAGCTCGCAAGCGCGGCCCATGCTCGCGCGAAGTCAGGCGCTTCGCGAACGATGCGATCCAGCGCAGCGGCGGCGGCGTGGATGCAGGGAATAGCGCCGCTGCGAAGGAGTTCGCGCGCTTCGAAATACGAATCTGACAAAGCCGGCGTCAGCGTCGGCGCGCGCACGCGCTTGGCCTCGCCCAGCGTAACTTCCAGCGCCTTCGCAACTTCGACGGCAATGTCCTCCTGCATCGCAAAAGTGTCGCCAAGATCGCGGTCATAGCGTTCAGACCAGAGCACCACGCCGCTCTCCGCTTCAGTGAGATTGGCGGCAATCCGAACGCGATCGTCCGTGCGTCGCACTGATCCGTCGAGAATGTGGGTGGCGTTGAGAGCGGCGGCGGCGCGCGGCTTATCGCGGCCGCGGAATGCGAAGCTGGAGGTCGAGCCGATCACCTTCAGCCCAGGTAGCCGTGAAACGGCAAAGAGAATTTCTTCCGAGACACCGTCGGCCAATGTGCGCGTTGCGCGGTCACGCGCGGGCGTATCGAACGCGAGCACAGCCAGAACCGGCGTCGTTGCGTGGGCATTGACGGGGCCGCCGCTCGGGTCAAGCGCGAAAACCGCCGTCAACGTACGCATTTTCGCAAGCTTGATCTTGCCGCGGGGTTGCAGCTTGGCCCTCAATTCAGGCGAGGCGCTATCGCGCGCTACCTGCGACGCGAGAATTGTGCCGGGCGCGGCTTCTGCCTGGAGACGTGCGGCGACATTTACGTCATGCCCTAGCAAGTCGCCGTTCGCGGTTTTCGTGACTTCGCCCCAATGCACGCCGAAGCGCAGTTTCGCGTCGGTCTGTGCCTCGCAGAGCGCTATCGCGGCGGTTAGTGCATCGGAAGCGCCGGCGAATTCCAGCATCAGCCCGTCGCCCGCGGTGTTGAAGATGCGGCCGTTGTGCCGCGCGGTGATGCTGGTTGCGAGCAGCCGCAGGCGGGCGACAAGCGCCAGCGCTTCAGCCGCATCGCGCTCGGCGAGGGCGGAAAAGCCAGCGATATCTACAGATACGATGGCCGCGAATTTTCGGGGCGCTTCTGCCATGGCGGGACCACGCTAGCACGAGGCATCGGCTTCGGTTCCGACAAATTGGAAAGTCGGCCCCTGAACGCGAAACGGCGCGCGTCTGGGGGAACGCGCGCCGTCAGTCTTCTAAGGGATCAAGTGCTCGCCGCGCGACGCGGGGGGGAGGGGATGGCCGCGCGGCGAGCGGAAGCGGGGATTAAGCCGCTTCTGTTTCGTCGTTCGCCGCGTCCACTATTTTGGGCTTTGACCTAGACGCGGTGACAGAACCGATTTCGATTTTGCGCGGCTTCAGGATTTCCGGAAGCTCGCGGACCAGATCGATCGTCAGCAGGCCGTTTTCCAGCTTCGCGCCAGCGACGCGGACATGGTCAGCCAGACCGAAGCGGCGCTCAAAGCTGCGCTCGGCAATGCCGCGATGCAGATAATTGCGCTGCTCGACGGGCTTACGCTGGCCGGTGACGACGAGTGAGTTCTGCTTGAACTCGATCGAGAGATCATCCTCTGAGAAACCAGCCACGGCCAGTTCGACACGGAAATTGTCTTCGCCGATTTGTTCGACGTTGAAGGGGGGATAGCCAGGCGCAGCGTCTAAACGCGCGGCCGTGTCCATCAGGCTCGCAATGCGGTCGAAGCCGACCAGCGTGCGGTAAAGGGGGTTCAATTCGTTCGAAGCCATGTGTTTTGTCCTTTCAAAGCGACATACAGGCGCTCCCTTTCGGGAGCAGATTTGCCGGCTGTGTCCGTCCCCGAAGGCGGCGGGCTGGCCAGTGGTGCGGCCCCGTCTGGGCGCCGTACAAAGGGGCAAATGGGGAGGATGAGAGGCTGTTCAAGCCCCAGTTCCCACCCCGCCGTTTTGACAATCTTAGCGCTTCGGGCTTAGCGCTCACATTGATGCAGCTGACCCGCCGATCTGCCGCGCTTGGACTGGGCCTTGGCCTTGCCGCCTGCGGGCGCTCTGAACAGAGCGCCGCTGATGCTCCGCCGCAGGGCTCGTTGGCTTGGGCGATCGCCGGCCCGTGGCGCATCGATCCTGACCGCGATCAATGGCGCCATCCCCTCCAGACGTTGCTCTTCTGGGGTCTGCAAGGCGACATGACCGTGCTCGAAGTTTATCCCGGCCTCGGCTGGTACACGTCGATCCTCGCGCCATACTTGCACGCGAACGGCGGCAGGTTGATTGCGGCGAGCTTTGATCCGCGCGCCGGCTCAGTTGCGCAGCGCGAGACGCTCGCTGCGTTTCGCTCGCGCTTTTCCGAAGATGAAGATCTCTACGGTGACATCACGCTCTCGGCGGTAACCCCGAGCGGCGTTGCGCTTGCGCCGCCGAACAGCGTCGATCTCGCGATCCTCTCTAACAATGTGCACACGCTCATGGCCGCGGGCATCGCCGAGCGCGTGTTCGCGGATGTGCTGGCGGCGCTGAAGCCTGGCGGCGCGTTCGGCATCGAACAGCATCGCGCCTCTTCGACGGGCCTGCAGGATCCGCTCGCCGGCGCCGGTTACGTGCAGGAAGCTTACGTGCGCGCGCTGGCGCAGGAGGCAGGCTTTGAGTTTGTCGCCGCGAGCGACCTCAACGCCAATGCGCGCGACAGCCGCGACCACCCGTTCGGCGTCTGGACGCTGCCACCCATTTTGCGGACATCTCCCTTGGGGCAAGACGAAGACCTACGGTTTGATACGGCTCCCTATGAGGCAATTGGCGAGAGTGACCGCATGACGCTGAAATTCCGCAAACCGAGCGGTGGCGCTGCCGCGGCGCAGCAAAACAGCAACGGTCAGCGCCCCTAAATCCCGATAATCGACAAGCTTGACGCTGCCGTCACTCTTGCGGCGGCGGCGTCGCTAGTGTGTAAGGTGGCCCTCGAAGGCCACCAAGGTCCGGAGGAAAAAGCCATGACGTACGAGGAAATCCTGAAGCGCTTCACCGATGGCAATGTGACCGTGCCAGGCAAGAAGGTGAAATTCGACTTCGGTGACGCAGGCAAGATCTTCCTCGACGGCGGGGCAGGCACAGTCTCCGCCGATGACGCGGCCGCCGACACCACGATCAAAGTGAAGCTCGAAGACTTCGTCGACATGGCTGGCGGCAAGCTCGATCCGACCGCTGCGTTCATGCAAGGCAAGCTGCGCGTCGAAGGCGACATGGGCGTCGCGATGCAATTGCAAGGCGTGATGGCGAAGCTGCGCGGCTAAGCGTGGCGTTCGTACGCGTTCCTGGCAACGAACCACCCGACGGCGCCCAAGAGCATTGGCTCGAAGGCCGCGGCGGTGTGAAAGTGCGTGTGCTGACGGCGCCGTCAGCGCGCGGCGCGCCGCGTGGCACGGTCGTCGTTGCGCCGGGCCGCACTGAGTTCATCGAAAAGTACTTCGAGGTAATCCGCGAGCTTCAAGCTCGCGGATTTGCCGTCTTCTGCATCGACTGGCGCGGGCAGGGCTTGTCCGGCCGCGAAGTTGAGAATTCGCTGAAGGGCCACTTCGTCAGTTTTGATGATCCAGTAAACGATCTTTCGACCGCGCTGAAGCTCTTAGCCGATCGCTTGCCGCGTCCCTACATCGGGCTCGCGCATTCGATGGGCGGGGCGATCTTGCTGCGCGCGTTGATGACGCGCCGCATTGAATTGGATGCGGCGGCGTTCTCCGCGCCAATGTTCGGCATTCAAGGTCTCAGCGACTTTGCGAAAAAGTATGTGCGCTTCATGGTGTCGCTTGGCGCCGGCGGGACGTTCGCGCCGGGCGTCGAGAAAAAGTGGAAGCGCGAGAACTTCAAAAAGAATCCGGTGACGCACGACAAAGCGCGTCACGATCGCTGCCAGGGTCTTATCGCTGAAGAACCACGCTTGGCGCTCGCAGGGCCGACAATTGGTTGGGTGTCCGCTGCGTCCGACGCAACCGAGGCATTCCGCACTCAAGGCGCTCTCGCGCACGTGCGTATCCCCGTCCTGATCGCGACGGCCGGCGAAGAACAACTCGTGGACAATGCGAGCCACGAAATCGTCGTGCATGAGCTTCCGGATGTGCGCCACGTGACGATCGAAGGCGCCAAGCACGAAATCCTGATGGAAACCGATGCGATCCGCCAACAATTCTGGGACGCATTTGATCAATTGGTAGAGCGCGTCGTTCCCGCACGCGTCTAGGCGGAGGTCCACATGGCCGGAGAACTTGTTCTAGTCACCGGCGGCACGGGCTTTGTCGGCGCGCACTGTATCGTTCAATTGCTGCAGCAGGGCTACAAGGTGCGCACGACCGTGCGCTCGCTTTCGCGCGAGAACGACGTGCGCGCCATGGTGCGCGAGGGCGGTGTCGAAGCTGGCGATAATCTAAGTTTCGCTGCGGCCGATCTCATGTCCGATGCCGGGTGGGCGGAGGCGGTTGCGGGCTGCACGTTCGTGCTGCATGTGGCGTCTCCATTTCCGCCAGCGACGCCGCAACATGAAGACGAACTGATTATTCCTGCGCGCGACGGCGCCTTGCGCGTGCTGAAGGCCTCACGCGATGCTGGCGTAAAGCGCGTGGTGCTGACGTCTTCCTACGCCGCGATCGGTTACGGCCAGAAGCCGCAGCGCGCGCCGCACAATGAGGAGAATTGGACAGACCCGAACGGCGACGATGTCCGCGCCTACGTGAAGTCCAAAACCATCGCGGAAAAGGCGGCCTGGGACTTCATCGCCAATCAGGGCGGTGCGCTTGAGCTCTCCGTTGTGAATCCCGTAGCCGTGTTCGGTCCGGTTCTCGGCCCAGATTATTCAACGTCGATCCTGCTTGTGCAGCGTTTGATGGATGGGGCGATGCCCGGCCTGCCGCGCCTCTATTTCGGCGCAGTCGATGTCCGCGACGTTGCCTGGATGCACATCGAATGCATGACCAACCCGGCCGCGAAGAGCCAACGTTTTCTCGCAGTGGCGGGCGACTTCATGTCGATCAAAGAGATTGCGCAAATCTTGAAGCGCCGGCTCGGCCCGGCCGCAAAGCGCGTGCCGACAATGCAAATTCCTGACTTCATGGTCCGCATGGCGGCCAAGCGCGACGCGGCGGTGGCGTCCATTTTGCCGGAGCTCGGCAAACACAAGAACGGCGCCAACGAAAAGGCCCGCCGTTTGCTCAGCTGGACGCCGCGTTCGAACGAGGAATGCGTCGTCGCCACCGCCGAGAGCTTGATCAAGCTGGGTTTGTTGAAGGGTTCGAAGAAATCCGCCGCGTGAGTGTCGAAATCGGCCGCCGCCGCGCGTCACTGCAGCACCGGTGACATGCCCGGTCCAGTGTTGGGAGTCTTCTATGACGCAATACATGCTGCTTATTTACGGCGCCGAATCCGAGTGGGCCGGTCTCACACCTGATCAGCTCTCAGCGGAAATGGGCGCGTACCATGCTTACACTGAGGAGATGGCCAAGGCTGGCGTGCTTATCGCTGGCGATGAACTCCATCCGGTCTCGACGGCAAAGACGCTGACCATCTCGGACGGCAAGCCGAAGGTCGTCGATGGGCCTTTCGCTGAAACCAAGGAAGCGTTGGGCGGGTATTACATTGTCAATGTCGAGAGCCAGGAAGACGCGCTCGCGTGGGCCGCGAAGTGTCCAGGCGCGCGTCACGGACGCATCGAGGTCCGGCCTGTCGTTCAGCGCTAACGCATGAAGGCGGCGGCCGCAGCCGAACGCGTCGCGCGCGAGAGTTACGGGCGTTTACTCGCTCTACTCGCCGCGCGCACGCGTGATGTCGCGGCTGGGGAGGATGCGCTGGCGGATGCGTTTGCAGCGGCGCTATCGGCTTGGCCGCGCGGCGAGGCGCCGGATAATCCCGAGGCCTGGCTGTTCGCGGCGGCCAAGCGCAAATTGATCGATGCCGCCCGGCGCAGGAAAACCGCGAGCGAAGGCGAACACCACATCATCCTCAGCATCGAAGAACTCGAAGCCGAGACGGCGGCGCGCGACGTGCCGGATCGCCGTCTCGGTCTCATGTTTGCGTGCGCTCACCCAGCCATCGAAGAGAGCGTGCGCACGCCGCTGATGCTGCAAGTCGTGCTCGGTTTTTCGGCAGAGCGTATTGGCGCGGCGTTCCTGGTTGAACCAACCGCGATGGGCCAGCGGTTGGTGCGCGCGAAAAAGAAAATCCGTGACGCCGGCATCGGCTTCGATGTGCCGGCCCCAGCGGAGTGGCGCGCGCGCTTCGCAGCCGTACTTGATGCGATCTATGCCGCTTACGGTTCAGGCTGGAGTGACCCGCTTGGCGCTGAGCCCGAACGGCGCGGTTTGGCGGAAGAGGCCGTGTGGCTCGCGCGCGTGTTGACCTCACAACTCCAAAGCGAAGCCGAGCCGCTGGGTTTGCTGTCGCTGATGCTGCACCTGGAAGCGCGCCGGCCCGCACGGCGTGACCGCGATGGCCGCTTCGTGCCGTTGGACGAGCAGGACGTTTCACTTTGGCGCCGTGAGTTGATCGCGGAGGCAGAGACGCTGCTCCGCGCCGCCAGCGCAATGAGGCAGCCTGGCCGTTACCAACTCGAAGCCGCCATCCAATCCGCCCATGCAACGCGGGCTTGGCGCGGTGAAGCGGATTGGGACGCGATCGTGCTGCTCTACGGCGCGCTTTCCGAGCTGACAGGCTCGCCGGTGGCGCGCCTCAACGCGGCGGCTGCAATCGCGCGCCGCGACGGGCCGGAGCAGGGGCTAGAAGCCGCTGAAGCGCTCGCTCACGCGTTTCCTGTTCTCAACGACTATCAGCCCTATTGGGCGCTGAAAGCCGATCTCAGTGCTCGGCTGGGGCGGAAAGAAGCTGCCCGCGTGGCCTACGACGAAGCCATTGCGCGGGAGGACGATCTGGCGGTGCGCGGGTTTCTCGAACAACAACGCGCACGATTGTAGGTCGAAAGCGCGGACGCTCGTGCGTCAGGGCGACGAGGGCGGCGCTTTTGCCGCCGAGCACGGAGCATCCCATGCAATTTGCCCTACTCGTTTATGAAACCGAAACCGATTTCGCCGCGCGCGATGATGCCGAACGCCAGACTGCCTATCGCGCGGCGCACTTGGACTTCCCGAACTCCCTCAAGAGCGCCGGCGCCGCGATCCAAAGCGTGGTCGGCGGCGCAGGCTTAAAGCCTCCGCACACGGCGACCACGGTGCGCAAGCGCGGCGGCGCGCGCCAGATCGCTGACGGCCCTTAAAGCGACATCAAAGAGCAGCTCGGCGGAATCTACTTCATCGACGTTGCAGATCTCGACGCAGCATTGGACTGGGCCGAACGCTGCCCGACCGCCTCCACCGGCGCTGTGGAAGTGCGGCCAGTGAATCTCGACTAGCTCGGATACGCACTCGCTAGCTCGAGGCGCGCGGCGTCCAACAGGCGTTGGAAATCGGGATCGGCGTGGAGGCGCGCGACGGCCGCAGCGGCAACGGTGCGGCCAGCCTCCACGTCGCTCGGATAATGGACGCCGCACACGACGCGGCTCCAGGTAAAGTCGCGCCCGCGCTCCACAATGGCGTCGGCGCGCGACGGCACGAGTTCAGCGAGCACCAAAGCCCAGCCGAAGCCGAGTGCGGCGTGGCCCGACGGATAGGAGAAGCTGGCGCGCAGGCGCTCATCGTCCGCGATGCATGGCGTGATCGAGCTGTCGGTCACGAATGGGCGCGGGCGGCGATGGATGAATTTTACCGGATCGCCGGCGAAGCCCGCGGCGCGGCCTGCACGATCCAGCACGGCAAACGTTGCCGGAAAATTGGCTGCAGTGAAGTTGTTGCCCAGTACGGCATCGAATGCCGCGAACGGATCGATGGCATTGTCGGCGAGCGCTTGCGCGCGGCGCTCAGGTGTCCATGGTCCGCGCACGATCGCGCGCTCCGCAAGTTCGAGTGCGCCATTGGCTTGCGGCGGCGGCGGCAAGAAGACACTGGCGTCGATTTGCACCGCGGGATTGCGCTCGGGAGTCGCGGCGTGAGTTGGCTGCGGACTTGGTGCGGGCGCGGGCGTGGCAGTTGCGCAGGCGGCGAGCGCCAAGGCGGCGACGAGAGCGAAATTGAGTTTGGACATGTCCCACCCCGGAATGCGAAGCCGCCACTTTAGCGCGCCATTGCGGCGAGGCTAGGCGCCTGCGATCAATGCGCTGGGGTTTACGCCAGAATGGCGGGGCCGCCCAGGAGGCATCGTGACGTCACCGCACAATCCATCCCCAGCTTACAAGCGGTTCAAGCGTTCGATGGTCATCGACTACGACGCCTGGCGCGAGGGTGCCCCCTACGATGTCGCGGCGCTCGCCGAAGTCAGCGATGAGGAACGCGGCCTGCTGACAGATGAATTGTGTGAGAAAAGCTCGCTCGATTGGCGCGATGTCGAAGCGCTCCGTGCGTTGGCGACGCCGAAAGCGCTAAAGCGCGTCGGCGTTGCCGCGCAAAAGCAGACCGACGGCGCCGGCATCGAAGCGTTCTTGGATGAAGTTGCCAAAGGCTGGACGCCGGAGATCGAGGCGCGCTTCATCGAAAAGTTAGAGCGCGTTCAATCCATGACCGGCGCGCTGGATCGGTTTTATGAGATCGCAGAGGCGCATCCGACGCCTGCGGTGATGGCGCAGTTGCTGCGTAATGCGCGTATCCATTCCGATCCGACCGCGCGTTATTCGATGGGCGCGTTTCTGTTGGAGCTCACCGGTCACACGGACGCGCGCTATACATTCGATGCAAACATTCGCCCGCATCTGCTTGATCTCAATAGCGCCGACTATGCGACGTATAAGGCCGCGGTCGCATGGCTATCCGAGAAAGTTGCCAATCCGCAGCGGAACCGTTGACTTCAAGAAGCCGATCTAGCGACCGGCGTTTGACGAATGTGACATGAACCTGCACGCTGTTGAGGGTGGAGAGGGAGAGCGAGGATGGCGACGCCGCGTGATATGCTCACGGAGTTCTTTTTCGGCGGCGACAAAGAAGCCGCCCGTTGTCTCTTTGAGCGGCCCAGCGAGGACGTGGCCGTGCATGTGCAGGGCGGCGCGCTAAAAAACCCGCTTCTTACGATCGACTGGTGGCCGCATATCGCGGCGCTGTTGGACAATCACGACATTGGCGCCTTCGAGTTCGATGTCATCCACAGCGGCAACGCCGTGCCCGCGCAGGCTCTCCTCGACGCTAAGGCTCATCCTTCGGCCGACGCAATCTTCAAAGCCATCAACCAAGGCGCGACGCTGCGTGTTTACGGCGTAAGCCGGTTCCAATCGCAATGCGCATCGCTGTTGCAACTCTTGCGGCAGGTTTTGAAGCGCGAGGCTTTCGTCAATCTCTACCTGACACCCGCGCAAAGCCCCGGCCTCAAGCTGCACTTTGACTTGGAGGACTCGCTGGTCGTTCAAGTGAAGGGCGAGAAGCACTGGAAATTGTACGAGGCGAGCGGAGGGACGCGTTATCCTCGTGCACTTTCCACGCCTAGTGTTCGCGCCGAGCCGAAGCAGATCATTCACATGCGCGCTGGCGATGTTCTCTATGTGCCATCGGGCATGGCGCACACGGTTGATACACGCGAGAGCTCGTCCCAGCACGTGACCTTCGGGGTACACGTGTCGCGTCCGGTCACGCTTCTGAGCGGGCTGCTGGAGCAGTTCGCCGCCAGCGATGAAGAGCTGCGCCGCCCTCTTCGCACCGACGAGGACGTGCCGCGCGAACAGCTCGCGGCGTGGGCGAGCCGCTTTGAGCGTTGGTTGGCGGGCGGCCGCTAGGACACAAGTCGTCGGGAACGGCGACGCCGGATCGTCCTTGGGGGATCGAGGAGAATGACCCCATGACCATCACCATCACCGCCTTTGAAAGCTCGCCCGATCGCGGCGCGGGACTGGCGCGGGATATGCGCGTGCGTTGGGCGTTGGAGGAGGTGGGGGAGCCCCATGAGGTGCGGCTTGTGGCATGGGAGAAGTTCAAGGAGGAGGCGCACCTAACGCGCAATCCATTCGGCCAGATCCCGACGTACGAGGAAGGCGATCTCGTGCTTTTTGAGTCCGGCGCTATCGTGTTGCACATCACGGAGCGCTTTCCAGGATTGTTGCCAAAAGATCTGGACGCGCGCGCGCGGGCGATCATGTGGATGTTCGCGGCGCTAGGCACGATTGAGCCCCCAATTGTCGATCGTGACGTCGTTGAATATTTCGAGGCGGGCAAGAGCTGGCAGGCTGAGCGCTTCGCGATGGTCGATGAGCGCATTCGCGGACGGCTAAACCAGCTTGTTGCGCGGATGGGCGATGCAGAGTGGCTCGACGGCGCATTTAGCGCGGCGGACCTCATCATGGTGCACGTGCTGGGGCGGTTGGAGGGATCGGGCCTTCTCGAAGAATATCCCACACTCGCTGCCTACATTGCCCGCGCTGAAGCGCGTCCGGCATACAAACGTGCATTTGCGGCGCAGTTGGCGGTGTTTGAGGCGAACAAGGAATAGAGCATGGCGAGGCTCGTTTTCGGAATGAACGTATCCTTGGATGGCTATGTCGACCACGATGCGTTCGCGCCGGGTGTGGAGCTGTTCCGGCATTTCATCGAGCAAACGCGTGGGCTAACGGGCAGCATTTATGGGCGCGGTTTGTATGAGCTGATGCGCTATTGGGACGAGGAACAGACTGAGTGGGGCGCGCCTGAGCGCGCGTTTGCCGAAGCGTGGCGGCGCCAGCCGAAATGGGTTGTGTCGCGTTCGCTGAAGTCGGTTGGCCCGAATGCGACACTTGTCGGCGATGATTTCGAGGCGGTGATACGCGGGCTGAGGGCTAATCTTGATGGCCGCATCGACGTTGGCGGGCCGAAGCTTGCGGCGAGCCTAACGAAGCTTGGGCTGGTGGATGAGTATCAACTGCACTTACGGCCCTTTGTACTGGGTAAAGGCAATCCGTATTTCGCCGAAGCCCAGCCGCCGCTGCGGCTGGTGGCGAGCGATCGGATTGGCGAAGACTGTATGAGGTTGACGTACCTGCCGGCTTAGTCACGAAGGCCGCTCCTCGCGGAGCGGCCTTCGTGTTTCTGCGTGCGCAGTTCGCTTAAGCGAACAGCTTCGCCCAATTCCGCGCCTCGCGCTTTCGCCAGCCGCCGCGATGATAGGCGTCGCTCACGATGATGGGCGCGACGCTTGTTGCTTCGGCGAACACCATTTGCTCGTGCACGGTGCTGACTTTGCCCCAGCTTGCGGCTTCTTGCAGCGTGGAGGAGGAGCAGGCGCCGTCGCGGACATCCGCCACGGTGATCTGCACGGCGTATTTGTGCACTTCGACGTCGTGGTGGCCGAGGATTTCGGCGCAGACGACGGTGTCTTGCGCGAAGTTCTTCGGCACGCCGCCGCCGACCATGAAGAGGGCGGTGGTGCCGGCGGCGAGTTTGATCTCGGTCAGTTCGCGGAAGTCGCCGCCGCTATCGATGGTGAGATAGGGTCTGCCGGCTTTGCGGCGCTCGACCTGGTGCTTGACGATGCCGAAGCCGGCCGAGCAATCTGAGAACGCCGGCACGAAGATCGGCACGCCCTTTTCGTAGGCGCGCTGGATCAGCGAATCTTTTTTCTTGGCGTTGCCGGCGGCGAGCCACTTGCCGA
>JANPCV010000010.1:0-1981 GCA_031431115.1 Caulobacteraceae bacterium
CGGCGCGCGCCTATCTCAACGACGGCGGCTATTCGTGGAATAGTGGCATGTTCCTTTTTAGTCCGCGCCTCCTTCTCGAAGAATTTGGCGCCCACGCCGCCATTCGCGACCACGCTTTAAGCTCACTCAAAAGCGCCGCGCGGCGCGGTGATGAAATTCGCCTTGGCGCCGAATATGAAAGCGCGCGCGCTATGCAACTTGATGTCGCCGTAATGGAAGCGACATCGCGCGCAGCGATCGCGCCGTGCGACATCGGCTGGGCCGATATCGGTTCATGGGCCGAAGTGATGCGCCTTACACCGCGCAACAGCGACGGCTTTGCCGTTCTGGGCGCTGCCGCCAACACCGACACCTCGAAAATGCAAGCCAGCGGGGTAAAGTCCGCAGCGATCGAGGGGCCCGACCTTGTCGTGGTCGCAGCGCCCGGCGGTTTGCTCATCTTGCCGCGCGATGCGAGCGGCGATCTTACTGCGCTAAGGGCTCTCGCGGCCACGCTCTCTTAATCGAGCAGCGCCTTGGCGGTTTCGACGATGCCTTCGGCGGTAATGCCGAAATGTGCATAAGCGTCCTTAGCCGGCGCCGATGTGCCGAACGTTGACATTCCGACAAATGCATCAAGTCCGAACGCTTCGAACCAACCCTGCCCGATGGCGGCTTCACAGCCGATCTTCAACTCCTCATCACCGCCGCAGATTTCGTCCTGGTAAGCATCGTCCTGCATCTCGAACATCTCAAAGCATGGGGCCGACACAACGCGGGTCGGTATGCCTTGCGCCTGCAGGATATCACGCGCCTTCACGCCAAGCGCAACTTCAGTCCCGGTTGCGAAGATGGCCACGCGCGAAGCCCCGCCTTCTGCCGAGAGCAACTCATAAGCCCCACGCACCGAGAGATTTTCGCTGGCATCGCCGCGAAGCGCCGGCGTGGCCTGCCGTGAAAGGGCAAGCACACTCGGGCCATCATCCCGCAACAATGCCGCCTGCCAGCACTCGGCGGTCTCGACCGCATCGGCCGGACGAAAGACAGCGAGGTTCGGAATAGCGCGCAGGCTGGCGAGATGCTCGACCGATTGGTGCGTCGGTCCATCTTCGCCGAGGCCGATCGAATCGTGCGTCATCACGTGAACGACGCGAATGCCCATCAACGCGCTCAATCGAATAGCGGGGCGCGAGTAGTCCGCGAACGTCAAGAACGTGCCGCCATACGGAATGACGCCGCCATGTAGCGCCATGCCATTCATCGCGGCCGCCATGCCATGCTCACGGATGCCATAACGCACGTAGCGTCCGGCGCGGTTCTCGGGCGTGAAATCCTGGGAGCCCTTAGCCAGCGTGAGGTTAGAGCCGGTGAGATCGGCGGAGCCGCCCAGCAATTCCGGGCAAGCTTCAAACATTGCATCTATCGCGCTGCTAGAAGATGCGCGCGTGGCCAGCGCTGGCTTTTCCGCCGCCATCTTCGCCGCGTGCATGCCCAAAGCTGCAATTGCAGCGTCGATATTGCCGTCGCTCATCGCCGCAGCGAACGCATCCTTATCCTCGGATTTTTTTAGGCGCGACGCCCACTCTTCGCGCTTACCAGCGCTGCGCGCGCCGATCTTCCGCCAAGCCGCGCGAATGTTGTCCGGCACTTCAAACGGCCCGTGCGCCCAGCCGAGCGCCTTCTTGGTCGCCGCAAGCTCTTCCGCGCCCAACGGCTCGCCGTGCGCCTTCGAGGTGCCTGCCCGCTTTGGCGAGCCGAAGCCGATAATGGTCTTGCACGCAACCAAAACCGGACGATCCGATTTCCTCGCTTGCTCAAACGCACGCGTCACGTCGGCGACGTCATGCCCGTCACACGAGAGCACACTCCAGCCGCTAGCGGCAAAGCGGGCTTTTTGATCTGTGTTGTCAGAAAGTGAAATTGCACCATCGATCGAAATGGAATTGTCGTCCCAAATAACGATCAGCTTGTTGAGCTTTTGGCGGCCCGCGAGCGCAATCGC
>JANPCV010000011.1:0-5159 GCA_031431115.1 Caulobacteraceae bacterium
CGGGCGCTGGCTGAAGCCGGGCAACATTGCTGTGATGACGCTCTGGATCACTACGAAAGAATAAGTGGGATCAAGTTGGCGCATCCGACAAGCTCGCTTGGGTGCAATTGTCTCGGTATGCTGCCTTTGCCCACGTTGCGAAAAGCCGTTCCGAACGCCACGTGCGAAACTATGTGCTGAATGCGGCTTCGAGTTACCAGATGGACAGTTCGCAGGCACGGCGACGCCGCATGAGTGATAAGTCTGTTAGCTGCGATTTCCGGAAGCCTAACTTCTGCTTTGCAGCGCAGATGGCTCTGGGGCCGGTTTTGGGATGGTACGTCGATCAGTGCAGGAGCGGCGGCGGACCTGAGCCGCAGCACTTCTTCCACTTCTTGCCCGAGCCGCATGGGCAAGGCTCGTTGCGGCCGACTTTTTGGGATCTGATCGGCTGGAGCGGCGTGCGTTGTTCAAGCCAGAAGCTTGCTAAATAGGCGACCTGCTCGGTGAGCATGTCGAGCAATTCGGCCCGCTCCCAAGGTTCAAGGTCATCAGCGCCAAGATCGAGAATCGTCTCCAGCGCCATGTGAGCACCTTCATCGACGGACACGCCCCGCCAGGCCGGCGCACGCATCGCGACACCGGTTGAAAATCCTCGGGCCCAATGGCGTCCCGGCGGCGCATCGGCCTGCTGTTCCAGCCACATGACCGGGGCAAGGTTGGCGACATTGCGTTGGGCGATGGCGTTCCAGTGGCGTTGCAAGAGCGCCATCACCTTACGCGCTTGGTTTTCGTCGTCGAAGACCGGACCGTCACCCCAAACTTCTCTCAGATACTCAGACGGCATCACCAATTCCGGCCCGAGCACGAGGGCATGGAAGAAGCCATCGAGCTGTTCGAAGGTCATCGCGTGTTTGGGACCCGTGTCGCTGCGCAGGAATGAAGCGAGCCATTCGCGTTCACGCCACGAAAGCGCATCGACGAAATCGGCCGGATCGCTATGGCGCTCGATGGCCTGGAGCCAGCGCAATCCATCGCAAGGATCGACCGGCGCGGTGACGCCCACTTCATCAAACCGCGCCAGATTAGTCGGATCAGCCGCGGCTTCCTCCAAGCGCTGAAGCGCCTCTTGCTTGTCGGCGTCGCCCCAGATCGAGAACGCATCGGTCGTCCAAAGTTGTTCAAGCAGCGCGCGGCGTTCGCTGACGCCGCCAAGCACGATCGCCTCTTCGACACACCATTTGCATTGATCGTCGTCGTCGGTCCCTTCGAGCGCAGCGAGGGCGTCGATTAGGTCGAGAAATCGATGGCGCGGATAGCGCCCCTCAGAGGTGAGGCGCGCGAGCGCCGTAACAAGTCCCGAGCGGACCGACGCGGAAACTTCAAGCCCCCCGGCGAGGTCGGCGACGCTGGCGACATCCTCGGCAACGAGTCCCAGCGTAATGCCGCGAACGGACATGGCCGCGCCGTCGCCAAAAAGGCCGTCAAGCCCGTCGGCGCAACCGGTGAGGAGTTCGCGCCATGTTGGCCAAAAATCATGGGCGCGCGCCGCCGCCAGCACGAAGAGCCCGTAGAAGAGGAGGCTCTCTTCTTCCGGATAGAGCCACTCGCCCTCGATGCGCCGCCGCGCAAGCGCCTCAAGTCGCACGCTGAGCGCACCGGCATGAGGCACGAGCGCGCGCAACGCCGCTTCAGGCAAGCGATCGGCGTTGGCGACATCCTTGAGCAGAGTTTCAAGGTCTTCGGGCATCGGTGCGAGCGATCCAGACGGGGCGCTGTTTGCTTATCATATCTCGCCAGCCAGAACAGGCTCGTGTCGGGACGCGATCGCTGCTCTGCGTCCGAAACAAGGCCGCCGTCGCAAGCTAATCGGGATTTCCGGTTTTGGGATGCCTCGCCAGTCGCGAACGGCCGGGTAGGGGCTCACTGCTGCCGGATCGTCACAATGTTACCGTCGACCTTCGATGGCCCGTTTCGGTCATTCGCGATGCATCGCGCTTGTACTCTTTAGACCGCGCGCCGTGCGGATCACGCGCAAGGGTCGTTGAGTTAGTCGCGTAGTTTCGCGCGCCAAAGCGTGGCCGCCAGCACCATCGAGAGCACGGACGAACCAACCCAAAACCAAATCACAGGGCCAAAATCGTACACGCGATTGGCGTCGACCATGTACGAATGCTGATCAAGCAGCGCGCCAGAAATGTTCTCCTGGATTGCCGCGCCAACATAGGAAAACACGCCGATCACGCCCATGGCTGCGCCAGCCACGCGCTTCGGGCAGATGTCGACGGCAAACAATCCACCCAGCGAAGCAACCAGCCCGCTCAAGCCTAGGCCGAACAGCACCATGCCGGCAGTGAGTGTTACGAGGTCAGTAGGGCCGAAAAAGATGAGTAGAAGGCCGATGATCTCAAGCACGGCAAACAACAGGTTCGCCGGCGGTCGCCTCGTCTTAAAAAATGCATCGCTGACTACGCCATAGAGAATTGATCCCGCGATGCCCGCGAGCGTTGACACCATCAACATGGTGCCAGACGCGACTTCATCGAAACCGCGCGCCTCCTGCAGATAGAGCGGCCCCCACGAATTGATCGCGTAGCGCGTCACGTAGTTGGCGGCGCTCGACAGCCCCAGAACGATGATCACGGGGTTCTTCAGGATCGAAAATTGCAGCGCCATCGTCGACTTCGCCTGCGATCCTGCGCTCTCCGGCAAGTGATCGTTTTTCCAATCGGCGACGCGGGGCAACCCCATGGTGCGTGGCCGGTCGCGCACCAGGGACCAAACTAACCCCGCCGTAAACACGCCGATCGCGGCGGGAATGAAAAAGCCAAAGCGCCATCCTAGCGTCGCGACAACCCAACCAATGACGAAGAACGATAGTCCTTCGCCAATCGCGTGAGAAGTATTCCACAGCCCGTACACCCGCCCACGCTCGCGATTGGAAAACCAAGACGTTATGGCCACAACGCTGCCGGGCGCGCCGAAGCCCTGGAACCAGCCGTTGATGCCCCACAGCACAACGGCCAACACCAGCGTGTCGGCGAAACCCATGCCGAAATTACAGAACGCTGAGACAATAAAACCGAACGGCAAGAACACGCGGACGTTGGCGTGATCGGCCAGAAACCCGTTCGTCAGTTTGCCCAGCGCATAAGTGTAGAATAGTGCCGAGCCGATCAAACCAAACTCCGCTGGTGTAAAGATGCCAGCGTCGATCATTGAAGGCTTGGCGAGGCCGATCGCCAGACGGCAGGTGTAAATCAGCCCATACCCAAGCGTGATCGCTAGCAGAACGCGCCAGCGATGCTGACGATAAAGCGCGTCGATCTGCTTTTGATCTTGCATGAGCGGCGCATCGGCCACCGTCGCGAACGCGCTGAGAAGTCGACCAATCACGCATGCCCCCTTCCAGCAGCGCTCATGCGTAGCCCACGCGGGGCAGGTGGAGAAGGGCAACGTCGGCCGGCCTGCAGCCGTCCGTCTCCCTGCGAGATCACGCCGATTGCGTGCGCTGGCGGCCAATGACCTGATTGGATACGATGCCACGCTCTGTCGAGTTGAAACCCAACAGTGGGGTGTCGCGTGGCGCTCATCTACCGTGTTGGCTGGACCGGCGTAGCGGACTTCAGGGTTTTTGAAGTCGGCTCCCAGGGCTTGGCCGACCTTTTAGTTTGGCAGACTGAGGATCAGGGCCCGGCGCGACGACGGCGTGTGGTGCTTTGTCAACTCCGGTGGCCTTGCAACCTCGCGTGTCTGGTTCGTGGACTCACGCGGCGTTTCGGATCTCGTCATTTGTTTTGTTGGTTCGCGCGGCCTCAGTGGTTGGCAGAGGAGCCATCACCTTTCCGGCCGACTCTAATCGCGGCGAGCTTCTCGTAGCGCGATGACGGGTTTCGGCGATGTGGCGCCGAAGTGCCTGCAGCATTACCGGCGGCAGGATTGTATCGACCAAGCCGGTCGCGATTTGTGACTGGTCGGCGTGCGATGGCCCTTACCGGTCGCTCAGGCCCGACCCGCTAGGCAGCCTTGCTGTACCTGCCATGAGCTACTGTTTCCCAAGGGGTCATAAAGGCGCCGTTCGCGGCGACCGTTGCCCGCTAGCGATTGGCGCGTTGAACGGCGTGGCGCGCAATCCCCATGAACACCCCCCGCCCGTTACCCCGCCGCGCGGAGCACAATTCCGCGGGGATCTCGGTGGCGCCCCGGCGGGTCTGGATGACGCCCGTGTTGTTGTAGTCGCCGGCCTGGGTGATCGAGCCGTCGAGATTGCGCCCGATCTGGATGAGACAGGCGGCGTTGTTGTTTCCGTTCTGCGTGATCGCGCCGGTGTTGTTGCGGCCAAACTGACGGATGCCAGCCGTGTTGCCTTGGCCGTTCTGGGCAATCGCTGCGCCATTGTTCGCGCCGTCTTGTTGCACGCTTGAGCGATTTTCGGCCACGCCTGTCGCAGCCGCGTAGATCATGGCGGGGACGTCGCGGCCGTGCTGGGCGTGCGCTTCGCCGGCAGCCAGCGCGACCATGGCGGCCGCCGCGATCATCGCGCGTGTCGAGCGGTTCATGGGCCTGCTCCTCAGAGGTTGAAGCTGCGACGGCACAATTGGCCGCTGTCGTCGCGAAGCGTCAGAGTTGCGCGGACGCGCGCGCCGTGTTCGACGCTGATTTCGTTCTCGCCGAGCAGCGCCGATGAGCCAGCAGCAAGATCGAGCGCACCGCTTTGGCTGATGTCGGACGACCCGGCCCGGCCGGACTTGGTGATGACGAGATCGTATTCGCCGGAGATGTCGCGGTCAGCGAAGGCGCGGGCCTGAATAAGGAGACCGTTCGCGGTGCGACGCGAGCGGACTTCGCATGTCACAGCATCGTTGTGCGAGGCATGGCGCGCAGGTTCGACACGCGCCGATGCGGGCGCGAGAGGTTCGGGTGCGATCGCTGCGGGCATGACAGGCGCAGCTGAGAGGGAGTCAGTGGAGTCCGCTTCGGTGCGCGCGGCCGCTGAACAGGCCGTCAACGCAGCGATCGCCGCCATAGCAAGGAGAGAAAATTTCGACATGGGTGATGCTCCATTAGGGGCAAAGCCGCGAGAAGGCGCTCAAGGAAGGCGCCTTCCCGCAAACTTCCATCAGTTGTAGCCGCTTTGGACCACGACCGAGATGTTGCCTTCGCCGCGTTGGCGGACTTCG
>JANPCV010000012.1:0-14019 GCA_031431115.1 Caulobacteraceae bacterium
TCACGAAGCCAGCGCGGCGCGAGAAATCGAGGAAGAAGAGCATATGGCAAGATGAAAGCGAGGCCACGAGCATTTCTTCGGGATCAACGGCATCTTCGCGCGATAGCGGCAGCTTCACAACATGCGGAGAGGATGAGGCCGGCATGGTGACGCCACCATCAAACGCGATTTCGTGTGCGCGTGAATATTGGCCGTCGGTGAACACCGCGTCGTCTCGAGTCCAGAGAACGGTGGCGGTGTAGGTGGCCATTAGAAAGGCTTCCCGCCATTTTCGATAATGGTAGCATGCTCAAACAGCGTTACGATGTACCGCGCGATGAGCTGCATATCCTCTTCGCTCATAATCTCAAGCGACTCGTCGAGAGTTTGCCTGCGATGCGCCGCGAACATTATGCTCTCGAACTCACTCTTCAACTTCGGTATCGAGAAATCATCCGACCGAAGCGGCAGGAGCGCTTCGAATGCACCCTTCAAACGATCGGACAGAGACTCGCTTCCTTCGGCCAACCCCTGAACCGCGATGCGCAAACGCTCCCGCGTATTGTTCATCAAAATTGCTCCACCGAAAGCGCCATCACCGGCCCAGCGCCGCTTTTCAGCTTGGCGAGGTGCGCGGCGGAATCTGGCAGCATGCGGGTGATGAAGTAGCGGCCGGTGGCGATTTTTGTGTCGTAGTACGGATCGGCGCCGCCGCCGTTTTTCTTGGCGGCGTAAGCAGCCTTCGCTTGCAGCGTCCACATATAGGTGAGCGCGGTGAGGCCGACGACATTGAGGAAATCGTGCGACGCGGCGCCGGCGTTGTCGAAGTTCGACATGCCATTCTGCATCAGCCACATGGCGCCGTCCTGCATCTGCGCCTTAGCGCCCTGCAGCGCGTCGACGAACTCTTTCAAGTCGGCGTCGCCTTCATGGTTGTGCACGAAATCGTCGAGCTCATTGAAGAAGGCGAAGATTGCGCGGCCGCCATTCGCCCCTAATTTACGGCCGACGAGGTCGAGCGCCTGAATGCCGTTGGCGCCTTCGTAGATCATCGCAATCCGCGCATCGCGCACGAACTGGCTCATGCCGTGTTCTTCGATGTAGCCGTGACCGCCGAAGATTTGCTGGCAATTGGTGGCGTTGGCGTAGCCTTTGTCGGTGAGATAGCTTTTCAGCACCGGCGTCATCAGGCCCATATAGTCTTCGGCCTTCTCACGCACTTTCTCATCGGGCGAGACAAGCAGGAGATCGCCGTAGATCGCAGTCCAGAACGCAAACGCGCGCGCGCCTTCGTTGAACGCTTTGGCGTCCATCAACATGCGGCGGATGTCTGGGTGAACGATAATCGGATCGGCGGGACCGTCCGGATTTTTCGCGCCAGTGATCGAGCGGCCTTGCAGGCGATCCTTCGCGTAGGCGACGCCGTTTTGATACGCGACTTCCGATTGCGAGAGGCCTTGCAGGCCAACGCCAAGGCGCGCGACGTTCATCATCACGAACATGCCCTGGAGACCCTTGTTCTCCACGCCAACGAGATACCCGGTCGCGTCATCGTAATCGAGCACGCACGTCGAGTTGCCGTGGATGCCCATCTTTTCTTCGATCTTGCCGCAGACGACGCCGTTGCGCTGGCCCGCATTGCCATCCTTATCGAGGATGAACTTCGGCACGATGAAAAGTGAGATGCCCTTGGTGCCTTGCGGCGCGCCTTCGATGCGCGCAAGCACCAGGTGAATGATGTTCGATGCGAGATCATGTTCGCCGGCGGAGATGAAAATCTTCTGGCCGGTGATGCGATAGCTGCCGTCGGCTTGCGGAATGGCTTTGGTGCGCAGCATGCCAAGATCGGTGCCGCAATGCGACTCCGTGAGGTTCATGGTGCCGGTCCACTCGCCGGTCACGAGCTTTGGCAGATAGGTCTGCTTCTGCTCGTCGCTGCCGTGATGGTGGATGGCTTCGTAGGCGCCGTGGCTGAGGCCCGGATACATGCCGAACGCCATGTTCGACGATGACACCATCTCGCTCCACGCCAGAGAGATCACGTGCGGCATGCCTTGGCCGCCGTAGGCGGGATCGCTCGAGAGCGCGGGCCAACCGGCTGCGACGAGCTGCTTATACGCTTCCTTGAAGCCAGGCGGGGTGGTCACCGAACCATCGTCATGGCGCACACAGCCGTGCTCGTCGCCAATTTTATTCAGCGGCGCGAGCACGCCTTCACAAAATTTGGCGCCCTCTTCCAGCACCTGATCGATCAGATCGATGGGCGCGTCCGAGAACGTCGGCAAATTGGAATAGCGCTCGATGTCGAGCACGTCCTTCAGGAGGAAGCTATATTCGCGAAGCGGCGCCGTGTACGTCGGCATGCACGTCTCCCTATGTTTTTCTTTTCTATACGCGTCTTAGTGCGCGTCTTGCAGCCGCTTCTTTGCTTCAGCCTCAAATGCGCGCGCATTGGCCATGGCGGCAGGCGCGGCGGGCTTCGCAAGGAACTCTTCGAGCTGCTTTACGCTGTCGTGCAGGATTTCGATCGCCGCATCGACGTCTTCGCGCTGGGCTTCGAGCGCCACGATGCGTGATTTGTACTTCTTGAGCGCCGTTTGCGCCTGCGCGCGCTGATCGACTTTGTAGAGATCCAGGATTTCCTTGATCTCGATCAGCGAGAGGCCAACGCGCTTGCCGCGCAGGATGAGCTGCAGCTTGGCGCGGTCACGGTGCGAGTAGACGCGGTTCATGCCGTCACGGCGCGGCATGAGGAGACCCTTGTCCTCGTAAAAGCGGAGTGCGCGAGGCGTGACCTCGAACTCACGGGCCAACTGCGAAATTGTGTACGTGCGCTCAGCTTTGGAAGTCATGGGGAGGTCCCTCCGGTTTACCCAGCGGGCGCAAGCTAGTTTCCGTTTACGGTAGGGTCAACTGAAGTTGACGTGCCCGTCATAAATATCGGTTTAGCCAAGCAAATCCCGGCTTATTTCCTTCGGCGTAGAGCATCCGTTGAGCGCCATAGTGAGGTCGAGCTCGGCCAGGAGGTATTCTATAACCGTCCTTACGCCCTGTTCGCCCGCCAGCGCCAGGCCGTAGGCATAAGGACGGCCGATGCCGGCGGCGGTTGCCCCCAGGGCAATAGCTTTGAAGATGTCAGCGCCGCAGCGGATGCCGGAGTCGAAGAAGACCGGCACGCGGCCGCCCACCACCGCGGTGACTTTCGCCAGCGCATCGAGTGCGCCGATCCCGCCATCGACTTGGCGGCCACCGTGGTTGGAGACCATGATTCCGTCATAGCCCTCCTTCACCGCCTTCTCGGCATCATCCGCACGCATGATGCCTTTGAGAACGACGGGAAGTTTCGTCCACGATCTGATTTGCGCGATGCGTTTCCAGTCAACTCCGGGATCGGAAAAGAGCTGCGTGAACTGCACTGCGGCGGCGAGCGGGTTTTCCTCCGGCGTTTGCGCAAGCATCCCCCTAAATACGGGATCAGAGGTATATTGTGCGATGCCCTGCCCGCGCAGGAACGGCGAAAAGCCGATATCCAGATCGCGCGGGCGCCAGCCGAGCACCAAAGTATCGAGCGTGATGAAGATGGCTTTGCAGCCGATCGCCTCGGCGCGCTTCACGAAGCTTTCGGCGAGCGCGTCCGACTTGCCCCAATAGAGCTGATAGAAGCGCGGCCCATCTCCGTTGGCCTCTGCGATCTTCTCCATTGGCGTCGATGCCTGAGACGAAATGATCATTGGCAGATTGAGCGCCTTCATCGCGCGCGCGACGGCGAGATCGGCCTCGGGATGCATCATCTCCAACACGCCAATGGGCGACGAGAACACTGGCGCAGCAGCGCGCGCACCGAATATTTCGCAACCGAGATCACGCGTTGTGGCGCCAGCCAACATGCGCGGCGCGATCAGAAACCGTGCAAACGCAGCGCGATTTGCCTCTGCGGCAGTTTCCAATCCGGCGCTGCCGGCGGTGTACGCCCACGCTTCCGGCGTCATCTTCTCCTGCGCTGCCGCTTCAAGGCCGGTAAAGCTTGTTGGAATCTCTGGCTTCGCGCCGCTCATTCCGCGCAGATAAATCGCACCTTGCGTTTCGGGTCCGAATTGGCGCGGCGTGTCAGACATGGCTAATCCTCGTTTACCTTTTACCCGCCATTAACACGCACACGGCTTTCATCGACACTGCAAAGTCGTGGGCGATTCTCGAATTCTTCGAGTCTGCCCCAGGGGTTGGGCGTGAGCCGCGGACGCGCGGCACAACGCGGCGAGGGCTATAATGAGCGGTGCGCAAAGCTGGAGCGTCAAAGGCATTGACCCCAAAGTGCGAGAAGCAGCGCGCGAAGCTGCGGCTCGTCAGGGCATGAGCCTCGGCGAATATTTGAACCAGGCGCTCGCGTCTGGTCAGCTTGGTGGCGGCGGTACGCAAGCGCCGTCGCAGAGCAAACCGCAACTGCCTACGCGCAGCCCGCGTACGCGCGCGTTCGGTTTGCAGCACAACGATTACGACGATGGAGACGATTGGAACGTGAGCGACGGGCGCCAAGGCGATCCGACGCGCCTCGTCCAACGCATTGAATCGATCGAGCGCCGCACACAACTCGCAGTGACCGGGTTGGATCGCGCCGTGTCCACGATTGATCGCTCTGTGCTCGGCCTTGCCGCGCGCATCGAAGACGCGGAAGCCGCGTCGAGCGAAGCGGCGGATCGCATTGCTGAAGCGCTTGAGCAATTCCGCGACGCCGGCGACACGCTGAGCGGCCGCTTGCAGCGCGCCGAGCAGACGTCACACGAAATTTCGGGCGTCAAAGAGCGGCTTGAGCATCAAGTCGCCGTCGCTGAAGAAGTGGCGCGCCGCGCCGAAGCTGCGGCTTCGTTCCTGACGAACGAAATGGGCGGCCGCGATGCAGTGATTGCGCAGACGCTGAGCGAAGCACGCGCCGTCGCTGAAGAAGCTGCGCGCCAAGCGACGGAAGCTTCTGCCGATGCCGTCAATGAACTGCGCCGCCTGCAAGAAGCGCTGAACGAGCGCCTGACGGATAGCGAAGCTTCGACACGCCGCGCGATCCAAACAGCGGTTGCGGAAGTGCGCACCGAGACGTCGACCGAAACGCGCGGCGCCCGTGAAGCGCTGCTGGAAGAAGTTGTCCGCCTCGAAAGCGAGATCGCAAAGCGTGTTGGCGCCGTTGATACGCTGAAGGCGGAGCAAGCCACGCTTATCTCGCGCATCGAGCGCGCGGAAGCTGGCGCGCGTGAAAGCACCGCTGGCCTGCGCCAAGCCGCAGGCGCGGCGATTGCAGATCTCCGCAACGCCCAGCTCACGCTCTCGGCCCGCGTCAAGCAGGTCGAGGATATTGCCGGCCAATCCGGCGTCGCGATCGATCTCACCGACCTTCGCCATGCGCAGCACGACATCGCCGAGCGCCTGGCTTCGCTTGAGACCAAGACGGATTCAAGCCCGCTCACCGGCGCGCTTGCCGCGTTCGAAGCGCGCATCGCCAACGTTGAAGCTGCGACCGCCAACGCACCGAACGTCGATCACATCGGCGATACGGTGAACTCGCTGGACCGCGCGCTGCAACGCCTCGCTGACAAACTCGATGAGACGGAATCGACCGCCAACACGGCGATCCGCCACATTGAAGAAACCGTCTCATCGCTCACCGCACGTATCGAACACGGTGGCGGCGCGGCGATGGACACTGAAGCTGTGCGGGCCATGCTCGAGCAACGTCTCGACACGATGGCGCAAACGGTACGCGAAGAGATCAAGCAAGATCTGCAAGCGGTGATGACGGGCGACGAAAGCTTCGAAGGCGCGCTCACGGACGTGACCGCGCGTCTCGCGGCTGCCGAACGCCGCCAAGCGCAAACGATCGAAGCGATTTCGATCGAGATCAAGCGCATGTCGGAGACGGTGGATCAGCGCCTGCGTACGGTTGAATCGCGCAATGACGACGCCGCCGCTTCTGCGGTTCGCGAAGAATTGTCGCGCATGGCGACGACATTGGAACAGCGCTTCGACGATATCGAGCGCCGCGAAGCTGCTGCGTTCGATCGAATGGGCCTCGAAGTTGGCCGCCTCTCTGAGCGCCTGGAAGAGCGCGTCGGCGCCGTTGAGCACCGCAGTGCGCAAGCGATCGAGCATGTGGGCGAGCAAGTCGCGCGCATGGCTGACCGCTTCAACCAGCGTCAAGACATCATGGCGCGCGAACTGGGCGAGCGCATGCTCGACAGCGAAGAACGTGCGGGTCAGCGCGTCTCGGAAGCCATTAGCTCGATCATGCTGCGCCTGGCTGAGGTCGAAGAGCATAGCCAAGAAGCGATCGCGCCGGTGCAGAAGGCCGTGTCGAATGTCGCGTCAAAGCTCGAAGAGTACGAGACCAACCGCGCGCCAGCCGCGCATACCGAAGCTTCGATCCCGACGCCATCACGCCGCATGGAAGATTTCCCCTCCTTCGATGACGACATCGCCTACGATTTGAGCGATCCAGAGCCGCGGCCGTATGTTTCGCCGCGCGACGCCGCGCAGCCAATGCGCGCCGGACCGCTGCCGCCGCGCGCCAACGCCGTGCCGAACGATCACGATATCTACTTCGCCGAAGACAACCAGATCGACGATCTGCTGGTTGACGATGAATCGGCGGAAGACGCGTTCATGCCGCCGGAATACAAGTCGATCGAGATTTCGCCAGACGATGATCTGCTGATCGACGAGCCGGCGTTCGACGAGAACGAAGCTTTGCTCGCGCCGCCGCCGCTGGATGACGATCCGTTCTGGACGCCGGACGATGATTTGGCGCCTGCGACGATTGAAGACGCGGTTGCTGGTCTGGTCGCGCCGCAAACGCATGACGTGCCGCTGGCCTCCGGTGTCGAGGAAGAAGAGCCGTTCTCGCTGGACGTGCCGGACTTTAACGATCTGCCGATCGTGAACGAGCAAGCGGCGCCCGCGAAGAACGATTATCTCGCCAACGCGCGTAAAGCGGCGCAGGCGCAATCGCTGCCGAAAACGCGCCCGGATCCTGCGGCGGCAACGCCGAAGCTCAGCTTGCGTGGCTCCAGCCGCGTTGTGTTGTGGGGCGCGGCAAGCTTGGTCGCGGCCTCGCTGATTGGCGGCGCATACTATCTGAAGAACCGCGCCGACAGCGCCGGGCCGCAAACTGACGCGGAGCCGACGCCTGTCACCAACATAGCGCCGACATTGCCGCCGCTGGCCGATCCGTTCGCGGAAGCGCCGCCCGAAGGCATGGCGCCTGACGGCACGGTGATCGAAGGCGGCGCGCCAGCGGCCGAAACCTCGGGCACGCCGGTCGCGCAAAATGCGCACACGCCGACGCAGCCGGTCGTTGCCGGTCCCCTGCCGGCGCGTAACGTCTCGCTCGAGCAAGCCGCCCAATCTGGCGACCTCACAGCGCAATACGAACTGGCGCTGCAACGCATCGGCTCAGGCCGCGCGGCTGAGGGCGTCACCATGCTGCGCCGCGCTGCCGACCGCGGCTTCGCGATGGCGCAGTATCGCTTGGCCAAGCTCTATGAGCGCGGCGAAGGCGTGCCTGCGGATCTCACGATCGCGCGTCAGTGGACCGAGCGCTCGGCGGCTGCCGGCAATCGCCGGGCCATGCACGATCTCGGTGTGTATTTCGCACGCGGCGAAGGCGCGCCTCTGGATGAGGCGGCGGCGTTCCGCTGGTTCCGTCAGGCGGCCGAACTGGGCGTTGCGGACAGCCAGTACAATCTGGGCGTCCTCTACCAGCAGGGCCGCGGCGTGAACGCTTCCGCATCGGAAGCCTTGTTCTGGTTCCTGGTGGCCGCCCGTCAGGGCGATCAGGACGCCGCGGCACGCTCGACCGCGCTGGAAGCTCAACTCTCCCAAATGCAGGTGGAGCAGGCCCGGGCCCGGGCCCAGTCGTTCCGTCCGCGCGCGGCGAGCGCTGTGGCCAACGGCGAGTTCGGCCCACGCACATGGAACACCCGTCCAAGCACCTAAGACGGCTCTTGGAATTTAGCGGCAAGCGGCGTTGCCTCCGCGCGCGACCCTCAGCATAAGGGGGCAGCGGGCGTAGTGCTGCGGCGCTGAGTTCAGAGCAGAAATTTGATCTACCTGCCGATCGCCGAAATGCCGGTGGCCGTGCTGCTTATCCTTTTGGTGAGCGGCGCCGTTGGCTTTGTGTCCGGCATGGTGGGTGTCGGCGGCGGCTTCATCATGACTCCGGCGCTGATCTTCATGGGCGTGCCTGCGCCGGTTGCGGTCGCGACAGGCGCAAGCCAGATCGCCGCCACCTCCTTCTCCGGCATCATGACGCAGACACGGCGCAAGTCCGTCGATTGGCGCATGGGGCTTTTGCTCTCGATCGGCGGTGTTGTCGGCAGCGCGTGCGGCGTTGCGTTGTTCGAGCGGCTGCTGCGGCTGGGTCAACTCGATCTGATCGTCTCGGTGCTCTACCTGATCCTGCTCTCGGGCGTCGGCTTCCTGATGGTGCGCGAGAGCTATCATTTCTGGCGCGGCAAACCGGCGAAGAGCGTTTCGATCCTGCGCCGCCCGCTGAAGACAATTGTCCACAACTTGCCTTTTCGTCTCCGCTTCCCACGCTCGGGGCTCTACATCAGCGTGCTGCCGCCGCTCGGCATCGGCTTTGCCATCGGCGCGCTCTCGGCGATCATGGGCATCGGCGGCGGCTTCATTCTGATCCCGGCCATGATCTACCTGCTGCGCATGCCGACGAATGTCGTCATCGGCACGTCACAGTTTCAGGTGCTGGTGATCGCTTCGCTGATCGTGGTGCTGCAATCGATCGCGACGCAGACCGTGGATTTAGTGCTGGCGGGATTGCTGATGGTCGGCGGTGTTGTTGGCGCGCAGATTGGCGCGCGCGTCGGCGCTGGCCTCAAGGCGGAATACGTGCGCGGCATCTTGGGTGCGCTACTGATGGCGGCGAGCTTGAAGTTCCTGTTCGATCTCGTGGTCCCGCCGGAAGAAGCCTACGTCCTTGGCGCGGGGATGTGGTGATGAAGCGCGTTCTCACCGCCCTCGCCTTTGTCATGCTCGCCGGCGCGCCGGCTTCGGCGCAGCAACAGCCTGGCGCAGATGTGGCTGACGATCTGCCGGCTGGCGTCGCCGAAGAACAGATCACAGTGAGTTCCACCTACGGTGGCTCATTCATCACCGTGTTCGGCGTCAACCCGGACCGGCGCGGCCGCGGCGATATTGTTGTGGTGCTGCGTGGGCCGAATGAACCAGCGACTGTGCTACAGAAGCGCCGCGTGTTCGGATTATGGGTGAACGACGATCCGGTGCGCTTCAGCGAAGCGCCGGCGTTCTTCGCGGTGCTCAGCAATCGGCCACTGCGCGACATCGCCAGCCCAGAATCGATCTGGCGCTATCAACTTGATCCAGCCGCCTCGGCGCGACTCGCAAGCGCAATCCCTGCTGGCGGCGATCCTTCCGCCTATCGCGCGGCTTTGGTGCGGCTGCGCCGTGAGCAAGGTCTCTATCAATGGTATGCACGCGGGCCGCAGGGAGGCGTGCGCGGCGGACTCACCGCGTATCAAGGCGGCCTCTTTCGCGCCGTCGTGCGGCTGCCGGCCAACGCGCCGATCGCGCAGTATCACGCCGACACGTACCTCTTCCGCGATGGCCGCCTGATCTCACGTCAGCGCATTCCGATCATGATCTCGCGCGTCGGCGTTGAGCGCACCATCCATGATCTCGCGACGAATATGTCGTGGCTCTACGGCATCGTCACGGTGCTGCTTGCGCTGTTGGCGGGCTGGGGTGCGTCCGTGCTATTCCGCCGTCCGTGAGCGCCAGACCGCCTCTTCTTCCGCGCGCGGCGCTTCGTCTGGGGTTTTTGGGCCTCGCGCCGCTTGCTGTCTCGGCGCTGGTCTCGCTCTCGGAGCACGTGAGCACGGCGCGCTTAGGCGCGATCAGCTTTTCACTTTATGCGGCGGTGCTGCTCTCGTTTCTCGGCGGCGTGCGCTGCGGCTTCGAGATTATGCGCGCGCCTGAAAATCCCAACGGTTTGCGCTTGCTGTTTAGCGCGCTGCCGGCGATGGCGGGCTGGGCGCTCGCGGCTTTGGTAGTTTATGTCACGCCGGTCTTGGGCGCGGCGGCGATTTTCGCGGGCATCTTTGCTGTGCAAGCGATGTGGGATTATCGCAGCGCGCGCGATGCCGGGGCACCGGCTTGGTATCCGGTGTTGAGGCAGGTGCTAACCGGCGGGGCGATGATTATTTGCATGATCATCCCGCTGGCGACGGCGCTACATCGGTTCTAGCGCTCACCCATTCCCGGGGCGCGGCAACGCCGCGAGCCCGGGACCCATAACCTCAAATGCAAGCAAATGAAGCGCGGTCGTTTGGGCGAACTCTTCTAACAAATGTGTTTATGGGTCCCGGACTTGCGCTGCGCGCAATCCGGGAATGGGTGTGGAGGCTCAGTCGCCAACAAGTCTCTCATTCGGCGCGGGCAGGACGCGATCTTTGCCAAGCACGAGCGCGGTTGCGCCGCCGGGGAAGATATTAGCGTAGGCGTCGTCGCACACGTTGAGCCCGCCGGTGAACGCGCCGAAGGCTGGCATCACCAAACGCGCGCCATCGGTGGCGAAGCAACGGCGGCGCACGGTGCGGCCACGTCCGGTGACTTTCGCGCACGGATGCATGTGACCCGCGATCTCGCCAGGCGCTGCCGCTTCTGTCGGATAGTGGCGCAGCACGAGCGAGCCGATGTGCAGCACCTCATGGAAGGCGCCGCCCAGCGTTTCCGGAGCGCGGCCATCGTGGTTGCCTTCGACCCACACCCAATCGCAGCGCGACATCAGCAAGCGCAGCAGTTCGCGATCTTTCGCATCCATGCGCGCGGGGCCGCCGCTATCGTGGAAGCTGTCACCGAGAGAGACGATAATCTCGGGCTGCAGGCGCAACATGAGATCGGTGAGCTTGAGCAGCGCCGCGTGCGTGTCGTATGGCGGCAGCATCTGGCCGCGCAGCGCGAAGGAAGAGCCCTTCTCCAAGTGCAGATCGGAGACGATGAGCGTTTTGGACTCGGCGATCCACAGAGCGCCATCGTGTAGCGCGGTGACCAACGTGTCGCCGAGGCGCATTTCCACCGTCGCGCCGACGATCGCCATCGGCGGCACGGGGCGCATCGCCGCGTTGCGGCGCGGACGTTCTGGCTTCGGTGCGGGCTGCGACAGGAGCGGCATGGCGGCGAACGCTAACGGGGATTCGCCGGGGCGGCTAGCGGGCCGCGGTGGGCGTCTGGTGGGCTCTCGCAGCCGCGCCTCTCCTGTGCTATGGTAGGCAAATGGATACCGACTATCGCGGCTTCATCACACAGGAACCCGGCAAACGGGGCGGGCGGCCCAGCATTCGCGGGATGCGGATCGCGGTTGCCGACATTCTTGGGTGGCTGGCATCGGGCATGTCGCATACAGAGATCATCGCCGACTATCCCGAATTGACGGAAACTGACATCCGCGCGGCGTTGGCTTACGCAGCCGACCGCGAGCGCCGCATCATCACCGCTTCGGCGTGAAGCTGCTGTTCGATCAGAACTTGAGTCACCGGCTTTGCGGGTTGCTGTCAGATGTGTTTCCAGCAAGCGCGCAGGTTCGCGCGCTGGGACTCGATCAAGCCGATGACAACGCGATCTGGCGATACGCGCAGCAACAGGGCTTCTTCATAGTCACGCTAGATGGGGACTTTGCCGACATCGCGAGCCTGCGAGGATCACCGCCGAAGATCATTTGGCTACGCTGCGGCAATCAACCGACCGCTGTGGTGGAGCGTATCCTTCGAGACAATGCTTCTGCCATCCAAGCTTTCGCGGAGGCGGATGAACCTGTTTGCCTGGAACTCTACTGATTCAGCTCGCTCGATTTCGGCGCGACCTCTTCGGTGAAGCGTTGCTTTGCGCAGTCATCAGCGAACCCTGGGCCAGCAGGCGGCGCGAAATGTACTGGCCGGACGAAGTCACGGCGTGACGATTGCGAAGTTCGGATCAGGGTTGTCGAACACGTCTCCTAAGCCTTCGAGTGAGCGCCGATTGCCCCGAATGCGGATTTGTCCGGACAATACGGCGCGCGGCATGCTTTGCGTGGCCATGGCTTGCAGGAATACCGCTCGCGGGGAGGTGATCGTTGGCGCGTCCGCGACGGTTTGATCACGTTCGTGGACCAGGACGCCATGGGCGATGGTGACGGCAAAGCGTTCATTGCGTTCTGGGAAAACCAGATTGAACGCGTAGCGGCGCGCGCCGAGGCGTTCGGGATTAAGACGCACGGCGAGCAGATCGAGGATGTAGCTCGTCGGCGTTGCGGCGACGAGATCGGCGCTTTGCGTCGGTAGGCCGCGCGCCGGCGGGCCCTCTTCCAGTTCGCGCGCCGCGACAAGGTACATATTGCGCCAGATCGCGCTCTCGGCTTGGTACGCCATCTGGCGATGCGTGCGCGCGAGGAGTTGGCGTGCGGCAATGTTGTCAGGCGCTGCGAACACGAGATGGTTCAGGACGCGCGCGGCCCAGCGATAATCGCCTTCGTCGAATGCGCGCTGGCCTTCGGCGAGCACACGATCGGCGCCGCCCATGGCGCGAACAAAACGCGTGGCTTCTTCAGCGGGTGGCAGCGGATTGAGGTTCGCCGGGTTGGCGTCGTACCAGCCCATATAGCGCTGATACACGGCGCGCGAATTGTGCATCATCGTGCCGTAATAGCCGTGATTAAACCAACGCGCGGAGAGCGCCTCAGGCAGGCGCACTTGTTCGGCGATCTCGCGATCGGTGTAGCCGGCGTTCATCAGGCGCACGGTTTGATCGTGAAGATATTTGTAGGCGTCGCGGTGACTGGCGATGAAGTCGCGCACGCGATCGCCGCCGAAGCGCGGCCAGGCGTGACTGGTGACCATGATGTTTGTGCGGTCGCCGTACAGACGGAGGGATTCAGTTAGGTAATCGGCCCACGCTTTCGCATCGCGCACCAGCGCGCCGCGCGGGGTCAGGATGTTGTGCATCGAAGCGTTGGCATTCTCGCTAAGGCAGAGGACGCCGAGATCGGGGAAAAAGAAGTTCATCTCCGACGGGGCTTCGGTTTCAGGTGTGATCTGGAATTCGATGCGGACGCCGTCGATGGTGAGGGTTTCGCCGGTGCGCGAGATCGAGCGCGTTGGCGGAATGAGCGTGAACGTGCCGCTTGAGACGGCGATACCGATGCCGGAGGTCATCTGCCCTTCCGGGCCGGGCGTGAGGCCGGCGCCAAACTGATATTGCGCACGGCGGCTCATGGCGTTGCCGGCGATGACGTTCTCGGTCACCGCGTGCTCCATGAAACCTTCGGGCGCGATGATCTCAACGCCGGTGGGATCAGGCACAACACCGCGCACGCCGCCGAAGTGATCGAGGTGCGAGTGGGTGTAGATGACGGCGCGGACAGGGCGATCGCCGATGGTGCGGCGCGCGAGGGCGAGCCCCGCCGCCGCTGTTTCTGCGCTGGCGAGCGGATCGATGATGATGAGGCCGGTGTCGCCGATGACAATGGTCATGTTCGACACGTCGAAGCCGCGGATTTGATAAACGCGGTCAGTGACACGGAAGAGACCCGCGCGCGTGAGCAGCTGCGCGTGACGCCAGAGGCTGGGATTCACGGTGTCGGGCGCATCGCCTTGGAGGAAATTGTAGACGGAAAAATCCCAAGCGACGCGGCTGCCGTCAGTGGTGCGGATTTGCTGGGCAACATTGGCGGCGACGAAGCCACGGTTGGCGAAGTCTTCGTCCTCGCGATCGGACCAAGGCAAAGTTTGCGCAAAGGCGGCGTTGGCGGCGCGTGTGGAGTCACTGACTTGTGCGGTGGCTGCGGTGGTGAGTGTGAGTGCCAAAATTAATGTCGCGAGCGTGCGCATCGTGTCCCCCGTTTTGCGCAATATGGACCGCCGGGCTCACCGCCGGCCCCACGGGGGGGTTGCGGGGCGACCGCGGGGGTGCCTAATTAAAAAACGCGTCCCCGCGAACGCGGGGCGCCCCTGAACCCACCCCCTCAAGGGCCCCCCCCCGGGCGCCCGC
>JANPCV010000013.1:0-20842 GCA_031431115.1 Caulobacteraceae bacterium
CGACTTCGATCAGGACGTATTTGCCGTCTTCCATCGGCGTGTGGCCCATGGCGCGCGCCGCCGCTGCTTCGATCACCGACGTCCGCACCACCAGCTTGCCGTCGCGCGCAATCGGCGAGCCCTTCGGCGTCATCGCATCGCGCGCATTGGTGGCGAGATTCACGATCACGCGCTCAAGCTGCGTCTTATCCACCTTCACGTACGGCAGATCGCGGCCGTGGCGGATTTCTGTCTGGACCGCCGCACCCATGACGCGGCGGATCAGCTCCTGCTTCGAGCCGAGGAAATCGCCGACGTCAAACACTTCGCGCGCGAAGTTCTGCTGACGCGCCTAAGCGCGCAACATTTCAGAAAGCTCCTTCGCCGTCGTCGCGTGGTCGGAGATTTCCCTCAGCATCGGATAGTCAGCATCGCCCACCGGGTGGCGGCGCAGCAGGTACGAGCAGGTCTGCATCACCACCGTGAGCAGATTGTTGAAGTCGTGCGCGACGCCGGCCGCCAGTTCACCGATCTCGCGCATCTTCTCCGACTGCGCCAAACGCGTTTCCAGTTCGCGCTGTTGGCTGACGTTGGTGATGTAGGCCAGCGCCCGGCCATCGGCGCCGCGCGCCAATTGCACGTGAACCGCCGTCGGCGGCACAGTCGCCAGCTGGATCTCGATCGGATCGTTCATCGCCTGGCGCAAACGATGCGACAAAGCCGCCGGACCTTCCGACGCATCGAACAAATCCACGAACGCCGCACTCGGCGTCGAGCGGCCTTGCGTCATTTCCATGAGGGAGGCGTTTGAATCCAACACCGCCGCGGACGCCGGATCGATGCCGTCCAGCACCGCGACGCCAAACGGCGCTTGTGCGAACACACCATCGGCGCTTGCCGTATCGACGCTCCGCGCCGCGACCGTGCCTTCCGGAGATTCCGCGTCAGAGAAGAACACCAAGCCGCGCACCGCGCCGTCGATGTCGTCCATCGGCACAAAGCTCAGCACGCTCGCTTGCGTCTCCTGCCCGTCGATGCCCTTCAGCGTGACTTTCGCGCGCGATGGGCCAAAGCCGCGGCGATCGCGGCGGATCAAACGACTCGCGTCTTCCTTGATCATGTCCTTGACGCGCAGCAGCTGCGGATCGTCGCCAAGGCCAAGCACGGCACGCAGTGAACGGTTCATATAGATGAGCTGGCCATCCGCCTTCGCGGCGAAGAAACCGACGGGCGAGTCATCCAAGAACAACTGGCGGCCGTCATCGTTGCCTTCGCCCTGCTCAGCCGCGCCGAGTTCGCGCAAGCGCCACAACACATGCCCGCCGGGAATGGGACCAACGCAAGCTTCAAAGCGCGCGTGCTTGCCAGTGATCGCCGCCGTCGCCGGCAATTCCTCGCGCCGCGTCTGCCCAAGCTGCGCCGCCTTCGACAAACGGAACATCGGCGCCGACAGCATCGGGTCCGAGCCGAACAAGCGGCTCATCATCGGCGGACGATCGCTCTCTCCCAGAATGCCCGCAGCTTCCGCGATCTCGAGATAGCCGTGGTTTGCCGCCAGTGGCGAAAGATGCGCGTCCGTGATCAAGGCCGCTTCGTCGAGCGCCGAGACGAACGCAAATTCGTCGCGTCCGCCGAGCAGTGAATTCGCAGCGATCGCGCCGCGCTCCGGGAAAGCGCCGACACGACGCCCAGCGCCGCGCGACATCCAGAAGAACAACACCAAGCCCGCCGCGGCGAGCAAGATCAGCAATATCGCGCCGGCTTGCCCAACGGCTTGCCCAGCCGTCAGCGCAACACCCGCCGCCCCCAGCCCTACGGCGACTGAGAACCAGAACAGGATTTGAAGCGGATCGAGCCGTCCGCCGCTGCGCGGCGCCGGGAATTTGGTTTGGTCGGTCATATGCCCGCCAATTGACCCCGATTCGCCCTTACGAGCACGGTCGCCACTCATGGGAAATCCATCCGCCATCGGGCGTCTCCGCTCACAAACTGCTGCGCCGGCGGCCGCGCCGCCGGGCTAGGCGCATAACGAAGCCAATTACCTTCGCCACGGCCTCGTAATGTTCCTTTGGAATCGGCTGATCCAACTCGGCGGTCGCAAACAAGGCGCGCGCCAGGGGCGGATCTTCCACTATCGGAATGTCGTGTTCGTTCGCGACTTCCCGAATTCGTAACGCAACCGCATCGACACCTATGGCCAAACAGATCGGCGCTGGCGTCAAGATCGGATCGTATTTCAGCGCCACGGCGTAGTGAGTCGGGTTCGTAATGATCACGCTCGCCTGCGGCACGTTCTGCATCATGCGCTGGCGCGAGCGCTGCATCCGGATCTGGCGGAGCTTCGCCTTGACCATCGGATCACCCTCTTGCTGGCGATGCTCTTCCTTGATCTCGCGCGGGCTCATGCGCTGACGCTTCATGTAGGATTGGCGCGTGAACACGTAATCCACCACCGCGATCAACGCAGAAGCGCTCGTCAGCGCGATCAGCATCGCGACAACGCGGTCCTGCACGTATGGCAACAGCGCGGCCACATCGAGCAGCGACATATTCTCGAGCGTCGAATCCTTCGGCCACAACGCCCACAGCATGATCCCACCGACAACGCCAAGCTTCGCCAGCGACTTCAGGAACGAGGCGCCCGCCGCTTTCCCGAACACGCGTTTGAAGCCCTCGAACGGATTGAGCTTCTCAAGTTTGGGCGCAAGCTTTTCCGAGGTGAAGGTCGCTTTGTCTTGGATGTAGCGCGCGACAACCGCCGCACCCGCCAGCGCCAAGCACGCCATCCCGAAGATCGCGAGCAGTTTCAGCCCGATCTGGCCTAGGATTGCTTCAAGCGCGCCAGGCTGCGTCGAATACTGATCGGGCATCGACAAAAAGCCGATGAACGCATGCGCCATCTGCGACGAGATCGGTCCCGCCATGAATGCGACAATGCCGGTCAGCGCGATCAGCGAGAGCGCGGTGCCGACCTCCGGCGTATAGATGATGTCGCCCTTCTCGCGCGCTTGGTCGAGTTTTCGCTGTGTCGGCTCTTCTGTTTTATCATCGTCATCGGCCGCCATGCGCTACCTCAGCCAAGTGGCGTAGCGCTCGAGACTGTCGAGCCAGATCAACATGCCGGTAGAAAGCCCAAGCGCAAACACAACAAGCCCGCCCATCATTTGCAGCGGCAAAGCGACGAAAAACACTTGGATTTGCGGAATCAAACGCGAGAGCACGCCCATGCCAACGCGAAAGATCATGCCAGCCACAAGCAGCGGCACCGCAATCTGAAAGCCAACGCGGAAAGATGTCGACGTCGCTTCAAGCGCAAGCTCAGCCGCATCGCCAACCGGCGGCTGCGAACCGATCGAGATCACCTCATAGGATCCGGCGACGCCTAGCAAAAACATATGATGCAAGCCGGTCGCGAAAATCAGCGCAACGCCCATAACGCCCAAAAACACCGCCACCAATTGGCCCGAACCCGTCGCGGTCGGGTCGGCGGTTTGCGCGAACGAGATGCCGAGTTCGAGACCGACGATCTGCCCCGCTGTCGCCAAAGCCGAGACCAACATCCGCGCAGCGCCGCCGAGCAGCACGCCGATCAGCACTTCCGCGCCAACCTGGAACGCCATGCCCATCGCGCTGGTCGCTGGCGCCGGCACACTGTTCGCGAGCGCCGGCCCAAGGCCGATCGCCATGGCAAGTGCAAAGGCCAAGCGCACCCGCGCCGGCACCGCCGGTTCGCCGATCCCCGGCAGCAGCATGAGCATGCCGCCGATGCGCCCGAACAGAAGCGCGGTCGACCAAATCTCAACGCCATAGAGCGTGAGGTTCATCAGAACGCCGCGATGCGTTCGAAGATGGTGTTGGTGAAGCCGCCCAGCAGGCCGCCCATGATCGGCAGGAAGAGCAGGATGGCGAAGAAGATCGCGAGGATCTTCGGCACGAACACCAGCGTCTGCTCCTGAATCTGAGTGAGCGTCTGCAGCAGCGAGACCACAAGGCCCACGACTAGCCCCACAATCATGGGGCCTGCGGCCACCAGAACCGTGATCCAGATTGCGTCTCGACCGAAGTCGAGAACTTCCGCGCCAGACATGCCGCCTCCGTTGAGCCCGGCAAATTCTGCCGACCTTCAATCAGGCGTCGGCCCGGCGTGGTTAATGCGAGGTTTCGATGCGCCTTAAGCCTGTGAAAGATGAGCGCAGTGTAATTTCGCACCACAAACCGTGCTTGCGCGGACACACTCCGAACGAGTTTGCGCCGAGGGCGTCCAAAACGCTGATTCCAAGTCATCTTGGATTCAGACGTGCATGAAACAATGAGCCGATCCGAAGCTTAATACACGTCCGAGGAAACGATCACCGCCATAGGGGCTGATAATGCTGACAGCGATTTCAAACTTTTTCAGGGGCCTGTTCGGCCGCAAGGCCGACAACTTCAAAGAGCTTCTGATCGCCGATCTCGGCATCGAGCGCTAAAGCGCTCATATAGCTCGGCCTCGCGCGTCCAGGCCTGAGCTATCCGCCGGGCGGCGCCCCGGTGCTGAAGCTTTCAACCAAGCTGCCCGCAACCAAACGCCAGCCATCGACCAGCACGAAAAAGATCAGCTTGAACGGCAAGCTCACCGTCACCGGCGGCATCATCATCATACCCATGGCCATGAGCAGTGACGCGACCACGAGGTCGATGATCACGAACGGTATGAACAGCATAAAGCCGATCTCAAACGACCGCCTCAGCTCTGAAATCATAAACGCCGGCGCCATCACCCGCAGCGGCGTCTCTTCCGCGCTCGCCGGCGGCGTTTCCAGGCGCGCCATGTCGATGAAAAGCGCCAGATCGTCTTCGCGCGTCTGGCTTGCCATGAACGTCTTCAGCGGCGCGACAATGCGCGGAAACGCTTCATCGAGTGGCATTTCCTCGTTCATCACCGGGCCGATGCCGGCCTGGTAGGCCTCATTCCAAACCGGCTGCATCACAAACGCGGTTAAGAAGAGCGAGAGCGACACGATCACCACGTTTGGCGGCGCTTGCTGCAAACCGATGGCCGTCCGCAACAGCGAAAGCACCACGACGATACGCACGAAGCTCGTGGTCATGATGATGATCGACGGCGCGAGCGAGAGCACCGTGATCAAGGCCGCGAGTTGCATCACGCGCGAAGTCAGCCCCTCGCCGGTGCCGAGATTGATCGCCAGAGTCGGATCAGTCGCCGCCGCATAGGCGACGCCCGCCCCGACCGACATCGAAAGCGCCAGCGACGCCCCGAAAACGATCGCGGCTTTGCCCCAGCCGGAGTCCCAAGTGAGCTTCTTTTTGCTCTTGCGGGCTTCGCTCACGTCGTCGTCTCCACTGCCGGGGCTTCCTTGGCCGCCATGTCCCCGACCACCACATCGCCGGCAGGGCCTAGCAGCAGCACGTGTTCGCGATCGTCGACGCGCACGATCACCATGCGGCGTCGGGTATCGATGAGGAGCGTCTCGGTGATCCGCATCCGCTTCAGCGCCGGACCACCCGGCTGAAGCATGCCAAGCCGACGCGCGGCGTAAGCCGCACCGGCGATCAGCGCTAAAGTTGCAACAAGCGCAAACAGCGCCCGCGCCCAATCTAGTACGTCCACCAACGCCTCCGTTCTGGAGCTTCCGCGTCTGTGGCTGGGCCGGTTTGGTAAACGAGACCTTAATTTGCGCGCCCGAAATTAAGTCGCGCTTAACCATGCTGGGCTCCACTGGGCAAAGTTTGCAGCCCTTGAGTCGGACACCCAGACACTCGAATGGACCTCGCCAACACGCCCTTCTTCGGTTTGCTTCGCGCCCGCCTTGACCACCTAAGCGAGCGCCAGCGGCTGATCTCAGAAAACATCGCCAACGCCTCCACGCCCGGCTACCGGCCGCGCGATGTGGATACGTCCGGCTTTGAACGCATGGTCGCCTCTGCTACCGGCGGCGGCATGAGCATGTCGCGCACGAACCGGGGGCACATGTCGCCCGGCGGCGGCGGCTCGGGCGGGACGAACATCGTTACACGCGACGACAGCGAAACCACGATCGACGGCAACGCCGTGGTGCTCGAAGAGCAGATGGCGCGCGCGGCCCAGACGCGGATGGATTTCGAGACTGGCATTGCGCTCTACCAAAAGGGCCTTGAGCTCGTGCGCCTCGCGGCGCGTGCGCCGGGGAGATAATTAGATGACCGACATCAACGCCGCCATCAGCGCCGCAGCGTCCGGCATGCGCGCCCAAACGGTGCGCATGCGAGTCGCGGCTGAAAACGTCGCCAACGCAAACTCATCGGGCACCAATCCGAACGAGGATCCATTCCGCCGCCGCATTCCGCTGCTGGAGAGCACGACGCTCACCTCCGGCGCGCGCGGCGTTGAAGTGGAAGGCACGGTCTTGGACATGACGGCATTTCGCGAGGAGTATAACCCCTCGCATCCAGCTGCGGATGAGCGCGGATACGTCCGGCTGCCAAATGTCGACACGCTGGTTGAGATGATGGACATGCGCGAGGCGACGCGCGCGTACGAAGCAAATTTGAACATGATTGAAGCCGCTCGCACGATGACGACGCGCGCGCTTGATCTGCTGCGGAGATAATTAAATGGCGATCGATCCAGTCTCGGCCGCGCGGGCTTATCAGCAAGCCGCGCAAGCGATGCAGAGCGGCGGCGCAACGGGCGGCGCGGAGTCCGTGGATTTCGGCGGCTTGGTGCAAGAAGCGATCCGGCAGGCTGGCGCTGGCGCGAGCGTTGCGGAACAACAAGGGCTCGCGGTTGCCGGCGGACAGGGCGACATTGTTGATGTCGTGACCGCGATCGCAGCTGCAGAAACACAACTCCAAACCGTGATCGCCATCCGCGATCAGGTGATCTCCGCGTATCAAGAAATTCTGCGGATGCCGATTTGATGCACGCTTCGCGTGCTGGGCAGTCGGCAATAGGCAGCCGGCAATAGGGCGACCGCGCCACATACGATTGCCTACTTGCCCATTGCCTATTGCCAAACTTTGTTGCGCCTCATGGGAACTTCGCTCGCTAGCTGACGTTTGGCCGACATCAGTTTGCTGAACGGAGAATATCCCATGCTCGGCTGGGCGATCGGTTTCTTTATCGCGGCTTTGGTCGCGGCGGTTTTCGGCTTTGGCGGCATCGCGTCCGCATTCACCGGCATTGCGATCATTCTCTTCTGGGTGTTCGTCGCCCTCCTCGTGCTTTCGTTGGTGTTCAACACCTTCGGCGGAACGCACGCGGCGACGCATAGCGGCTCCGGCCGGACGTTTGCGACGGTGGCGCTCGTCGCTGGTGTTGCGCTCGTGGTTTATGCCTGGGTCGATAACGATATGTCGGCTGAACGGGTTGGCGCTTCGATCGATCGCACGGCTGTCGAAGTGGCCGAAGGCACGAGCGACGCGATTTCCGAAGGCGCGGATCGCGCCGAGAATTTGGTCGACGAGACGCAGGAAAAAATTGCCAACGACGTCGATGGCGACGAACGCACCAACTAAGTTTCCCCCGCACTACACTTTCACGGCCCGAGCCTCGCTCGGGCCGTTTTCTTTTGGGCGTGCACGATTGGCGCGGCGTTCGAGGCGAACGCTGCGTTTGGCTGGCCGACATTTGGAAGGGCGCGGCTAGGAGCTGTCGTCGCCGCAGATTGCGGGCGCGAACGTTGAGGCGACGCGCGGCGCGGCTTCGGGGCGAAGATCGATGACGCGCAAACGCGTCAGCCCTCGGCGCAGACGGCGCGCGAGGCGGCAGATGTGGCCTTCCAAATCGCGCATCACCGCGACAATAGCCGCTAAACGCTGCGGCCAGTCCCTGCCCTGGAGCGCGCGGCGCAGACGTGCGCCGATCAACGGCCGCAGACGCGGTGGATTGAGCCGGCCGTGCCGATTGCGCGTGGACGGGAATGTGTGCACGCGCACACGCCGCGCCGTATGTGCAACGACGATCCCACCCAGGCCGCGGGCAACGCGATCAAGATCGCGCCGATGCACGTAGCGGCCGCGCGCCGACCACGGCGCACACACGCCGACGACCCAGACAAGCCAAAGCCGCGCCCAGGCTGAGAGCCTGGCGAGGCGATGAGTTGAGATCGGTGGGCGGGGCGTTTGACGCATGGCCGTGCAGTATGCGGCCAGTGTTGGGGGTGTAGGATAGATTTTTTTCGAAAATCTTTGACCCGCTGCGATTTTTGAATTCACAGCTGAGCCCTCAACCGGAGATTTTGCGCCTTGCACACCGTTCTCACGTGGCTCGCTGAAATCGGCGGTGTGGTGCTAGCCGTCAATCCAGCCTGGCAGGTCATCGCCTATCTGCTGATTGCCGCCATCTCAGTCCAGCCGATGTGAAGCTTTGGCGGTTTATCCGCCGAGGAAGGCAGAGCACGGTCGCCGTGCTTGATTTGCCGGCGAAGCATACGGTCAGCCTCTACGCTCCACACAGCCGCACCTATGTGAATATCGAGGTTGAGAATAACACCGCGAGCGAGATCAAAGATTGCTCGCCTAAACTGGTTTCGAAACGGGATGTTGTCGGGTGGACGCTACTCAGCGTATTGCCACCAGTACCATTGACGTGGGCACCCGATTGGTTCGTTCCAGCAAAAGCGTTGGCAATTGGAGCGCGTGAACGATTTGGCGTACTGGCGTTGTTCGAAGACCCGGACCGCCTCAGAGCCGCAACGGAATTTCAGGACGGCTATTCAAACGAAATGCAACACGCAGGCGAATACCGGTTCGAGATTCGATTGGAAGCGGAGGGGCACCTTCCACAGTCATTCGAACTCTTCGTCCGCTGGGATGGTTCGCGCCTACTGCAAGCAAACAACATCAGCCTCGAGACGCTATAGTCTTCATAGTCTTCCGTGGTTCACCGCGCAGTCGCTCAATTGTGAGCGCCACCGGTGATCCCCACAGGGATCACCCCTAGCCCGCCTTCTTCGCCAGCGCTTTACGCGGGCGGCCGCCCATCATTCCATTTTTCCGTGCAGCAGCCGCTTTCAGGCGGGTCTTTGCTTTGCCGCCGGCTTTGCCGAGTTGCGCGGCCATGAACTTTTTGGAGCCTAACAATCCATCCAAAAGGCCGGGCACATAAACGTCCACGTCGAGCTTCGGGAAGTAGAGCCCGTGGCCGGAGCCGGTGATCTCGATCTTCTTCAACTCAGCATCAGTCGCCTTTTGCAGACCCTGCGTGGTCTTGGGGTTCAGCAAGAATTGCGGCGCGCGGCCGTTGAGCGTGATGATCACTTGGCGAATCTTCGGCTCATAGTGCGCCATGAGCACGGTTGGATATGCGTCTTGCATAGCCTTCCCCGCCGCGTTCGCTGCTTTGATCTCTTCACGGCTGGCCATGGATTAACTCCCACTCCGGACAAAGCGCTTCAACGATCGTGTTGAGTTGGCGCTCGATCGCGTTGATCTCGCCAGGCTTGAACCCGTAATTCTCTCGAAGAGCCACGGGCCCTTCAGGGCAATGCAAAATAAAAACGGCTTCGTTGCCAGCTTTGGCGACATGCACATGAGCGGGGCGATGGTCATTCGTGGGAATGAACACGCGATACCGGTTGAACACATGCACCGTCGGCATGTCAGACTGTAAACCTAACCGGTTGGGTTTTCAAGAGGAAGAGCGCACGGGCCCGCGTCGCCATTCGACAGGTTCAGGGTGACGCTACTGAGAACGCCGCGCCTGAGGTGGCGTCATGCTGAGCTTGTCGAAGCGCGACGCCATGGCGCCGACTGCGGGGCCGCGTCGCCCTTCGACGAGCTCAGGGTGACGCTTATAAGGAGCCGCAGCCCGCTCGACCTGGCCCCCTTCTCTTCCGCTCAGCGTTTTGGGGATCTGAAAGATTTTCGGACATGAGCACTTTTGTTGATCCGCCTGCCGCGCAGGCGCGCTTGCCGGGTGCGGTGGGGACGCTTGCGGCTTTGCTTGGCGCTTCGTCTCGCGATCAGGGCGCGCTTGTTACGCTGACGCAAACCGGGCGGATGAAGCTCAGCCTTGATGCGCGGAACTGGACGCCGTTCACAGCGCGCCAGACGATCTCGCCGCGCACGTGCGCGTTCGATTGGCGCGCGCGGATGGGTCCGTTTGGCGCGATCTCGGTGCAGGACGCGCTGACCGAAGGCGCCGGCAAGCTCTCGGTGAAAGCGCTGGGGCTGTTTCCGCTCGCGCGCGGTGAAGCTTCGGATGCGCTGACGCGCGGCGAGTTGATGCGCTACCTCGCGGAGCTGGCGTGGGCGCCGGATGCAATTTTGCTCAACACGGATTTGCGGTGGCGCGAGGTCGACGCGAACACGCTGAGTGTCAGCGCGGGTGTGGGCGCGACGGCGGCCGAAGTGTTCTTCACGCTTGGCGCAGACGGGAAAATCGCGGGCGGCTATGCGCCGGACAGGCCGCGCTCGCCGACCGCGCCGTTCTTGCCGACGCGCTGGACATGGCGCTATGGCGACTATCGCCGCTGCGCCGAGCGCTGGATTCCGTTCGCGGGCGAAGTTGCGTGGGAGATCGACGGCAAGGAGATCGTCTATTGGCAGGGGCGGCTGGTGGAGTGGAATGCCTAGACCCGCACTTGCACTGGCGCTGATCCGCGGCGTGCATACGGCGATTTATGTCGTGATGGCGGGATCGGTGTTTGCGATCCTCTATGCGGGAGTTACTGGCGCCGCGGGTGTTTGGCTCTGGGTTGCGCTGGCGCTGGGGCCGTGGAGATCGTGGTGTTCGCAGGTTACGGGATGAAGTGTCCGCTGACGGCGGTCGCGGTGAAATACGGCGCGGCCGGTGAGAACGACACGTTTTTTCCAGAGCGGCTGACGCGGCACACGTTGGTGTTTTTTGCACCACTTATTGTTGTGGGCTTGGCGCTGGTGGTCGCGCGCTGGAGCGCGTCTTTGGTCGTTTGAGCTGAGCTCAAGCCGCGTAGGCGAAAATCCAGGCTGACGCGACCAGACAGGACGCGCCCCACAACACGACGACCAAGATGATCTGATGAGCTGTCGTGGGCTTCTGCGCGCGCATCTCACTCTCCCTGGCTGGTGAGAAGAAACGGCCTCCAATGGACTAAGGAGGCCGCCTCTCACAACGCTGGAGGCGGTCGGGCGGATCTACTTCAGCGCTGGGGTATGTTGCATTGCGGCAGCGAAACGTCGGTACGCGAACGCACAGTGCGGCGTCGTGCGCTGCTGTTGCGAGCGCTTCTCACGCCGCCCAGCGGCTGATGTCTCGCTCCCCCGCAATCAGCGCTAAGCCGTAGGCGATTGAGACGAGTTGATCACCGGTCTCGATTTTTGCGGCGCCGAAGCGGCTTTCGAATTGCGCGCGAACCGCAGGCACGAAGGAGGAGCCGCCGGTGAGGAAGACGCGGTCGATGTCTGACTCAACGAGTCCAGCTTCGGCCAAGGCGCGGTCGACGGTGGCGCTTATATCTGCGAGTTCAGGTGCCATCCATTTTTCAAACTCGCTGCGCTTGATCGTGCGGTCAATATCGACACCGGCGGCGTGAAACGAGAGCTTGCCCTCCTCGCCCTGTGAAAGCTGGAGCTTCGCGGCGGAGACGGCGCGGTACATGTCGTAACCTGCGTCCGCATCGAGGAATGCGATGAAGGCGCGGATGCGATCGGGATCGAGGCTGGAGCGCACGAGCTGTTGCAGGTCGCGATAGTCGCGGCTGTGGCGCATGATCGAAAGCTCGTTCCAGCGGCTGAACTTGGTGAAGTAGCCGTTGGGCACAGGGAGGATTTTGTCCCAGCTTTTGTATTCGCTGCCTTTGCCGAAGGCGCGGGCGACGACGTTGTCGATGATGCGATAATCGAAGGCGTCGCCAGCGACGCCGATGCCAGTGTGGGCGAGCGGTTTGTAGTCGAGGCCGTTCGGGCCGCGCGAAAAGCGGACGACGGAAAAATCGCTGGTTCCGCCGCCGAAGTCCGCGACGAGGATGGTGGCTTCGGTGTTGAGGCGCTGGGCGAAGAAGTACGCGGCGGCGACCGGCTCATAGACGTGGTGGATCTCTTCAAAGCCGACAGCGCGGAGCGCGGCTTCGTAGCGCGTGCGCGCGAGGGCTTCATCGGGCGCGGCGCCGGCGAATTTCACCGGGCGGCCGATGACGACGCGCTTGGGAAACTCTGTCCCGGCATGGACGCGGACTTGGCGGAGGAAGCTTGCGAGCAGATCTTCGAATTTAAGGCGGCGGTTGTAGATCAAGGTGTCGGAAAACAGCGGGCTGGCGGCGAAGGTCTTGAACGATTGGATGAAGCGGCAATCACCGGCGAGGTCGAGGAATTGCTCGATCGCCCAGGGGCCGGCTTCGACATTGGTGCGGTTGGCGGCTTCCTCTTGGGTTTGCCAAAAGCAGAGCACGGAGCGGAACGCGTCGAAGACGTCGGCGCCGTGGGCGAAGTGCATGGCTTCGGGCGCGCCGTCCGCGTTGATCATGGTCGCGACGGTGTTGGTGGTGCCGAAATCGAGACCGATCGATTGGGTCATGGCGCGCTCGCACGGCTGGATTTGATGGGGCCGGGTTGGTTATAGGGCGCGGGCGCAGAGTCAAGCTGCTGCCAAAACTGGCGGGGACAGGATGACCCTGCTCCGGATTGCGAATAGTGTTGCGCGCAATCGAACTGGATGACGTCAATGCTTGTGCAATCGCGTCGCAACATCGTTCTCGGCGCTGGCGCGACGTTGTTCGCGCCAAACGCCTTTGCGCAAACGGGCGACCTTTCTTTTCTTGTTGTCGGTGATTGGGGCGAAGGCTCGGATGAGCAGCGCCGTGTCGCGGGCGCGATGGCCGGGGTCGCGGGGCGCAACAATTCGCGCTTTGTGATTTCGACCGGTGATAATTTCTATCCGCGCGGCGTGGGGTCGGTGAGCGACCCGCAGTTTCAGAGTTCGTTCGAGGAAATCTATTCGGCGCCGTCGCTGCAGACGCCTTGGTACGTGGTGCTGGGCAATCACGATTACGAAGGCTCGCCGAATGCGGAGGTCGCCTACTCGGCGCGCAGTTCGCGGTGGCGGATGCCGTCACGCTATTGGTCGCAAGCGATGCCGGTCGGCGCCGAGATGGCGACGTTCTACTTTCTGGACACCACGCCGATCGCGCGGCTGGGCAATGCGGCGGCGCATGTGCCTATGCTTGGCACGTCGAGCGAAGCGCGCACGCAATTGCAGTGGTTCGAGGAAACGCTCGCGGCGGATCGATCGAGGTGGAAGGTCGTGGTTGGGCACCACCCGATTTTGTCGAGCGGCAATCATGGTGAGACGCCGGCTGTGGTCGAGCGGGTGAAGCCGCTGCTGGAGCGATATGACGTCCACGTCTATCTCAACGGCCACGAGCACGACCTTGAGCATTTGGTCGAGAACGACGTGCATTATGTCTGCTCAGGCTCGGGCGCGCACGCGCGGCAGATCGAGACGGTCGCGCAATCGCGCTTTGCTTATGCCGATATTGGGTTCGCGAGCTGCGGCCTTGCGCCGGAGGCGTTGACGCTCCGCTTTCATAACGCGGATGCGGCCGTGATTTATGAAACGCAAATCGCGCGCGGCTAGTCGCCGTCGTCTTCGTTGAACGACCATTCGAGTTGCAGCCTGAGCTGAGAATTGGCGTCGGCGTGGCCGGAGCCGGCGAGATAGCCAATCTGCAGGCTGAGTTGCTGATCACGGACGCTGGTGAGGCGGAGGCGCGCGAACGGTCCCCAATAGTGGGCGTAATCATCGATGTCGCCGAGCTGATCGTCGAAGCCGGTGTCGCCGAAGCCTTCGACGCCGAGGCGCAGTGTGGGGCTGACACGGTAGGAAGCTTGCGAGGCGTAGCCGAACTCCCAGCGATTGTCGGAATGATCGCCGGTTTCGCGCTCGGTCAAGATATTGAAACGGAGATCGACCGGGCCCTGCACGTGCTGCATCAGCAGTTTGAGTTCGATGTGATCAGGGCCTTCGGCCATGTTGCGCTCGTATTCGGCATAGGCGCCAAAATGCACGGGCCAGCGGCGACTCGGCATGAAGTCGAAAACATTCTCGAAGGCGATGCCGCTTAGGTGCGCGTGGCCGTTCTCGCGCTGCCAAGTCGCGGCGACGCCGGGGCGCCACCAGCTTAGGTAAGCGTAGCTGAGTTCGCCGCGCGCTTGCCAATCGCCGCCGTCGTTAAGTTGGCCTGCGCTCAGCGTCATCTCGGTCGCGCCCGCGACGACGATGGGGGATTCGACTTCGTCAGCGAGGCCGGGCTCGGCGGCGGCGTTGTGCGCGGCGAGCGCGCTGCCCAGCAGGATCGAGACACCCGCCAGCGCAACGCGCTGTCGCTTGCTCTGCCGCGCAATTGTTGTTCTGGTCATTTCGACGCCCCGGGCCTCCGACGGTACGCGGACCGGGCCAAAAACGAAAACGCCGCCGTCAGCGTTGCGCGGACGGCGGCTTGGTATTTTCAGACGAGAAGGCGCGTTATTTCTTCGCGGCTTTCTTGTCGTCCTTTTCCTTCTTCGGTTTGCGCTTCTCTTTGTTCGACTTCATCTGACCTTTGGCCATGAGAATCCTCCGTCGGTTGGCGGAGGGAGGATCGCACAAAATGCGACGCGGGCAAATGTGGGCTCACCCATTCCCGGATGCGAGCGGAAGCGAGCAGTCGGGGACCCATAAACACGAGTGGTGACATGATGAGCTTGGGCGGCTGACAGTGGCGGTTATGGGTCCCGGGCTCGATGCTGTCGCATCGCCCCGGGAATGGGTGTGGTGCGTTAAGCGCGCTTGCGCCTACGCTGAAGCTCCGGCGGACAAGTCGTTGACGCCGCGGCCGAGGGCCAGCAGTGCGGCGTTGGCGATGGCGTCAGCGTCGAGGCCGGCGGCGGCGTACATCAGCTCAGGCTTGTCTTGATCCTGGAAGATGTCCGGCAGCGTCAGCGTGCGGATTTTGAGGCCGCGATCGAGCAAGCCGTCGGCGGCAAGGAAGTGCAGCACGAACGCGCCGAAGCCGCCGATGGCGCCCTCCTCGATCGTCAGCAGCACTTCGTGCTCGCGCGCGAGACGGCGGATGAGGTCTTCGTCGAGGGGCTTCGCAAAGCGCGCGTCGGCGAGTGTCGTGGAAAGCCCCATGGCGCCGAGTTTATCGGCGGCCTTGTTGGCCTCGCTCATGCGGGCGCCGAAGTTTAGCAGCGCAACCGAGGTGCCTTCGCGCAGGATGCGGCCTTTGCCGATCTCGAGCGGGATGGCGGCGTCAGCTTGCATCGCGCCTTCAGCATCGCCGCGCGGGTAACGGACGGCGCTTGGGCGATCATCGATCGCAGCGCAGGTGGCGACCATGCGCGAGAGGTCGTTGCCGTCAGCCGCGGCCATGATGATGAAGCCCGGCAGCGCGCCGAGATAGCCGACGTCGAACGAGCCGGCGTGGGTTGGGCCATCGGCGCCGACGAGACCGGCGCGGTCGATGGCGAAGCGCACGGGCAGCTTTTGGATGGCTACATCATGCACGACCTGATCGTAGCCGCGTTGCAGGAAGGTTGAGTAGATGGTGGCGAACGGCTTCATGCCGTCAGCGGCGAGGCCCGCAGCGAACGTCACGGCGTGCTGTTCGGCGATGCCGACATCGTAGGTGCGGTCCGGGAATTTCGAGCCGAAGAGATCAAGGCCGGTGCCCGATGGCATGGCGGCCGTGATGGCGACGATCTTGTCGTCCTTCTCAGCTTCGCGGACGAGTGCCTGCGCGAACACTTTGGTGTAACTCGGGGCCGATGCGCCTTTGCTTTGCTCGCCGGTGACGACGTTGAACTTGTTGACGCCGTGATATTTGTCGGCGGCGTTCTCGGCGGGCGCGTAGCCTTTGCCCTTTTTAGTGACGACGTGGATCAGCACCGGGCGATCGTCGATTTCCTTGGCGTTGGCGAGCACGCGGCGGAGCACGTCAATGTCGTGGCCGTCGAACGGACCAAGATAATGGAAGCCAAGCTCTTCGAAGAAGGTGCCGCCTGTCACCATGGTGCGAGCGTATTCTTCGGTCTTTTTAGCGATGTCGTGGATGGTTTCGCCCAGCGCGGACGCAACGCCCTTGGCGGTCTTGCGGATGCGGCGATAGGTCTTGGTGGCGGCGAGACGCGCGAGGTAGGTCGACATGCCACCGACCGGCGGCGCGATCGACATGTCGTTGTCATTGAGAATGACGATGAAGCGCTTGGTGGTTTCAGCCGCGTTGTTCATGGCTTCGTACGCCATGCCCGCCGACATCGAGCCGTCGCCGATCACAGAAATGACGTGGCTGTCATCGCCGCGTTTATCGCGCGCGACGGCAAAGCCGAGCCCGGCGCTGATCGAGGTCGAGGCGTGCGCGGCGCCGAACGGATCGTATTCGCTCTCGGCCCGCTTGGTGAAACCGGAGAGGCCATTGCCTTGGCGCAGCGTGCGAATGCGGTCGCGGCGGCCGGTCAGAATTTTGTGCGGGTAGGCCTGGTGGCCGACGTCCCAGATGATTTTGTCACGCGGGGTGTTGAAGACGTAGTGCAGCGCAACCGTCAGTTCGACGACGCCGAGGCCGGCGCCCAAATGGCCCCCGGTTTGCGACACGGCGCTGATCGTTTCGGCGCGGAGTTCTCCACAGACTTGCCGGAGCTGACTGCCCTCCAGTTTCCGCAAGTCGGCCGGGAAGTTGATCTGGTCCAGCAGCGGGGTCGGGGTCGGGGTCGTGTTCTGGGGCGTATTCGGGGGCGCCATGGGTCCTCGGCCGTTTGATCCAAATCAAGCCTACGCGTGATCGGGTTTAGAGGCGATGCCCGCACGGTGTCAGGAACAAGGAATTACCGCCCCTTTTCGTGCGTCAGGAGGGCGCAGTGGGTGACTCAATCAAAACGACAGCACTAATCCTTCACGCGGCGGGACGTCGCCGGCGGCGAGCTTGGTCCAGGCGGCCTGGATGGCGCCGGCGCCGGTGATGCGCTGGACGTCAACGAAGGCGTGCGAGGCGGGATAGAATTTGCGGAGGTCGCGCTGCATGGCGGGGCCGAGTTGTGGATCGGCTTTAAGGCGCTCGGCGGCGTAGGTGGGCACGAAGAAGAATTCGGGCTTGGGGCCTGGCAAAGGTTCGCTTGGCGCGGCGCGCGTTGCTTCCCAATCGGTGACGCCGATGATGATGCTGCGCTTTAAGCCGTGGCTCAGAGCGCGATGCACGGCGGCGGTGAGTTCAGCGCGGCCGAGGAAATCCACGAAGGTCGAGGGCGCCGCTGCCGTGAGTGCGGCGGCGTCGCTGTAGAGCAGCGTACGATGATAGAGGCCGCTCTCGCGCACATAAGCTTCATTGCCCGGCGATGTGAGGCCGATGATTTCGGCGCCGCCGAGCTGGCGCAATTGGTGTGCGGTGGCGAGCGCTGTTTTCGATGATGCGCTTGAGAGCACGACGCTGCGGGTTTGGTTTTGCTGCACGCAATCAGCGGCCCACCAGCCTGTGCCGTAGAGCGGACGGAAGAGCGTTTGCTCGGGCTCGTAGTTGGCGTCGTAGCTGGGATCGAGGGTGATATCGGTGTAGGTGTTGTAGAGCACGGCTTTGGAGGCGCGGTGTGGCGCGGCGTCGATGAAGCCGGTCGCGGTTTTTGCGCGGGATGATGTCGAGCGATTCCGCGAGCGGGTAATAGCCGTAATAGCGCGCGCCGATTGCGATGTCGGGCGCATTGCTTTCGATCACGGTGGCGAAGCCCCAGACCGGCACTTTGCCGAAGCCTTCGGGCGCGGGGAAGAAATCCCAATAGCCGAGCATCCCCTCGCCCATGGCGGCGTAAGTGATGTTGTTGGACGTGAGCGCGAAGAGATCGAGCTTGAGGCGCGCGGCGCCTTCGGCCAGCGGCGCGGGCGCCACATTGACCAGCTGGGTGCTGCGCAAGTCCTGCTTGCTGATATGAAGTTCGCGCATGATCGTCTCCGTTTCGCCGTGCCTACGCGATTGTGCGCGCGGCGTCGATATTCCGCTGGGGGAACGCTAGGCGCGAACGACGTTGGCGATGGCGCGATTGGTTTGCTGGACATTCATCGCGGCGAATGCGGCTGTCGGCTGACCGTTTGCGTCGAAGATGAAGAGTCGCGGCAAATTCAGTTGCAGCGCGTCGCCGCCGAAGGCGTGGTAAGTCGACATATCGGCGCGTAGTTGCAAGTAAGTTGGACGCGCCTGCGTAAGGAAACGCTGCACGCCCTCTTCGTTGGCGATGAGTTCGACATTGAGGCCAATGATGTTGAGCCGATCAGCGCCGTAGCGATGGCGGATAGTCGAAAGATAGCCCGCCTCCTCCACACATGGTGCGCACCACGACGCCCAAAAGCTAATGACGGTCGGGCCAGGCCGGAGATGTGCGCCGAGCGTGGTCGCAGCGGCGTCGAAGGTTTGCAGCGGCAAGCTAGAGAGACGATCGAGCGAGGGCGGCAAGGGAACTTCGCTGCTTGCGGCGTACGCAGGCGCGGCGGCGGCAAGCGCCGCGATCAGAATTGTACGGCGCTGCATGCGGGCTCCTGAGATCGCAGGCTAGCGCAGGGCGAATGCGACGAACAGCAGGAGTGAGCAATCGGCTGGGGTTGTGCGCGGGGCGGTTGGATCACTAGGCTGCGTGCTGAATTTCATGAGGGTGGCGTAATGAAGATCGCTTCGCTGGCGCAGGCTTTAGGTGTTTCGTTGGTGCTCGCGGCATGCGCCTCGTCCCCTGCAACGGCGCCGGCGCCGCAACCGCAAGCGGCGGCAGCCGATCCATATCTGTGGCTCGAAGACGTCGAAGGCGAGCGGGCGCTGGCGTGGGTGCATCAGCAGAACGATCGCTCGCTGCCGGTGTTGGAAAACGATCCGCGTTATGCGGCGCGGCTGGCTGCGGCGCTGGAGGTTGCGGAGAGCCGCGATCGCTTGCCGCTTGGCCAAGTGCGCGGCGGCAACCTCTATAATTTCTGGCAAGACCCCGATCATGTGCGCGGCATTTGGCGGCGCGCGCCGCTTGACGGGTATACGGCGAACACTCCGCGCTGGGAAACGGTGCTCGATATCGACGCGCTGGCGCTGAGCGAGAATGCGAACTGGGTTTATCAGGGCGCCGACTGCGATCCCTCCGGCGTGCGCTGCATGGTCTCGCTGTCGAATGGCGGCTTGGATGCGGCGACTGAGCGTGAGTTCGATCTGACGACGCGGCGCTTTGTGGACGGCGGCTTTGTTGTGCCCGAGGCGAAGTCGCGGATTGGCTGGCTCGATCGCGACACGTTGTTGGTGGCCACGAATTGGGGCGACGGCTCGCTGACCGAGTCTGGATATCCGTTCGTGCTCAAGGCTTGGCGCCGGGGCACGCCGCTTTCGAGCGCGACCGAGATCATGCGGGGCGAAGCGACCGACGTCTCGATTGGCGTGGCAACCTTTGAGGATGAAAGCGGCGATCACATCGCTATCGCGGTTGAGGGCGAGACATTCTTCGAGACCGTATATTCGCTGATCACGACTGAAGGCCCGCAGCGCATCACACTGCCGCGCAAATCATCGATCCGCGATTTCTCGCATGACCGCCTGATCGTGACGCTTGAACAGGAATGGACGATTGGCGGACGCACCTATCCCACGGGTTCGCTGCTGGCGTTGCCCCTGTCACACGCGACATTGCCGGCGCCGATCATCGAGGTGATTTTCACGCCGAGAGCACGTCAGTCGATCGAAGAAGTGCAAGCGACGCGCGAGGGCGTACTGGTTGCGGGCTTCGACAACGTGCGCGGACGCTTGCAGCGCTTCACGTTTGCGAACGGCGCCTGGCGCGGCGAGCAAATCCAAATGCCGCCGACGGGCGTGGTGCACATTGCGGGCGCGTCCACCAGCGATGCGCGCGCGTTTGCGACGTTCGAGGACTTTCTGACGCCATCGACGCTTTATGCGCTGAACGGCACGCAAACGCGCACGGTGCGCGCGCTACCGGCGCAGTTTGATGCGTCGCCGTATGTGACCGAGCAATTTGAAGCGACGAGCGCCGATGGCACGCGCGTGCCCTATTTCGGGGTGCGCCGCCGCGACGCGCAGATGAACGGGCAGAACCCGACGCTGCTTTATGCGTACGGTGGTTTCCAGCTTTCGCAGGTGCCGAGCTACAACGCGTATATCGGCCGACTCTGGCTCGATCAGGGCGGCACATATGTGTTGGCGAACATCCGCGGCGGCGGCGAGTTTGGCCCGGCGTGGCACGATGCGGGGCTGCTCACCAATCGTCAGCGCATCTATGACGACTTTTATGCGGTCGAGCGCGATCTGGTGACGCGCAACATCACGTCGCCGCGCCGCCTTGGCATTTCAGGACGTTCGAATGGCGGATTGCTGATGGGCGTCATGCTCAATCAGCATCCGGAGATGGTGCACGCGGCGATCATCGGCTCGCCGCTTTTGGACATGCTGCGCTACGACCAATTGTTGGCGGGCGCGTCATGGGTGGGCGAATACGGCTCGCCGAATATTCCGGAGCAACGCGCGTTTCTGGAGCAGATCACGCCGTACCAGAACCTGCGTGCGCGCGACGATTTCCCGACCGTGTTCATCTACACATCAACGAAAGACGATCGCGTCCATCCGGGTCACGCGCGCAAATACGGTGCGCGGCTCGATGAGCTTGGCATCCCGTATCTCTATTACGAGAACACCGATGGCGGCCACCAAGCGAACGCGAACCTGCGCGAAGCGGCGCGGCGGCGGACGCTGGAATATATGTATCTGACGCAGCGCTTGGTGGATTAACGGGTTTCTACCCATTCCCGGGGCTTCGCGCAGCGAAGAACCCGGCGACTGTGTTGTTTGTCAACGCGGTGGCGGGCCGGTCCAGGGTTGTCCGGAGCGGATGACGGCGTTGGCGACGACGGCCAATCTGCGAGCGACGGCGATCAGGGCGACTTTGGCGGGCTTGCCAGCCG
>JANPCV010000014.1:0-4796 GCA_031431115.1 Caulobacteraceae bacterium
GTCCGCCACCGCCACCCCAGCCTCGTGCTCCTTCAAGATCGCGATGATCTGTTCTTCGCTGAACCGCTTCCGCTTCATTTCCGGCTCCCTGAGTGGGCCGGACTCTAGCTTCAGATGGAGGAGTTTGCGGGGGTCACGTCAAACTCTCTCCCAACTCTGGACCCGCGCCCGCGCCAGTTTCGCGCGCATCATCGCGGCTCATGGCGCGCAGGCCGCGATCGCGGCGCTCATCGTGCTCGCCCGCGCGCAACGCCGCGCGATCAGCGCGTGGCTGACGAACCTTGAATCGATCGTCCGCAAATTGCTCTTCGCTGAAGCCAGCCGTCTGCCGATTGAGCCTCCCCAAAAGCGCGTGCAAAATTCGCCGCCCCCCGCGCAAACACGCGCGTCAAACTCAACATCGCCCCGCCCCTTCGATGCATCGCGCCCAGAGTCTTGGCCAGCGCGCTTCACGTTCGCCCCACCGCGCGATCCGCGCGCTGTGCCGGAAGCCCAAGCCCCACGCATCCGCGCGCTACGGGGTGACACACACGCACCCGAAGCAGCCGAAGCAATCACACCGCGGCCCGGCATGCGTGTGTGTCACCCCACCACGAAACGCCTCGCTTGCCGCTTTGAAGCCATCCGGCGCGTGCTCGCCGATCCGATGCCCTACGCACGCCGTCTCGCGCGCATCTTTCATCGCTTGCGCCGCCGCTTTCCAGAAGCGCCCCGCCGCTTCGCGATCAGCGCGCCTACGTGTACGATCCGGAGGATTCACGCCTGCGGCCCGACGCCATGACCGTCGCTATCGAGGGCTTGTACGCTTTCGATTCAAGTTGAGCTTTGCTTCCGCACCTTCGGCGCACCCAATGTCATGAAGATCACCGGGCCTTCCGTGGGCGCGCGATAAACGCCGTGCGAGCCGTTCACTTTCATCGCCAGCGCCGTCATCTGCCAGGCTTCTTTCTCATCGAGCTTGAGCGATTTCTGCGTTAGCTCTTCGATGCCGTGCTTGTGGCCGAACCAGCGCGTGCGCTCGGCGTCATTGCGCAGACGCTGCACCACCATCGGGTGATCCCAAGCCCAGCGGAAAATCTCAGTGCGCGGATTCCAAGCGCCGATGATCTGCACTGGCGCTGTCACCAGCGCGCCGTCCTTGCGCTCGAACTGGATGATGCCGGCGTTCTGATCGACCAGAAACGGCGCGGCCTCGAGCTTCATTTTCTTTGAAAGCCAACGCTGGCGATTCAAAAGATCGATCCAGCTCTCGGCCCAGAAGCGGTCGACATCGACCTCCTCGCCGCCCCACGGCACGAGGTCGCGCGCAGGCGCGCGTGGTTCAGTTGGCGGCGCGGACGCTTTGCGCTTCGTTTTGAGCATGCGCTCTCAGTAATCCCCAGCGTCCCATGCCCTCTGTGGATAAGAGCAATTCCCCCTCTGCGGGTAAAGTCATTTCCTAGGCGTCATCTTTTTTGCGCCCGCCGCGGCCGATGGTCAGCGCCTTGATGACCCCGCGCATCGTCTGCACCTCCTGCTGGGTCAGGCGGGTGCGCATAAACAGCGAGCGCAGATTGCGCCGCATCAACGGCGCCTTGTCCATCGGGTGGAAAAACCGCCCATGTTCAAGCTCTTGTTCAAGGTGCGCGAACATGCCGTCGAGCTCTTCCTGGGTCGCCGGCGGGTTGTCGCCTTGAAACCAAACCGGCGCCTCCGTCCCCTGGCGCGCCTCGGCGTAAGCGTAAGCAAACACCGCCACCGCGTTCGCAAGGTTCAGCGACGCAAAGCCCGGATTGACCGGCAACGTCAGGATCGCATCCGCGCGCGCCACCTCGTCCGTCTCCATCCCCGAAGCTTCCGGCCCAAACATCACCACCGGCCGCTCTCCGGCAGCGATCGCCGCGCGCAGTTTCGATGCAGCCTCGCGCGGGCCCCATACCGGCTTTTCCAAACCACGCGGCCGCGCCGTCGCTGCGAGAACCAAAGTCGCATCAGCAAGCGCGTCCTCGACCGTCCACTCCACCTTCGCCGCCTTCAGCACGACATCGGCGCCAACCGCGACCTGCTCAGCCTTCGGATTTGGCCAGCGGTCGCGCGGCGCAACCAGCCGCAGCGAAACCAGGCCAAAATTCAGCATCACCCGCGCAACCGCGCCGATATTTTCCCCCATCTGTGGCCGCAGCAAACAGACAGCCGGCCACGCCTCCTCGATCGGGGGCGGCATGTTTCGCGCGCGCGTCATCGGTTAAGGCCAAGTCGGGACATGTCCGCAGACGTCATTCAGCATCGGGACGCGCGCGGCAAGCGCCCGCGACCAGAGACCGCCTCCGGCCGCTGTTTGCGGCAGGGCCCCAAGCTGCTACCACCCGCCGAAATCCCCGAAACGCGAAAGGCAAGCAACGATGGCGAAGATCAAGGTCGACAATCCGGTCGTCGAAATGGACGGCGATGAGATGACCCGGATCATCTGGGCGCTGATCAAGGAGCGCCTGATCCACCCCTACCTCGACCTCGACATCAAATACTTCGACCTCGGCGTCGAAGCGCGCGACGCGACCAACGACCAAATCACCATCGACGCCGCCAACGCCACCAAGCAATACGGCGTCGCCGTGAAGTGCGCGACCATCACGCCCGACGAAGCGCGCGTGAAAGAGTTCGGCCTGAAGGAAATGTGGAAGAGCCCGAACGGCACCATCCGCAACATTCTCGGCGGCGTCATCTTCCGCGAACCGATCATCATGAAAAACGTGCCGCGCCTGGTGCCGGGCTGGACCCAGCCGATCGTTGTCGGCCGTCACGCCTTCGGCGACCAGTATCGCGCCACCGATTTCCGCTTCCCCGGCAAAGGCACGCTAACCATCAAGTTCGTCGGTGACGACGGCGCGGTGATCGAGAAAGAGGTGTTCAAAGCGCCGGGCGCAGGCGTCACAATGGCGATGTACAACCTCGATGACAGCATCAAGGATTTCGCCCGCGCCTCGTTCAATTACGGCCTGCTGAAGAATTACCCAGTTTATCTCTCAACCAAGAACACGATCCTCAAAGCCTATGACGGCCGCTTCAAGGACATCTTCGAAGAGATATTCAACGCCGAATTCAAAGCTGAATTCGACAAGAAGAAGCTCACCTACGAACACCGCCTGATCGACGACATGGTCGCCTCCGCCCTGAAATGGAGCGGCGGCTACGTCTGGGCCTGCAAGAACTACGATGGCGACGTGCAATCCGACACCGTCGCGCAAGGCTTCGGCTCACTCGGCCTTATGACGTCCGTGCTGATCACGCCGGACGGCAAGACCATGGAAGCAGAAGCCGCGCACGGCACCGTGACGCGCCACTATCGCCAACATCAAAAGGGCGAGCCGACCAGCACCAACTCCGTCGCCTCGATCTTCGCCTGGACGCGCGGCCTCGCCCATCGCGGCAAGCTCGACAACAACCAGAAGCTCATCGACTACGCGCTGCTCCTGGAAAAGCTCACCATCGACACCGTCGAGTCCGGCCTCATGACCAAGGATCTCGCGGTCCTCGTTGGCGACAAGCAAACCTGGCTCACGACCGAAGGCTTCCTCGACGCGGTCGCCGACAACGTCGACAAGGCCATGGCCAAAGCCTGAACATGACCAAGCGTCGCTCCTCGCTGACAGGCAGCTGGAGCGGCGCTTATCGTTATCCCCATGGCGGGCACGAAACGGTCTTCAACGCTCAGATTGAAGAAACCGCCGGAGCCTTCGTTGGCGCCACACAAGAACCCAACGAATTTCTCGACACCGCCGACAATATTCTTCACGGCGAGATCGATGGCTTTAGAGAAGGCGCCTCTGTCGCCTTCACGAAATTCTACAATCACGGCCAAGACGGCGCGCGTCATTCGATCCGCTACGAAGGCTCCGCCGATGAGAGCCTGTCACGCGTCGAGGGCCGCTGGATCGTCCGCAGCGACTGGACCGGCACATTCTTCATGACGCGCGACGATCTCGGCGAAGCCGAAGCTGTGGAGCTTGAAGTCGAAGCCCCGATCGAGATCCGCAAATGATTATCCGCGAAGCCCAGGCCGCAGACCGAACCCAATGGGCTGACCTCTGGGCAGGCTATCTCACCTTCTATGAGTCAACGCTCGCGCCAGACGTCACAGAAACAACTTGGCGCCGCTTGCTCGATCCGAGCGAGCCAATGCAAGCGCTTGTCGCGGAGGAGGATAACGGCGCGCTGATTGGCTTCACCCATGTCGTCTTCCATCGCGGCACATGGTCGGTTGGCGATTTTTGTTATCTCGAAGATCTCTTCGTCGCACCAACCGCCCGCAAGCAGGGCGTCGCCCGCGCCCTCATCGAAGCCGTCTACGCCCTCGCCGATCAACGCGGCGCCGGCCGCGTCTATTGGCTCACGCATGAGAGCAACGCCACCGCGCGCAAGCTCTACGATAAAGTCGCGCGGAATTTGGGCTTCATTCAGTACCGGCGATAGCCCCGCCGCCTTCGACAAGCTCAGGCTGACGTCTGCGATGCGCCACCCTATGAAGTGGCGTCATGCTGAGCCTGTCGAAGCGCGACGCCACGCACAGTCGGCAATCGGATAAAAATCAATCCGACCTCCAGCAACCGCCCGTATCATGCGCGGCATGTCAGCTTCGCTCACCACGACTTCACCAGCCGCCGACTTCCGCGCCGCCCAATATGGACCGCCGGCGTCCCGCCCGCCGGGCCGGGCGGTCGGTGTAGTAAACAGGGGCCATGCTCGGGAACGGCGGTGGCGGCCGGCGGGACGCCGGCGGGGCACAATAATGTTTTAAAGGCGGCGGGGGCCGCCACGGG
>JANPCV010000015.1:0-36335 GCA_031431115.1 Caulobacteraceae bacterium
TTGGCGAGCGCCTGGAATAGTTCGGCTGCCTCGTCAGACGTCGTCTCGTTGAGCACCACAACTTGCCGGAATGAGGCCCGGAGGCGCCCGTACTCCGCGGCCGAAAGCACGACTAACTCGTCGCGGCCATACTTGGTGACCACGACCGGCGCCTGCTTGGCGGCGTCGGTGTAACGGCCGAAATTGTTTTGGAATTCGGCCGCGGAGATCTTGGTCGTTGTGTTCATGTCAGCTAAGTTAGCTAACATCCCCAAGATAGTCAAGATTAATCCAAACCGCTGCCCTTCCGGGGAAGTCCCGAGACCCTCAAAAGGGCCCCCAAAGAAGCACGTAATCTCATTGTTTCTAGGCGACTTTTCTTTGGGGTGGAATTCCGCCGGGAGGGCGGCCCGACCCCATAAAGTCTCCCGGCCTAAAACCTGCTTGCGCCCGCCATTCATGCCCTGGAGCCGCCGAAACCTTCTGATCCTCGCGGGCTGCGCCATGCTGGCCCTCGTGGTCGCGGCGGGCGCAAACCAACGCGACTTCATCATCTACAACCACAGCCCGTCCGTGCCCCCGGGCATCTACGTCCGCACTCGCGCGCCCGTCACTGTCGGGGTGTTCGTGACCGTCCGCGCACGTGACGTCGCTCCGGACGAAGCCCACAGCCGCCAGTTTGAGGACGCCTCTGATCGCTTCATCAAACGCGTCGCCGCGACGAGTGGGCAACGCGTGTGCGGCGATGGCGCTTCGATGTTGATCGATGGGGTTGAGACGGTGGCGATCTACCAATCGGAAGATGGGTCAGCACCGTTAGGCTGGGTCGGATGCCGTGCTTTGCGTGCCGATGAAGTTCTCCTCTTAGGCGATACAGCCGACAGCTTCGATGGACGCTATTGGGGGCCCGTTAGCGTGCAGTTGATCGAAGGCGTGTGGCGCAGATTCTGATCGTCTCGCCTACGTGAGATGACGGCATGCAACGCGAGGCAACACCAGCCAACGACGCTTTTCTGCATGAAGATCGATGTGCTGATGAAGGACAAAGTGTGGCTACGGCGAAGTCGTGATGGAGAGCAAGATAAAGAGCGCCGCAGGTTTTCGTCTGAGGCTTGTGAGCGCTGGCATTTTCATGCGGCAAAGCTGAGTCTAACGCGGCGAAAAGCGCCGTAACGGCGCGATTTCAACAACGAGCGCCGCCGCACATGCCGAAAGCCTCGATTTCAGAGATGCTACGCACGTCGCCACTCATGCGGCCGAACGAACGAGACCACGCGCTGAACGCTGCGCGCGAGATGCATGTCTTTCGTGAGAACGATGGGGTTCGCGGCGTGGTCCGAAAGGGACGCGGGTCGCCCAGCCCCCGCAGTGGCGATCTCGGCGCGAAGCTCTCGAAGCTCATTTCGGAACGCAAGTGGGGTGGACAACGCGCTCGCTTCACAGGCGGGAAAACCGCATTCGCAGCTGATCCGCGTCAACGCGTCGTCGCCACCGTGTTCTACCAGGGCCACGGCGGCGGCGCGGCCGGCAAGCTCATCGCTCACGGCAAGTATTTGGAGCGCGATGGCGCGGGGCCACAGGGCGAGAAGGGGCAGTTCTACGATCGAGACCACGATGAGCTGGACGCCAATCCGCGTCTTGAGGAATGGGCGACCGAAGATAAACGTCACTTCCGCCTGATGCTGGCGCCGGAAAGCGGCGCGCGCGTGGAGGACCTAAATGATTTTACGCGCGCGACGATGGCGCGCATGGAGCGCGATCTAGGCGTTGAGCTTGATTGGGTCGCAGTCGACCACCACAACACCGATAACCCGCACGTCCACATCATCCTCCGCGGCCGACGCCGGGACGGTCCGGACCTCGTGATCCCGCGTGAGTATGTCGGCTGGGGCCTCAGGCACGCTGCGCGCGATGTCGCCACGGAGATGCTCGGCAATCGCGGCCGGGAAGACGAAAGGCTCGCGCTGGATCGCGAGACCCGAGCGCCGCGGCACACGCGGCTCGATCAGCTGCTTGAGGCCGAGATCAAGCCCAATCGCACGGTCCGTATTCAAGCCATTGGGCGCGAGTTTGAACCGGTGCTGCGGGCGGCGCTGCGCAATCGCGTCCGGGAGCTGTCGCGCTTGGGTCTGGGACGCGAAGAGAAGCGGGACCGGTTTCGCTTCGAGCCCGATTGGAGCGAGCGGTTGCAGGAGATCGGCCGCGGCGTCGACATTCGCAGGCGGCTTGGCCGTGAAGTCGTTCCAGGCGAGGGCAAGCTCAGGCTCTATACGCCGTCGATGGGCAGCTTTATGGGTGAAGTCATTGAGGTTGGGCGACGCGGCGACGGGCCTGGCAAGGCTTACGCGATCGTCCGCAGTCCCGCGCACGGTCCTGTTTTCACCAATGTTCGCGGACGGGCGGTGGCCGGCCTCCAACCGGGCAGTTTGGTCGCGATCGAACCGCTTCGTCACAAAGGCCGGGGCAATCGCGTCCAGATCCAGGCCCTCTCAGTGTTGCCGCTCGATCAGCAGATTGCGGCCCGCGCCGAAACCGAACTCGATCGGGAATTGGCCCGGGGCATCGCCGGCGAGGCAGGGCGTCTGCCTGCCACTCCGGCATTGAAGGACGCACTCACGCAACGCATAGCCTGGCATGAGCGCGAAAAAACTGGCGTGCGTGATCTCACGGGTCGGTTTGAATTCGCCGAGGGCGCGCTTGAGCGCCTGCGAGATGGCGAATTAGCTGAGCAAGTGCGCGCTTTCGCGAAGCAGACGGGCAAGCGTGCCATGAATATCGGCGATGGTCTTGAGCGGGACTGGATCGTCCGGGCCGTCAAAACGTTGCACCAGGGTAGGTTTGCGATGCTCGAACGCAGCGATGGCGTGGCTTTGCTGCAGCTATCCAGGAACGTCAACTTGGCGATCGGCAAGAGCTATTCGATCTCAATCGCCGCAGGAAAGATCAAAACCACTCCATCGTTGGGTCTTGAGCGCTAAACCGCATTTCTTGTGGTTGGCGAAACAAGGCAATATCGGTGATGCAACGCGGCGCCACAGCAGGCAACGCCGGCGAAGGCCATGAAGAAACGCGAGGTCACGCCGCGACGGGCAAGACTATGCCGGGCCAATTGGAGTGTGGTTGATTAGTTTCTACGCGACGGCAATTGACGATCAACTCAACGGATAATCGCGTTGTTTACGCGCTCGTTCTGGAAAACCCTTCGATCAATCGAGAGTTTTCGAGGACGTCTCACCATTCAAAACATGTTGCCTCCGAGCGTTGACGTCGCATCTGTCTCGTCGCTTTGCAACGATGCGAACTCGGTGGCGAGCGACAACGTCGTGAGGGCTTTTCCGGGACCACGCGCTGTTTTTTGTGACTTGCCACGCACCCTTGCTTTGTCGGATTCTGAACTCGATCTTTTGATGCAAGTTTTGGGAGAAGACCTTGCCGAGATTCTTGGCGGGTCCGACCAATGAGGCCGTGCGATGAAAGTGGCGTTGTACCTTCGCGTTTCCACAGCGAGACAAGCTGAGAAGGACCTCTCGATTCCCGATCAGCGGAATCGGCTGGAAGCTTGGTGCAGGGACAAGGGCTGGACGGTCGCCGCAGAGTACGTTGAGCCCGGCGCATCCGCAACCGATGACAAGCGTCCGCAGTTTCAGCGCATGATGGACGATGCGACGCGAAAAGAGCGTCCCTTCGACGCCGTCCTCGTTCACAGCTTCTCACGCTTCTTTCGGGACGCCTTTTATTTCGAACTGCACCGCCGGTCGCTCGAAAAGAACAACGTCGCACTAATCTCAATTACACAGGCTGTGGCGGATGACGGCACCGGGCAAATGATCCGGCAAATCTATGCGATCTTTGACGAGCAACAGAGCCGGGAGAACGCAAAGCACGTGTCGCGCGCGATGGAGGCCAACGCGCGGGCTGGCTTCTGGAACGGGTCGCGGCCGCCTTTCGGATATAAGACCGTAACGGTCGAAATACGCGGCGACGCGCATAAAAAGAAGCTCGCCATAGACCCGCCGAACGCGGAGATCGTTCGGCAGATATTTTCCGCCTACATGGACGACGCGGGGATCCGCACGATTGCTCACGATCTGAACGCGCGCGGCCTAACACTGCGCGGGACCGCGTTCTCCGCCAACCGCGTCCACGAGATTTTGACGCGTGAGGCCTATGCGGGGACGCACTATTACAATCGAAAGGACTGGCGGAAGGGTAAGAAGCGAGAGCCTGCCAAGTGGGTCCCGTACGAGACTCCTGTGATTATCGAGCCGCATATCTGGCGCGACGTGCAAAGAAAGTTGCGCTCTCGCCGCGCCACGCGCGTGCCGCCGCGCGTCCTCAATGGTCCCGTCTTGCTCACTGGACTGGCGAAATGCGCCACTTGCGGGGGAGGGCTGACGCTGGTGACCGGCAAGAGCGGAAAGTACCGCTACTACGGCTGCCACTCGGCCATGTACAAGGGCAAGACCAAGTGCAAGGGCCGCAATATCCCGATGGCGGCGCTCGACGACATCGTCGTGGGCGAGTTGGAGCAACGCATATTCTCGCCATTGCGGCTAGAGGCGCTTCTCGAAGCGCTGGTTGCGAAGTCGCGTGAGCGGAATGAAACGCATGCAATCCGCGCGCAAGAACTCCGCCGTGCGCTCAAGATCATCGAGGACAAGATCGAGCGGTCACTTGCCGCGCTCTCGGAAGGCTTAGTGAAGGACACAGAACTCTTCAAAAAGCACAACGCTGCGTTGGACGCGGAACGCGAAGAGACGCTCCACCTGATCACCACCTTGGAGCACCAGCGCAGCCTGCCGCGAAAGATGGTGAGCCCGGAAAACCTGGCCCGCTTTTCCACACTGGTGAAGGCGCGCTTGCGCGATCCAGATCAAAGGCTGCGCAAAGGATACGTGCGCCAATTCATCGATCTCGTCGAAGTGGGCGACGATCTCATAACCATTCGCGGATCGCGTGCGGCGCTGGCTGGGTCGCTGCGCAGGGAGTCCGGCGGTGGGGGCGGGCAGGACTCGAACGGCAGTTCCGGCGGCGGTGGGGGAGTGCCAGCTTTTGTACCGGAGTGGTGGGCGCGGCAGGACTCGAACCTGCAACCAGACCGTTATGAGCGGCCGGCTCTAACCATTGAGCTACGCGCCCGAACCGGAGCGGCATGTGCTTGTCCGCAACGCAGCGGTCAAGACTGGCCGTCGCCCCGGGCATAGCCAACGATCGCGGCGCGGACAAAATCGTCGAAATTGATGCTGTCGAGGCTGTCGGGGTGTTTGGCCCAGGGCGGGCCGTCGAGCATTTGCACGGTTATGTCCGGCTTCTTGCCATTGGAGCGGCGGCGGCGCGTGAGCGCGTGCTGCGCTTCGGTCACCACCCACTCGGATTCGGACGCCGATTTCGACCAGCACAGGTGGAAAAGATCGGCGCGATCGATTTCCTGGCGCAGGCGCGGGCTCCATTCTTCGCCGGACTTCAGCGAGGTGCGGTCGAAGAAATGTTGAACGCCGGCTGCTTCGTACGCGGTGGCGATGGCGGAGACGGTTTCGCGATCTTTGCTGGAATAGGAGAGGAAGACGCGCTTGTGGCGCTTGAGACGCACGCGATCTGCGGAGGCTGCGCTCTTCTTTGGCCCACCAACAGGTCGCGTGAAGGCCAGCACGCCGATTTGGGCATCGTCGATGAAGACGCGCGCCAAGAACACCACCTGCTTCACGCCGCCGTCAGCGTCGGCTGAGAAGTTGAAGTCGATCGGTTCGCCTTGCCAGACGCGGCGCTGGATTGCGCCATCGCACTCGGCGCCGCGCACTTCCAGTGACACGCCAACGCTCGAACCAAGCGCGACATTGCCGACTTTCATTCCGCTTGGCGCAGCGTCGGTGCGCGGATCGATTTGACGCGCCGCTTTGATGACGTCGTTCAGATCTTTCGGTTGGTGGATGACGATGCGCACCAATTCTGGTGTGCCACGGCGTAGTTTTTTTGGAGCGAAGGCGGTGGCGTCCGCGGGGGCGCTTTCGGCGCCCGCTCCAAGCGGTGCGCGTTGGCGCGGCGGCTCAACGGTTTGCGGCGCAGGCGCCGGTACGGACGCAGCTGCGGGCGGCGGCTCCGCTGACGGCGGCGGCGCGGCGGGTTCGGGCGCTGCATATGGCGGGGCTTCTTCTTCAGGAGCTGGTTCTTCGGCTCCGCCGCGTCCGGGGCCGAAGGCATCGGAAAGCGCGCCGTCATCTGACTCAGCAGCTGGTGGTGCGCCGACGATGATATCTTCGCCGAGATCCGGCGCTGCGGTTTCGGTATCGCCCGGCGTCTCGTCTGAAACGCCGCCTTGGAAGTCAGGCTCTGGCTCGGGCTCAAGCTCGGGCTCGGGCTCTCGCTCCGGAGTTGGAACGAACTCAGGCTCAGGTTCGGGTGCGGGCGCTTCCTGCTCCATTGGCGGCAGCGGATGCGCGCGCGGCGTTTCGTCGGCGCTGGCTTCGCTTTCGGCGCGGCGGCGCAACAGATCAGTTGCGCGGGCGACGGCGTCGCTGAGCGCCATTGCTGGCCAGATTTCTGGGAGGAAACCGAAGCCTGCGCGTGCGTCTGGTTCAACGAGGATAAGTTGCGCGCTGCGAAGCGAACGGGCCAAGACGTGCAACAAAGCAACGAACGATGCGTCGCGCGTGGCGGCGTGGCTCAATACAATACCGACATTGGCGGCGCCTTGCATCGCCGTGGCGGTAGCATCGAGTGATCCCAGCGCGTGGGTGCTGACGGGGTCGAGCCCGAAGCCGCTGGCGACGTCCTGCAGACCCGGCAGGTCTGCGTCAGCGGCCAGCAAATATCCGTTCGACATATCTTCTCCCCCTGGGGCGCCATTTATGGGGCGCCGCGAGCACGCCGGGCAAGCAAAGCCCGACAGAGTGTTTGTCTAAGGGGGGAAGGGCGCTAGAAAGGCGCCCAGTTGGAGAATTCTTGATGCGTGCAGCCGCCATTCTTTCCGTGCTGGTCCTTCTCGGCGCCTGCCAGACGCCTTGTCCCGACCCCGTAACGGGGCCGATCAACACATCGTTTCGCTGTGAGGATGGTTCACTTCTGAGTGTGACGTTCACGCGAAACCCGGATTCCGCCCGTATCGCGCAGGAAGGCTACATCGTGGTTGACCTGCCGGCGCGGGTGACCGGCTCAGGCTATCGCTACAACAACAATGGCGCGGAATTCCGCGGCCGCTCCAACGAAGCTCGTTGGACGCGGCCAGGCGCGGCAGAGACGACCTGCCACGAAATCACGGAATGAGCGGACGCGGCTTTTAGTTGCGCCGCTTCATTTCTTTCGTGAGCTGGTCCTTGCGCGCTTTCATCTCAGCGCCGAGTTCCTTGAGATCGAGATCGGCCTTTTTCGCCTCGGCGAACATGCCGTCCCGTTGTTCTTCTTCTTTGACGTGATGCTTGATCATTTCGCCGAGCACTTTGACCTTCGCGTCCCAGTGATCGTCGCCTGAGGCGCCCGCTTCGATTTCCTCGATCAGCTTCTTCGCGCCATCATGTTCGACGTCAGCCTCATCCATCATGTCTTCTTCAATGCCCGCCTCACGGCATGCAGGATAAAAGATCTCCTCTTCAATGAGGGTATGGACGCGGAGCGCGAGGCAGATTTGCGTGGCGAGCTTGTTCTTCTTCGAAGCACCATTGGTGTCTTCGAATTCGTCGAACCACGCCTCAACCTGCCTGTGATCATCCTTCAAAAGCTTGATTGCGTCCGGCCCTGCGGCGCGGGCTGGCGCTTTGCTCTTGCGCGCATTGGATCGAGATTCGGTAGCAGCCATGCCGTTGCTCCTTTGAGATTGCCCAAAAGAACAACGCACATGACGGCTAGTTCCTCTTGCGAGTTACTCGCACCCTAGTGGCGGCGATCCCAGCGGTTCTCGCGGCGGTCCCGTCGATCTTCATGGCGATCCCAGCGATCTTCGCGGAGGTCGCGTACATCTTCACGAGCATCGCGCACATCTTCGGCGCGGTCACGCCATCCGCCTTGGTGCTGTGCATCGCGAACGTCTTCACGCACATCGCGGCGATCTTCGCGCAGATCCCGGCGGTCTTCGCGACGATCCGCCCGGTTCTCCGCTCGATCGAAGCGATTTTCGATCCGGTCCCAATTGCGTGCATGCGCTGACGGTGCAGCGAACGCGGTCACCGCTATCACGGCGCAGAGTGCCAAAATCCGTTTCATAGCCAAGCTCCTTAAATGCCCCTCGGAGCTACAAACGCGGGCGGGCCTGCATTCCGTCGCGCGCATTGAACAGGGTGGACGGCTGCCGCCAGAAGCAAAACGGCTCTCCGCGGCCACATTGTCTGCGTTCCCCGCGCAATTTGCAGTGGTTACCGAGGAAGAGGCGCTTCGGGTCGCTCGACTGGGGCCGAGAGCATCGCTATATCCGCGCTTCGATTTTCCACAGAACGGACGCGACCCATGGCGGCTCAACCCGCACAATACATTTTCACGATGCAGGGCCTGACCAAGGCCTATCCGGGCGGCAAGAAGGTGTTCGAGAACATCTGGCTGTCGTTCTTCCCGGACGCGAAGATCGGCGTCGTTGGCGCCAACGGCTCAGGTAAGTCGACGCTGCTGAAGATCATGGCTGGTTTCGACAAGGATTTCACCGGTGAAGCCTTTGCGATGGCCAACACCAAGATGGGCTACCTTGAGCAGGAGCCACAGCTCAACGATGCGCTGAATGTACGCGAGAACGTCGAGAGCTGGTGCGCCGAAAAGCAATTGGTCCTGCGCTTCAATGAAGTGTCGATGAAGCTCGGTGAGGATTATTCCGACGAGCTGATGGAGGAGATGACCAAGCTCCAGGAGCAGATCGATGCTTCGGATGCGTGGGACATCGATTCCAAGATCGACATGGCGATGGATGCGCTGCGTTGTCCGCCGGACGATAGCGGCGTGGAGAAGCTTTCGGGCGGTGAACGCCGCCGTGTTGCGCTTTGCCGATTGTTGCTGGCGAAGCCGGACATGCTGTTGCTCGACGAACCAACCAACCACCTCGACGCCGAAAGCGTCGCGTGGCTACAGCACCACCTCGAAGCCTTCTCCGGCTGCGTCATCCTCGTGACTCACGATCGCTACTTCCTCGATCAGGTGACGAAGTGGACGCTCGAACTCGATCGTGGCCGCGGCCATCCGCACGAGGGCAATTACTCAGCTTGGCTCGAAATCAAAGCCAAACGCTCGGAGCAGGAATCCTCCGAGAGCGATAGCCGCAAGAAGGCGCTCAATCGCGAACTCGAATGGGTGCGGCAGTCTCCCAAGGCGCGCCAAGCCAAGTCGAAGGCGCGCCTCACGCGCTATGATGAAATGGCGGCGGAGGCCGAGCGCGAGAAGCAAACGTTTGCGCAGATCCAAATTCCGCCTGGCCCGCGCTTGGGTCAGAACGTTATCGAGTTCGATGGGCTGAAGAAGGCGTTCGGCGACAAGCTGCTGATCGATGGCTTGAGCTTCAAGCTGCCGCCGGGCGGCATCGTCGGCATTATTGGGCCGAACGGCGCGGGCAAATCGACGTTGTTTAAGATGATCAGTGGTCAGGAAAAGCCGGATGAAGGCACGATCACGATCGGTGACTCGGTGAAGCTCGGCTTCGTCGATCAGTCGCGCGATACGCTGGATGATAAAAAGAACATTTGGGAAGAAGTGTCGGGCGGGCTCGACATTCTCTATGTCGGCAACCGGGAAGTGCCGTCGCGCGCTTACGTGTCGAGCTTCAACTTCAAGGGCGCCGATCAGCAGAAGAAGGTTGGCCAGCTTTCGGGCGGTGAGCGCAACCGCGTGCACTTGGCGAAGACGCTGCTTACCGGCGCGAACGTGCTGCTGCTCGATGAGCCGACCAACGACCTCGATGTTGAAACGTTGCAGTCGCTTGAAGCGGCGCTCGAAGATTTCGCCGGCTGCGCCGTCGTCATCAGCCACGATCGCTGGTTCTTGAACCGCTTGGCCACGCACATCCTAGCGTTCGAAGGCGATAGCCACGTCGAATGGTTCGAAGGCGACTTCGATAGCTACGAAGAAGACAAAATGCGCCGCTTAGGCGCCGACAGCATCATCCCGCACCGGATCAAGTTTCAGAAGTTCGGGCGGTAGGTCGCGAATGCGCCGAAACTCATACCGTCTCGGTAAGCATCCTTCGTCCTATTATTTGGAACTCTATGACGACACCGCCTTGTGCGTTGATCGAGATACAGCTTCTACGAGCGTGTGTTCGGATGATCCAGATCGTGAGTTCGAAGTCCATCTGCCGGTAGAGTGGGGCGAAGTACGCGCCGACCTGAAGCCGCTCGCCCGCTCACTGCTTTCGCGGATCGTAGAGCTTGATGACATCGCGCGCGCGTCTCATGATGATGCCCACGATGACGATGAGCGCCTCGCGGCGGTGATCGTTCGTGAATTTTATTGCGAGCTTCGGTACTTCGCGACCGCGTGGAATTCTGACTGGACTGAGTACGTCACGCGCGAGGCGGGCGGCGAATGGCGCCATCGAGGCAAAGCGCTTCCCTGGATGCGGGATTGGCGCATCACGAGTGAGCCGGCCATTGTTGCGATTGATGCTGCATACGGCGAAACGCGCTCCGCCGTGGGTGCGGTGTACTTCAGAGATTGGGCGTCTGAACACACTCACGCGACGAGTTCCTTCATTCGTGAAGGCAAGCCCCCGGCATATGAACCAGGCGCATTCTACAAACGCGAATTGCCGCTATTGATGGAGGCGCTTGATCAAGCGGAGATGCCCATTTCTGCCGTCGTCATCGATGGTTACGTGTGGCTGAGCGCTGATCGCAAGCCCGGTCTGGGCGCTCGCCTCTACGAAGCAGTCGCACGGCGGATTCCGGTGATCGGCGTCGCAAAGACAGTGTTCCGTGACGACACGTGGTCCGAGAAAGTCCGCCGTGGAGCTAGCGACGCGCCGCTATATGTGACCAGTGTCGGCATCGATCGCGCAGATGCTGCGCGCCGCATCGTCGGTATGAGCGGCGAAGGCAGGACGCCGAAACTGCTAAGCCTCGCCGACCGCCAAGCGCGCTCGGCTCTCGCAAGCTAGGCGCACCTAGCGCAGCGGCTGATCAGCAGACTTACCGACGTCGCGAATGTCGACGCCGTCGTCCCACGCCAAATAGCTAGGCTGACCGCCGCCGCCGGGATGCAACTTCGCGACGCCGGTTTCTGCGATCTCGCGCATTAGCTCAAGTGAATGCTTGCGGTTTAGCCCTGAATGGTTCTCGACAACGTCTGCCGACGATTGGCGCATGTTTTTCTGCAGTTCGGACAAATATTTGAAGAACTGTGTGTAGTTGTGTTGCCGCCGACCGAGCCGATAGATCGCTTCTTTTTGCGCATCCGTGAGTGCCATCGATTTTCCCCCCAATACCGCAGTTAGGTAACTACCTGCGCAAACTGGAGGCAAGACCCTGATGAAGATACGCATTGAAACTCGCATCATTTGATGCCATAATTTGTGCATGCGCACCACGCTTGCCCTAGATGACGATCTCCTCGCCGAAGCGGAGGCCCTGACCGGCCTCGGCGAGAAGACCGCGCTCGTGCGCGAGGCGTTGAAAGCCCTGATCGAGCGCGAGTCCGCGCGCCGGCTGGCGCGGCTGGGCGGTTCTGACCCGAAGGCCAAGGCGCCGTCGCGCCGTCGCCCGGGCTGAACGCGTGATCCTGGTCGATACCTCCGTTTGGATCGACCACTTCCGCGTCGCCGATCAACAGCTCACCGCGCTCCTCTCGCGCAACGAGGTGCTTACGCATCCGTTCGTAATCGGAGAGATCGCGCTGGGCAGCGTGGCGCAGCGAGACCTTGTTCTGCGGTACTTAAATAACCTTCCCGCGGCGACCGCGGCGACGCACGCCGAAGCGATGATTTTTCTTGAGCGTCACAAGCTCGCGAGCACAGGCCTTGGTTATGTGGATTTGCGCTTGCTTGCCTCCGTCACGCTCACGCCCGGCGCGGCGCTGTGGTCGCGCGACAAGACTTTGCGCGCCTCGGCGGCGCGTTGCGGCGTCACGCCAAAGATCGCGCTCAGTTAAATGAGCGCGTTCGTTCAACCCCGCGCCCCCGCCACATACGCATCGATGACCCGCCCCAGCACCGTCATCGGCACATTGCCGCCGCCAACGACAGCGTCGTTGAAGCCAGCAAAATCATATCTCGCGCCCAGCGTGCTCTGCGCGCTGTCGCGCAAGCGGTTGATGGTGTTGTGGCCGACTTTGTAACCGCAGGCTTGGCCCGGCCATGAGCAATAGCGGTCGACTTCGCTTTGCACTTCCTGCGGGTTCGAGCCGTTCTCGCGCACGAAGAACTCGACGCCTTGTTCGCGCGTCCAGCGCTTCGAATGGATACCGGTATCGACAACGAGGCGGCAGGCGCGGAACGCCAGCGATTGCAGATAGCCGAGGCGCCCAACAGGGAAGTCGTCATAGACGCCAAGCTCATCGGCGATCTGCTGCGCATAGAGCGCCCAGCCTTCGGAGTAGGCGTTGAAGCCGAGCAGCGAACGGATCAGCGGCTGACGGAATGTGTATTCGCCTTGCCAAACGTGGCCGGGGATTGCCTCGTGATAGGTGAGGTCGGCGAGATCGAATTTCGTGTGCAGCGCCGGCGTGCGCAGATTGATCCAGAAGTGTCCGGGTTCGCTGCCGTCGATGGTGCCGGCGCCGCCATAGGCGCCAGGCGCGCCAGCTTCGACGTCTGGCGAAATGCGCACAACTTCGAGATAGCCGCGCACTGGGGTGTGAAACGCACGCGGTATGCGCGCGCGAATGTCGGTGAGCTTGTCCTGGATGAACGCCATGATCTCGGCGCGGCCAGCGTCGCCATCCGAGAATTGATAGCGGCGGTCGCTCGCAAGCGCCGTCATCCGCGCGCCAACGCTGCCCTCAGTATAGCCGATCGAGCGCAGGATTGGGTCCATGCGTCCGTGCAAGGTGCGCAAATCGTCAAGGCCCATTTGGTGGACTTCGTCGGGCGTCATCGTCGTGGTTGTGCCAGCGCGTAGCGCCCAAGCGTAATAGTCTTCGCCGCGCGGCAGCTTCCAAACACCGGCATCACTGGTCGCGCGCGCTTGCAATGAGTCCAACATCGCGATCTGGCGATCTAGCGCAGGTGCGATGCGCTGCTGGGCGATGTGTGCTGCATCTGTTGCATAGCGCGGATTGAGGCTTGCGCGCGCGGCGCGTGTCGCAAGCGACGTGACCACGCCCCACTGCGCGACGGGCGCAGCGCGGCTGGTGCGGAGCTGCTGCAAAGTCTTCGCCAGCAAGAAATCAGGCAACACCACGCCGCGGCCAGCATCGGCGCGCACGCGCACGGTTTCGCCGTCGAGCTGGCGGGCGTAGGAATCCATGCGTGCGAGATAGGCGTCGGCGTCCGCGGCACTATTGATTGAATGGCTGGAGTCGAGGAAGGAGGGGATTTCGACGAAAGCGCCGACATTCTGCGCCACCACATAAGGCGTGTTGCGGTAGGACCAGTTGTTATTGAGGATCGCCACGTCGCCGTACGGAAATTCGAAGCCGTCCGCCGCAAGCTCATAGACAGTCTTCACGACATCGACGTCGAGCCGCTTCTCGGCGCTCAATGCATCCGTATTCAGTCGCCGCAATTGTGAGAGCGTTGAGCGCACATGGCCTCGGATCACGCCCTGTCCAGACGCTGAATGGCTCGACAACCGCGACCGCAATCTCGCCCGCGCGTCTTTATCAACGCCCGCGCTTGTGGCGCTTTCCGGATAGTCGCTCAGCAATTGTTCGGTGATGCGCGACAGAAGCCGATCGGCCGCCGCGTCCGGCGTCTGTGCGTCTGCTGGCGCGGCTTGAAGTGCAAGCGTGGCTGCGCCTGCTTGCAACAATTTGCGACGGTGAAGCGACATCGTATCTCCCAAAGGCTTTGGGGGATGAAAGGCGATAAGATCGGGTGGTCAAGCGGAAAGCGCCAAAGTGTAGCGTTGGCCAAGCAAAAGGCCGCGCAGCTTTCGCCGCGCGGCCCTCATAGGTTTTGCCTTGCTCGTTAGCCGCGGCGCGACTCTTCCGGAATGCGGAAGACGACTCGCAAGTTCACTGGCGAGCCGGCGGCGTCGCTGCCGTCAGCCAGTCGCGGCGCGTGGCGGAGCGTGCGAGCGACGCGCAGCGCTGCCGGACCGAAGCCGCCCGGAGTTTCTTCAACGCGGGCGCAAGCGAGGCCGCCATCGCCTTGCACGGTGCAGTGCAGGCGCGCTTCGCCTTCACGGCCACGCTCAAGCGCGCGTTCTGGATAAAGCGCGGAGAGGCGGCGCTGCGTTGGCGTGCGCACCCAGATGGGACGGGGGTTCGCGGTCACGACGATATCTTCGCCGTCAGCGGCTTCAGTTGAAGTCGCGTTGATTGGCGTGATGCCGATGGTTTCTTCCGGCACGCTGTCGGCGCGCGCAGCTTGGCTGCGCGCCTGTGTTGATCGCGCTGAACTTGAAGGCGGTGGCGCCGCGCTTTCAGTGGATGCGCTTTCAGCGACGGCGTCATCGCTTGGGTCGGTGGGGCCGGCGCGCAGTGGGTCGTCGCCGTATGATTCCGAATTATAACCGTCGTTGTAAGCAGTCTGCGCGCCATCTTGGGCGCCGCTGTAATTCTTCCAGACGAAGTAGCCGCCGCCGACGAGAACCGCTGCCGCGACCGCGCCGAGCAACAATTTGCCGCCGCCACCGCCGCCTTTCGAAGCGCGGATCGTTGTGGCGCCATGTGTTTCGTCGTGCTTCGGTTTGTCGCTCACGTTCGTCTCCTCGAAAACTGCAGATAGGGAACCCGCGTGTCCGGAACGTCCTCGATGGTAGTAGGTTCCTCAACGCTGACGGGCGCCCCAAGCGAGCGGCTGCGTAGGATCGCATTGTGATTTTTGCTGTGACCGCGGGCACAATGATGCACTTTGAACCACAGATTCTAGGGCTAGTGGGCAGGCTACGTGTCATTCCCCGTTGGGTCAGGCGCGTTTGGATGAATGGCCCAGCGCAGGCGCGGCTGCTCTCTGATGAATGTGTTGAGCGATTCAGCGACGAGGTTCATTTCCGCGCTGGAGATCGCCCTGGGGGGCGGCCAACGGAGCCATGGCTCCGCGAAGGGCAGGATGCGCGGGAAAAAAACCGGGTGGAGGTCGAAAAGCTTGTCCGGTTCTATTCCGTGACTAGCCAAGACGCTGACGAAAAGGCGCCCCAGTCCGAAGGAAACAAGCTGCACGTTCTTGCGAGTGATAAGTCTTTCTGGCGGTGGGCTCCACGTCAGCGTCGCGGTGTGCCGCCAGAACATTCCTGACCACATATGGTCTCTGTGCGTCGCGATCTGAATGCGAAACCAGGGCGGGATCGCACGTAACGTCGCGAAGGCGTGGCGCTCATCCAGTGGAGTCACATCCTCGTTGGGACGGTTGTATTCGGCAACCATGGTTTTGAGTGTGACCCATCGCGCGATCACGCGCACCGCTTCGGCACTCAACGACACAGGCAGTCCATCAATGAGCGGCGTGAGATAGGGTCTCGCCTCCGCTTCGAGTTGATTCATCCAACCGTTGTTGCACTTGGCGCACGTGGCGCGAATTTTCTTGGTGAACGTGGAGCCGGGGCGCGTTACTTCGTAGGGCGTGCCAACGGGGATGCCGTCACGCTTGATAAAGCTGCGCGAGGTCTCAGAGTAATGTGTTGATCCGCCGTAGGCCATCACGAGTGGATGCATCCAGACGGGCCAAAAGTGCTCCTTGCTCACCTCAGCGGATGGGCAGAAGATGCAACGACGCCATTTTTTCTTTATCCGAAGCGTGCTCATGCCCAAGAAATCCGAAAAATATAGCGAAGCCGAAGCACAGAAGCGCTTCGAGCAAGCGCTGAAAGGCGCGGCAAAGGCGCCGGCGAAGAAGAAAAAGAAGGCAAAAGCCAAGTCTTGATTCGGAAAGCCTCGTTCCACGCATGACTGATAGAATCAGCGCATGCGTGAAACTGACCCTCCGATTATTGTGCCCTGGCTGGACCCTCCGGCGGTTCACCTAAAAGACGTTTCAACTGTTCTCGCGCGGCATTCCGCTCGGGATCAGTCGCAAACAGGCGAAGGCTCTCAAGGAACTCCGCTCCCCAATTCATCTGAAGATTAGCCATGACGTCCCTTTGATAACTCAGGGCGTGATTGAACTGGCGTGGTGACGCCGTGGAGTTTGCCAGCATGATTTCAATGAGAGTTTTGAATGCCGCATTACATGCGACGCGCAACTCGTCTGCTTCTGTTAACATCACTCGGGTCCCGCTTGGTGTAAGGGTTGTTGATCAAGTGGCGCGCTTGGTCGGTGTGGCAGTCCACGTTGATGGACTGCCATACGGTGCGACGCCTAGGGCAGCAGACGCTGAAGCAGCGCAACGCCAGGATTGGCCACGCGAGCGTATGTTGCCCATTGCGCGTCAATTGTGATCTCTGTGACCACCACGTCATCGCCGCTATCGATGTGAGACTGCACAGCGTCACGAAGCTGCACAGCCGTTTGATCAACGTCGACAATCCAATCTGATTTGAGGATGCGCCGCCCTACCTTGGAGAGCGCGGTGATCAGCTCAGGATAATTTTGGCCGGGCTTTTTAAGGTCGTAGCCGACTCGGAAGACTGCCATTTTGCCGCTCCTTTTGCGGAGCTGGCGGCATTGACCTCAGTTTCGATTCAGGGGAATCTCCCCTTGTTAACGAAACGCACTTTGGTCGCTGCGCACCAGCGATTGAAGAAAAGGCTCGGTTAGCTGTTTCCGCAGCGCCGAGCCTTGCGCGTTTAAAGCGATTCCCTCTCGTACAACAGCCCTTAAACGCTTGATTTGGCGCCTTCATTCCGCATGTAAAACATTATGCTTGACCGGTCAAGCATGCGTCGCTATCTAGGGTCTATGAACTTGAGCCAGCCCCATTTCCACGATGACGCCGCTGCCCGCGTGTACTTTGAAAAAGTGCGCTGGCCGGATGGCCGCGTGTGCCCGCACTGCGGCGTGATCGGCGGCGAGTACGCCACAAAGCGCGCAGGCCGCTATCGCTGTGGCGCGAAGGAATGCCGCAGAGATTTCAGTACCACGACCGGCACGGTCATGGAGCAATCCCATATCGGCCTCAGCAAGTGGCTGTGGGTTTTCTACATGATGTGCTCTTCAAAGAAGGGCATCAGCGCGCATCAGATCCGCCGCTCGCTTGGCGTGCAGATGAAAACCGCTTGGTTCATGGCGCACCGCACGCGCGAAGCCATGAAGGCTGGAGGCTTGCAAGCTCAGCTTGGCGGCGCTGGCAAAGTCGTGGAGGTGGACGAAACCTATCACGGCAAAGTCAGCGAAGCCGCGCCGCGCTACAGCAAGAAAATTCGCGGTTCATCGACTGGCGCCCGCTATCGCATTGGCGACAAGCGCGCGATTGTCACGCTGGTAGAGCGCGGCGGCAAGTCGCGCAGTTTCCACGTTGCGAACGCTGACCTTTCGACGGTTTCTAAGATCGTCCGCGAGAACGTGGATCGCGAAAGGCGCCTGCACACCGACGGCTCGAAGCTTTACAAAAAGGTCGGCAAGGAATTTCTGGCGCATGAGAGCGTCGATCACAGCCAAGACGAATACGTCCGCTATGAGCCGACTGGCCCTGTCCATAACAACAGCGCGGAAAGCTACTTCTCAGTTTTCAAGCGCGGCATGAAGGGCGTTTATCAGCACTGCCAAGAGAAGCACTTGCACCGCTATTTGGTTGAGTTTGACTTCCGCCACAACACGCGCACCAAGCTTGGCGTTGAGGACAAGGAGCGCGCCGACATCGCACTTGCTGGCGCCGAAGGAAAACGTCTGACCTATCGGCGGACTCACAGCGAAGGACAGGTCACACGCTGACCTTCGCGCGTGGAAACGCATTGGGCGGAAGCCCGCTTGGAAAAAGAAAAAGGCGAAGTCCAAATGGCAAAAAAGAAAAGCGAGAGCCCGAAAGAAAAGAACCCCGCCGCCGTAGCTCTAGGACGGCTTGGCGGGCTTAAGGGCGGCGCTGCGCGGGCCAAGTCTCTCACCAAGAAGCGGCGCTCAGAGATTGCCAAGAAGGCCGCGCAGAAGCGTTGGAGCACGAAGAGCTAGTTAGTGAAGAGCGACCCCGCCAGCGCGGCGGCGGAAATGCCAGCGCAAATCGCACCCCAGCGGTTCATCTGTAGGGATCGGCGAAACGCCATCAAGAACGGATCAGTCTCGGGCGCTTGACCCCAGTACCCCTTAGGCGGTGGCGGCTGGCCTTCCGCCGATCTGAACCAGAAGTAGGCCGCCGCCAGCGCAAAAATCGCGGACACCGACGACAAAACGGCGGGGACCAGAGTTTCCAGCATACCCCCCTAATAGCTCGTGTGGTGCAAAGTGCACCATTGTGACCGCGGGCACAGTGCGACGCGTGAGCGTCAGCGCGCGAGCAGGCCCATGAGCAGGCCGTAATCATCGTCCATCAAGCCGTTGCGACGGGCGCGCTCAACGGCTTCGCGTCCATCGGCCGCCACGCGCGGCGCCCATGCGGCCATGGCGTCACAACGCTCAGTCGTTGGCTGTTCGCGGCGCTCTAATGCGAGCGAAGCAATAGTGCTGATATAGCGTGCAACGCCGTCGCGTACTTCGCGCTCGCCGCCGCGGCTTGCGGCCGCGTTCATCGCGCCGATTTCGAGCGCGCCGGTGAGGCCGGCATTGAGGACGTCGCGCATTGGCACGCGGCACGAAAAGCTATCGCCCAATGCGCGTGACCAATCTTCCGTGGTGCGCTCGACTTGCGCTTGGCTTGGGCTGCCCGCGAGCAGTGCGGCCCACGCGCCGCGGCTGGCTGCGTCCGCATAGCGCAACGAGGGGCCGGCGTCACCAACGGTGGCGCATGCGCCGAGTGCGAGAAGTGCAGCGAGCAGGAGTTTGCGCATGAGGTCCTCGTGACAGCGCTACACCCTAAAGCGAAAGGGGACGAAAGCCAGCCTTCGCTCAGCGCTCCAGCAGTGCCGCGGTCGCCATCCCGCCCGCAGTGCAGACGCCGACGATCGCGCGTTTGGCGTTGCGGCGGCCAAGCTCGAGCAGTGTCGACCCCAGATAGCGGATGCCGCTCATGCCGTAGGGATGGCCGAGCGCTATGGCGCCGCCATTGACGTTGGTGCGCTCCCACGGCGTTTGCAATTGACGCTGATTGTAAAGCGTCGTCACCGCGTACGCTTCGTGCAGCTCCCAGAGATCGACGTCGCCAGCGTTCACGGTGTTCTTCTGCATCAGCTTGGTGATTGCCGGTGTAATCGCGATGCTCATTTCCTCGGGGTGCACGGAGCCCAAAGCAAACGCGCGCCAGTAGCCGAGAATTGGAAGGCCGCGCTGCGCGGCGAGATCCGCGTCCATCATGACCACTGCGGCGGCGCCGTCGGAGAGTTGCGACGCATTTCCAGCTGTCGTTGTGCCGCCTTCGAACACGGGTTTGAGAGATGCGAGCTTTTCGTAAGTCGTATCAGGGCGCGGGCCTTCGTCGTGGTCGAGCGTGACATCGGCGAGGCTGCTGGCGCCCGTGACCTTGTCGGTGACCTTCATCTTGGTCGTGAAGGGCGTGATCTCCTGGGCGTACTTGCCGGCGGCGCTCGCTTCAGCAACGCGCTTTTGGCTTTTCACCACGTATTCATCGAGGTCTTGGCGCGTGATCCCGTATTTCGCCGCAACAAAGTCCGCGGTTTGATTCATCGTCCACCACACGGCCGGCTTCACTTGCTGAAGCGGCTCGTAGAAGAAGCCGTTCAAGTTCAAATTGAACTGCACAAGTGAAATGCTCTCGACCCCGCCGGCGATGCCACAGCTGATTTCGCCGCGCGCGATAGCGTTGGCGACATAAGAGGCAGCGGTTAATCCAGAGCCGCAATAGCGGTTCACAGTGATGCCAGGCACGCCGACGCCGAGACCCGCGAATAGGGCGGCGTTGCGCGCTACGTTGTGGCCGGTCGCGCCTTCGGGCAGGCCGCACCCGAGGACGACGTCCTCAACGTCGTGCGCTTCGATCTTCGCGCGCGCGACCGCGTCCTTGATGACGTGCGCCGCCATCGCGATGCCGTGGGTTTGGTTCAGCGCGCCGCGTTGGGCCTTGGCGATTCCGGTGCGGCAATAGCTGACAATGGCGACGTCTCTCATGGCGAACTCCTGCTGTGGCAGTGTGCATTTATTTCGCTAGCGAGCCAATCATCCGCAAGGACGAGGCAACTGCAGAAACTCGTTCCGCGGGCACTGTGCACAACGAACAAATCAGTTCAGCTTTATCCACCGTCAGCATCGTTGCGGAGGCGATCCGCTCGCGATGCAGTGCGGGAGAAAAACAAGATGCGCAAATACGCGGCGCTGCACTCTCACCTAAGCCGGCGCAATGGTCGTCCGGAGATGCTCTCCTTCGAGGATATCGAAGAGATTATCGGCAAGCCGTTGCCTGAAAGCGCGATGAAGCATCGTTCGTTCTGGGCCAACGATAATCAGGATCACCACAGCCACGCGCGAGCTTGGATGAAAGCTGGTTATCGCGTCGCTTACCTGGACCGCGAACAAAAAGTCGTCCGCTTCGAGCGCACGCGCTAGGCGTAGCGCCCGAAAATCGCCGCGATGGCGGTGATCCATGGCCGCCTCCAGACAAGGGAGGGGTCCGTGCGCCGGTTTTTACTTGCCCTGATTGCATCCGCGATGCTCGGCGGCTGCATCTCTATGCTTGAAAGCGGTTATGACAGCCGCGCGCGCCACGAGTGCGACCGGACCACCAGCGCCGGTCAGCGCGGCGAGTGCTATGATCGCGTCGAGCAAAACCGGCGCGAGCGGAGGGAATAATGGACATGAGATTGCTGCTGCTGGCCTTAGCCGCGCCACTCATTCTGGCGGCTTGCGATGGCTCGTACTCAACCGACAGCGCCGACCAAGAGCCCGCAGGCGGCTACACGCTTGAGGTGCGGGCCGTTGAGGGCGTGCAAACCTTCGTCGTCATCGCGCCGGATGGACGCCGCACCGGATCTCGCGTCGCAGAAGGCGCTTCGGCGCTGCTCGACGGCGACGCCATTCAGAGTCTCGGCGCCATGGAGCCGTTGAGCGAAGAGGCGCATCCGGAAGTGTTCGCGATGCGTTTTCCTGGCGTGGATATTTCGGTTGCGGCCGACGAGAGCGATCCCAACAGCGAAAGCGCAACGGTGCGTGTGAACGCGGGCGGACGTTCGGTGCATGTGGACGCCGAAGATGGCGGTCCTGGCGAAGCTGACGACCGCGCCAATGTGCGGATTACCGGCGCGACCGAAGAAGATGCACGCGATTTCATCAATGACGCCGAAGACGTTTCGGCTGAGGTGAAAACGCAGATGCTTGCGGCCATTGGTCTGAACTGAGTTCCCGCGCAGCTGGCTCGCTTGCCCCAAAGCTGAGCATCGCGTTTCCTCCGGCGTACTGAGTCGGGGGAAATGATGCGCCAGAAGTTGCGCGCGGCTGCGGCAGTCGTTGGAACGCTTGGTCTTGCGGTAGCGCCAGTGGCGCTCGCCGAAGAGGGCATGTGGACGTTTGACAATTTTCCTGCCGAGCGCATGCAAGCGCAGATGGGTTGGGCGCCGGATCAGCCGTGGCTCGATCGGGTGATGTCGGCGACGGCGCGCTTGCCGGGATGCTCCGCGTCCAATGTCAGTGAAGCGGGATTGGTGCTGACCAATCATCACTGTGTCGTCGCGTGCGTCACCTCGCTGTCGACGGCCGAGAACAACTATCTTGAGCACGGCTTTATGGCGCAGACGCGCGAAGAAGAGCTGCGCTGCCCCAATTTGACGCTTGATGTGCTGACCTCGATCCGCGATGTGACCGCGAACATCGAGACGGCGACGGCGGGTGTCGCGCCTGAAGGCTTCGCGCGCGCGCGCGATGCGGAATTTGCGCGGCTCGTGAGTGACTGCTCGGGCGCGGGAACGCGCTGCGAGGTGGTCACGCTCTATCAGGGTGGCCGCTACGGGCTTTACGAGTATCGCACTTTCGGAGATGTGCGCCTGGCGTTCGCGCCCGAGCACAGCATGGCTGCGTTTGGCGGCGACACCGACAATTTCAACTTCCCGCGCTACTGCCTCGATTTCTCATTCTTGCGTCTCTATTCGGGCGGCCGGCCCGCGGCGACGCCGAACCATCTCGACATGCGCTTCACGCCGCTTACCGACGATGAGATCGTTCTCATCTCCGGCAATCCTGGGCGCACGTCGCGTTTGCGGACAACGGCTGAACTGGAATTCGAGCGCGACGTCAATCTGCCGTGGCAAATCGAAACGCTCGGCGATTTGCGTGATCGCCTGACCGCCTATTCGGCGCTGGGTCCAGAGCAGGAGCGCATCGCGTCGAGCACGCTGCAAACCGTGCAGAATTCGTTCAAGGGTCTCGCTGGCCGCCGGCAAGCGTTGGTTGATCCGGCGGGGCTCGCGCATGTGGCGGAGCGACAGGCGGATTTGCAGCAGCGCGTCCGCCGCAATCGCATGGCTACGCGTGAGGTCGCCGATGCGTGGGGTGAGATTGAGCGCGCGCAGACCGCGTATCGCGGCATGTTCTACGAGTACCAATATCTCGAGCAACGCGCGGGTGAGCGTTCGCTGCTCTTTGCATGGGCGCGCGATCTTGTGCGCGGCGCCGCCGAGCGGAACCGGCCGGATGCTGAGCGCTTGGCCCGCTACACCGACGCGCGCGTGCCTGCGATCACGCAAGGTCTGCGGGCAAACCGTCCGATCACGCCGTCCTTTGAAGAACTGCACTTGGCGTTCTGGCTTTCGGAGGTGCGTGAACGTCTGCCTGCGAACAATCAAGCCGTGCGTCAAATTCTTGGGACCGAGAGCCCTGAAGCCTTGGCGCAACGTTTGTCGCAGTCACGCCTCAGCGATCCGGCCTACCGGATGCAGTTGTGGCAGGGCGGTGCGGCGGCGATCGCGCAGTCGGATGATCCGATGATCGTGTTTGTCCGCAATTGGGATGGCGAGGCGCGCGCCGTGCGCGAGCGATACGTGTCGCAAGTCGAGGGGCCTGTAGCGTTGGCGCAGGAGCGCATTGCGCAGGCGCGTTTTCGTGCGTTCGGCGATACGCAATATCCGGACGCCACCTTTAGTCCGCGGATCACGTATGGACGCGTGACCGGCTGGTCGGAGCCGGGCGGGCGCGTCGTTGGCCCGTTCGCGCATACTGAAGGGCTCTACGAACGCAGCACCGGCACGTCGCCTTTCGTGCTGAGCGAGCGTTGGGCGGACGCGCGTGGCCGCCTTGATCCACGCGGCATTTTCAATGTCGCGACTTCGACAGACGTGATCGGCGGCAATTCTGGCGGACCGCTGCTTGATCGTGAAGGCGATGTTGTCGGCGCCGTTTTCGACGGCAACGTGCATCTGCTTGGCGGCGAATATTTCTACGACGGCGCGCTCAATCGTTCGGTGACGGTGACATCAACGATCATCCACACGGCGCTCTCGGATGTGTATGGGATGCGCGCCTTGGTCGCGGAGATCGAAGGGCGCTAGCACGCCTGTTTCTAACAAGTGAGGGACGCCAGCCACCGGCACTCGGAACCGGCGCCAGCGTCCCAACCTCCTTGCTCATGAGGGCGAGGTCGGAGGCCTTGCGACTGACGGCGACGGGGGTGCGTGCCGCCAGAGCTCAACACATTGGCGGTGCGTTGCAGCAGGCATGCATATGAATGCGCGATCGCGCGCGTGTTTCAATTGCGGAGAGACGAGGCGTCGCGCGTATGCGGCGAACGCAAGCTCGCGTTACCCGAGAACGGAATTCAGGAAGTCCGTTTGCGCTTTAATCGACTGACTGGTCTGCGCTGACGGAAACGCGATGAAGCCGTGGCAGCCGCCTGGATAGATATCGAGTTCAGCTTTGTTGCCCGCCGCGATCCAGCGCGCGTGCATGAATAATGTGTCGTCTAGCAGCGCGTCTTTGGTGCCGATTGTGAAGAAAGCGGGGCAGAGGCCTTTTAGGTCGGCGAAGAGCGGCGAGAGTTCGGGTGACCGCTTTTGCTCGTCGTTGAGGCCCGGCAGGAATGCGTCGCCGAACTTTAGGATGTCGATCGTGCGCAGTACCAGACGCTCATCGCCGAAGGCGCGGGCGCTTGGCGTCATGCCGAGATCGAAGACGCCAAACACGAGGTTCGCCGCTTTGAACGGCGTGCGGCCGTGCTTGTCGCGCAGGCGCAGGATCGTGATCGCTGACAGGTGCGCGCCGGCGCTTTCGCCGCCGATGGCGAGCGCATCGCCGCCGAAATCGCGCAGGTTATCGTGAACCCAGAGCGCGGCCGCCTCGCAATCATCAGGCCCGGCCGGATAGGGATGCTCGGGCGCCAGGCGATACTCGACGCTGAGCGCGGTGAGCTGCGTGTTGTCGGCGATCAACTCCAGCAAGCGGTCCTGCTGATCGGCCGCGCCGAGCACGTGGCCGCCGCCATGGATGTGGAGATAAACCCCGCGCGATTTTTCCGGCGCCACGACACGGAGCTTTATCTTGCCGGCGGGGCCGTCAATCTCGATCCACTTTGCGCGATCGGATTTCGCCGGCGCTGGGAATACGCCTTTGCCTTTGGCGCGCGCGTCGCGCACAACTTGCGCGCCGACGTCCCACCAATTGTCCATGTCTTTGATGAGCGCGATGATGCCAGCGTTGAGTTGCTTGATTTCATCTGGAATGGCGGCGTCGGTGAAGAGTTTCGGATCGAGATATTGCGTCACTTCAAACCACCCAGCTTTCTGATTGCTTTCCACTCGTCAGCCGTCACCGGCTGAACTGAAAGGCGCGAATTTTTCACGAGCACCATCTCGGCGAAGTTCTTGTCCGCCTTCAGCGCAGCGAGCGTCACCGGCGCCTTCAGCGGCTCCACGGCTTTGAAATCGACCGCGTAGAACGCGTTCGCTTTATCGGTTGGGTCAACATAGGCCTCTTTGACGACTTCACTGACGCCGACAATCTCTTTGCCTTCGTTCGAATGATAGAAGAACGCCTTGTCGCCCGTCTTCATAGTTTGAAGGTGCACCTTGGCCTGATGGTTGCGCACGCCGGTCCAGGAATCGGCGCCTTTCTTGACGTGCTGATCCCAGGACCACGTGTCCGGCTCACTCTTGATCAACCAATACGCCATTCAGCTCCACCTAGTGTTCAGGCGCGCGCCTCGAACACCAGATTGAAGGGCGTCTCGGCGGCTCGCCGGAATTTACTGAAGCCAGCGTCCTTGACCACCCTTTTGAGGCGCGCTTCGCCCGCTTGTGCGCCTAACCCTAGGCCAACCTCCTGGCTCAGCGAAGCAGGTGTGCAGATCATTGTGGAGGCGGCATAGAAGACGCGGCCAACCGGGTTCAGATTGTCGGCCAGATCGTCGTGCGCGAAGGGTTCCACGATCATCCAGGCGCCATCATCGGCGAGCGCCTCTTTCACGTGTTTGCCGGCGCCCACCGGATCGCCCATGTCGTGGAGGCAATCGAAGAAGGCGATGAGATCGTAGCCGAGCGCCGGGTAATCCTTCGCGCTCGCCTGTTCGAACTTCACCCGTTTGGCGACGCCGGCTTCCTTCGCAAGTTGTTGCGCGCGTTCGATCGACGGGGTGTGATAATCGTAGCCGTAGAATTTCGACTTGGGATAGGCGAGCGCCATGAGGACGGTGGACGCGCCGTGACCGCAGCCGACATCGGCGACGCTGGCGCCTCGCTCAAGCTTCTCCTTCGCGCCGCGCAGCGCCGGAATCCATTCGGAAACCAGGTGGCGATTGTAGCCAGGTCGGAAGAAGCGTTCGGTGCCGCGGAAGAGGCAGGCGGAGTGTTCGTGCCAGCCAATGCCCTTGCCGCTCTTAAACGCTTCAGCGACCTTGGGTTCGTCCAGCCACATCGATTGCGCCAGCTCAAAAGCGCCCGCGAAAAACGCAGGCCCGCCCTCGTCGGCGAAGGCGCAGGCTTGCTCTGGATTGAGTTTGAACTTCTTGCTCTTGGAATTGTAGTCGATGTACCCGGCGGCGGCTTGGGCCGAGAGCCATTCGCGCAAATAGCGTGCGTTGAGTTTGGTTTTTTCGGCGAGTTCTTCCGGCGTCACGGCTTTGCCGTCGGCCATGGCTTTGTAGATGCCGAGGCGATCGCCCAGCAGCACGAGCGCAGCGCCGGTGGCAGCGCCCAGGTCGCCCACCAGTTTTCCAAGAAAAGCATTGAGTTTGTCGGGATCGGGCGTTTTCATGCGAAAGCCTCCCTCAAAGGAAGGTCAGAGCTAACGCCTACAATTTCGCCACTTCAAGCGCCTTGCGTCAGATTTCGCAACCTCACGGGCGGCCGAGGGCGTCATTTGGCGCGTCTGAGGCGATGCGTCAACGAATGCTGGGGGCGTGCGCTTGATCTCACATGGTCGCCGGTTAAACCTCAACGCGCATGGACGCAGCGCTTGAAGCAGAAGGGTTGGTCAAGCGCTACGGTCGGCGAACCGCTGTGCAGGACCTGAGTTTCCGCGTGCCCGCGGGATCGATCTACGGCGTGCTTGGGCCAAATGGCGCGGGCAAGTCGTCGACGCTGCGCATGCTTGTGGGCGTATTGCGGCCGACCGCCGGGCGCATCTCAGTTCTGGGCGGCTCCGCCAATCGCGAAACCATGAAGCGCGTTGGCTATTTGCCGGAGGAGCGCGGGCTCTATCGTGGCATGAGCGCCCGTTCGGCGATCGCCTATCTGGCGCGGCTCAAGGGCACGCCGGGAAATGTAGCGTTCAAGCGCGCCGACAAACTGCTGACCGATCACGGCCTCGGCAAAGTGCGGCGCAAGAAGATCAAGACCATGTCGAAGGGCATGGCGCAGAAGGTTCAGGTCCTGGCCGCGCTTGCGCATGAGCCGGAACTGATCATTTTCGACGAGCCGTTCTCTGGCCTCGATCCAGTTAACCAGCGCGTCCTCGAAGAGACCATCCGCGCGCAGGCGGCGGCGGGGCGCACGATCCTTTTCTCCACGCATGTGATGGAGCACGCGGAACGTCTCTGCGACCGCATCCTTCTCATCGCGCAGGGCAAGGCGGCGTTTGAAGGCACCGTGCGCGATGCGCTGGCGCTGGCGCCCAGCCTCGCCGTGCTTGAGACCGATGGCGATTATGATCTGGGTCCGGTGCTTGCGCCGCTTGGCTTCCAATGGACCGAAGAGCTCGGCGAACATGGCAACCGGCGTTGGCGCGTGCGGTTAGAGAACGGCCACGGTTCGCGGCAATTGCTGCAAGCGTGTGTCGAGGCCAGCGCACCGCTTTCTCTGTTCGAGCCCGCGCGTGCGAGCTTGCACGAAGCATTCGTGGCTTTGGTTGGCGACAAAGTCGCCGTGAGTGCAGCAGAATGAGCGCGTTCTTTCTTGGACCGCCGGCGGCCTCGCCGGCGAGACGCCGGCGGTCCAAGGGAGGGCGCAGCTAATGTCTCCCATCCTGCTCGTCGCCCGGCGCGACTACTTCGCATACATGGGCGCATGGGGCTTTTGGCTCTCTCTGCTGACCGCGCCGCTGATTATCGGCGTGCTCCTGTTCGGACCGATTTTGCTGGCGCGCGCTGAGCCGCCGCGCGTGCTCACCATCGTCGCGGAACGCTCCACTGATGCCGACGCCGTGAAGGCGGCGTTCGAAGCGACCGCGCTGCGCGATGCGCGGGGCGGGATCGCGACTTATCTCGGGGCCGCGGCGCCGCAGGTGCAGGCGGAAGCGATTGCCGCGTTTGATGCGGCGGCCAATCGCGAGGCGGCGATTGCAGCAGCGCGCGCGGTCGTGACCGAACGCGCACCCAATGTGCTGACGGCTTATCCTTCGCTGTCGCCGCGTTACCAGATCGTCGATCCGCCAGCAGCGCAGATTGAGGCGATGCGGCCTTACCTCGACGGCACGCGGACGTTGCCGGGCGGCCGCAGCATTTATGGCGCGCTGCATCTGCGCAGGGACGCGCAGGGCGCGCCAGTGATCGAATATTGGAGCACCGCGCTCAATCACGACGAACCGACCAATGTGGCGCATCGGGCGATGCGGCTTGAGATGCAGCGCGAAGCGCTTGCGGCGCAGGGATTGGCGCCCAGCGAAGCAGAGCGCCTGCAAGCCTTCGATCCGCAGATCGTTCAGTTCGATCCGCGCTCGTCAGGTAGCGAGGGCGTGACGCTGCGCGAGCGCGCGCCGTTCTTTGCAGCGCTGGCGTTGGCGTTCATCCTGTGGAGCATCGTGTTCTCGGTGGCGAACATGCTGCTGAATGGCGTGATTGAGGAGAAGTCGAACAAAATTCTCGATACGCTGCTGACCAGCGTCAGCCCGATGCAGATATTGATCGGCAAGTTGCTGGGTGTCGCGGCTGTTAGCGCGACGCTGTTTTTGTTCTGGGGCGCGCTCGGCGGCACGTTGCTCACCATCGCGGCGGAACGCGCCAGCGATAACATTTTCGGCCAGATTGCTGAGGCATTCCTCGATCCGCGTCTGTTGGTTGCGTTCTTTATTGGCTTTATCGCCGGTTATCTCATGTATGGCGCGATATTCCTGGCGTTGGGATCGCTGTGCGAGTCCGTGCAGGACGCGCAAACTTTGCTCGGGCCAGTCGCGCTGGTGCTGGCGACACCGATGATGCTGATCACGCCAGCGCTCGATAACCCCAACGCACCGATCATCGAGGCGGCGAGCTGGATCCCGATCTTCACGCCGTTCCTAATGCTGATCCGCGCGCCGTCTGGCTTGGCGTGGACAGAGATCGCAGGGCAGAGTGCGCTGATGTTCGCGACTGTGGTGGTGATCTTGTACCTGGCGTCGCTCGTCTTCAAAGCTGGCGTTGTGGATCAGGTGAGCCTGTCGAGCTGGCGCGGCCGGAAGACCAAGGGCTAGATCCACATGACGCAATTCGAGTTCATCTCCGTCTTCGCGTCCATCATCATGGGCCTCGGCCTCGCGCATTTGCTCACCGGCGCTATCCAGCAAGTGTATCGCCGTCAGATCGACTATGTGCAGTCTTGCTACGCGGTGCTTGCGTTGCTGCTGATCGTGCTGAACTGGTGGGGCCTGTTTGCGTGGAAGGACGCCGGCGCTTGGAGCTTGATCCAGTTTCTAGTGCTTGCGCTGTGGTCGCTCGCGATGTTTGTCGTTTGCGTTGCGGTCTATCCGCCGGGAGAACTCGGCAAAGAAGGTTTTGAGATGCACCGCCGTGTCGTTCTATTCGCGGTCGCGGCGACCGCAGCGCTCGACATCGTGCAAACCGCGCTACATGGCGCGCTGCTGCAACCAGCGAGCTATTTGCCTGTCGTTTCACATTTCGTGGTGCTGGCGCTTGTAGCAGCCGCGATCCGCAACACACTCGCGCAAAAGCTCATTGCCACTTACTTCCCGGCCGCCATTTTCTTTTGGGGCTTTGTATGGACCGCAGGCGCGATGGGCGGACCGCAATGACCGCTCTCGGCGAAGACTAAGGGCTAACTAGGTCCCGGTGGCTGCTCGGGCGTCGTTGCCTTGGCGCGACGGAGTGGGGACAAATTATGATTGCCCCGTTCTTCTAACACTGCATATAGCCTGACAACCTCGGGCTCTGCCCGCCCGGAGTCCGCGATGGGCAGCTTCGACTTTGTTTTGATCCTGCTCTCGTTCGTCTACGCGCTGGCGCTCGGGCACTTGCTGCAACGCGTCGGCGGCTTGCTTGTGGCGCGCGAGCGTGTGCGGTTCTCCGGTTTGCTAACGCTCGCGATCGTCAACGCCGTTGCGCAGGTGTACATTGATTGGCTGGCGATCTGGGAATTTCGCGCGGTTGGCGCGTGGGATCTCTATACGATCACGCTCTTCTTCGTCTCATCGATCGTGCTTTTCTTGATGTGCGCCGCCGTCGCGCCTGAGGCGCCGGCTGACCAGTCGATCGACATGGAGGCATTCTACGAGAAGAACCATCGCCTCTTTTATGGCCTTTATGTTCTCTTGTTGGCCACCTTCTTGGCGATGACGCTCGTGACGCCAGACCGGGACCTGGCGCTGCAGCAGGCGCTCGGCAACGTGCCATATTTCCTCATTAGCTTCCTGGCGATCTTCGTCTCCGCCCGCTGGGCGCAGTGGCTGGCCGGCATCGCCTTGCTCGTGCTTTCTGTGGCGTGGCCGATCGTGTTTAGCAGCGCGCTTCACTGAGTTTCTGCAAATCGGCAGAACCCGCGCTAGACAGCGCGCCATCCCATAATTGCCAGCGTATGACCCTCGGGGTCCTTAAACGCGCGCAACATCAACTCTCGTCCCGGCGCTTCTTGTAGCTTCTGCGCTTGGTGCAGGAAGGCGATGCCTTTGGCCTCAAGCGCGCTCTCGGCGGCGCTCCAATCGCGTGGCTCGAAATAGAGCACGGCATCGCCGCCGATCAGTTGGCCGGGATGAGCGGCCTCGATTCTGCGCCGTGCGAGCATTGCTAATGTGAGCGCTTGTGAGCGACTATCGTTCTCCGAAAGGAGGCGAGGCAGTGAAGCAAGTAGGCGCTTTGTTGATTGCGTTGGTGCTAGGCGGGGTCAGGGCCGATGCGCAAGAAATTCAGGCACATCCAGGTTGGGCGGCTGTCCCTTCGATTGAACAATACACCCAAGTCTTTCCTTCGACCGCGCGAGAAGGGGGGATTTCCGGCATCGTCGGGTTGGAATGCGCCAGCGACGACGAGGGAGAACTCGTAGATTGCATCGTTTTGTCCGAGGACCCCAGCGGCTATGCCTTCGGTCAAGCGGCTCTTGATCTGTCGAGCGCGTTTCGCACTTTGCATCCGGTTTCCGGTCGCTTTCGTCTCGGTGTTAGGTTGTCTGCATCGGGCATTGCGGGAGGGGCCGTTGACGAATGCGATTACCCAATACCTCCCGGCGCCGCAGTGACGAACCCGTCGTTGGTTGAGCCGTTCCGCCGACGCCGCGATTCGCAATTACCCGGCGCTAGCGCGGCGAAGCAACTTGTCCGGCAGCGTAGGTGTTGAGTGCGTCGTGCTCGCTACCGGACATGGCGATTGCTTTGTGACGCGCGAAGATCCCCCTGGTTACGGCTTTGCTGACGCGGCCTTATCAGCGGCGCACGACTGGCGATTTTCGCCACAGCAAGTAGAGGGAGTCGCCACCTCTTGCGGGCGGACTCGCACGGTCATTCATTTCGGGCCTCGTCGATAGCGCGAGTAACTTTTTCTTCCTCAAACGCCAACCGCGCGCCACCCCATGATCGCCAGCGTGTGCCCCTCCGGGTCCTTAAACGCGCGTAGCATCAACTTTCGCCCTGGCGCTTCTTGTAGCTTCTGCGCCGGATGCAGGAATACGATGCCTTTGGCCTCAAAAGCGCTTTCAGCGGCGCTCCAATCGCGCGGTTCGAAATAGAGCACGGCATCGCCGCCAATCTGCTGGCCCGGTTGCGCTGCGCCGATCATTAGGCGCGTGCTGCCGGATTGGAAGAACGTCATCCCATTGGTTTCGAACAGCACTGGGAGCCCCAAGGTGTCGCGATAGAATGCGACGAGCGCCGCCGGGTCGGCAGCGCCAAGTGCGACTTGGCAGATGCTGGAAAGCAGCGGCGGCGCGGTGTTCACATGAGCCTCCCTGAGAACTTGGCAATATAATTAGTTTGACTAACTAAATAAGTCAAGCGAGGCTTTGCGCATGGCTCGGACGGATTCGCTGGAGGTCGCCGCCGCATTGCATCGCGCGGCGATACGATTGCTGCGTGCGGTGCGCGTGGCCGATGACGAGACGGGCATATCAGCGCCGAAACTCTCGGCGCTTTCGGTGCTCACCTTCGGCGGGCCATCGAGCCTCTCGGCGTTGGCCAAGGCCGAGCAAGTGACGGCGGCGACGATGTCAAAGCTGGTCAGCGATCTCGAGAGCGAAGGGTTGGTCGCCAAGCGCGTCGATCGCGAGGACAAACGCGGCGTGCGGATCGAGGTGACGGCGAAGGGCCGTGCGCTGATGGAAGAGGGGCGCAAGCGCCGCTTGGCGTTGCTGCATAAGCGGCTCGGTAAATTCACCCGCGAAGAACGCGCGCTATTGGCGGACGCGGCGGCGCTGATGATGCGCGTGTCTGAGGGCTAACGCCGACACTTGGACCGCCGGCGCCCTCGCCGGCATCTTCCGTTCATGCGTGGCGCCGCCCTTCGATAAGCTCAGGGTGACGCCAATGCAGGGACATGCGCCATCCCACTAGCGTCATGCTGAGCTTGTCGAAGCAGAAGCGGGCCCGCCGTCGCAAAATGCCGGCGAGGGCGCCGGCGCTCCAAATGAAAAACGCCGCCCGGTGAGGGGCGGCGTTTTGAATTCTATCGCTTCACGGTTTGGTTCTTACCGTGGCTTCGGCGGCGGACGCGGCAGAAGGCCTTCACGCTGCGCGCGCTTGCGGGCCAACTTACGAGCACGGCGAACGGCTTCAGCACGCTCACGAGCACGCTTTTCCGACGGCTTTTCGTAATGATTGCGACGCTTCATTTCGCGGAAAGTGCCTTCCCGCTGCATCTTCTTTTTGAGCGCCTTCAACGCCTGATCGACGTTGTTATCGCGGACGAAAATCTGTACCAGGACCCGTCTCCCGTAACCGAATACCAAACCCAACAGGCCGCGCGCATGTCGCGCGACGGCTCCGTTCTGAAGCGAAGGCGGGCTGATAGCAAAAGGCCGCGGCGCTGTCCATTGCTGGCGGAGCCGCTGAGGCTTAGCTTTTCATCATGACTGATACCCCCTCAGACCGCTTCCGCACCAGAATTTTGGAGGTTTTCCCGGCCCACGCCGCCCGGGAGGGCTGGACCGATGCTGCTTTTAGGGCGGCGATCGCGGAGGCGGGCCTCAGCCAGGGAGAGGCGGAGCTGGCCTGCCCGAAGGGGGTATTCGACCTTTTTGATGCTTTTGCCGCCCGCGCGGACGCTGCGATGCTTGAGCGTCTGGATGGGCTCGACCTCGGCGCCATGAAGATTCGCCAGCGCGTGCGCGCGGCGGTGCAGGTGCGCCTGGAGGCCCAGCAGCCCTACAAAGAGGCAGCTCGCGCCATGACGCGGGCGCTGGCCCGGCCGGATCGGGCGCCGGAAGCGGCGCGTCTGCTCTGGCGCACTGCCGATCACATCTGGCGGGCGCTCGGGGACACATCGACCGACGAGAACTTCTACTCCAAGCGCGCCATTCTCTCCGGTGTCCTCGCCAGCACCTATGCCCGCTGGTTCAGCGACGAGAGCGAGGACAACGAAGCGACCTGGGCGTTTCTCGATGCGCGCATTGAGAACGTGATGCAGTTCGAAAAGCTCAAAGCGCGGCTGAAGCCGGTGAGCGAAGGCGTGCAAAGCGCCGTCGGGCTTGCGGCGCGCTTTCGCTACGGGCGCTGAAATGCGCGTTACGCAAATTTCCTTCATCTGCTGTCGCGGCGGCGGCATGGGCGTATAGTCGTCGCACACGATCCGTGTGGAGGCGCTCATGGCTGCTGCTCCGGTACGGTTCTTAAACGCAGCGGCCTGGCCGCTGACGATTTGGACCTCCTTGTCTCATCTCGAAGACCATTCTGCTGACGATTACGTCGAGCGGACCAGTCCCATTGTCGCGTCGGCGGTGGCATTTTGGCTCTGCTTCATTGCGCTGATTGTGCTCGCCAATCCGGTGATCACCGCCGTTGGTGGATCAGTCGATGACGGCAGCGCGTTGGTGACGTTCGTGCGCCGCACGCCGGGCGCGATCGTTGGCGTGCTGTGGCTCGTGACGCCGGTGCTCTATGTGGCCGGCTTGTGGATGTTCACAGCGCGCGACGAAGCGTTTCCGCGTTAGCTCGACTTGAGCTTCGTCACGTGACCCATCTTGCGGCCGGCGCGTGCGTCGCGCTTGCCGTAAAGGTGAAGCCGCGCCGTGGGATCGGCGGCGAGCTGCGGCCACGCGTTCGCGTCTTCGCCGATCAGATTGAGCATCTCGATGTTGGCGATGCGCGTCGTGGGCCCGAGCGGCCAGCCGGCGATGGCGCGAATATGCTGTTCGAACTGCGAGGTGAGGGCGCCTTCGATGGTCCAGTGACCTGAGTTGTGCACGCGCGGCGCCATTTCGTTGGCGATGAGCGAACCGTCAGGCATCACGAAAAATTCGATCGTGAGGACGCCGACATAGTCGAAGGCTTCGAGCACGCTTCGCGCGGCTTTCTGTGCGTCGACTACGGTTTGCGCGCTGACATTCGCCGGCAACGTAGTGCGTGAGAGGATGCCGCCCGCGTGCTCATTTTCGTTGAGATCGTAGAAGGCGACTGAGCCATCGATGGCGCGCGCCGCAATGATTGAGACTTCGCGCTCAAAGGCGCAAAATCCTTCAAGGACTCCAGGCGCGCCGAGTTTTTCGTAGGCGCCTTTCGCGTCCGCCGCGGTTTTGATGCGGATTTGGCCGCGGCCGTCATAGCCGAGGCGGCGGGTTTTTAAGATTGCGGGAACGCCGATTTCAGCAATGGCGGCGTCGATGTCTTCCTGTGAGGAGATGGCCTTGAACGGCGGCGTTTGGATACCGGCGCTTAGGAAATAGCTTTTCTCATCGAAGCGATCTTGCGCGATGGCGAGCGCGGCGGGTGTTGGCGCGACGCGCGCGCCGGCGGTGATTAATGCTTCCGCGGTTTCGGCGGGCACGTTCTCAAACTCAGTGGTGACCACGTCCACCCGGCGCGCGAAATCGGCGAGGGCGGCGTGATCAAGGTAATTGCCGATGAACGTCTTTGCCGACACGCGTGATGCCGGACTGTCCGGCTCGTCGGTAAAGATGCAAACGTCAAACCCGAGCTGCGCGGCGGCGGTCGCCAGCATGCGTCCGAGTTGGCCGCCGCCGAGAATGCCGATCGTGCTGCCGGGGGGGAGCGCGGTCATAGCGGGCTTTCGGCCACCGCTTCAGTTTGCGCATTGCGGAAGGCATCAATGCGCGCTGCGAGCGCTTCGTCGCTGAGCGCGAGGATTTGCGCGGCCATGATGCCGGCGTTAGCGGCGCCCGCCTCGCCGATCGCCAGCGTGCCGACCGGAACGCCCTTCGGCATCTGCACGATCGAGAGCAGGCTATCGAGGCCTTTCAGGTCTTTGCTTTTCACCGGCACGCCGAGCACTGGAAGGGGCGTCATCGAGGCGGTCATGCCAGGAAGGTGAGCTGCGCCGCCGGCGCCAGCGATGATGACTTTCAGGCCGCGTGATTTGGCGCTGGTGGCGTAATCATAGAGGCGTTTTGGAGTCCGGTGCGCGGAGACGATCTTGGCTTCGTACGCCACGCCCAGTGCGTCGAGCACCTCAGCGGCGGCCTTCATCGTGTCCCAGTCGGACTTTGAGCCCATAATCAGGCCCACGTGTGGGGTAGCCATGTTTCGGCTGCTCCTAAAAAACGGGCCAGTAATGGAAGCCGCGCGCGGCGTCCAGTCCGCTCCCGCACGCAGTTAAGGCGGCCTTTACCCAGAACGCGCATCCCTGTGGGTAAGTATGCTGTTCAGACGATTCCCTCGCGCCAGCGAAACGACCCAAGCCCTTCAAGGGCTGGGGCTGTCTGCGCGCGATGTTTCTCCGTCGGGATTGGCCGCGCTGGAGCGACTCACTGCCGAGTTGGCCGAGCTGAAAGCCAAGCTTTCCGAGGCTGAGGACCTGGCGGACCGTGATGCGTTGGCGCCGGTGTTCAATCGCCGCGCTTTCCTGCGGGAACTTCATCGGACCATGTCCGAGGTCGAGCGCTACAAGACGCCGGCGGCGGTCATCTACATCGATCTCGATGGCTTCAAGGCCGTGAACGACGAGTATGGGCATTCGGCTGGCGATGCCGTGCTGCGCCATGTCGGGCTGCTCCTGGCGGACAGTGTCCGCGAGAGTGACATCGTGGGCCGCCTTGGCGGCGACGAATTTGGCATCATCCTCAATCGCGCGACGGCGGAAGAGGCTTCGACCAAAGCGCAGTCGCTGAGCGAGAAGATCAATTCGAGCGCCATCCTCTATGCCGGCGTGCCGCATCGCATTCGCGCGTCCGTCGGCGTGCACCCGATCGCCATGGTCGAAGATCCTGAAACCGCGATCGCGCGGGCGGATGAGGCAATGTACGCCGAAAAGCACGCGCGCCGTGCGCAGACCCAGGCGTTTGCTGGGTTCTAGCATTTTTGCAGCGCTCCCGAGGACCGCCGGCTTCCAGCCGGCACTTCGTTCACCCCGAAAACAACGTCGAAATTGAACCGCCGCTAATGCCGGCTGGAAGCCGGCGGTCCTCGGCGTTTTGTTCTGAACGCGCATAGCTTCGCCTCCGCCAGCGTGGGCGCCGGCGATCCAAGAAAGTGGAGAGCCCGGAGCGCGTGAGACGCGCAATGGGTAGTGCCTAGATGCGGCTTGCGCCGCCGCGCTTCTCACGCGCTCCGGTGCGGTTTGCTTCGACGGGTCAGCTGTTAGAGGTCTTTCACTCCA
>JANPCV010000016.1:0-61909 GCA_031431115.1 Caulobacteraceae bacterium
CTGCTGCGCAAAGCGGCGGCGCGAACCAACAACCGGCTCCGGCGCGCGCTCAGGCACGCGTTGTCCTGCTTTACCCCACGAGAGTGCGCCAACTTCTTCGCTCATGCCGGCTACGCTTCAAACTGAACGGAATCGGCTCTAAGTGAAGCACGCCTCCCGGACGTGCGTAGCGCGATCCGGGATCCAGGAGACGACGCACCCCGCTTGGCTGCCCCTAGGTCCCGGCTCTGCGCATCACGCTTCGCGTGACGCTTGGCCGGGAAACGTGGGAGAGCTTAACCTCGGAGCGTGCCGCCCGTCGCTTTCATCACGGCGCTTACGATCTTGGCACTCGCCGCTTCGATCTCGGCATCCGTCAGCGTCTTTTCCCTCGGTTGCAGGGTGACCTCGATCGCGAGGCTCTTCTTGCCGGCCTGCATGCGTTCGCCGCGATAGACGTCGAACAGGTTCACGTCAGTGATCAGCGCTTTGTCGGCGCCAATGGCGGCGCGGACGAGATCGGCGGCGGGCGTGCCGTCGTCGACGATGAAGGCGAAGTCGCGCGTGAGCGGTTGAAGATCGAGCTTTTCGAGCGGCGGCTTGGTGCGGCCCTTCGCACGCGGCGCGGGGATCGCATCGAGGAAAATCTCAAACGCAAGCGCAGGCGCCTCGACGCCGATAGCTTTCAGCGTACGCGGATGGATCTCGCCGTAATACGCGATGACCTTCGGGCCGAGCTTCAGCACGCCAGTGCGACCCGGACGCCAATGCGCGGGCGCATCGGTGAAGGTTTGCAGTGACGCGATCGGCGCGCCGATGGCTTGCAACACCATCAGTACGTCGCGCTTTGCATCGAAAATGTCCGGCTGCGGCGCAGCGCGCCAGTGACGCGGCGAACGCGCGCGCCATACGGCGGCGAGCGTGCGTTGTTGGCCGCTATCGTTGGTGTTGGCGTATGCGGGGCCCGCTTCGAACAAGCGCGCATCATCGAAGCCGCGATCGGCGTTGCGTTGCGCGGCGGCCAGGAGTTGCGGAAGCGCCGTGGGGCGCATGCAATCCAAATCAGACGCGATCGGGTTGGCGACGAGCATGTCGTCGCTGCCGCCGCCGAAGGCTTGCGCCTGCGCGCGCGAGCAGAAGCTCCAGGTGATCGCTTCATTGTAGCCCTGCGCGGCCGCGGCGCGGCGCGCGAGGCGGGTGCGGCTTTCGCCGACGCTTGCCGGCGGCGGACGGAAGCCGGCGGCGCGCGGCGGCTCGTTCGTCGGCAGCTTGTCGAAGCCTTCGATGCGCGCGACTTCTTCCACCAGATCGGCCGGACCGTCGACGTCACGGCGCCAGGTCGGCGGCTCAACAATAATGCGCTTCGAGCCCTGCGCCTCAGCGCTGGATTCGAATCCAAGATCCTTCAGCACGGCGCGCACGCGCGTCGGCTTCACGTCGATGCCGGCGAGTTGGCGGACGCGGTCGGGATCGAAGAAGATTGCTTTCGGCGGCGCTGGCAGATCGCCCGCCACCATGATCTCGCTTGGTTCGCCGCCGCAAAGATCGAGGATCATGCGGGTTGCAAGTTCGAGACCAGGCACGACAAAGCTGGAATCGACGCCGCGGGCGAAGCGATATTGCGCGTCAGTGGTGAGCGTCAGCGCGCGGCCGGTTTGGTGCGTGATCGTGGTGTCGAAGTAGGCGCACTCGACAAGGATGTCGGTGGTGGCTTCAGAGACGCCGCTGTGCTCGCCGCCGATAACGCCGCCGAGGCCGAGCACGCGCTCGTCGTCCGCTATGACGCACATGGCGGGCGTGACGTTGTAGACGTTGCCGTTCAGAGCCTTGAAGCTCTCGCCTTCACGGCCCATGCGGGCGCGAACGACGCCGTTCAGCTTGGCTGCGTCATAGACGTGGAGCGGGCGGGCGCGGTCGTGCGTGATGAGGTTGGTGATGTCGACCAACACGCTGATCGGCTTTTGACCGATGGCGCGGAGGCGTTGCTGCAGCCACGCGGGCGATGGGCCGTTCTTGACGCCGCGAATAAAGCGGCCGGCGAACATCGGGCACGCGTGCGTATCTTCGGTGGCGACTTTTTGCGGCGACGGATAGCGGCCTGGCACTGGCAGGATCGGCTTCGTCGTTTGCTTGCCGATGCCGGCGGCAGCGAGATCGCGCGCGATGCCGGCGACGCCCAACCAATCGGGGCGGTTTGGCGTGACTTCGATGTCAATCACCGGATCGTTGAGACCGAGCGCTTCGGCTATTGGCGCGCCGACTTTGAGGTCCGACGGCAGTTCGAGAATGCCGTCAGCGTCGGTGTCGAGCTCAAGCTCGGCGCCTGAGCAGAGCATGCCGTTGGACACGACGCCGCGCACCGGACGCGCTTCGAGCGTGACATCGAGGCCCGGCACATACGTGCCGATCGGCGCAAATGCGGTGACGAGCCCTGCTCGTGCATTCGGCGCGCCGCAGACGATTTCGAGTTGGCCTTGCGCGGTTTCGACTTGGCAGACTTGCAGCTTGTCGGCGTTCGGGTGCTTCGCCGCACTGATGATGCGCGCAACCGTGAACGGTGCGAGCTTCTCGCCCGCGTTCTCGACGGATTCCACTTCAAGACCAGTCATGGTCATGCGCTCGACGATCTCGTCGACGCTTGCATCAGTTTGCAGATGCTCTTTGAGCCAGGAGAGCGTGAATTTCATTCCACTTCACCGGTGTCGCAGAAGTACGGTTGGGCGCCGAAGTCGAGGGTGCGTGGACCTGGACCGTCGAACGCTTCGGGGACGAATTCGGCGTAGCTGATGAAGCCGTCGAGGCTGGCGCCGGGCGCGATGCGGCGCACGCACGCTTCGCCGCATTGCTCGCCGGAATCGCGCATGGCGTAGCCCTGCCCGTTCGCGTGCAACGCCACAAAATCCGCCGCGCCTTCAAGTCGGCCCCGCGCGTCGGGCCATTCCGCGGCGCCGACGCACAATTCGCGTTCGATGTTGAGCGAGATCAAAGTCAGCTTGAAGCTGCGCGCAGTCGCGTCGTCCACAATCGTGATGCGGAAGTCCTGCCCGGGCATCGCACGGTCCACGGCGCGCGGGCCGGACGGCAAACCGTCTTGCTCAGCGCGGATATCGGCTGTTTCAGGCGACGGCGCTTCCGCAGGTGAGCAGGCCGCGAGCATGCAGACGGCGACGATGGCGCGAAGGAGAAATTTCATACTCTTGCTCCTTGAACATCACTATCACCCATTCCCGGGGCGTCGCGAAGCGACGAGCCCGGGACCCATGAACACAGGGCGTGGTGACTGCGCAGTTTTGCTAGCCGGGTTTCAATGCTCACGGCCTGAGTCAATGGGTCCCGGACTTGCGCTGCGCGCAATCCGGGAATGGGTGTTGTGAGCGTTCGCATCATCCGACACCTTGAGCGAGGCCAGGCAACAGGAACGGTGAGAACCCGTAATGCTTCAACCAGCGCTCATCGCCGGCGAAGAAGTCGCGGAGGTCGGGCATGCCGTATTTGAGCATGGCGAGACGATCGATGCCCATGCCGAAGGCGTAACCTTGGTATTTCTCGGGGTCGATGCCGCAGCTTTTGAGCACGTTCGGATGGACCATGCCGCTGCCGAGGATTTCCAGCCAATCGTTGCCGGCGCCGATTTTGATTTGGCCGCCGGAGCGATCGCAGCCGACATCGACTTCCGCGCTCGGTTCGGTGAACGGGAAATGGTGCGGACGGAAACGCAGGCGCACATCATCGACTTCGAAATAGGCTTTGATCGCGGCGATCAGCACGCTCTTGAGGTCAGCCATAGTTGAGGTCTCGTCGATGACGAGGCCTTCGATCTGGTGGAACATCGGCGTGTGCGTGGCGTCGGAATCTTTGCGAAACGTACGCCCCATGCAGATCATGCGGATCGGCGGCTTCTGCTTCAGCATCGTCCGCACTTGCACAGGCGACGTGTGCGTGCGGAGCACTTTGCGCGCGCCGTCTTCGCCCTTCGCATCGAGGAAGAACGTGTCGTGGGTTTCGCGCGCCGGGTGGTTTGGTGGGAAGTTCAAGGCGGTGAAGTTGTTGAAGTCGGTCTCGATGTCCGGCCCCTCTTCGACGGTGAAACCCATCTCGCCGAAGATGGCGGCGAGTTCTTCCATCACTTGTGAGACAGGATGGATCGTGCCGACGCGCGGCTTCACTGGCGGCAGCGTGACGTCCACGGCTTCGGCCTGCAGCTGACGATCAAGCGCGGCTTCGGCCATCGTCGCCTTCTTGGTGACGATCGCTTCGGTGACTTTGTCCTTCAGGACGTTGAGCCCTGCGCCGAAGCTCTTGCGTTCGTCCGGGCTCATGGCGCCGAGGTTCTTCATCAGCCCGGAGATCGAGCCCTGCTTGCCGAGCGCCTCGACGCGCAAAGCTTCGAGCGACGTTTCATCGTTGGCCGCGATAACGCGCGCCAGAAGGTCGGCTTCGAGAGCCGCCAGATCAGTGGTTTGACCGTTCATCGCCGGTGTTTAGCGGAGAGCACTAGGCGGAGGCAATTTGCCAAGCGCCCCATAGCCTTGCCTATCTGCAACCTTGCCGGTCGTTTCGCTGCCGTGTTACCGCTAGCGGGGGGGGATTTCAGCATGCGTTTGCTGCTAGGCGTCATCACGGCTGCGATCTTGAGCGCTGCGACGCCGGCCTTTGGCCAATCGGCTCAACAGGTCCCGCCAGCCAATTTCGTCGCGCCGCCAACACCTGCCCCGTTCGCGAACGTCAGCCCAAACACAATTCGTATTCCCGCAGGGACGGCCGTCGAAGTCGAACTGACCGAAGCACTCAGCTCCGAGACAAGCCAGCAGGAACAGACCTTCGGCCTGCGACTTGCTGCGCCGATCATTGTTGATGGGCGCGAAGTCGTGGCGGCTGGCGCGCTGGGCGGCGGTGAAGTAATCGACGCCGCGCGCTCGGCCTTTGGAGGCCGTCAGGGACGCCTCATCATCTCAGGCCGCTTCATCGAAATCGGGGGACAACGTGTGCGCATTCGCGGGATGCAAATCAGCGCCGTGGGCGAACAGCGCACCAACACGGCGTTGGCGGTTGCAATGATCCCTTATGCGGGGGTCGCGAGCATTTTCATTCAGGGTGGCGAAATCGAAATTCCCGTTGGCGCGCGCGGCGTCGCGCGCCTAGCGGTTGATGTCGATTTGCCGACCGAACCGGCGCCAACGGCGGAAGAGCAACGTTTGGGAGAAGAGGACAACCAATGAAGTCACAATTGATCACTGTATGCGCCATCGCGGCGCTGACATTTGCCAGCCTCGCCTACGCACAAGACACTACGACAGCGCCTGCCGAAGCCGCTCAAACAGAAACGGCGCCTACCGAGACTGCGCCGCCGGCTGAAGCAGCGCCGGAGACTGCGCCCGCCGCAGAAGCGACGGCGCCAGCCGTGGCACTGCCGGAAGGCATTAGCGCGCCGCCCGAAGGCAAAGGACAAATCGTGTTCTTCCGTCCGAGCCGTTTTGTAGGCGCGGCGCTGAGCTTCACGGTTCGTGAGGGCGAGACCGAGCACGGGCGCCTGCCGAACGCGCGCTATTTCGTGCACGTCGCAGAACCGGGCATTCATGAATACGAAATCGGCCGCAACGACACGATGCGCATGGAAGTCGAGCCAGGCGAAACCTATTACGTGATGCAAAACACGCAAATGGGCATCGTCGCTGGCCGCGCTGTGCTGTCGCCATCGGATCAAGCAGCGTTCGTCGAAGCGCAGCCGCGCATGCGCCTCTGGGAGCCGCGCGACTAAGCGTACACTTCACGCACAAACAAAAAGGGCGGCGATGAACTCGCCGCCCTTTTCATATTCGTGCTTCGCTGAAGCTTACTTCAACGCGCCTTGCGCTTGGGCGATGAGACCCTTGAAGGCTTCCGGCTCGTGCATGGCGATGTCGGCCATGACCTTGCGATCAAGCGTGATGCCAGCCTTCGTCAGACCCGCGATAAATCGCGAGTACGTCAGACCTTCTTCACGCACAGCCGCGTTGATGCGCACGATCCAGAGAGCGCGGAAGGTGCGCTTCTTGGCCTTGCGGTCGCGGTAAGCGTAGAGACCGGCCTTCTCGACTGCGGCGTTCGCCGTGCGGAAGGTGTTCGAGCGACGGCCATAATAGCCCTTCGCTTTCTTCAAAACTTTTTTGTGACGGGCGTGCGCGGTGACGCCCCCTTTTACGCGTGCCATATCAACTCTCCATCAGATGTTCGAACGGGTCCGGTGCGGCTATTTCAAGCCGTACGGAATCCACAATTTCACGCGGTCGGCGTCGGGCTTTGCGAGCTCTGACGTGCCGCGGTTCTGACGGATGTACTTGGCATTATGGCTGATCAGGCGGTGACGCTTGCCGGCGGCGCCGGCCATCACCTTGCCAGTCGCCGTGAGCGTGAAGCGCTTCTTCACGCCGCTCTTGGTCTTCATCTTCGGCATTTCATCCTCATTTGGATAGGCGTGAGGCCTAAACCCCACGCAAAAAGGATCGCCACGGCATGCCGTACAGGCCGGGCCATCCAAGAAGGCGGGGCTGATAGCATGGGGGTTCCGGCCCGGCAAGGCGCGGACTCGCAGGCCTGGCGGTATTTTGATATGGCGGGCTCGTGCGGGAGGCCACCATGGTCCAGCGTGAGTTTTTCTGCCCCAAGTGTCGCAGTTCTCTACAGAAGAGCGACGCGATGATGATGCTATCAGAAATCCACCAAAGCGGCGACAGCTACATGGCGAACGTAACCGTGGAGCACGTTACCTGCCCCGCCTGTGGGGGCGCCATCTCCGTTAACGACATCGTCGCCGGCAAATTCGACGGTCGGAGTGGCCCGATCGGCAATCTGCTAGGGCTAGCCGTGCTTGCTGGCATCATCTTCTTCGTATTTCAGGCTTGCTCCAGCTGACGATACTGGAGCGGCGGCGCTGACACGTCTAAGCTGGCGTTTGGCGGGAGACATCCGATGGTGCGGCAACCGACGAACTTGGCCGAGGCCAAGGAGATTTTCCGGGAAGAAAAAGCCAAGGTCACCGGCTCACTCGCTGCGATCGCGGGCTCGCGCTGGCTGATGGCGATCTTGGCGACGTTGGTGATCGCGTTCGGGACGCACCTCGCTTACGCGCCAGCGCGGCTGCCGTCGGTTGGCGGGGTGAGCCTCGCGGCGGTTGGATTGCCGCCGACGGTGGATTTTGGTTTTGCCGGCGATCAGGCCAAGCAAGCGGCGGAAGCTGCGGCCAATTCTGAAGCGCGCACGCGCGCGGCTGAATTCGTCGCCGCGAACGCAGAGCGCATCCCGATCTTCAATGCGGTGGCGTTCGGCATCGCGCTGCTGCTGCTGCTCGGCAATATGTGGATCATGACCAAGCGGCGGCCCTACTCGCGCGGTTAAGCGCGGCGAAAGCCGAAGCGGTACGGCGGTTTTGCGCCTTCGGGCCAATCCGTCCATGGACCGGGAGAAACCGCGACTAACGCGAACACGCCGCGCGGCGTTTGCGTTGCGGCTTCGCCCAAGGTCATCTCGCGCTCGCCGTCACCATCAATGGCGACGCGCAAGCGCAAGCGCCCGGCCCATATGCAGCGTGCGTTTTGCGGGCATCGGCTGTCTTCCAGGACTTCGAGCGGGCGCACGCGGAGACCGCCGCCGAGATCAGCGGTTTCGCCAATGCCAGCCGCGACAACGCCTTCAGCGCGCAGCGCTTCGGCGCGCTGAGCGAGATCTTCTTGAATGTGTTGCGGCAGCGGCGCTGGCGTTGGGCCGGCGCCGCCTGCCGGTGAAGCACAAGCAGCCAAGGCAAACGCCGCAAACAAAATAGCTCGCATGAAACGACACTCCTTCGGTTGCGGCGATCTAAGACGCCTCTGGCTGAACCGCGCCTGATTAAGCGCGGGGCGCCATCACCATAACGACCTGACGGCCTTCGAAACGCGGCTCATGCTCAACCTTGGCAATGCCGTCGAGCTCTTGGCGCATACGCTCCAGGAGATCCATGCCGAGATTGGTGTGCTGCATTTCGCGGCCACGGAAGCGAAGGGTCACCTTCACCTTGTCGCCTTCTTCGAAGAAGCGATGAATGGCCTTCATCTTCACTTCGTAGTCGTGGTCATCAATGTTCGGGCGAACCTTGATTTCCTTCAGCTCGACGCGCTTGGCTTTCTTGCGCGTTTCAGCCTTCTTCTTCTGCTCCTCGAACCGGAACTTGCCGTAGTCGAGAATTTTGCAGACGGGCGGCACGGATTGCGGAGCAACCTCGACGAGATCGAGGCCGGCTTCGCGGGCTGCATCGAGCGCCGCTGAGATCGGCATCTCGCCCTGCTTCTCTCCTTCTGCATCGATGAGGAGCACACGCGGCGTTCCGCGAATATCCTCATTTACCCGCGGCCCGTCCTTTGAGGGGGGCGGCGCGGCATACGGACGTCTGGCTATCGGGCATTCTCCTGTAGCTGTTGATAAAACGCATGAGCGCCGCGCCCTCTCGGGCGCGGACTCACGCTCTCAATATTGCTTGTCATTGGCTCCGCATCAAGCGGTAGCGACCCGGCGATAGACGCCGCAATTCTTCAATTGACGGTCAACCTGGTCGACCGGGAGGTCCGCGATCACCGCGGCGGTGAATTCCACGACCCCGCTACGGCCCCGAGGCGCCGACGGAGCGCCCTTGAGCGTGGAGGACAGGAAGACCAGACAAGGGGCGCCAGCGGCGGCGACCACGTGCATCAGATCGACATCGTCGCCGACCGCGAACGAGGCTCGTTCGGCCAAACCGATGCTCTGGAAGAGATCTGGCCGGGTAACGAGGTTCTTGGCGCGAGGCTCAGCCTTGGCGATGGCGGCTCCGATCGGGCGCTCTTCCGTGCCGCCAAGAATGACGGGCGTCACGCCGTTGGACGCGATCCGCTTGGCGAGGTCGATGTACTTGGCTTCCGGCCAGCGGCGGTTGGACTCAGCGTCCGAGCCGCGCGGCAGCAGCAAAACGTAGGGTCCGCGGATGCCGAAAAATTCCGGCTGCAGACTCGGGGCGTCGCGCATGGTCGAGCGCAGCCAGCCCAATTCGGGCATCAGCGGCTCCGGCCCCAGGCCAGCGCCAGCGAGCTGAGCGCCGAGACGGTCGAGCGGATGCAGGTACACGCGTTCTGGATCGAGGTAGGCGTGGCTCGCGCCAGCGATAGGCCCTGACCACTTTGGCGGCCAAGGACGCAGACCTTGGAAGTAGTTGTTGGTGCGGCTCGATCCTTCGAGATCGTAGACCATGTCGTATTTGGCGCCGCGCAGACGTTTGATCAGCGCCGTGATCGCTTGTGGTTCGGTTGGTTTGCCGTCGGGCTCCACCGCATCGAAATACGGGGCCTTCTGAGCGATATCTTTGGTGGCTTCGGTGGTCAGCAGCGTGATGCGCGCGCCGACATGCTCTTCGCGGATGCGCTTCGCGGCCGCGAGCGCTTGGACGAACGTGGAGATGCCGCCGAGCTGGATGACCAGCACGCGCTTGGCGCTTGTATCGCCATCGGCTTCTGCAGCTGGCTTACGCCAGATCATTCAAATTCTCCTAGAGCACCGGTTGCGCGGGCGTTTTCGCCATCTTGCGGGATTCGGCATTGCTTATAACCCGTTGGTAAACAGCTAATGTGGCCGATTGCAGGGCAAGCTTGGAATAAAGCGCTTTCACACGTTCCTGGCCTTTTCGTCCCATTTCAGCGCGTTTTTCCGCTCCCGCATCGACCATTCGTTCTATTGCGCCGCAGAGCGGAACTGACGCCCCTGCCGGTACGAGGAAGCCGGTTTGGCCTTCGACGACCGTTTCGGTGTAGCCGCCCAGATTGGAGGCGATCACCGGCACGCCCATCGCTTCGGCTTCAACAGCGCCGCGTCCGAACGCCTCCGGTTCGATGACGGGAAACACCGCCATGTCGGACGCCGCAAACGCCAAAGGCATCTGCCTCAGGTGTCCGACCATCGCCACCACGTCTTGCAGTCCGCCAGCTGTAATCGCGGAAAGCATTTCCTGGCTGTAAGCACGGCGGCCCTGATCATCGCCGGCAATGATGATTTTCAAGGCGTTTGGACGGCGTTGGTTCAACAAGCGCGCGGCCTCGATCAAAACCATCTGACCTTTCCAACGCGTCAAACGCGCGGGAACCAGCACCACGCACTGGCCTGGTTTCACACGCCATTCAGCACGCAAAGCAGCGATGGCCTGCGGAGCTATTTTCGCGGGATCGAACACGTCCAAATCGACGCCGCGCGGAATTGCTGTGATGCGCTCAGGCATAACGTCGTGATGCGCGAGGATGTGCTCGCGCGTGAATTCGGAATTGGCGATGATCGCATCGCCGCGCGCCATCACTGAATTGTAGAACGCCTTGAGCGGCGACTTCGCATTGTAGATGCCGTGATACGTGGTCACGAACGGCACTTTAGCCATGCGCGCCGCCAAAAGTGCGCTCCATGCCGGCGCGCGCGAGCGTGCGTGGATGATCTGCACTTTGCGGTCGCGCGCGATCTTCGCGAGCTTGAACGCGTTGGCGATGAGGGTGATCGGATTTTTGGAATGCGCGGGGATGCGGATCAATTCGCCGCCGACCGTCTTGAGATCCGGCTCAAGACGGCCGCCGGCGGTAGCGATCAAAGCGAGCCCCCCGGCGCGGCTGATCGCCTCCGCTATTTCAAGCGTAGTCCGTTCGACCCCGCCAGCGTTGAGCTCAGGGGTAACTTGCAGAACCGTCAGGTTGTGACCTTCTTGCAATGCTTGGCCGTTGCCCGATTTCGCGCCCTTTGGGCTAAACCGATGTTTGATAACGGTTTTGCCTAATAAGGCGCTTAGATTCATTAAACGCGCGTTATTGGGTGGTTTTCGCACACCCTTGCACCTCGGGGTAGACGATGGCGTTCGGCGAAATCGAGGCCCTTGAGCATCAGGGCGAGCAGATCGCTTTCGAGCGCTTGGAAGGCGCGGCGCCGACGTTCGTTTGGCTCGGCGGCTTCAAGTCCGACATGGCAGGGACGAAAGCGCAGACGTTGGCGGAATGGGCCAGCGAGCGCAGCCAAGCCTTTGTACGGTTTGACTATTCCGGCCACGGCGTATCCGGCGGCAAATTCGAGGACGGCACAATTTCGCGCTGGCTCAGCGACACGCTGGCGGTGCTCGATCAGCTCACGGATGGCCCGTTGGTGCTGGTCGGATCGTCGATGGGCGGTTGGCTGGCGCTTCTGGCCGCCCGCGCCCGGCCCGAGCGCGTGAAGGGCCTCCTGCTGATCGCGCCGGCTGCCGATTTCACCGAGCGGCTGATGTGGGCGGGCTTCACGCCCAAGGAGCAGCGGCAAATTCTGGCCTTCGGCCGCCTTGAGCAACCCTCGGACTATTCTCCGGAGCCCAACATCATCACCCGCGACCTGATCGAGGATGGGCGCAAACATCTGATCATGGGCGCGCCGATCCCGTTCGATGGCCCCTGCTACATTCTGCAGGGTCAGGCAGACCCGGATGTACCGCCAAGTCACGTCCTCGAGCTCAACGACCTTATCCGGAGCGACAACAAGATGATCGACCTGATCAAGGACGGCGACCACCGGCTGTCACGGCCGGAGGACTTGGATCGGTTGGCCCAGCGCGCTTCAATGATCGCCAAGCAGCTCGCGTGCTGAGCGAACGTCTTGGAATTGGCCGCCCTTTGGGGCATCGGTGAAATGTCCTGAGGGGGACGACACGGGGAGTCCTAGAATTCATGTCCATGTTCGCCGCCCTAATCGTACCGCTGGTATTGGCGCAGTCCGCCACCGCGCCTACCGGCGCGCTCGGTGAGCGCTTCGCGCAATGCCTAGCCCTGGTCGAAGAAAATCCGGTGCGCGCCTACGAAGAAGGCATGGCCTGGGCGGCCGAAGCGCAGTCGCTGCACGCTTACCGCTGCGCGGCAATGGCGCTGATCGCGCAGAACCGTTTCGAGGAAGGCGCGCGCCGTCTGCAGTCGCTGGCGAGCGCGGTAAACCCGGAGAACACGGCATTGCGCGCAGAGCTTTGGTCACAAGCTGGCAACGCGTGGCTGCTGGATCGCCAGCCCGGCCAGGCGCGCAGCAATTTTACGCGCGCGATCACTGCTGTTGAGAGCGATCGCGACCAACTGCCGGATTTGCTGATCGATCGCGCCCGCGCCTACGCCATGGAGCGCGATTGGCGCCCGGCCGAGGAAGACCTCTCGCGCGCGCTCGACATTCGCCCGAACGATGCCTTGGCGCTGCGCCTGCGCGCGGCTTCCCGGGTGAGCCAACGCTCGTATGAATTGGCGGAAGCCGATGCGCGCGCCGCGATCCGGATCGAACCGGGCAACGAAGAAAATACGCTGGTGCTGGGCGACATCCGCGAAAGCATCCGCACCGGGACGCCGTTCGAACGTAATTGACGTTTCGCACTTTCAGCGACGGAAAGTGACCGCACAGCCGTTAGACTGGTTGTGAGGGTCCCTATCGCTGGGAGGCGAACGTGAATTTCAAAGCTCTTCTTGCAGGCGCATTAATTATGGTTGCGGCGTGCGCGACGCCGGCTTCGGCGTGGACGCAAATCGGCGCGCGTGACGTGCGAGACCGAACTGACCGCGACGTGATCGTTGTTGAAGGTCCACGCCAGTTCGAACGCATCAAGCTCTGCGTCTATCGCAACCCCGTGCACTTCTACGATCTCGACGTGTTCTATCGGAACGGCGGCCACCAAGACGTGTCGGTGCGCTCGCGCATAAATCCGGGCGAATGCACGCGCGCCATCGATCTCAACGGCGATGACCGCAACATCACGCGCGTGGCGATGGTGTACGAGGAAACCAGCTTCCGCCGCCGCACGGCGACGGTGCGGGTGTTCGCCGAGTAGCAATTATGGAGCGACAGCATCCGCGTTCGGGGCGGCCACGATCTGGCGCATGTCCCAGCCATCACCGCGGATGTTGTCGACCTTCCAGCGATCCTCTTCCCAGATGAGATCGTAGATGATCTCGGTATGGGTCGCGGCGTTGTTGAAGGTGGCGCGCACCACGGCGTGGCTGCCTTCGACAACGGACTCGCTAGCGACGTTGAGATCGCTCAGCTGATAATCCTGCGCGCCAATGAGCGGATCGAAATCGAGGATTGGCTCGTTCAGCGCTTCAGAACGCGCGGTCATGCCGGAAATCTCCGCCCACATCGCGTTCGACCACGGCGCTTGTTCGCGAAATTCCGGAAACTGCGCGTCCGGTGTGAGGTAGCGATCGTAGAGCGGGCGGATCACGGCGGAAGGATCGGTGACGGCGCGTGCGCCATCGGCGGTCTCGGCATTTTCTGCCTGCGGCGGCGTGCATGCGGCTAAGGCCACAACGCTCAAAGCCAGCATCAATTCACGTCTACGCATCCCCGCCTCCATGTTGGGCGGAGATAAGCGCAAATGAGAGTTAGACGCTAGGTGCTAACTCCGCACCCAACCCACAGCCGGATCGTTGAAATCGACGACGTCGCCGAGTTCGTAGACGTTGCGATAGCCGTAGCCGTAGAGGTTGATGAAGGTCTGGATATTGAGCGCGAGTTCGACGCGCTTCAGCATCACGGGCTGAGCGTTGTTCGAGAAATTGTTGTTGCAATAGATCAGAATGCGCACGTTCGGATCGCGCAGCGCTTCAAGCAGGCTTTGATCGGTGAAGTCAGTGAACGGCAGATTGATCGCGCCGTCGATGTGGCCCGCTGTGTAAGCATCGGCGGAGCGCGCATCGAGGACGATAGTGTTGGGCTCGCGCGCCATGCGCTGAAAATCCGCGAGCGTCACTAAACGATCGTCGCGATAATTTTCAACTTCGCCCGCCAGATTGCGAAAGCCGGAATAGTTGATTTGCGCCGAGGTGTTGGTTTGCGGCTTTTCTTGCGCGAGCGCGCTAGCGGACATCAAACCTACGGCAAACGCCAGTAGCACAGCACGCATGACAACCTCCTCCCGCGGGAGGCTACAAGCGTTTGCGAACGAGACGCCTCCCCCGTTCATGGGAGCAAGCGCCGGGTTTTGGTTCTTATTGCGGCGTACTGTTGATCATCGCGAGGAGATACGGCGCGCCGACGGTGAGGAGGCCGCCGATCAATAGGCCCACCGGCATGCCCATGAGCGCGCCAACATAGCCATTGCCGAGCCGCTCACCCCAATCGAGGCCGCGCCCGCCAAGGCGAATGAGAAAGCCCACGCCGCCGCCTATAAGGCCGCCCATGCCGCCGTAATTCCAGCCAAGCACACAGAGCACGATCATGCCCGCGAACGCCGCGAGGGCGAGCAATAGCCTCAGTCCGTTCAAGCAGGATCACTCCCTCGCAGACGCCGAAAGCCGGGCGGCTAGCATCCCCTCCGACTCTCTTGGCTTGTGTCCTGGCCTAGACGCAAGCGTCAGAGGCGCCGCAGCCGCCCTAGATGCGCTGTTCTGGGTGGTGGGCGCCGCCATTTGGGACCGGACCAGGCGCCGGCGCCACACGACGCGCCAGCGCGTCACGCTGGGCCGCCGCGCCAACCAGACCAAGCTCTTGGGGCGTTAGCACCAAAAGCTGGCCGGAGGCGGCGAGCGCTTCGGCGATGTTCTGGCGGGTCTGCATGTCCATGACCGCGAGCAGCGCGGCGAGCGCGGCGGGGTCACGGTTTTTGAATACGTCCGCCAGCTGATCGATCTGCTGCGGGCGCAGCGTGAGAACGCCGGCGGCGCGCGCAAGCGCGCGTGCGGCTGCATGTTGTTCCGGTGTAGCCGTTGCGGGAAGCGCCGCGCCCGCGAACGTCGCCGGCAGTGCGCCGGTCGCGAACTCGTCGGGCTGCGTGTAGGTGAAGTTGGCAGTGTGGAAGCGCACGCCAAGCGCCATGCCGGGCTCGCCCGCTTCGTCACCCTCGGTTTCATCGCGGCGCAGACGCTCAATGGCGCTGCGCTCGACGTCGTTCAAAGAAGCACGCAATTCTTCGTCATTGCGCTTGCCGATTTCAGCACGAAAAGCGCTCTGAATGCGGCTTTCCACAGCGAGCGAGAATTCTTGGATCTCATAGACGTGCTTCAGCAGCGCACGGTTCAAGCTGAACTGCACGCGCGCGTCGACGATGACTTTGTGTGAGTCTGCCGTCACCGCTTCGAACGGGAGCGGCGCGCAATAATGTGGGCGCAGATTGATGGCGCCAGTGCGCGGGTCCATCAGTTTGACCATGCGCCTGCCGCCGGTTGCAGGATCGAGCGCGACGAATTCAATGTGCGGGGCGGTTGGCCCACGGACTACGGTCTCTTCGTAATCCCACAACACGGTTTTGCCTTCGAGCGCGCGGCGGAAACCGCGGTCGTCCTGGGTCATGTAGGTGCGATCGTAACGGGCCTCGTAATAACGGGTCCACACGTAGAAAATCACCGCGAGCAGGATCACGCCTACCAGTGCAGCGATAGAAATCATGAGCGCCAACGGCATGGCGTCCCCCGTTAATTGCGACAACAGAACGAGCCTAGCGCAACCCGCTGCCGCTTACAGCCCCCATGCGCGCATGGCGCGAATTATCGTCTAGAGTCAGGGCGATCCAGCTGCAGAACACACGACGCAGCGCCCGAAGTACGGACTTCACGCGCGCGCGCGACGATAGTCGAGGCGCGGCCGCGCACGTAAGGGCCCGGATTGTCGGCGCGCCAACGATTTGGGCTCGGTAGCACAGCCGCAAGGCGCGCGGCTTGCAGCGGCGTGAGATCGCCGGCGGAGACGCCAAAGCGAGCGCGCGCGGCGGCTTCGACGCCGAAATTGCCGTCGCCCCACTCGATGTTGTTTAGATACGCTTCCATCACGCGCCGCTTCGGCCACATGAATTCGATCAGCGCCGTGAAGTAAGTTTCGAAGCCTTTGCGCACCCAGCCGCGATCTGGCCAGAGAAAGAGATTCTTTGCAGTTTGCTGACTGATCGTAGAGCCGCCGCGCAGGTCGCGGCCGCGGCGATTGGATTCAAGCGCGTCCTGAATAGCCTCGATATCAAAGCCATCATGAGCGCAGAAGTTTGCGTCCTCGGCAGCGATCACCGAACGCACGATGTGCGGCGACATACGATTGAGCGGCACAGGATAGTGGCGGATCGTCTGCCCTTCCGCGGCGCGCTGCACCATCAGCACAGTCGATGGCGGATCGAAGAATAGGTAAGCGAGCGCCCATGTCACCGGCGCAAGCACAAAGACGATGAACAGCACGCTGACGCTGGTGATGAATAAGCCATAGCGCTTGCGGCGCTTGATGCGGCCAAGATCGAGATCGAGATTGCGCTTGGCGTCGCGGCGGCGCTGACGATCGCTCGCACGCGGCGCCGGCTCCGGCATCGGGATTTCAGGTTCGCCGAACGGATATTCTTCTTGATCGAACACCGACTGCGTTTGCGGCGCGTCATAGGTCCGGTCGATCTCGGCCAATGGTTCTTCGTGCAAGATCTCGGCGGCGGCTTCGTGAATGCGCGGCGGCGGTCCTGCGGCAGGCGGTTGCGGCGCTTCGTAAACCGGCAGGGGCGGCTCAGGCTCGACGTATGCGGGCTCGGGCGGCTCGTACGCCTCGATAGGTTCAGGTTCCGGCTCCGCAAGCGGCTCTGACGCTGGCGCTTCGTATGCCTCCACCGGATCTAGCTCGGGCTCTGCGCTGGCTTCGAGCTCCTCAAGTTGCGGTTCGGTGTTTTCGAGCGGCGCGTCGGGCGCGACGGCTTGTTCAGCGCGCGCGTCCTCGGGCGTGGCTTCGCCTTCGTTCTTCGGCTCTTCCTCGTCCGGGTTCATTCGTCCCATTCCTCAGCCACGCTGCAATCCCCTTCGCGCGGCGCCTGGGCTGATTTGAGGCGCTCGAACGCCCCCACGTCAAGCAATCGCCGCGCCGCCCATACCGCCATGCCGCGCACAAGTGGGGATGAATCGCCGATTAGGCGTTCTACAACCGGCGCTAAAGATGCATCGCCGCTATTGCCAGCGGCGCAAACAACGTTGCGCACGAAGCGGTCGCGGCCGGTTCGCTTAACGGGCGTGCCGGCAAAGCGCGTGCGAAAAGCTGCATCATCGAGGGCGGCAAGCTCCGATAGCGGCGCGAGGCGCAGATCATCACGCATCGCCAGACGCGCTTCGCGCGATGTTTGCGCAAACTTGTTCCACGGACAAACGGCGAGGCAATCATCGCATCCGAACACGCGATTGCCGACGGCCTCGCGGAACTCGCGCGGGATTTGGCCTTTGTGCTCAATAGTCAGGTAGGCAAGGCAACGGCGTGCATCGAGTTGATACGGCGCGGGGAACGCGTCGGTCGGGCAAACATCGAGACACGCGCGGCATGAGCCGCAATGATCTTGTTCAGGCGCATCGGGTTCAATTTCTGCGGCGCTAAGGATTGCGCCGAGAAAGAGCCACGAACCATGCTCGCGCGAGACGAGGTTGGTGTGTTTGCCTTGCCAGCCGAGCCCGGCGCGCTGCGCGAGGGGCTTCTCCATCAAAGGCGCGGTGTCGACGAAAACTTTGACGTCTGCATTGGTTTCGCGCGCAAGCCATTGTGCGAGCTGCTTCAGCTTGCCCTTGACGACGTCGTGATAGTCGCGCCGGGCGGCATACGCAGAAACGAGACCATTCTGCTTTTGCTGCAGAAGCGCGATCGCGTCATCGGCGCTGGCGTAGCTTTGGCCGATGAGGATCGCGCTTTTTGCGTCGGCCCAAAGCGCTTGCGGATGCTCGCGCGGATTGGCGCCTTCGCGCTGCTGGCCGAGCCATTCCATGTCGCCATGGCGGCCCTCCTCCAGGAACGCCTGCAAATGCGCGCCAGCGGGCCAGGGCTCACGCACAGACGCAACGCCGGCGGCGTCAAAGCCGAGCGATTGAGCTTGGGACTTGAGGGCGTGAGCTGAAATCACGCCCCCGTATGTCGCGCGCGCCGTTTTAGCGCAATGCGGCGGCGATGGCGTCGAGCGCTGGGTCACGTCCGGCGCGATAAGCTTCGATCGTCCAGGGCGCGCTGATATCGGGTGCGAGGCTCTCCACGGCTATCGGATGCCGCACAACAGAGCTGTGGCAATTTTCGATGTTGCGGCAGCCGGTGCGATAATCGTGACGTTCGGTGGCCGGAAGCACGGCGCCGCCAGAATTCGGCAAATTGAATACGCCGCCTTCGGCGAAGAAATCGAGGCGGTCGCCGACCATTTCACCAACGATCGTGACGCGATCCGGCGCTGATTGCTTAAGATAGCCAATGGTGGAGATCGCGGCCGAAAATGTCCACGGACTTGTCAGCACGAAAACGCGGCCAGAAACGACGCGCGGCAGGCGGCGCACCCAGGCGCGCGTAGTGTTGAGATCGCCGCCGCCGTTCATGCGCATGTCGAGAACGATGTTGTGGCGGCCTGACGTGCGTGCGGCTTCAAGCGAGTCCAGCATGAACTCCGCAATGTCCGTGTCGTCGCTGCTGTTGTTCTGACGGAGTTCAATCCAGTACGCGTCGATCTCCGGCGCGTCGCGCATGCGGAAAGCGCGTTCAGGTTCTTGCAACGACCATGGCGCTTGCTCTTGCGAGAGCAGCGCGCGCCAATTGTCACCCTCGCCCTCTTCGGGTGCTGGATAAAACCAGCGATCCGGATTGCCTCGTACGCGATCTGGGTTTGCCGGCTCCGGCGTAAAGCGACGCGTCACGCTGCGGCCATTGGTAAGCTGGAAGCGATAGGTCGCGCGATTTGCGTTCGCGATGACGTCAAGCGCTTCCATTTGCTCCGGGCTCTCAAAGAAGTAGGCTGCGCTGCGGTCGCGCCACGGACTGGCGCCGCCTGCAAGTGTTCGGGCGGCGGCGCGGACTTGCGTGATGGGATGACCATCGATCGCGATGAGGCGAGCGCCAAGAAGATCAGCGTGCGCAGGATTGGCGCGCAGCACGTAGAAACCCTCGCCGAGTGGGGAGAACCGCACTTCGTTTATGCGGTTAAAACGGCGCGAGCGCGGGCCTGGAAAATAGGCGCTGTGGCCATTGTCGGCGAGCGCAACGATGCGCGAAAGTTCGAGCTCGAAATAGACTTGAGTGACGCCGGCCGCATTTGACTCTAGCGCCGCCAGCCGTCGCTCGGCCTCGGCGCGCGCATCGCCGGAGAGCGCGATGTCGTGATCCATGAAGTGTTCACGGAACGCGGCGATATCAGCGCGTCGCGCTTCAGCGCTCGCGGGAGTGGCCTGGGTGCTCTCTGTTGGCTGGGCGTGCTGCGCCAACGCAGGCGCCGTGGTGAGCATCAAAACGACGAGCACAGCGCTCGCGGTGCGGAAGATACGCATGAGTTTCCCTCCCTTATCGGGTCACGTGCTGGGCGGCGGTTTGTTGCGCGGTAACGCTCGCCAACAACGTGGGTCGCAGAGCGCCAATCGTTACCCCCGCGCCCAACAGCGCGACGGCGACGAGCAGCGCTAAGCGTGCCAATCCCTTTCCAGACATGTCTCAGGGATGCGCTGGAGCTTAGCTTTGGATGCCGGCTTCGCGACGAAAGCTCAGGCGGCCGCGACGGATGACGGCACGGCGGTGTCCGACAGCGCATGCTTCAGGCGTGGGACCATTTCGATCGGGCAAATTTGCCAGAACTTGGCGCGTGCGGCGTCCCAATTGCCAAGGAATTCCGCGGCGCGCGGCGAGCCGGTGCGTTTGCCGTGGTCTGCGATCAGCGTCTTCAGCACATTTTCCCAGTGCGCCGAGGCAATCCGTTGCCAGACCACCGTGTCCGGATTGATGCGTTCAGCGAAGCGGCCGTCCTCGTCGTAAACGAACGCCATGCCGCCCGACATGCCGGCGCCGAAATTGTCGCCGACGGCGCCGAGGATCGCGATCGTGCCGCCTGTCATATATTCGCAAGCGTTGGCGCCAGCGCCTTCGACAACAGAGGTCGCGCCCGAATTGCGCACGGCGAAGCGCTCGCCTGCAAGACCGGCGGCGAAGAGTTTGCCGTTGGTCGCGCCATAGAGGCAGGTATTGCCAATGATGGCGCCCGGCTCTTCGCCTTGAGGCGGGCGCAGCGCGATGACGCCGCCGCTAAGGCCTTTGCCGACATAGTCATTCGCATCGCCAGTGACGTCGAGCGCGATGCCTTGCACCAGCCACGCGCCGAGACTTTGGCCGCAGGAGCCATGCAGCTTCACTGTGAGCTGACCTTCCGGCAGCGTATCTTGGCCGACGCGGCGAACGACGTGCGCGGACGCGCGTGCGCCGATGGCGCGCTGCGTGTTGCGGACAGTGAAGACGAGTTGCTTTTTCTCGCCGCGTTCGAAGAAGCCCGGCGCTTGATCGAGGAATTCGTGATCAAGCGCTTGTGGCGGCTCGTTGCGGCCGAGCTGCGTGCAATAGCTCGGGTACGGGCTATCGACACGCACCAGCAGCGGATTGAGATCAAGATCATCCAAGTGCTCGGAGCCGCGGCTGATCTGCTCAATGAGATCGGTGCGGCCGATAATGTCCTCAAGCCGGCGAAAGCCGATGAGCGCGAGGATTTCGCGCACTTCCTCGGCGATGAAGCTCATCAGGTTAACGACTTTATCCGGCGTGCCGGTGAAGCGCTTGCGCAGGTCGTCGTCCTGCGTGCAGACGCCAACGGGACAGGTGTTGGAGTGACACTGGCGAACCATGAGACAACCCATGGCGACGAGCGAAGCTGTACCGATGCCGAATTCTTCGGCGCCGAGGATAGCGGCGACAATGATGTCGCGGCCGGTGCGCAGGCCGCCATCGGTGCGCAGACGCACACGATGGCGGAGATTGTTGAGCATCAAGGTTTGATGCGCTTCAGCGAGCCCCATCTCCCACGGGATGCCGGCGTATTTGATCGAAGTTTGCGGGCTCGCGCCGGTGCCGCCGACGTGACCTGAGATGAGGATCGTGTCAGCGCCAGCCTTGGCGACGCCGGCTGCAACGGCGCCGATGCCCGATTGCGCAACGAGCTTCACGCAGACGCGCGCGATCGGATTGATTTGCTTCAAGTCGTAGATGAGCTGCGCCAGATCTTCGATCGAGTAGATGTCGTGATGCGGCGGCGGGCTGATGAGCATGACGCCGGGCGTCGCGTGCCGCAGCCGGGCGATGAGTTCAGTGACCTTGAAGCCAGGCAACTGGCCGCCCTCGCCAGGCTTGGCGCCCTGCGCGACTTTGATTTCGATTTCGCGGCACTGATTGAGATATTCGGCGGTGACGCCGAAGCGGCCGGACGCGATCTGCTTCACGGCTGAGTTCGCATCGTCGCCATTCGGGAGCGGCTTGTAGCGCTCCGGATCTTCGCCGCCTTCGCCGCTGACACTGCGCGCGCCGATCCGGTTCATGGCGATGTTGAGCGCACCGTGCGCTTCCGGGCTGAGCGCGCCCATGCTCATGCCAGGCGTCAGGAAGCGCTTGCGGATGTCATTGACGCTTTCGACGTCGCCAAGCGGCGCCGGATTGATCTTCTCTTCGCGCACTTCGAGCAGATCGCGCAGCTGGATCGGCTGCTTCAGGCGGCGCTCGCGGATGAACTCGGAATATTTGCGATAGGCTTTGTAATCGCCGGTGTCGCAGGCGCGCTGGAGCTGGTGGATCGAGTCTGCTTCAAGCGCGTGGCGTTCGCCGCGCGCGCGATATCGATATTGCCCGCCGACCGGCAGCGCGCTCAGCGTTTCGTCGAAGGCGCGCGCGTGTTGATCGGCAGCTTCAAGCGCGATGCCGGAGAGGCCGATGCCTGAAATGCGACTGGTAAGGCCTGGGAAAAATTCATCGACCAGCGCACGCGAAAGACCGATCGCCTCGAAGTTCAAGCCGCCGCGATAAGACGAGATCACCGAGATGCCCATCTTCGACATGATCTTGAGCAAGCCCGCTTCGAGCGCGGCGCGGTAATTTCCAGCGGCTTGTTCGCGCGTGAGCTTGCCCGCAAGGCCACGTGAGGCGCGATCCGCAATCGAATCGAGCGCGAGATAGGGGTTCACGGTGGTGGCGCCGCAGCCGATGAGAACGGCCGCGTAGTGCGGGTCGAGACACTCGGCGGCGCGGATCGTGAGCGAGCAATATGTGCGTTGGCCTTTGGCGACGAGATGCGAGTGCACGGCGCTGACGGCAAGGATCATCGGACACGCGATGCGGTCCGGACCTTGCGCTTCGTCGCTGAGCACGACGTGTGAGCGCTTGTAGAATTGAACCGCCTGCTCGGCTTCGGCGCAGATACGCGTCAGCGCTTTGCGCAACGCTGCGCCTGCATCTTCGCCGGGATCAGGCACAGGGAATGTGCAATCGATACGCGCGACGTCATCGCGCATTTCGCGCATCATGCGCGTAAACATGCCGTTGGTGAGGATCGGGCTTGAGAGCACATAAACGCGCGATTGCGTCTCGTCCTGCGCCAGGATGTTGCCGAGGTTTTTGAAACGCGTGGTCAGCGTCATCACCCGGCCTTCACGAAGCGGGTCGATCGGCGGATTGGTGACTTGGCTGAAGTTTTGGCGAAAATAGTGCGAGAGCGAGCGATTTTGCTCCGACAGCACGGCAAGCGGGGCGTCATCACCCATCGAGCCGATGGCTTCCTTGCCGTCTTCCATCATTGGCTGGAGCAAGAGCTCGACGTCTTCCATAGTGAAGCCGGCGGCAGTCTGGCGGCGCAGCAACTCGGCGCGATCAGCGAAGAGTTGCGGTTCTGTACCTTCGAGCTTCTTGTCGAGATCGACGACGTTATCGAGCCAATCGCGATACGGGTGTTGCGCGGCGAGCGCATCAACTAGTTCTTCGTGGTGATAGAGCCGCCCTTCGAGCGTATCGACGCCAATCATCTGCCCAGCGCCAATGCGGCCACGCTCGATGATCTTGCGATCGTCGAGTGGGCACATGCCTGTTTCGGAGCCAACGGCGAGCAGCCCATCCTCGGTGCGCGCAAAGCGCAGTGGACGCAGGCCATTGCGATCGAGGCCCGCGACCGCCCAGCGGCCGTCAAACATCGCGAGCGCGGCGGGGCCGTCCCACGGCTCCATCACCGCGTTGCAGTACGCATAGAGCGCGCGGTGCTCAGGCTTCATCGTGCGCGACTTCGCCCACGCTTCCGGAACGAGCAGCGACTTCGCCATCGGCGCGGCGCGGCCGGCGCGCACCAGAACTTCGAACACGTTATCGAGCGCGGCGGAATCAGAGCCGCCGGGCTGGATGATCGGTTTCACGTCGGCGTCGGCGTCGCCGAATGCATCGGAGGCCATGGGGATTTCATGGCTCTTCATCCAATTGAAATTGCCTTTCAGCGTGTTGATCTCGCCGTTGTGGGCAAGCATGCGAAAGGGCTGCGCCAGGCGCCATTGCGGGAACGTGTTGGTCGAGTAGCGCTGGTGGTAGATTGCGACTGACGAGACGAAACGTTCGTCGCGGAGATCGGGATAGAACGTGTCGATCTGCGCGGCGAGGAACATGCCTTTGTAAACCAGCCGCTTGGCTGACAGCGAGCTGACGTAAAGCTCGGTGATGTTGTCCACCAGCGCACGCCGTTCGATGCGGCGCCGGCAAATGTAGAGATCGCGATCAACGATTTCGGCGGGGCGGCCCTGCGGATCATGCAGCAGCACTTGTTCGATCTCGGGACGCGTTGCGTTCGCCTTTTCACCGATCTGGCTGATGTTCACGGGGACTTGGCGCCAGCCATAGAGCACGAAGCCAGCCCGGATGATTTCACTCTCGACAATGACGCGCGCGCGTTCTTGGGCGCCGAGATCGAGACGCGGCAAGAAGATTTGACCGACGAAGATGCGCCCTTCTTTCGGCGTGTGACCGGTGCGGGTTACGGCTTCGCGCAGAAAATCCTGCGGCGCTTCGACGAGAATACCAGCGCCGTCGCCGGTTTTGCCGTCGGCGTCGACAGCGCCGCGGTGCCAGACAGCTTTCAGCGCAGCGATCGCGAGCGTAACGACATCGCGGCGCTGCTTGCCGTCGATCGAGACAACGAGACCAACGCCGCACGCGTCCCGTTCCTGGTCGGCGCGGTAGAGGCCGTCGCGCTCAAGCTTCGCTCGTTCGCGCTCGTAGCGCGCAATATCTTCTGCTCCGCTCATTGCGCGGCGACCTTGGCTTGCGTTTGAATCCAGGCGTGCATCGCGTCAGCTGCATCGAGGCCTTCACGGATCGCCCACACCACTAGAGACGCGCCACGGACAATGTCGCCAGCGGCGTAGACGCCGGGCTCGTTGGTGGCGAAGCTCAGCGGATCGGCTTTCACCGTGCCCCAGCGCGTGAGATCAATATTCCAGTCGCTCAGGTCTTCTGCGTCGAAGCCAAGCGCTGCGATGATGAGATCGCCTGGGATTTCATAGGCGCTATCGGGCTGCTCTTGCGGCGTTTGGCGGCCGCTTTCGTCGGGCGGGCCGAGCTGCATGCGGACGGCTTTCACCGCCGGTGATTTGCCAGCGCGCACAGATTTCGGCGCGGCGAGCCAATCGAAATCGACGCCCTCTTCTTCGGCGTGTCCGACTTCGCGTTGCGAGCCCGGCATGTTGGGACGGTCGCGGCGATAGAGGCAAGTGACGCTGGTGGCGCCTTGGCGGCGCGCGGTGCGCACACAATCCATGGCCGTGTCGCCGCCGCCGATGACGACGACGCGGCGATCTTTTGCGTTGAGCGCGCCGCTGCTGAATTCAGCAACCTCGTCACCGAGACCGACACGATTTGCGGCAATGAGAAAGTCGAGCGCTTTCACAACGGCGCGATCGTTTGGCGCGTTGAGCGGCTTTGGCTTGTAGACGCCCGTCGCGATCAGCACCGCGTCGTGCTTGGCGCGCAGATCGGCGAAGCTGATGGCTTCGCCGACATTGCAATTGAGCTCGAACTTCACGCCGCCCTCTATGAGGCGTTGCGCGCGGCGCTCGACGACTTCTTTTTCCAGCTTAAAGTTCGGGATGCCGTAGACGAGCAGCCCGCCAATGCGGTCGTGACGATCATAGACCGTGACGCGATAGCCGCGCTGGCGCATTTGTTCAGCTGCAGCGAGGCCGGCCGGCCCTGCGCCGATGATGCCGACGCTTTCGCTGCGCTCGGCGCGCGGCTTGATCGGGGCGACCCAGCCTTCGCGCCAGGCGGTGTCGGTCAGATATTTTTCGACCGCGCCGATGGTCACCGCGCCGTGCTCGCTCTGCTCGATCACGCACGCGCCTTCGCACAAGCGGTCCTGAGGACAGATGCGGCCGCAGACCTCCGGCATCGGGTTGGTCGCGGCTGAGGTTTCGTAGGCTTCGCGGAGGCGGCCCTCGGCGGTGAGCTTCAACCAGTCCGGGATGTTGTTCTGGAGCGGACAATGGGTCTGACAAAAGGGTACGCCGCACTGGGCGCAGCGCGATGCCTGTTGGGCGGCCTTTTCGGCAATGAATTCCGCATAGATCTCGTGGAAGTCGCCCGCGCGCTGCTCGGCGGGGCGTTTTTCGGGCATAGTTTGCCCGACAGACACGAATTTCTGCATGCGTTCGGCCACGAACGCCCTCCAATTGGCGCGCTACAGGGAGATTATTTCACTATCGGTCGATTCATTGCGCCTTCAAGCAAAAAACTGCCTTCCGTGTGAGCAGATGCACAAATTACCTCTCACCCGCACACTCCCGCCACACCCGAGCACCTGCGCGCCGCGTTTCGAGGCGCCTGTCACGCCTGTGCAGGCCAGGCTTTTGCATGGTGCGCGGGAATGCTTGGGATGGGACAAAGCTCGTGTCGCGACTCGGTGAACTAACCACGATGAATGATCTACCGGCTCAGGCCGAAACTAGCTCAGCAGCTGCCCCAAACCCGATACTGATGCTGGCCGGCGGCATCGCGGTGCTGATCGGCGTCTCGGTCGCGGTCATGCAGTTCGGCGGCGACCTTAGCCATTACGGGAAGGCCGCCTTGCTCGGTGTCCTGCAAGGGCTGACGGAATTTTTGCCGGTCTCTTCCACCGGTCACTTGCTCATTGGCGGCCAACTCATCGGCTACGATGACCCGGGCGGCGCGTTCACCGTGATGATCCAACTCGGTTCGATCTTCGCGGTCGTTTGGCTTTATCGCCAGCGCCTTATCGATGTGATCGTGGGTTTGCCGACAAAGCCCGAGGCGCGGCGTTTTGTGCTCATGCTGTTTTTGGCGTTCTTACCGGCGGTGCTCGTTGGCCTATTCGCTGCCGACTACATCGAGACGGTTCTGTACGAGAGCATCAACGTCATCGCTTGGTCGTTGCTTATCGGCGGCGGGGCGATGCTGGTGTTGGAGCGCTTCGCGCCGAAGGCAGTCGTAACAGATGCCGCGCAAACACCAATCTGGCGCGCCGTTTCTGTTGGCTTCATGCAATGCCTCGCAATGATCCCAGGCGTCTCGCGCTCAGGGGCGACAATCTATGGCGGATTGCTGCTGGGTCTTGACCGGCGCGCCGCGGCGGAATTCTCATTCTTTCTCGCCATGCCGACAATGGCGGCGGCGTTCATCTATAAACTAATGAAGATGCAGGGTGACGTCGGAGCGGATCGCATCGGCGAAATCGCGGTTGGTTTCATCTTCGCCTTCATCTCAGCGGTAATCGTCGTCAAACCGTTCCTTGATTACGTGACGCGTGTCGGCTTCGCACCATTCGCATGGTATCGTATCGTTCTGGGCGCCATCTTGCTTGGCGCGCTGACGATGGGATGGCTGTGACGAAGGTCAGGCTCTACACGATTGGATACGAAAACGTCGGCCAGGCCGATTTCGTGGCTGCGCTGAAAACGGCGAAAGTCAAAACGTTGGTCGATGTGCGCGAGGTTGCGAACTCGCGGCGCGCTGGATTTTCGAAGAAGTCGCTGGCCGCCGCGCTCGATGAAGCTGGCATCGCCTACATTCACATGAAGCCATTGGGCACGCCGAAGGCCGGACGTGAGGCCGCGCGCAAAGGCGACACCAAAACGATGACACGGATTTTCGAGGCAAAGCTCGTTGAGCCGGAAAGCCAGCTCGCGCTCGCGGAGACAGCGGATTTAGCCAAGGCCGGACGCACCTGCATCATGTGCTTGGAGCACGATTGGCGCGGCTGTCATCGCGCGATCGTTGCCGCCCACATCGAAAACGAGTTCGGCCTTAGGCCTGAGCACCTTTCGCCCGCACCACGCTGACGATTGCCATCACCAGAAGCGACAGCCACGCCAGCCCGAGCGTAGCGTTCATGATGTTCAGCAGACCGGCTTGATCAAAGGCGGCGGCGGCAACGCCGAACGGCGGTAACATCAACATTGTACCGAGGATGAGGCGCTGCTTGTCGTTGGTGTAGCAAATGCCGGCGCAGAACACGGCGTGCGCGGCAATCAACGCAAACTTCGACCAGGCGCCAAGTTGCGAATACTGCAGCAACTGGCCGGGCGTATCGATCGCCTGCGTGATGGCGAGCAGTGTCGTGGTTTCAAGATAATCGGCAGCAGCGGCGACAAGCGCCGCGCCAATCGCTACAATCACAAGCGGCCGGCGCCAATTGCCGTCGGCGAGGAAAAGCGCCGCCGCGATACAGAAGAGCGTATAGACCGGGATGAAGACAGCCATGTCCAAGCGGTTAACTGCATCCATCGCGTTGATGGCGAGCGGGCGGCAGGCGCTATCTGGTTCGCCAAAGATGGCGATGAGATCGGAGACGTGTCGCGCCAGTTCAAACTGAACCACTGCGCCGCGGCCCATGCACACCCCGGCCGCCTGCACTTCCGGCAGTAGCGAAAACACAACGAAAAGACCCAGCGTCGCTACGCCGGTGACGACCGTCGCGATGGCCCAGACACGCGAGTTCAAGCGGGGTTCTGCTTGGTTTGGAATTGGCCATATGGGCGGAAGCGCCAGAGGTAGCTCGGCACGATGGCCTCGACGCTTTCCAGCGGCGTCACGCCGAGATCCTGAATCGTGTGTGCGCTCGCATCGGCGCCGACGACATTGTCACGCTTGAGCAGCGTGACTTGATCGCCTGTCAGCGGCGGGTTCGCGAAAGGAATGAGCTTGAAGACCCAGTTGAGCAGCAGCCCGAGCGGGTGCGCGAAAAAGAATGGCAACGGCACGAGTGTGCGCGGCCGGTCGATCTCACTCGTGACGAATTCGAGCAGCTGCTTGAACGTGTAAATGCGCGGGCCGCCGAGTTCATAGATGCGGCCCTGGGCTTCGTGCTGCGACAAGGCGGCCACGACGGCGTCCGCGACATCGCCGACGAAGATCGGTTGGAACTTGGACTTGCCGCCGCCGATCGACGGCAGAAACGGCATCGTCGTCGCCATCCCCGCAAAGCGATTGAAGAAAGAGTCTTCCGGGCCGAACACGACTGAAGGGCGCAGGATGGTCGCGGTCGGCGCAGCTTCAAGCACAGCGCGTTCACCGCGATACTTCGTGCGAGCGTAGAGCGCCCCTTTTGGGGCAGCGCCGAGCGCTGACATGTGAACGATGCGCCTGAGGCCGCGCTTGGCTGCGGCTTCGGCGACGGCCTGTGCTGCATCGACGTGCAGCGTGTCAAAATTCTGCTGACCGTTTTCGTACATGACAGCGACGAGGTTCACGACAGCGTCAGCGTCTTCGAGTGCAGCATCGATTGATTGCGGAAAACGCACGTTCGCTTGCACGAGCTGAATTTGGCCAACATCGCCCATCACGCGGAGTTCAGCGCCAAGGTGTGGACGGCGCATCGCAACGCGCACGCGGTAACCGCGCTTCGCGAGCGCGCGCACAACTTGCTTACCAATGAAGCCGGAGCCGCCGAACACAACGACAAGATCACCAGCATTCATGAGGCACTCCATCAGCAAGGGTTCAGAACGCACGCGCGATAGTCGCGGACTGAGGCTCGGAACTTTGTCGAGATGTGTCGCTATGGATGCTTCGACACAAATTGGCAACAGGCCGGGAACCAGAGCGGCGCGACAGCTTGGCTTATGTTCCAGTGGAACGATGCTGACGCGGCGGCTTTGAACAGACGACGGCCCATGAAAGGCCCTAACGACTGAGGAAGGTCACCATGAAAAAGTTTCTTGCAATGGCCGTTGCGGCGAGTGCGCTCGCGGTAGCTGCCCCCGCTTCTGCGCAAACTTGGCAGAGCATCAATCAGCGCCAAGCCAATCTCGATTCACGCATCGACGCTGGTGTGCGCTCGGGCGATCTCACACGCCGTGAGGCAGTCCGTCTCCGCGGCGAGTTCAGCGACCTCGCGCGGCTCGAAGCGCGATATCGCTCAAGCAACGGTCTTTCGATGTCTGAAAGGCGCGATCTTGATGGACGCTTCGATCATTTAAGCGCGCAAGTTCGCTTCGAACGCAATGATCGCCAAGATCGCAATTGGCAGCCGATCAACCAGCGCCAGCGTCAGCTCGACAACCGCATCGATCGGGGCATTCGCAGCGGCGCGCTGGATCGCCGTGAAGCTTACAGGCTTCGCAACGAGTTCAGCGAGATTGCGAGCATGGAGCGGCGCTATCGTCGCAACGGCCTCTCGAACCAGGAACGTCGCGATCTCGATCGCCGCTTCGACCGTCTGGATGCGCGCCTTGAAGCGTCGCTGGCGGATTGGGACCGCCGCCGCCGCGGCTAAGCGATAAGTAACGAAAAGTAGAACCGCCGGTGTGAAAGCGTCGGCGGTTTTGCCATATCATGGCCGCGTTGTTTGCTTTGATGAGCGCCTATGAGCCGCCAGCAGAGCACACGTTTGCGAGAAAGCCGCGCCCCTATTTCTCAGGGGGCGAAGATCATCGACGTTCAGTATGAGGTGATCGGCCGGCGCACTGTGTGGTCGCGGATCGCAACGGCGTTGACTGCTGTGCTCTGGGCGGCCGCGATCGGTTTTGCCACGCCTCAGATCTGGAATTTTGCGACACAGGTCGGTGTGTTTTTCGCGGAGCGGTGAGCGGCGTTGGCGTTCGACAAGCTCAAGCTGACGCTGAACGTGTCACGCTGACCGCCAAAACTCCGTCACGCTGAGCCTGTCGAAGTGCGACGTCTCAGCGTTATTGCGATAGCCGCGCCAGCTCTTCGTCGCTGATGTCTTCGTTCGAATAGACATCCTGCACGTCGTCGAGATCGTCTAAGAGATCGATGAGCTTCAGCAGCGTTTCGGCGTTGTCGCCTTCAACCGAGATCGCGATGTCGGTGCGCCAGACGAATTTGGCGCTCGCTGGATCACCAAACTTCTTGGCGAGTTCCAGCGATACGGGCGCGAGCGCATTCATCTCACAGGTGATGACGTGCTGCTCGCCCTCGACGGTGCAATCGTCAGCGCCAGCTTCGATGGCGGCCTCTAACATTGCGTCTTCAGTTGCGGCAACGATCGCATAGCGAACCTCGCCTACCCGCCGCCACGAATTCGAGACCGAATTGGATTCACCCAAATTGCCGCCGTTCTTGGCGAACGCAGCGCGGACTTCTCCGGCGGTGCGGTTCTTGTTGTCGGTCAGGCACTCGACGATGACGCCGATGCCGCCAGGGCCGAAGCCCTCGTAACGGATCTCGTCCAGGCTTTCGGCGCCCGCGCCCCCGCCCTTATCGATGGCGCGCTGGATGTTGTCCTTGGGCATGTTGACGGCGCGGCCCGAGGCCATGGCCCGAAAGAGGCGCGGATTGGCGTTCGGATCGGTGCCGCCCAGCCTCACCGCCGCCTGAATTTCACGGGCGATCTTGGTAAATTGCTGGGCGCGTTTCTTGTCCTGACCGCCCTTGCGGTGCTGGATGTTCGCGTATTTGGAATGGCCTGCCATGGGCGGGGTGTCTAGCGGGGCCGCCCCAAAGGCTCAAGCCGCCACGGACACCGGAAAAGTTTTGCGGATGGGGTTTCGCTTGGCCGCGTGATCGTAGAAGCAAGGCCCCATGAGCAAAGCGCGGCGCAGGACCGGGCGCGGAGAAACCGCGCGCTGGACCACTCTCCCAGAAGACGAACTTCTGGAGATCCCTCTGAAGGACTTGAAGGTCCGTCTGGACCGCACCTGGCTGGCCGATTGCCTCAAGAACCTCAATGCGGAGCTGCGTAAACGCGAGATTTTGGTCAAAGTCCACGGCTGGGTGTCGGACGAATGGTTCAGCGCGCCCGAGACCCCAGGCATCGCGTTCCCGTTCTACCTCGCGCACCCGCGCCTGAAGCGGCTTGAGCGCAAGATGATGTTCGAGGTTGAGGGCGGCACACGGCGCGAGTGCATGCAGTTGCTACGGCACGAGGCAGGCCACGTGGTCGAGTACGCATTCGCTCTCCACAAGCGCAAGCGCTTCCAGCGCCTCTTCGGCCGCGCCGGCGATCCCTACCCCAATCATTACCGGCCCGATCCAAGCAGCAAGAAGCACGTGCAGCATTTGCGGCGTTGGTACGCACAGTGCCACCCGGACGAAGACTTCGCGGAGACGTTCGCCGTCTGGATAACGCCGCGATCGGGGTGGAAGAAGCGCTATGCCGAATGGCCGAAAGCGCTGGAAAAGCTTGAATACATCGACGAACTGATGGCTGAAATCGCTGGCGCCAAGCCGCTTTCGCAAAAACGTTTTGAAGTCGATCCAGTGTCGAAGCTTAAAGGCACGCTCGGCGATCACTACGCTGCCAAGCGAGAACGCTACGCCATCGAAACGCCCACAGTTTTCGATCGCGAACTCCGAAAGATGTTTCCGGAAAACGCGCGAAAGATGAACGCGCCGCAAGCAAGTTCAATCATTCGTAAGAATCGAGCGAGGATTATCCGGGCGGTGGCGAAAGGGACGGGCGAGTTTCCACTCGCGCTCAATGCGGCGATCGATGACATGATCACTCGCAGCAAAGCGCTGAAACTACGTTCGCCTCGCGCGGAACAAACAGTGCGGGCAGACATAACGGCGATGCTGAGTTCAAAAGCGATCCATTCGCACTACCTGACAACACGGCGCCATTGGTTTGCCGTATGAAAAACTTGCGCGTCCTCGTTATTTGCCGGCCGGATCAGTTGCCGCCGGACTCATTAGAGGGCTTGAGCGAGAAAGAAGTCTACGCCTGCAAAACTGAGTGGGACGTCTTCACCACGCTGCGCGCCAGCGGCCATGAAGTGCAGGGCCTCGGCATGCAGTTCGACCTCACGCCGCTGCGTGATGCGGTCGATGAATTCAAGCCGGACATCGTCTTCAATCTGCTCGATCAATTCCACGGCGACACGCTCTACTGCCAGCACGTCGCGAGCTTCTTGGAGCTCCTGAAAATCCCCTACACTGGCTGTGGCCCGCGTGGGCAAATGCTGTCGCAGGGCAAAGATCTCTCCAAGAAGATCATGAAGTATCACAACATCCCGACGCCGGCGTTCGTCGTGGTGCCGATCGGGCGCAAGGCCAAGCGGCCAAAGCGGCTCAAGTTTCCGCTGATCGTAAAGAGCGCGACGGAGGACGCCTCGGCGGGCATTTCGCAAAACTCAGTCGTCGATACCGATGAGAAGCTCGAGGAGCGCGTGGCGTTCATTCACGATCGCATCGGCACGGCGGCGATCGTCGAACAATATATCGATGGGCGCGAAATTTATGTCGGCGTGCTCGGCAATGATCGCCTGACGGCGCTGCCAATCTGGGAGCTGAAATTTACGGCGCTCGCGGCTGGCGCACTGCCGATCGCAACAGAGCACGTGAAGCACAATGTCGAATATCAAAAGAAACGCGGCGTCGTGGATGGTCCGGCCGAAGATTTGAGCCCGGCGCTGACCAACAAAATCCGCGACATGGTCAAACGCTGCTGCCGCGTACTTGAGATCGACGGCTACGCGCGTATCGACTTCAGGCTCGACGCGAAGGGCACGCCCTATTTCATCGAAGCGAACCCGAACCCGGAAATCGCCTCGAGTGAAGAGCTTGCGCAATCGGCGCTGCACGACGGCATCAGCTACGCTGATCTCTTGAACCGCATCTTGCAGCTTGGTTTGCAGCGTGCAGGCAAAGAGGTGATGTACGTCGAGCGCCCTAGTCTGAAGCCCCATCGCCGCGCAGCGATGGTGGCGGAGATGGACGCAGCGCGCGAGTAAGGCTCACACCGAACCTTTTGCCCCCCAGGCGGGTCTATAGGGTTGGAACGGAGCCCGAGTGAGCCCAACCGACGACTTTCGCCTGATCGTGCGCGCCCAAGCTGGAGACTTGGCGGCGTTCGCGCAGGTTTTGCGCGGCATTGAGCCGCCGCTGCGGCGGTATGTCGGACGCCTGGTTGGCGCACGCGGAGTCGCGGATGATGTGTTGCAGGAGACGTTCGTGCGCATCTGGCGGGGGATCGGCTGGCTGCGTGAGCCTTCCTTCTTTCGCGCTTGGGCCTATCGCATCGCGACACGCGAAGCGCAGCGAGTCATGCGGCGTGAGTTGAAGCGCGAAGAGGTTCGAGCGGACGAATCCGAGCTGGAGCAGTTGCAAGCGCCGTTCGCCGACCCGGCCACCCGGCTCGATTTGGAGCGTGTGCTTGCCCGGCTTTCCCCGCTCGCACGCACGGTGCTCGTTGCGCACTATTTCGAGGGGCTGACGCTAGAGCAGGTCGCGGCGGTCAGCGAGGCGCCGCTCGGCACGGTGAAGTCGCGCCTGGCCTCGGGCCTCAAGCAGGCGCGCGTTCTGTTGGAGACGGCGTCGTGAACCTGCGCCGCTGGCTGACCAATCCGATCGTGATCGCTGCGCTGATCGAATTCGTCGGTATCGCGGTGATCGTTTTCCTTGTCCTCAATAGCAACTGACGGAGTTTTCTATGTCTAATCGCACCAAACTGGCGCTCGACCGCATTGAGCGGAGCCAGCGCAACTTCAAACTGGCGCTGGCCGGCGCCGTGATCATCGAGGCGCTGCTGTTGGGGACGCTGCTGTGGCTCACCGATTTTGGCGACCGGTTGCAAGCGTTGGTATTTGTATCAGCCGTTAGCGGCTACACGCTGATCGCGCTCGGGCTGGTGATCCTGGCGACGCACGTGGATCGCACATTGCTGCGCGCGTTGCAGGCTAACCATACGCGTTTATGAAAAGTTCGGCTTTCGCCACCTCGGCGATGGCGAGCATCCAGTCTCGCCGTACGCACGCGCGGATGATTTTATGGAGTTGATGCTCTAGCGGTGCGCATCAACAAGATGGCCAAGAGATTAGCTAGCGCCGCTCGCCGGGCGGCGCATATTCCGAGACGGTGATGTAGGGATACCGGCGAACCCAATGACAAATTTTGGTTGGCATACACAGCGTGACGCTGCCGTCTTCGCGCTGCTGCGTAGGTTCCGGACACATATCTTCACACGCACCTAAACTCACGGAAAGACCCGGAGCGGTCGGTGGCGCGCTTATGTAGAAAGCGCCTGCACCGCGAGAGGATGCCGGAGTGCCTCCAACGGCCTCGGCCACCGCGTCGGAGGAAAAATACCCACGCACACGCACACAAGCGCCCCTGAGAGCGAGATAGTCGCGCGACAACTGTTCGAGCGTTATCGAACGCGCACTTTCCCAAGTGCACTGCTGACGAACGGGTTCGAGATTTTGAGCCGCCGCAAGGCCCGCAGCGAACACAGCCAAACCCGCCAGCGATATCCGAAGAAATCTATACACGCGCAAAGACTAGCACTGATCCGGCCGATCTTCACTTTGAGGTCAGGAGCGCCCGCGCAAGCCTTCGCCGCGGCCGCAACGGATCGCTTCTTTGGGCGTGACGATCCAATCCAGGTGCGCGTCGTGGGGGCCGGTTGGCACGGTGCCCATCTCTTGTTCAGCGTAAGCAACGCCAACTGCGATCGCGCCGTGCGCGCGGTAAAGCGAGATGATGCGATCATAGTGGCCGCCGCCCTGCCCGAGCCGCCTCCCGGCGCGATCAAACGCAAGCAACGGCACGATAAAAAGACGCGGCGAAAGGTCAGCGCCAGTCGCAGGCGGTGATGGCACGCCGAACGCGTCGGCAGAGAGAATTTCATTGCCGCGCCACGCAAGAAAGCGCGCGGGACCGCTACGGCTCTCCATCCGCGGCAGCGCCACGGTGCGTCCTGCTCTGGCGAGCGCTGCAAGCAGCGGACGACAATCGATCTCTCCGCCCACCGGCCAGTAGCCCGCGACAGGCGAGAGCGTCGCCAGCTCAAGTGGAAATTTCTCAATCAGCTGCAGCGGCGCATCGCGTGGTTCAACGGCGTTGCGCTCGGCGCGCATCAGCATGCGCGCATCGGCTTTTTCAGCTTCGAGATCGATCGAGGTCATCTCTACACCCATCCCCGGATGCGAGCACAGCGAGCAGTCCGGGGCCCATAAACACTACTGGCGCCGCGTACTCTCAAACAGTCGTGTTTATGGGTCCCGGGCTCACGGCTAACGCCGAGCCCCGGGAATGGGTGGGGTTTCATTCGCAAACAAAGTGGTTGGGCGGCACCACACACGCCGTAAGGATTGCTCATCCTCTCGAACCCTAACAAGTTAGGTGGGCGCCAGGTGCTGCAGACCACGGTCCGCGACAGAGCCAGCTCCCTAGAGAGATGATACGGTCCCTGGGATGAAAGCGCCTCTCGAACGCCGCAGAAACCGCCCGACGTGAACCTAGTGCGTGAGAGCGTTGTTCTCAAGCTCTGCCTTGCGCAACACGAAGCGCGCTGACCCGCCCGCGATCCGGCGTATCCGGCGGCTCAGACGTTTGCGCTTCAAGTTGGGCCTCGACCAGCATGTCCGTCAGCCGCTCAATTTCGCAGCGGGCGCGGGCTAACGCCGCGCTGGTTGCTTGCGCTTCATCGATCAGACCGAGCGATGTCAACACAAGCCGCCGCATAGCGCTGGTATCACCGCTGAAGGCCTGCAAACGCGCGTCGAGCGCCTTGGCGAGGTCCTCCAGGCGGCGCTCATCGCAGTCGGCGCATTCAATGGCGTAGTCCTGACCGAGGATATTGACCGTGGCTTGCATCAGCGAAGCGCCTCCTTGGCGGCTGCGTTCAAAGCTTTGACGGGCGCGACAAGCGCTGCCGCCGACGCGTCAGCATCGGCGCTTTCGGTGGCGTCGAGCGCGGCTTCCACCGCATCCAGCGCCTCGGAGAGGGAATCGCTCGCCATTGCGACGAATTGTTACGTCCGTGATCGATTCGATGGAAGGCTGAGTTGCTGTTCCAGGCGTGGACGCAAGGGCGCTTTGCAGTTAATCGGAAGCCACCAAATTCAGCTGTTTTTCCGGGAGCGATATCCATGAGCGTGAAGGTTGCCATCAACGGGTTCGGACGCATTGGCCGGAACGTTCTGCGCGCGATCCATGAATCGGGCCGGACGGACATCGAAGTGGTGGCGATCAACGATCTGGGCCCGGTCTCGACCAACGCTCACCTGCTCCGCTTCGACAGCGTCCACGGCCGTTTCCCGGGCGAAGTGAAGTCGGGCGAAGATTGGATCGATATTGGCCGCGGCAAGATCAAGGTCACGGCGATCAAGAACCCGGCCGAGCTGCCGCACAAGGATTTGGGCGTCGACATCGCGCTCGAGTGCACCGGCATCTTCACGGCGCGCGACAAGGCCGCGCTCCACCTCGAAGGCGGCGCCAGGCGCGTGATCGTTTCGGCGCCGGCGGATGGCGCTGACTACACCGTCGTGTTCGGCGTGAACCACCAGGGGCTGACCAAGGATCACGTCGTGATCTCGAACGCCTCGTGCACGACCAATTGCCTCGCGCCGGTGGTGAAGGTTCTGCATGACGCGATCGGTATCGATCACGGCATGATGACCACGATCCACTCCTACACCGGCGACCAGCCGACGTTGGACACACTGCACAAGGATCTCTATCGCGGCCGCGCCGCAGCTTTGAACATGATCCCGACGTCAACCGGCGCCGCAAAGGCGATCGGCCTGGTGATCCCGGATTTGAAGGGCAAGCTCGACGGCATTTCGATCCGCGTGCCGACGCCGAACGTCTCGGTGGTGGACTTCAAGTTCGTGGCGAAGAAGGCAACGAGCAAAGAAGAGATCAACGCGGCGATCAAATCGGCCGCCGATGGCGCGTTGAAGGGCATTCTCGGCTACACCGATGCGCCGAATGTCTCGATGGACTTCAACCACGACGCGCGCTCGTCGATCTTCCACAACGACCAAACCAAGGTGATGGAAGGCAAGTTCTGCTCGGTGCTCTCATGGTACGACAACGAGTGGGGCTTCTCGAACCGCATGGCGGATACGGCCGTCGCGTTGGCAAAGACGATTTAAGCTGGTTCAGGGAGACGGAAATGAAGCTCCGCCTCCCTCACCTCACGCCCGTCGCCAAAGGCCAGCTATGGGGCATGGGCGTTGGCCTTGGCACGGCGCTGCTTGCGGTGGAGCATACCCAAGTGGGCTATCGCGTCTTCTTCGTCGGCGCGGCGGCGGCTTGGGTGGCGAGCGAGTATTTTCTGGCGCGCCGTCTCGTCGGCGCCGACGCAAAAACGCTGACCTTCGCCGTGCTGAGCGGCATCGCGATCCCGTGGACGGGGTTCCTGATCGCCTACGGGCTCAACGCGATCGCGCCGTGACCTCGCCAACGAGTTGAGAACTACAGCGTTAACGCTGCGCGCGTGCGCCAATCGCGCTCATGCGCGCGCGGCGTCACTATCACAGCTTCAAAAATGCGGTGTCGGAGCTTGCCTTCGCGCTCGCAGCATTCGCCTGCGGCCTTTTCGACGCGCCTGTTTGGCTGACGGCACTAGCCGCAGTCAGCATGCTGGCCTATTGGACCGTCACGCGGAATTCGGTGCTCAACCGATTGCGCGGCGCGACGTGGGCGACGGTCATGACCCTCGGCTTCGTCACGATCATTTCCATACAGGTCGGCTCGTATTGGCTCGGCCTCGTTGCTGGGGAAGTTATCTAACTCATGACCAAGCTTTCGATGCACGCCGTGAGCGCGCCTATTTTCGTGCGCATGCTCAACAATCTGTCGTCCATTCTCACGAGCGCGGAAAAGCAAGCGAAGGTGAAGGGCTATGATCCGGGCGTATTGCTGAACTCGCGCCTGGCGCCGGATATGTTTCCGCTGACGCGCCAAGTGCAGATCGCAACCGATCACGCCAAGGGCTGCGTTGCGCGTTTGGCCGGCAAGCAAATCGAGCCGATCGAGGACACCGAAACATCGTTCGCGGACCTGCAAGCACGGATCAGGAAGGTGCTGGCTATCGTTGAAGGCTACACGCCTGAGCAATTCGATGGCGCTGAAGCCCGCGAGATCACGATCAAGATTCCGAACATGGACCTAAAGTTCTCCGGCCTCGATTACGTGACCCAGTGGGCGATGCCGAATTTCTATTTCCACTACGTGACCGCCTACGACATCTTGCGCGCCAACGGCATCGAGTTGGGCAAGAAGGACTTCCTGATCGGTTGAGCCGTGCAGAGACGTCCCAATATTGGCTCCGCCGCATCTGACCTCGCGTTCGCGCTGCTGGCGTTGATCGCGGGTTGGGCCGGGCTATCTCTGATTTTCCCAGCCCTGGTGCTCGCATGCGCTCTGGTGTCGTGGGGGTGGACACGGCGGCGGCCTTTGGCGGCGTTGCCACTAAAGCTGCGGCTAATCCAGGGCGCGATTTCGGTGACGATGATTGCCGTGGTGGTGGCCCTCGCCTATTGGATCGGCCTCGGACTTGGAGGACATGCGCGTGAGCTTTCGCCGGATTGAAGATGCGCCGTCAGGCAAAACCGCTTTAGTGCGTGTCGATTTCAACGTGCCGATGCAAAACGGCGCGGTGAGCGATGACACGCGCCTGCGCGCGGCGTTGCCGACGATCAAGGCGCTGCAAGCCAAGGGTTGCAAGGTGGCGTTGCTGGCGCACTTCGACCGGCCGAAGGGCAAGCGCGCGCCGGAGATGTCACTGAAACCTGTGGCGGCGCCGCTCGCGCGCCTGCTCGGCGCAGACGTGGCGTTCGCAGGTGATTGCGTGGGCGCGGCGCCGAAAGCTGCGATCGATGCGCTGCCGGAAGGCGGCGTGATCTTGTTGGAAAACACGCGCTATCACGCTGGCGAAGAAACGAACGATCCCGAACTCGCGAAGCAAATTGCGGCGCTGGGCGATTTCTACGTCAACGATGCGTTCTCTGCCGCGCACCGCGCGCATGCATCGACCGAAGGTTTGGCGCACCTGCTGCCGGCCTATGCTGGCAAGCAAATGGAGCGTGAACTCGATGCGCTAGAGGCTGCGCTCGGATCGCCGAAGCGGCCGGTGCTGGGGATTGTCGGCGGCTCGAAGGTTTCGACCAAGATCGATTTGCTGAAGAACCTTGTAGCCAAGCTCGATTGCTTGGCGATTGGCGGCGGCATGGCGAATACGTTCCTATATGCGCAGGGCTACGAAGTCGGCGCCTCGTATTGCGAGAAGGATCAAGCAGAAACAGCGCGGGCGATCATGGAAGCCGCCAAAGCGGCGGGTTGCGAATTGCTCCTGCCGGTCGACACGATCGTTTCCATCCGCATGGAGCATGGCGCGCCGGTATTTACACGCCCGCTTGGTGAACTGGACGCGGACGAGCGCATCCTCGATGCGGGGCCAGAGACAGTGAAACGCCTGCTCGCGGCGATGGATCAGAGCGCGACGCTGATATGGAACGGACCGCTCGGCGTGTTCGAAATTCCGCCGTTCGATGCGGCGACGGTGGCGGCGGCTAAGCATGCTGCGGAGCTTGCAAAAAGTGGCAAGCTGGTCGCGGTCGCTGGCGGCGGCGATACGGTCGCGGCGCTGAACCATGCCGGCGTCTCTGAAGATTTTACATTCGTGAGCACCGCCGGTGGCGCGTTTCTCGAATGGATGGAAGGCAAGCCACTGCCAGGTGTGGAAGCGCTGAAGCGCTAGGAGAAATAATCATGACGTCACTTCAAGACATTCAGCTGAAGCGCATCGATGGCGGCGTCGATACGTTGGCGGCGCATCGCGGCAAGGTGCTGCTCATCGTCAATGTTGCGTCAAAGTGCGGACTGACGCCGCAATATGCGGGCATTGAGAAGCTCTACGAAGACAAGCGCGCGTCGGGCCTCGAAGTGATGGGCTTTCCGGCGAACAACTTTCTCGGCCAAGAGCCAGGCAGCGACGCCGAGATCGCCGACTTCTGCAAGTCGACGTTCGATGTGAACTTTCCGATGTTCTCAAAAATCTCGGTCGCTGGCGCCGATCAGCATCCGCTCTATGCGGCGCTCATCGCCGCGCAGCCTGCCACCACCGGCGAAGGCCCATTTCGTGAGCGGCTCGCGAGCAAGAACCTCGCCAGCGCCGCACCGGATGTGCTCTGGAACTTCGAGAAGTTTGTCGTCGGCCGGAACGGCGATGTCGTGGCGCGTTTCTCGCCGGATGTGGCGGCGGACGATCCGCGTTTGGTTTCGGTGCTGGAAGCTGAACTGGCCAAAGCGGCCTAAGGCGTTCGGGTAGTTAAAAGTAAATCGCAGTGAATCCGGTCCTTCGCGGACCGGATAACTGCCCCGCTGCGATACTTTTTCCCCATGTCCCTGCCCGCCGTGGCGTTTTTGCGAAGGCTGGGTTAGACACCGCCATCCAATCAATCACGGGGCGGAAGACGTGAATCTTGAGGCATTGAACAAAGTCGCGGACGCCATGGTGCAGCCGGGCAAAGGCATCCTAGCGGCCGACGAATCCACCGGCACGATGGGCAAGCGGATGGAAGCGATCGGCGTGGAGAACTCTGCCGACAACCGCCGCGACTACCGCGAGATGATGTTCAGCGCCAAGGAAGCGATGGGCTACGTCTCTGGCGTCATCCTCTACGACGAAACGATCTGGCAGGACGCCAAGGATGGCACGCCACTGGTGAAGAAGATCACGGATGCGGGCTCAATTCCTGGCATCAAGGTCGATGAAGGCGCGCGGCCCTTGCATGGCGCAAAGCCCGGCGAGCTGATTACGACGGGTCTCGACGGACTCTCGAAGCGCCTGCCGAAATATCACGAGCGCGGCGCCCGCTTTGCGAAATGGCGCGCGGTGATCGATCCGACGAACATCTCCTATGCTGGCCTCCTCGCCAATGCACACGCGCTCGCGCGCTATGCGAACCTCTGCCAAGAGTTCGACATTGTGCCGATCGTTGAGCCGGAAGTGCTGATGGACGGCGATAACGACATCGACACCACGTACGCGGTGACGGAGTGGGTGCTGAAGGAAACCTTCCAACAGCTCTACTTCATGAACGTGAAGCTCGAAGGCATCGTGCTGAAGCCGAACATGATCTTGCCGGGCAAGAAAGCGGCAAAGCAGGCTTCGGTCGATGAAGTCGCGCAGAAGACGATCAAATGCCTGATGGCTTGTGTGCCGGCAGCGGTGCCAGGCATCGCCTATCTCTCAGGCGGCCAATCGGATGAGCTGGCGACAGCGCACCTCTCACGCATGAACGAGATTGGCGGCTTCCCGTGGCAGATGACGTTTAGCTACGGACGCGCACTGCAAGCAGCGCCGCAGAAAGCCTGGAGCGGCAAAGCAGAAAACATCGCCGCTGGTCAGGCCGCTTTCCTGCACCGCGCGCGCATGAACGGCCTGGCGAGCCAAGGTAAGTGGAACGAAATTCTTGAGCGCCAGCACGCAGCGTAAACAAGAACGCGCTCGCGCTTAACTACGAATACTTCGAAAATAGCCGGGATATTAATCCATCCCGGCTATTTTGTTGCCCAAGTACGCGGGAGTGGCGGCTCGTGAATTTGGTTTCTTTCCTGTTCGGATTTAGCGGGCGTATCAATCGCCTACAGTATTGGCTCGGCTGCATGGGCGCTGGCTTTGGCGGCGCTGTGCTGCTCTTGATGCTTGGCGTTCTGACGATGCCCGCTGGCGGCGCACCGAAGACCGGTGCGGATGCAATGCTGCTGCTGCCATCCATGGGCGTGACGTTCGGCCTTCCCCTCATCTTCATGGGATGGATCGGGTCGGCGCTGCAAACCAAGCGCTTCCATGATCGCGGTCGCAGCGGACTTTGGGCGCTGGCGCCATTCGTCCCACTGACGATGATCGTCATCACGGTGGTCAGCGGCGCCGCCACCAACGCCAGCATTGAGCATGTGCTCTCCTCGGCCGGCATGTGGTTTGGGCTATTGCAGCTGGTGAACCTTTTCATGTTCGTCGATCTTGGCTGCATGCCCAGCAAGGCGGAGCCAAACAAGTACGGCAATCCGCCGGGCGGCGGGTTCAGCGGCGGCGCTCCCATGGGCGGGGCGCCTGCTCCCGGATATTCGGCGCCAGCAAAGACGCAATCAATCCCGGGAATGGGCTCCCCCAAACCAGCTCCTGCAATGGGCTCGTCGCTGAGCAACGCCGAAAGCGCGATCGAGCGCGCGATCGCGGCGCAGAGCAAACAAACGCAAGCGGCAGCACAGCGTCCGGCCGCAGCAGCGCGCGTTGCCGCTCAGCCCGCAGCGGGCTTGCGTCCCGCCACCCCAGGCACGTTTGGCCGCAAGGTGACGCAGTAGCGCTGACGCGCTAGGACGCTGCCATGCGTTGCCGTCTCTATCTGATCACGCCGCCAAAGCTTGAGCTTGAGCATTTCTCACGCGCGCTGGGGGATGCGTTGAGCGGCGGTGACGTCGCGTGCGTGCAATTGCGCCTGAAGGACATCACAGATGACGAGGTGCTACGCATCGGTGCGGCGCTGAAGCCAATCGTGCAAGCCGCCGGCGCGGCTTTCATCGTCAACGATCGGCCAGACCTTGCGGCGCACCTCGATGCGGACGGCGTGCACGTCGGCCAACGCGATGCATCGTACGCGGACGCACGGCGGCTGATGGGCAACGAGCGCATCGTCGGCGTGACCTGTCACGACTCGCGCGATCTGGCTTACGACGCGGCGGCAGCCGGCGCGGACTATGTCGCGTTCGGCGCCTTCTATCCGACGGACACCAAAGAGACGTCGCATTGGGCCGAGGCTGAGCTTTTGAGCATCTGGCAGGAAAGCATGGAGACGCCGTGCGTCGCCATTGGCGGCATCACGGTTACGAATGCCGAGCCGCTCGTGCGCGCCGGTGCGGATTTCCTGGCCGTGTCGGCCGGGGTTTGGGCGCACCTGGAAGGACCGCGCGCGGCGGTGGCGGCATTCAACGTTCTGTTTGATCGCTTGGTGGCGTAAGCTCGGGGCTCAATTAGGAGCTCCCGATGTCGAACGCCGAAGATGTGCTGAACGCTCTGCGCGCTGAGGCGCGCAAACGTGCCGAACCGGAAGCTGCAATTGCGCCCCGCTCTTGGGGCGAACGCGCAGCGGATACCATCGCGAGCGTCGTTGGCTCTTGGAAGTTCATCGTCATCCAAAGCGCCTTGCTGGCGGCGTGGATATTGTTCAACGCCGTGAGCGCCGAGCGCGTCGATCCCTACCCGTTCATCCTGTTGAACCTGCTCCTGTCGTTCCAGGCCGCCTACACGGCGCCCATCATCATGATGAGCCAAAACCGGCAGTCGGACATCGATCGCCGCCGCAACGTTGAAGACTTCGACATCAATTGCAAAGCCGAGCTGGAGATCGAGACGTTGCACGAAAAGATCGATCTCCTGCGCGAGCGCGAGATCGCTAACCTCACCTCCGCCGTCGAACGGCTCACGAAACGGCTAGAAGAAAAACGCGGCTGACGTGCGCGTGAACTTGCGAGCCAGCCACGAGAGGCGCAGGCTTAGCCAATGGCGGACGAAAACCCACCCCCACCGATCCTGCAGCTGACGCCGCTCAACCCGGATTTCCGCGACGATCCGCATGCAATCTATCGACGCTTGCGCGAGTCTCATGGCGTTTATCGCGATGACATGGCCGGCTCGAACATCATCACGCGCTACAAAATCGTGCGCGAGACGCTGAACGACCGCACGATGCTGCGCGGGCCGGATAAAGTTGATCCGCCGGGGCCGTTCACGCAGCGCTTGGTCGAAAGTTTCGAGCGTGATCCCGAGACGGGCGAGCCGCGCACCAACTCTATCCTGCTGATGGATGAGCCGCACCATTCGCGCGTGCGTCCGCCAATCGCAAAAGCGCTCTATGCGCGCGCGGCCAAATGCAAGCCGCTGGTCGATGAGATCATCGATGAAAAGTTCGATGCCGTTGAACCGAAAGGCGGCTTCGATCTGTTAAATGAGTTCGCCATTCCGCTGCCGATTGATGTGATCGGCGCAATTCTCGGTGTCGACACCGAACGCCGCGCGGAATTCCGAGAATGGTCCGAAGGCGTGATCCAAGTACTGAATCCTTTTCGTACGCCAGAGCAAACAGAGTACCTGCAGCGATCGGGCGAAGCGATCCGTGGGTATTTCGAAAGCCAGATCGCAACGCGGCGAGCGAAACCGCAAGATGATTTGATCACCGACGTTGTGCAGTTGCAGGCTGCAGGCGCTGAGCTGACGGACGCTGAGATTATCTCCAACCTGATCGGCCTTTTGGTTGGCGGCAATCTCACCACCAGCGATCTCATCGGCAACGGCGTCTATGCGCTACTGACTCACCCGGAAGAGTTGGCGAAGCTGACGGCCGATCCTTCCATCGTGCCGCAGGTGGTCGAAGAGGTGCTGCGCTATGATGGACCGGTGGACATCACCGCACGCGTGACCCCGCGCGAGATGGAAATTGGCGGTTGCCCAATGAAAGCGCGGCAATCGGTGATCACGCTGCTGCGCTCAGCGAACCACGATCCTGAGACGTTTGAAAATCCAGACGCATTCGATGTGTCGCGCAAACCCAGCCCGCACGTCGCGTTCGGCGGCGGCTCACACATTTGCATCGGCGCACCTTTGGCGCGGATCGAAGCGCAGGCCGCGCTCTCGAAACTGTTCCGGCGGTTTCCGAATTTACGTTTGGCGCGCCCGGACGAGAAGCCCGAGAAACGCACGCTGCCATTCTTCAACGGCATCCAGCGGCTGGACGTGTTGATCTAAACGTCCTGACTCCAATTGGAGGCGCGGACGGCGGCAAGATGCCGCTCAAACACAAGCTTCTCCAAATCATCACCGTCACCGGGGAGAAAGGCATGCTTTTGCCAATAGCCGCGCCCGGGACGGCCAGTATCTTTGCTCACCACCAAAACGTCCAACGGCGGCTCACGGCGGCGGCGGCACTGTTCGGCGATGGCGTCGAGCGCGCCCCAAAGTGAGTGCTGATCGAATTCGCCAATGTGCAGCTCCTCCTCCCGCGCAGCGGCGCGCAACGCGTCCTCGGCTTCCTTGTATGTGAACGGCTCGCCGCCGGTGAGTGCGCGATCTACAAGCAGCGCGCGGATCAGATCGACCATCGCCTCCTTCTGACCGCCTGCGCGCAAGCGCGCGTTGCGCGCGAGGTTCTTCTTGCCGGTCAGGAGACCAAGGCGCAGCAGCACCTTCTGAACTTCAGGATGATCGGGCGCGCCGTCCCATTGCGTAAGATCGGCAGATTGCAGCGCATCGAACGGCGGGATCAATGCGCACGGATGGATGGTCACCGGCACGAGGATGCCGCGCTCCAAGCCGATCGTGGCTTCGCGGATGACCCAGTGCGAGGAAACAGCAGCGAAGCTCCAGCAGACAATGACGGCTCTCGCCTTCTCGATCTGTTCGAGAATGCGCGCCTCCCACTCCATGCCGACTTCGATACCCGCGTCGAACCAGACCGGTACATCGAGATCGAGCAACAGCGTGTAGAGCGCCTCGACGCGAGCTTTGTCCTCGCGCTTGTAAGATATGAAAACGTCGCTCATGGGTTCCTCCACCGCCCATCCCCGGATGCGAGCGCAGCGAGCAGTCCGGGGCCCATAAACACAACTACCGAAGCCTGCTCACGAAGAATCGCGTTTATGGGTCCCGGGCTCTTCGCTACGCGAAGCCCCGAGAATAGATGATAGGCGGATTCGCTTTACTTCGGCGTTCGAGATTGCCGCGAGACCCATGCGTAGCTGAGGAAGAGCAACACACCGAATAGCGCAGCGCCGATCCAGCGTGACGTCGCCACGAAGTCTTCGCCAACAATGGCGATGGGCGATGCGTTACCGGTAGCGACAATCAGGCCAGCGTTGAGAATGCCGAGTAGGCTCTCGCCAACGATCAGCCCCGATGCGAGCAGAATGCCGAAACGTTTCGCCATCTCGGCGTTCTCGCGTTTCGAGACGGCACGATCATAGAGCCAGCCGATAATGGCGCCGAAGATGACCGGCTGCGTCGTATCCATGGGCAGATACATGCCAATGCCGACGGCGAGCGGCGGAATGCGCATGGCTTTGAAGAAGCCGAGGATTTCATCGAAGAAGCACAGCGCGACGCCAATGGCGGCGCCGATGCCGATCAGGTCCCAACGGAGCTCGGCGTTGAGGACACCGCGCGCGAGCGTGGAGATGAGCGTTGCTTGCGGCGCTCCGAGCGGTTCAGCGGCGATGGCGTCGCGATTAGGGTCGCCGGGGAAGCCGTAGGCGTGATTTAGAAGATCAAGCACCGGCCCGATTATCAGAGCGCCGGCGATAACGCCGACGATGAGCGCGATTTGCTGGCGCCACGGTGAGGCGCCGACGAGCTGGCCTGTCTTCAGGTCCTGCAAATTGTCATTGGAGATAGTGGCGATCGAAAACACCATCGCCACTGCAAAGAGCGCAAAGGCGATGAGCGCATCCGTCGCCCCTTCCCCCAGCACAGGCTGCGCGAAGGCGGCGAGCAGCAGCGAGCCGATGACGATCGCGAGAATGCCGATGCCAGAGACGGGGCTATTCGAAGCGCCGATGAGGCCGGCCATGTAGCCGGCAACGGTCGCGATGAAGGCGCCGACGATGACGGTGAATGCCACGCCGCCGAACACGAGCTGCCACGTGTACGGCTGCAGCGTGGGCGCCGCTTGAATGAAGAGGAACAGCAGCACGCCGATCGCGGTGAGGCAGACGAGGCTCAACAGTACGATTGTGCCCATACCCAGATCGCGATCGTCGTGCGCGCCGGTTTTGGCGGCTTTTCCAGCCGCCATGGTGTCAGCGATGCCCTTCGCAACCGGGCCGACGAGCTTCACCAAACTCCAAATCGCGGCGACGCCAATCGTGCCGGCGCCAATGAAGCGCACTTCGCTGCGGAAAATGGTTTCGGCGATTTCAGTGATATCGCCTGGCATGCCGGCCGTCAGATACGGCATCAACACGGCCCACGAGATCAGCAGACCCACCAACATGGCGATGCCGACCGAGATGCCCACAAGGTGACCCGCGCCAACGAGCGCGAGCGAAAAGCCGACCGTGATGCCACTGACGCCGGAGCCGACGCGGAAGAAGTTCGCGACGGTCGCGGCCGCAAGTCCCATGAAGCTCACGATCTGCGCACCGGCGGCAATAAGCGCGCCATAGAGAATAATGAGCGGACCCTTCGTGCGTTCGAGCACGTTCGCCGGCGCTTCATCGCCCCTCGCGCCGACTTTCAAAACTTCAGCGGCGGCGACGCCTTCGGGAAACGGCAGCGTTGAATTCACGACAAGCGCACGGCGCAGCGGGATCGAGAACAGCACACCGAGTATGCCGCCGAGCGCGCAAATGAAGAATGTCGTCACGAAGTCGAAGCCGCGCCAATAGCCGATCATGACAAGGCCAGGCAGCACGAAGATGATGGCCGAGAGCGTGCCGCCAGCGGAGGCAACGGTCTGGACGATGTTGTTTTCGCGGATGGTGCCGGTGTTGAAGAGCCGGAAGATGCCCATCGAAATCACAGCGGCGGGGATCGACGAGGCAATGGTGATGCCGACACGAAGGCCGAGATAGACATTGGCTGCCGTAAAGACGATGGCGATCGCCGCGCCAAGGATTAACGCGCGAAGGCTCAGTTCTTTGTCCAGCATTGGGTCGTCCCCTTTTGGGGTCGTTATAGCCTGCGTCGCGGCTCGATCGAGGATTTGCGACCAACAACGTTTTCCGGACGTCGCGCACGCAGCGGACCGGGACCTAGGGGCCACAAGTTACGGAAACAGCGTCATTTTTCATCTCCGGATCCCGTCTCGGCGCACGCTGCGCGTGCTTGGCCGGGAAGCGTGTCTCGGGCCTAGGAAAACGGGGCGAACTTGCCTACCTGTTCGGGCAATGACAGGAGCCCATTCCATGATCGGTTCGATCACCCGCCTCGATGAAGACGACGACACCAAAAACCCGGCGGACGGCCGCAACGCCCCAGACGTGATCGAAAAGGCGCTGTTCGAAGCGCGCGTCGTGATGCTGACGGGCGAAGTGAATGACATTCAAGCGCGCCGCGTCACGGAGCGCTTGTTCGCGCTTTCGGCGCAAAACCCCAATCCGATCACGTTCGTGATTTCCTCGCCCGGCGGCCACGTCGAGAGCGGCGACATGATCCATGACGTCATCAAGTTCATCAACGCGCCGGTGCGCATGCTCGGCACTGGCTGGGTCGCCAGCGCGGGCGCGCTGATCTACGCGGCGGCTGAGCGCGAAAACCGCTTCTGCCTGCCGAACACGCGCTTCCTGCTGCACGAACCGCGCGGCGGCGTTGGCGGCATGGCTTCGGACGTTGAAATCCAAGCGCGCGAGATTTTGCGGATGCGTGAGCGTCTGAACCAGATCTTCGCTACCGCGACCGGCCAACCCGTCGAGAAGATCAAGCGCGACGTCGACCGCGATTACTGGATGCTGGCCGAAGAAGCGAAAGCCTACGGCCTCGTCGGCAAGATCGTGAATAGCCAGAGCGAAATTCGCTAGGCGGTTCGATGCACGAAAAATCGAGGCTCCAGCGAAAGCTGGAGCCCTTTTCCTTTGAGCTAGTGGCGCGGCTTCGTGAGCGCCACGCCCTTCAATCCGAACAACGCCTGCAGGGCGGAGTTGAGGGCGGCAGTGTAGGCTTCGACGCTGAGACGCTTGGTCGTAAGCACGCACCAGGCGCCCTGGTAAACGTAAGCGGCAAGCGGCCACCGTTTGGAATCCAGTTCCGGCATAGCTGGCACAATGCGCGCGAACAGAGCTGTTGATGCCTCCCGATCAAGCTCGGGGCTGGCGAGAAAGATTGTCTGTAGGCGGCCGCCGGCTTGGGTGATGAGATCGAGTTCCCATTGCACCCCCTCACCGTGATTGGGACACATTACAATCGCGCGTGAGGCGCCTGCCAGGGCTCCAACCACATCCTGCCACTGCGCGCCAGCACCTTCGACAAAAACACGCGCCGCGCCGAGTGGCGGCGTAGGATCGCGCGGGTCGCCGATCGCTGTGACGGGTCCATACGGCGAACCGTGTTCGAGCAAAATCTCATCGAGCGTGCGCGAGCGCCCGACACCGGCGGGCCAGCGGGCGAAGAAGTCGCCGCCCCGCGCGCGCAGCCGTGCTGCATCTTGATCGAAGGCACGAAGAAACACGATGGGTGCACGCTCGTCCCAGTCGCGAACGTTTTGATAGAGCTTGGTGGCGCGCTTGTCGGCCAAACGTGCGAGCAACGCGCCGGCGCCAACCAAGTTGAGCAACAGTAAAACGCCCATAGCGCCATAGGCGACGAGAGGGTTGAACGTCTCGGTCTGGTCCGGCTGCGAACCGATCATCGTCGGGAGCATCAACAACAAGACGAGACCGAGGTTGAGCACGGCGACGCCAAAATAGAGCACCGACGCCACACGTCGATTCTTACCAACATAAGAGAGAAAGCTCGGCAAACCGAGATAGCGCCTGAATGAAGAGAGCGGACGCCAAGCTGACGGGCGCCAACCGCGAGTGGCGCGAAAGTCCTCGGCGCTGGTTGTGAACTGCCACCATCCGGCCCGCATCACTTCAAACGCCATGATCGCTGCGAACAAGCCGAACAGGCCGAACCAGAGTGCGTCGTTCAAGGGCATGGCCTGCGGATCGCTCGCAGTGCGCATGTCCAAGCCTGCCAGCCAACCAGCGGAATAGATCGCGCCCGTAGTAAAAAACAGCACGGCCACAACGCTGGCGACAAACAAGGCAAAGCCAACCACGCGCCGGTGCAGCACGTCGATGATCCCGCCCACGAGGGCGACAAAGATCACAACCGGCAGGACGAACAGCAGAAAAATTAGAGCAATGCCGAGCGGTGCGACAACGACAGAGGCCCATCCGCCCTGCGCGATGGCGTAAAACGACGCTCCAACGGTGACGGTCAGAATGCCGAACACAGCGGCTACGACAAACGACGCGCTTAAGGCGCGCACGAAACGGAGTGGCACGTAGCCGGAGGCAGCTTTGTCCACACAACGTGCAATTGTCTGCATGACGCCTTCCTCGCGCCAGCATACCCGCACGCGCCGTTGAGGACTAGCGCGCCATCTCAGCGTGGTTCGTGCTGGAGATGCGCTCGGTCGCGTTGAGCGAGGCACACAGGAAAACGCCGGCCCAGAGCGCGATAGAGAGAGCGCCGGCGAAGCGGCCGCGCGCTGAGGGCGTGTCGGCGGCGTCGAGATTTACGAACGTGTGGAACGCCAACGCGTTGATCAGCCCAAGCAGGATGAGGCCCATCTTCGGCAGGAAGTAGGTGTGCACGCCGACGGCGATCGGATCGAACAACAGCAGCACGATGCCGCTGGCGAGCGCGACGAGCGCGCCGCCGATCGACCACGGCAGCGTCAAGGTTGCGAGTTTGCGCAGGTTGATCTCGCGCATGACGCCGATGATGCGCAGATCAACGATCAGGATCGAGCCGAGCAACACCGCCGCCGAGCACACGTGCGCGAACACGAGCAGCCAGTCGAAATCCTCGAAGCGATAAAAGAAGACGCGCAGTTCTGTCGCGCTCAGCCACAGCAGGAACGCATCGAACGCCGGGACGCTGAAATCGCTGTATGGGTTCATTGCGCCGCCGGCTGGGCGTCCACAAGCGCGCGAAGCGCCGCCGCCTTTTCCTCGAACTGAACGTCGGTCGCGCGTGGCGGGTTCGGCGGGTTCAGCGGCTCAACGAAAGCGCGGAGCTCAGCGACGATGGAGGCAGCCTGCGCCAGACGCGGATCGCTGCCCTGATGACCAGAGAGTACGTCCGACAGATAAAAGATGAAGCCACGCGCATCGTGATACTCGATCAAGCTGTCGATGCGGCCGCCGACGAGCGCGTTGCGATATTCCTGCGACGCGACGGTGCTGGTGTCGGCGGCGAGCCCGAGGATGAACGCGTCGGACGCCCACTTTTCAGCAGGCACCAGATCGCGCGCGGCGCGGACTTTGGCGAGCGCCGCATCGAACGCCGCAATGAAGGTCGGCGAGTTGCCTTCGCTGACGGCGAGGCCCTCGAGCGCAATGAGGTCGCGATCAAATTGCTGGCCGCCGCGATGGACGATCACGGGGATCATATCGCTGTAAAGCTCGCGCACGGGATGACCGAAGTGCGGAAGCGCGTTTTGCGTCTGCCCTGCTTCGATGAGCTCGCGGCCAACGTGCATGTGCCCTTCGATGAGCGCGAGGCGCATGGCGAAATCTGCATCTTCGCGCGCAGCGTCAGCGGGCGCGGCGGATGTCATGTCGTGCTCCGCTTCACGCGGGCCGCAGGCGGCGAGAAAGAGCGAGAGAGCGAGCGCAAGCAGGATTTTCATGTACGCCGCTCTACGCTTGTTGCGAATGATACGCAATTGACTGCGCTTTGCGCGAGGTAGCGCGAGAGCCGGAGGCTTGAAGTGCTGCGTTTCGATATCGAATAGGCAAAGCACTCAGTTGGTGAAATTCGCCAAGCGCAGGTCATCGTGAACGCGTCGTAATGGAACGACGCTTGTCAGACTATGTCGAAGGTCTGGTTCTGACAGAATAGCAAGGAAAGACGGGTGTTTTCGACTGTATTCATCGTTTGCGCGCCCCATTCTCGCCTTGTGGACAAGTAGAACACGCCTTGTGTCCGCACGTTGCTGCGAGCGGTTCACACCAACCTGATTTCATTCACCACGGCGCGTTCCAGCGCGCCGCGCGATGTAGAGAGACCAAATATGGCCGCTCGTTGGATCGGACTTACACGTTCGAGCAAAAATACTTCCCGCGTACGCGCTAAGGCGCACACGATGAAACAATCTCTGCACGCCCTCGGCGCTGGCGGCGTCCTGGTTCTCGCGGCAGCGATGAACTTCGCGCTTTATCCAGACGCGCTAGCTGCTGTTGTCAGTGGCGAACGGGCGATCATCGGATTCGTTCCGGGGGAACCTGCAGGGAACTCAATCTCCGAATCTCAGCCGGTTGTCGTCGATGAAAACGAAGTGCGTTTGCTCGCCGCGACCGTGTGGGGTGAGGCCCGCAGTGAGGGCGAAGACGGCATGCGCGCCGTGGCGCACGTCATGGTCAACCGCATCGGCGACCGCTTCGGCGAAGACCTCGCGACGGTGATCCTTTCGCCGAAACAGTTCTCAGTTTGGAATCGCGGTGATCCGAACCGTCGCACCGTCGTGAATCTCGCCCGCGATGCTTCGGGCATCGCAACCGATCCAGAATGGGCGATGGCGGATCGCGTGGCGCGTGAAGTGCTGAGCGGCCAATCGCTTGATCCTACCGATGGCGCTCTTTTCTATCACACGCGTGCTGTGCGTCCGCGCTGGGCGCGCGTTGGCCAGGGCCGGCAAGTGATTGGCCAGCACATCTTTTATGCTGACGTCCCCGATCCCGGCACGCGCGCGACGCCGCGCATGATCGACGTCGCTCAGTATCTGGGTCAGGCAATCTCTGGCGGCGAGCCGCGCACCGTCCGGACAGCCTCGCGCCGCGGTCCGCGCGCGGGGCGCGTCAACGGTGTGATCCAATATGCGTCGGCGACCGCTGCGGGTCAGCCGCTCCCGAGCGAAACCGCGCAAGCCATTAACGTGAATGCTGCTGCATCTCCGACCATCAATGGCGGACCGGTCGTCACGCCCTCACCGGTCGACACGATCGCACCTTCGAGTGCAAGCGCACCGTAACTTCAAACAATGCTCTAGATTGCAAGGCGCGGCGAAAGTCGCGCCTTTCTTTTGACTAGTGCGGATCGTCTTTCTTTTCGCCATCGTAGTAGTCGAGGCGTTCGCCAATGCGCTGAATGAAGCGCTCGCCATCATGAAGCGCACGCACCTTGATCTTGTTCGAGTCCGGATAGACACAAACTTCGTTCGGCTCGTTGTCGCCGATCATGATGAAGCGAAAAGGCGTGTCGCCTTCATTGATGAGGCAATGTCCTGCGCGCTGGCCCGCTGGAAACGCAACATAGTCGCCGGCTTTGATCGTGTAGCACTCGTCGCCCAGGCGCAGCGTCGCTTCGCCTTCGAGGCCGAGGATGTGCTCCTCTTCCGCTGTGTGATAGTGAAACGGGCAACTCTGCTTGCCTGGCGCAAGCTCCTCGACACTGATGCCGATCTTGCGCTTGTCAGCGCCGCGCGTGTCCGAAAGCACGCGGACGCGTGAGCCGTAGCGAACGCCCTCGCTCCATACGTCCCACGGCACGGAGTCGATCGCGATCGGGCCGCGCGGTTTTTCTTCACTCATCTCAGGTCCACGTTTCTACAAATTCGGCCAGATTCGGCAGCCAGTCGACAAGACCGTGCAGCAGAATGACCAAGAGCAGAGACTTAGTGCGCGCGTAGATCAAGCCAAAGGTGAGCCCGATCGGCGAAAGCACAGCGATCGTGTGGGCGATGACCTGCAGCGGATCTGTGCTCCACCCATCGACGCCGGGGCCGCCGCGCATAAACAGGCCAGGCGCGTGAGCTAGACCGAAAAGCACCGACGTGACGATGACGCCCGCCCAAGGCGAATTGAACCATGCTGTCAGCCGCGTCTGCAGCATGCCGCGAAACAGGAATTCTTCGGTTACGCCGGCTTCCAGCGTCATCCAAACATAGCCGAGCGGCATCGCCCAGATCATCGTCTCGAATGTCGGCGGAATACCGGATATCTGTTTAAGGCTCGGCGTGATCACGCAGACGATGCCGAGGATGATGACGCCGAGCACGATCAGCGTGCGCCAAAATTTGCGTCGGCTCAGGCCGAGTTGCGTAATCGGGCCTAGCTTTTCCCCGAGGAGCACGAGCAGTAGCGCAGGCAGCACGACGTGCACCGCAAGCTTCAAGGCAAGAACAGCGCTCTCCTGCTCAGGCCCAGCAGCGAAGGCGCCGCGCGCCCAGGTCATCCCGAAGCCGAGAAAGAGAACGGCGTAGAGAGCAAGATAGAGGATCACCGCGCCGCTCTCGGTGCGCGGGCGTTTGACCTCAACGCGCGGCGCGTTGGCGCCGCGAGTCAGCAGCCAAGCGATGCCGCTCAGTCCGACGCCAAAGATCAGCATGACGAAGATCGGCGACGTCCAATCGCCGCCAGTGGCATAGAGATATGCGGTCGAACCGCCCCAAATGAGTGCGTATGAGGCGGCGGCGATAATCGCCGCGCCCTTTCCCGCCTGCGCTGCAGACATGCCGAATTCTCCTACCGCTCGGGCAGGAGATGCGATGGGACGTGACAACAGATGCACCGCTCCTGGCGCCGCCCTTCGACAGGCTCAGGGTGACGCCATTTCTAGCGGTGACGCCAAAGTAGCGTCAGCCTGAGCTTGCTTATTAGTGGCTCTCGTTGCGCCAAACTTGCTTGTAGGCGAGGTAGAGAAGGCCAGCGAGCACAGCCAAGAACGCGAGCACGACGACGCCGAGGCGCTTACGTTGCTCCATGTGCGGATCGGCTGACCATTGCAGGAAGGTCGCGACGTCGGTTGCGTATTGGTCGACCGTCTGGGGCGTTTCCGGATCGCTGTACGGGACGACGCCGTCCACAAGCGGCGGCGCCATGGCAAGCCAGCCGCCCGGGAAGTAAGGGTTGTGGTGGAGCGTGCCGTTGACCTGGCCGTCATAGCCCATGAGCAGCGAACGCACGTAACGCGCGCCGCCATGGCGAGCTGACGTCATCACCGACAGATCCGGCGGCGCTGCGCCGCCGTTCGACGCGGCAGCCGCGATCGCGTTTGGGAACGGACGGCGGAAGTGATCGGAAATGCGGCCTGGGCGATCGGTTGGTTGGCCAGAGTTCGGATCGATGTCGACAATCGTAACGCCCGCAGCGATGGCGCGAACGTACGGGTTTTCGGTCACTTTGACGAACGTGCCGCCGTGCTCAGGACGGCCAACATGCGGCTCCGGTTCACCCGTCTCATGATTGCGGATCATGTAGAGCGAGAACGGGCCGCCCTCTTCACCAAGGTGGCGATAGGCGAGGTGATCCATCGAGTGACAGTTCGAGCAGACCTGTTGGTAGACTTGGAAGCCGCGTTGAACGGCTGCCATGTCATACGAACCAACCGGGCTCTCGAACGAGAACGGATATTCTTCCGGATGCTCGCCGTGGACAGCAGCCCAGGCAACGCCACAGCCAACTACAACGAGCGCCGCAGCGGCGGAAATTGCTCGCAACATTACGATGCCCCCTGCGCTTTGCCGCCAGTGACGGGTTTTGCAATTGTGTCCGGCACGCGCTCAGGCCGCTCACGCAAGCCCAGGATCGGCAGGATCACGAGGAAGAAGAGGAAGTAGTAGAGCGTAAGAACCTGTGAGAAGTTCGTGACCGTGAACGCTGGCGGGACGCGGCGTTCAACATTGTAGAACGGCGCGGCCTGACCAACTTCTTCCTTCACTTCGGTGATGTGAGTTTCGAGATAGTCGGTGGTTTCGCCTTCGACCGTACGCGTTTGAGCCGAGCCGCCGGTCACGCTGCGCAAAATGCCGGTGGCGGCGCCAGTGCGTGTCACCGCCGTCATCGAGGCGCCGTCCGAGCGGGCCTGGGCTTCAGCTGCGTTTGCCGCGTCTTGCCAGTTGGCCGCGCCGTCAGCTTGGATCGGACGCTCCGCAACCTGCCCGCCTTCAACCCATGTCAGCGTGGCCGAGAACGGGCCAGCCTTCAGCAGGATGTTGCCGGGGTTCTGACCGCCGCACCAACCGAGCGCGAAGCAGACGACAGCGAAGATCACGAAGAACTGACGCGCGATCGGGCGATAGCGCATCGAGCGCACGCGCGACGTGTCGAGCCACGGCAGCACGAACAGCACGCCGATGGCAGCGAACATCGCCAGCACGCCCGCAAGCTTGGAGTCGATCGGGCCGATGTTGAAATCGAACGCACGCAGGATCGCGTAGAACGGCAACAGGTACCATTCCGGCACGATTTCCGGCGGCGTCTTCAGCGGGTCAGCCGGAATGAAGTTGTCGGCGTGGCCGAGCGCATCGGGCATGTAGAAGACGAACACTGCGAACAAGATCACGAACAACGTCGTCGCGAAGAGATCCTTGATCGTGGCGTGCGGCGTGAACGGCACCGTATCGGCCTTCGACTTTACGTCGACGCCAACCGGATTGTTCTGCCCTGCTTCATGGAGCGCCCAGACGTGCAAGCCGACAACGCCGGCGATCACAAACGGCAGCAGATAGTGCAGCGAGAAGAAGCGGTTGATCGTCGGCTGGTCGACCGAGAAGCCACCCATCAGCCAATTCTTGATGCTCTCGCCGATCAGCGGCAGCGCGCCAAGCAAGTTGGTGATGACCGTCGCGCCCCAGAACGACATCTGACCCCAAGGCAGCGTGTAGCCAAGGAAGCCGGTCGCGACCATCAGCAGATAGATCACGCAGCCCAGGATCCAAAGCAGCTCACGCGGCGCTTTGTATGAGCCGTAATAGAGGCCGCGGAACATGTGGATGTAGACGGCGAGGAAGAACATCGAAGCGCCAACGGCGTGGATGCTCTGAATGAGCCAGCCAAACGGCACGTCGCGCTCGAGGCGCTGCACCGAAGCGAACGCCATAGTGACGTGCGGCGTGTAGTGCATCGCCAGCACAATGCCGGTGACGATCTGCACGATAAGGCAGAACGACAGCATCGCGCCGAACGTCCACCAATAGTTCAGATTTCGCGGCGTCGGGTAAGCGACGAAGCTGTCGTGCGCGAGCCGGATGATCGGCAGGCGTCTATCGAGCCAGCGCGTAATGCCGGATTTCGGCTCGTATGTGGAAGGTCCGCTCACTTAGCGCTCCAAACTTTAGCCGATGCGAATGGCGGTCGGGCCGGTGAAGAGATACGGCGCGACCAGAAGATTTTTCGGTGCAGGGCCGCGGCGGATACGGCCGGACGTGTCGTAGTCCGAGCCATGGCACGGACAGAACCAACCGCCGAACTGCGAGCCTTCGACGAACGTCGGCACGCAACCCAAGTGCGTGCAGCTCGCTTGCAGCACCAACCACTCAGGACGGCCGGCCTCGCCGTCCTCCTGCTTGAGGCGATCAGCGTCGGACTGCGGGTCCTTCAAACTGGCGAAGTCATCGCGCTGCGCGGCGGCAATTTCCACCGCCGTGCGGTGACGCACAAAAACCGGCTTGCCCTGCCACAGCACTTTCACCTGCTGGCCTTCCGGCACAGCAGAAAGATCGACTTCCGTCGTCGACAACGCACGCGTGTCAGCGGCCGGATTCATTTGGTCGATGAAGGGCCAGATGGTCGCGGCGATGCCAACGGTCGCAACCGCGGCGCCGGCAATATATATAAAGTCGCGACGCGTGGTTTCGCCATCGTGCGCGCTTGTTGCTGCTGCTTCAGCCACTGACCTTGATCTCCCGGCCTTGGTTCGCCGGCGAAGCTAGGCTAGTCCGGGTTCGTTAGCGCGCGGCGGCTCGCCGCAGGCGCACGACAGATTCCCCGATACAACCCCGACTCTCCGGCGTGGAGGCCATAACGTGAGGCTCGCTCTCTATCAACCTGACATCCCGCAGAATCTCGGCGCGGCACTTCGCCTCTCTGCCTGCCTCGGGGTGGCGCTCGACGTGATCGAGCCGTGTGGCTTTCCGCTGACAGACGCCTCGATGAAACGGGCGGCTCTGGACTATGGGGATAAGGCAACCGTGATGCGGCACGCGGGCTTGGCGGCGTTCTGTTCAATGCCGCAACGAAACGACGGGCGTCTGGTACTGATTGAGACCGACGGCGCGGTGAACTTCCAGGACTTTGCGTTTTCCACAGGCGATACGGTAGTGGTGGGGCGCGAGAGCGCCGGGTCTTCCGGAGAACTCTACGCAGCGGCACAGGCCAGCGTGCGCATCCCCATGGTGCGCGGATTGAGGTCGCTCAACGTGATCAATGCAGCCGCGATAGTATTGACCGAGGCTATGCGGCAGACCGGGGCTTGGGAGAAACTGGTGTGAGCGAAGAGCGGAAGGCGCGCGCGAAGACTTGGTTCGAAGATCTGCGCGACCAGATTTGCGCGGCGTTCGAGGCGCTTGAGGATGAAGCGCCGGCCGACCTTTATCCCGGTGCGCCGGGCCGGTTCGTGAAAACGCCGTGGCGGCGGGGCGACGGCAGCGCCGATCAAGGCGGCGGCGTTGCGGGGATGATGCGGGGGCGGTTCTTCGAAAAAGTCGGCGTGCATGTGAGCACGGTCCATGGTGAATTTTCGCCCGAGTTCGCGAAGAACGTGCGCGGCGCGGCCGACGATCCGCGCTTTTGGGCAAGCGGCATTTCGTTGATCGCGCACTTGCGCAACCCGCACTGCCCTGCCGCGCACATGAACACGCGCCACATCACGACGACGCAATGGTGGTTCGGCGGCGGCGGCGATTTGAACCCAACGCAAGCGATGGACCGCAGCGAAGCAACGCCAGATGCCGTGGCGTTTCATGCGGCCTATCAAGCCGCCTGCAATAAACACGGCGACGATCTCTACCCGACATACAAAAAATGGGCCGACGAATATTTCTGGCTGCCGCATCGCAACGAGCCGCGCGGCGTTGGCGGCATCTTCTACGATCACCACAACAGCGGCGGCGTGAGCGGCGACACGTGGGATGAGGATTTCGCGTTCACGCAGGATGTGGGACGCGCGTTCCTGATTGGATATTTGCCGATCTTGCGCGAACGCATGCATCAAGCCTGGAGCGAAGCCGATCGCGAAGAGCAATTGGTCCAGCGCGGACGCTATGTTGAGTTCAACCTGCTCTACGATCGCGGCACCACGTTCGGATTGAAGACGGGCGGGAACGTTGAGAGCATTTTGAGCTCGATGCCGCCGGTGGCGAAGTGGCCTTGAGCCGCTAGCGTGGCCGCACGTGCTCGCGCAGCCACGCTGCGAACTCGGCTTCGCCGATTTCACTCGCCGCGAGGCCCAGCATCATGGCCAGGCACTCTTCATCGGACGCCGCGAGATCGTAACCATTGGCGACCAGAAAGAGCTCGCACGCTACAAACGCCGTGCGCTTGTTGCCGTCGATGAACGGATGGTTCTTGGCGATGCCGAAGGCGTATGCGGCCGCTAGCGCTGCGAAATCGCTTTCGCCATAGGCAAAGAGATTTTGCGCTCGCGCCAAGGCGGATTCGAGCAAGCCCTCGTCTCGGAGGCCCGCACCGCCGCCATGTTCCGCGAGTTGGCGCTTGTGAACTTCGACAATGAGGTCTTTCGGGAGCCAACGCGGCTCCCTCATTGCGCAAGAGCCTTAAGCACGCGGCGACGCTTGGCCATGATGTCCTCCGCCAGCTTCATCAGCTCGGCGGTGTCCTCATCAGCCGCCCTCAGCGCCACGCCATCCGGCGTTTCACTGACGCTGAGTTCGTCGCCTTCGCTGACGCGCAGTTTTGCCAGCACGTCCTTGGGAAGAACGACGCCGAGGGAGTTGCCGATTTTGCGGACTTTCAGCGTGCGGCCGGACGGCTTCGTGACGGGTTTGGCCGCTTCGAAGGGAGCGCGTTCGGTATCGCTGACGCCGGGCTTTTTGGTTTCATCGGTCATGGCCCGATCAAACTAAGTTATAACGCGCGTTATAACAAGCTGGCGCCCGGCCTTTTTCTTGCGTGGGGCGAGTGGCAATGACCGCACTCGCCTATCCTCAAGAACTTAAACCACTGACTTCGCTGCGATTTATTGCGGCTTTTTGGGTGCTTTTGTACCATTTCAAGGATCATCTGGGGCTTGGAATGGGTCAGTTTGGGCTGGTGGCGGATGGTTACCTTGGGGTCGATCTCTTCTTTACGCTGTCGGGCTTCATCCTGGCGCACGTCTATCTGAGCCAGTTCGAGGGCGGCCGATTTGGCTATGGCGGCTTCCTGAAAAACCGGATCGCGCGGGTTTACCCGATGCACCTCGCCGCGCTCGGCGCGATGCTGGTCCTCTTTGTGGGCGCGACGGCGATGGGCGCGGGCGTCGGCTCGCCGGACGCGTTCAAGTGGAGCGATCTGCCGGCGCACCTCTTCATGGTTCATGCGTGGGGCACGACGGCCGCTGTTGGTTGGAATTTCCCGAGCTGGTCGATCAGCGCGGAATGGCTGGCGTATCTTTCCTTCCCATTGGTGGCTGGCGTTGTGCTGAAGGCGAAGCGCTGGTCCGGATTGTTTGCGGCTGGTGCTCTGGCGCTTTGTCTCGTTTCGTTTTTCATCCTCGACAATCTTAGCGCCGTGCTGCCGGGTGTAGGACAGAATTTTTCGCAGATGACGGCGCAGATCGGCGCGCTGCGTATTTTGCCCTCCTTCGTGCTGGGTGTTGCAATTTACGCGTTCGGGCGTGACCACGCGGCGCCGAAGAGCTGGGCTTGGCCGATCGTTGCTGTGAGTGCGGGCTGGGTTGTCGCCGTGACGACGCTTGGCTTGTGGGAAGGCTTGGCGTGGATTGGTTTGGCTGGCTTGCTTTACGGCTTGGCTGAAACGTCGCGCCACGGCGTTGATGCGCCGATGTCTGGACGCGTGTTCGTGTTCTTGGGCGCGGCGAGCTACGCGCTCTATATGATCCATCTGCCGATCGACATTGTGTGGTTTCATGCGCTGGAGCGGCTTGGTGTGACGGAGACGTCTGATCTCTCGCTGCGTGTTAGCGCGATGGTCAGTGTGTTCGTGGTGAGCATCGCGGCTTCGGTGGTGGCGTATCTCGTGATTGAGGAACCAGCGCGGAAGTGGGTGCGGAAACTTGAGCCGCCGCGCTTTCGCAAGCCTTTGGTCGCTGAGGCTTAGCCGCTAACACAGAGGTGATGACGCCAACGCGCCCGCCTCTGCTAGTCAGCATCGGACGGAGTGGTTCGATGCGACAAACACTTGGCGCTGTGATCTTGGCTACGCTGCTGACGGCCTGCGCGCTTCCGGCGCTCGCATGCAGTTGTGCTCATTATTCCAGTGCGCGTGATCAGCTTCGGGCAGTGGATGTCCTGTTTATCGGACACGCTGTTCGCACTGAGCGTGATTGGTTCAACCGGAACCTGATCTACACAACATTCGTCGTGGAAGAGTCCCTGAAAGGCGACGTAGGCCGCCGCGTCCGTCTTGAGCAGAACGACCGGACGACATGTGCGGTTCAGACATTTGAAACCGGTGCACGAACGATTGTTCTCGCTAATCGCGACGGTCAGCGACTGCAGATCGGCGGATGTACGTTTCCATCCTTCACCGAAGCGGAATACCGCGCCGCGCGGCGACCGCTCTATCAGTAGGTCTAGCTCATCCCCTGCGCGACCGCCTTTAGCCGCTCGATGATGCTGAGTTTGTCGTCGGGAAAATCGGCGTCGATCCACCAGTCTTCGACTTCGCGCATGATGATTCCGACCTTCGGACCCGCGGGCACGCCGGCGGCCATCACCTCATCGCCGGTGAGTGGCAGTTTCGGCGGCGTCCACATCGTTGCGTGAGCAACGAGCGCGCGCCAGGCTTGGGCTTTGTCGTTGCCGGAGGCGGCCCAGGCTAACACCACGCGATCGCGGAACGCTTCGTTGTCGAGTTTGTAAATCGCGCGGCGCATTTCGCGGAGCGACATGTAGCTTGTGATTTTCACGTCATCGCCGAGCGCGGCGACCAGGCGATCACGTTCTGCGTTTGAGAGTTTTAGACGCCGCGATAGCGCTTTAGCGCTTTCTTGATCTTCGAGCGCAGCAGCGACGCGGGTCATCGCGTCGACTGGCAGCATCAGATCGGCTTCGAGATCCATGAGTGCGCGCAGGCGCGGATGGTTGTCGAGTTCTGGCAGCGCGCGGGCGCGGACTTCGATGGCGCTCATGCCTTCCCACGATGCGCGCGGATCTGCAGCGCCCAGAAGCTTCTTTGTTTCTTTCCAAATGCGTTCGACCGAGAGCGTGTCGAGACCGGCGACGAGATCGGCGCAGGCTTGCAGGCCAGTGGGATCGACGGGGCCGCGCGCGTACCAGGCGTTGAAGCGGAAAAAACGAAGGATGCGGAGGTAATCTTCTTTGATGCGCGTTGCGGCGTCGCCGATGAAGATGACGCGGCCGGCGCGGGCGTC
>JANPCV010000017.1:0-84099 GCA_031431115.1 Caulobacteraceae bacterium
CCGTCGCAATCACCCGATCGCGCAAATCCTGATCATAAGCTTTCGCCATTCATCGCCTCCAGCGAGGCGAATCGAATCACTGTTCGGCGCGTTTGTGAATCCCAATTCCGAATCGGAAAATCACGGAAATGCTCTAGCGCCGAAGAGGATTTGATCATGAGCAAATGGGCTGGCGCGATTGTAAGCGCGATGACGCTGTTGGCCGCGAGCAACGCCATCGCTTGCCCGCCACCGCCGCCTGGCCCGCCGCCCGAAGCCGGCGAGAGCGAAGCCTCACACGCCGCCCGCGTCGCCGCATTTCGCGCCGAGCAGGACGCTCAGCACGCTGCTTGGCTGCACGATCGCCAAGTGCGCGTCTGGGATGAAGCCGAGTCCGTTTTCGTCGCGCGCATCGAGCGCGTGGGCACTGCCGAACTCGAGCATCTCGGCGAAACCCCGCGCGTGACGCTGCGCCCGGTTCGCTCACTCAAGGGCCGCCGCTACGCCTCCCGCTTCACATTGCGCTACACCGAGATGACCAGCTGCGGCCCGATCCCAAGCTTCGACGCGCTGCAGGGCGCTGTCGGCGACGAATATGTTATCTTCGTCCGCGGCGGCCGCCCACGCCAATCCAGCGTCCAGCAAGCCATCGCCCTCGCCAACATCACCGACGAGCGCATTGGTGCGGCGCTCGACGCTGCGCCCTAACCCCTAAGCATCCACATCCGCTTCCAGCGCGAACTCTTCGATGAACGCGCGCCGTGGCTCGACTACATCGCCCATTAGCTTTGAGAACATCTCGTCGGCATCGTCGGCGTGGTTCACGCGCACTTGCAGCAGCGTGCGCACGTCCGCATCCAAAGTGGTTTCCCAAAGCTGCTCGGCGTTCATTTCGCCGAGGCCCTTGTAGCGCTGGAGGGTGACGCCCTTCTGCCCGGCCGCTTGGATGGCATGCAGCATCGAGAGCGGGCCGCGCACTTCAGTGATGTCTGGCCCGCGCTTCAGCTGACCGCGCACCGCATAGGTTTCACGCAAGGTCGCGGCGCGATCCGCCAGGCGGCGCGCATCGGCTGAACTCAAGAAGAGTTTGTCGAACGTCGCGCGTTCGGCGACGCCGCGCACGGTGCGTTCAAACACGAGCGCGCCATCGGGATCGAAGCGCCCGGTCCAATTGGCTTCGCCTTCTTCGGCGAGATCGTTGAGGCGCGCGGCCGCTTCTTGCGCTTCCTTATCGGTCGCGCCCTGCCCAAACGCGCCGGCGATCGTCGCTTGTTCGAGCACACTATCGGGCACGCGCGCGTGCAGGCGCTTGATCAAAGTCTCAGCCGCCATGGCTTCGCGCGCCAGCCGCTTTAGATCATCGCCCGCATATTGCGCGCCGCCGGCCTCTAACACCGCGCCGGACGTGCCTTCCTCGATCAGGAAGTTCTCGAACTCGGTTTGATCCTTCAGATAGCGGCCGCTCTTGCCTTTGGTGGCCTTGTAGAGCGGCGGCTGGGCGATGTAGAGATAACCGCCGTCGATGATCTCCGGCATTTGCCGATAGAAGAACGTGAGCAGCAGCGTGCGGATGTGGGCGCCGTCAACGTCGGCGTCGGTCATGATGATGATCTTGTGATAGCGGAGCTTGGCAAGATCGATGTCGCCTTCGCCGCGGCCGATGCCGGCGCCGAGCGCCGTGATCAAGGTGCCGACTTGCTCGCTCGACAGCATCTTATCGAAGCGCGCGCGCTCGACGTTCAGGATCTTGCCGCGCAGCGGCAGCACGGCTTGTGTTTCGCGCGAACGGCCTTGCTTGGCAGAGCCACCTGCCGAGTCACCCTCGACGATGAAGAGTTCAGATTTCGCCGGATCTTTTTCCTGGCAATCAGCAAGCTTGCCGGGGAGCGAGGAGATATCGAGCGTCGATTTGCGGCGCATTTCGCGCGCTTTGCGCGCCGCTTCACGCGCGGCGGCAGCTTGCACGATTTTCGCCATCACGATCTTGGCGGCGGTTGGATTTTCTTCAAACCATCGCGTCAATGTCTCGGCGACGAGGTTTTCGACAACCGGACGCACTTCCGAAGAAACCAGCTTTTCCTTGGTTTGCGACGAGAATTTCGGATCGGGCACTTTCACGCTGAGCACGCAGGTGAGGCCTTCGCGCGCGTCGTCGCCGGTGATTTCGACCTTCTCTTTTTTGGCAATGCCGGAGCTCTGCATGTAATTGTTCACCACGCGCGTGAGCGCGCCGCGGAAGCCGGCCAAGTGGGTGCCGCCATCCTTTTGCGGGATGTTGTTGGTGAAGCAGAGCGTGTTCTCGTGGTAGCCGTCGTTCCATTGCATCGAGGCTTCGACGGTCATGCCGTCGCGCTCGCCGATGACGTAGATGGCTTCCGGGATCACGGCCGTGCGTGAGCGATCGAGGTGGCTGACATAAGCTTTGACGCCGCCTTCGTAGTAGAGCGTTTCCTCGAACGGCTCTGGGCCGCGCAGATCCTTGAAGATGATGCGGACGCCGGAATTCAAGAACGCCAGCTCGCGCAGGCGGTGCTCGATGGTTTTGCGGTCGTACTCGACCATGGTGAAGGTCTTGGTGGATGCGAGGAAGCGCACGGCGGTGCCGTTCTTGATCTTGCCTTCGTCCAGCGGGGCATCGCCCGTGATTTTCAGCGGCGCAGTCGCGTCACCATGCGCAAAGCGCATGTAATGTTCTTTGCCGTCGCGCCAGATGCGCAGATCTAGCCACTCGCTGAGCGCGTTCACAACGCTGACGCCGACGCCGTGGAGACCGCCGGAGACTTTGTAGGAATTCTGGTCGAACTTACCGCCGGCGTGGAGCTGGGTCATGATGACCTCAGCCGCGGAGATGCCCTCTTCGGTGTGGATGTCCGTCGGAATGCCGCGTCCGTTATCGGTGACTTCGGCGCTGCCATCGGGGTGCAAAATCACCTCAACCCGCGTCGCATGCCCCGCCAAAGCCTCGTCAATGGCGTTATCCACCACCTCATAGACCATGTGATGCAACCCAGACCCGTCGTCCGTGTCGCCAATGTACATCCCAGGACGTTTTCTTACCGCATCTAAGCCTTTGAGAACTTTGATGGAATCGGCCCCGTAGTCGGGGGGGCTCACGGGTACGGTTTGCGGGGCTGTCATGTGTCTCGAATCGAGCTGAAAATTGCCCTCCAAATATAGGGATTAACACGCGAAGAGTCGCGATTTTGATGCCGCATAGAGCGGAAAAAACAGCACTGAAAACGATTAGAAAATCAGCGGTTTGACGAGCCAAAATGCCCCGGCCATGGCGGCGCTGCCGAGCGCGAGCCAGAGGCCGTCGCGGGCGACCATTCCGAGGCCGAAAAATACGACCGCCATGCCTGGTGCGAACGGCGCGAACGGGATGAGGCCGAGCGGGAAGGTGATGAGCGCCGCGAGGATGCACATCACGGCGACCAAGTTCACGAATGGCGGCCTGGACAGGAAGGTCAGGCGCGGCCTCAGAAGCTTGTCGATGGTTTTCGCCACGCCGCGGCTCTTTTCGATCCCAGACGCCACTGCAGCGCGCGGGAGTTCGGCGCCGAGCGCCTTTTTGGGTAGCCAGATGCTTGGCCGTCCAAGAGCCATTTGGCCGGCCACGATGAGGGTGAGCGCGGCCGCGAACCAGGTCATGCCCGGCACCATTGTCGCTGGCGAAATGGCGAAGAGGCCAATGACAAGCAGAAGCGGCCCGTAGGAGCGGCGCCCGACCGAGTCCAATATCTCTCCGAGTGTTAGCTTCTCCGGCGTCTCGTCGTGGGCGCACTTTTCGGCGATCTCATCCAAGACGCCTTCGAGATTGGTCGGGGCAGCCCTCTTGGAGCGCTTCATGCGCGACCGAGAAGCCGCCGTGGGCGCGCCGTCAACGCGGCCGGTCAAAATGAGGAGGCGAACATGCTGATCATGCGTCCGCCCAACGCCGTCTAGGGGGTCATGTTCCAGGTTAACGCGCAGCACTTCGCGAAGCGTCGCATCAGCGCCAGCCTTTGCGGCTAATCAGGCGGGAATCCGGACTGGCAGGCTCTCGTAACCCTTCACGAAAGAGGAATAGACGCGCTTGGGTTCCCCCATCACTTCGATGTGGTCAAAGCGCTTCAGGATCTCTTCCCAGACGATGCGTAGCTGCATCTCGCCAAGACGGTTGCCGACGCAACGGTGAATGCCGAAGCCGAACGAGAGGTGCCGGCGGACATTCTCGCGCTCAATATCAAACGCGTCTGCGTTTGGGATCACGTCTTCGTCGCGATTGCCCGACACGTACCACATCACGACCTTATCGTGCTTTTTGATCAGCTTGCCGCCGAGTTCAACATCTTCGAGCGCGGTGCGCCGCATGAAAGCGAGCGGCGTTTGCCAACGGATGGTCTCTGACACCAAATTCGGAATGAGCGCCGGATTGGCTTTCAGTTTCGCGTACTGCTCCGGAAATTTATTCAGCGCATAGACACTGCCGGTGATCGAATTGCGCGTGGTGTCGTTGCCGCCGACGATGAGCAGGACGAGATTACCGAGAAACTCCTGGCGCGGCATGTCCTTGGTGCTGGCGCCATGGGCGAGCATCGAGATTAGGTCGGCGCGCGGCGGGGCCGCAGCGCGCTCCTCCCAAAGACCGTTAAAATACTGAAGGCACTCCATCAGCTCCATGCGACGCTGCTCGTCGCTCTCGACGATGCCTGAACCCGGCGCGGCGGTTGCAACGTCGGACCAACGCGTCAGCTTGCGGCGATCTTCCCAAGGGAAGTCGAACAGCGTCGCCAGCATCTGCGTCGTCAACTCGATCGAAATCTTATCGACCCAGTTGAACACTTCGCCGCGCGGCGCCTCGTCCAGGAGCTTGCCGGCGCGCTCGCGAATGATTGGCTCGAGGTTGGCCAGGTGGTTTGGCGCTACAATCGGTGAGACAGTCTTGCGCTGCACGTCGTGCTTCGGCGGATCCATCGCGATGAACATCGGCAGCGGAAAGTCTTCCTCCGGATCGAACAGCACGATCGAAGGCTCGGACGAAAACTGCTGGTGGTTCGTGTCCACCGCCATGATGTCGTTGTACTTGGTGACGGACCAGTAAGGCCCGTTCTGGCTGTCCGGACAATAGTGGACCGGATCTTCCTTCCGCAGCCGCTCGAAGAACGGCCAGAAATTGTTGTCGCGGAAGCGCTCGGCGCGGCTGATGTCGAGAGTAGCGAGATCCGCGCTCCAGGCATCCTCGTTGGGATCGTAATTGAAGACGTAGTCCTCGTTGCGCTTCGGAACGTAATCGGAAATGGCCATGACACGCCTCTAAACCTAAATTCACAGCACCAAATTTCGAGGCGCTTGTCACGGCCCAGCTGCTTCTAAACCTGATATTTGAACTTCCGTAGCGGCGCCGCAAAGCTCGTTCGGTTAAGTGGTTTTTAGTACGGCGCATGCCCTAACCTCCCAACGCGCACCACGCGCGACGGGTTTTCTCACCGCCACGCTGCGCGTCATTTCTTGCATCACTCAGGAGCACAATCTCTGGCTTTTGATGATGGCCGCTCTGATCTGCGCCGTCACAAGTGTTTGCGCTTTCTTGATGCTGGAACGCGCCCAGGCGCGCAGCGAGACTATTGGCAAGCTCTGGTCGGTTGCGGCCGGCCTCACGGCAGGCCTTGGCGTTTGGGCGACACACTTCGTGGCCATGACCGCCTATGACGTCGGCATACCGCTCGGCTTCTCGCTCTTGCCGCCTTTCGGTTCGCTTGGAATTTCGCTCGCCGCACAGACCGCTGCGCTCTGGCTCGCCCACCGCGCGGCCGGCCTGCGCGTCAAAATTTTCGCTGGCGTTATCTCCGGCGGCGGCATCATCGCCATGCACTATGTCGGCATGCTTGGCCTGCTTGCGGCGGCGCTACGGCAGTGGAATGGTGAACTCGTCGGCGCATCGGTCTTCCTGGCGATGGTCTTGGGCTCACTTGCGATCGCTTCGTTCTTCTTGATCGCCAGCCGTTACCGCGCACTGATCGCTGGCGGTATTCTGCTCTTGGCGATCTGCTCGCTTCACTTCACCGCGATGGGCGCGCTAACGCTCACACCGCTGGGCGTGGCCGAGGCGCCTTCTGGGCTCTCGCAATCCATGCTCGGCGTTGTCGTCGGCTTTGCCGCACTCATCGTGCTCATTGCGGCGCTCGGCGCAGCCCTCGCCGATATGTACCTCTCGGATCGCCAACGCCTCGAGAATATCCGCCTGCGCGACACCTTTGCGGCACGCACCATCGAACTTGAAGCGCTCGCCCGCGAACAATCTGCACTTACCGCCAAAGCCGAAGCTGCGAGCGAAGCAAAAACGCAGTTTCTCGCAAACATGAGCCATGAACTGCGGACACCGCTCAACGCCATCATCGGCTATGGCGAGATTATCCAAGAGGACGTCGTCAGCGAAAATCCGCAAACGGCCGAGGACGCGCAACGCATCGTTGCGGCGGCCAATCACTTGCTCGGCATCATCACCGGAATTCTCGATCTTTCAAAAATCGATGCGGGGCGCGTCGAGGTCGAAAGCATCGAGTTCACTGCGCTAGATACAGTCCGCGACGTGCTCGGCACGCTGATGCCGGCTGCGCGAAGCAGCGGTGTGAAACTGCGCGCGGTGGCGCCGCGCGATCTCGGCGACGGCGTGAGCGATGCGTTCAAGATCAAGCAATGCTTGCTAAACCTTGTCTCCAATGCCGTGAAATTCAGTCCCGATGGCGAGGTCTTGCTTTATGCACGGCGCAAATCACACAGCGGACGCGACTGGCTCATATTCGATATCGTCGACAATGGCGTCGGCATGACATCGGAACAAGTCGCCCGTCTCTTCCAAGCGTTCTCGCAGGCCGACGCCACGGTGACGCGCCGCTTCGGCGGCACCGGCCTCGGCCTCACCATCACGCAACGCTTCGCAAGACTGATGGGCGGCGACGTGACTGTGAAGAGCACACCTGGCAGGGGCTCGACGTTCACGTTTGTTGTGCCGGCAGAGCTGCGTGCGGAGCTAAAGGCCGCCGCCTAAGCGCGCTGCACGTGGCCGTCGCGAACTTCAAACATTTGCGCGCGACCGCCGAACGCATCGAACAAATTTTGATCTGTGCCGGTGAGCCATGCCTGACCCTCATTGGCGAGCAACTCGTCAAACAAGGCGGCGCGGCGCACTGAATCCAGATGGGCGGCCGCTTCATCGATCAAGATGAGCGAAGGCCCCGCCCCCGGATCGCCCGCGAGCGCACGCGCCTGGGCCAGCGTCAGGCCGACGAGCAGCGCCTTCTGTTCACCCGTCGAGCACTGATCGGCGTCCATGTTCTTGGCGGCATGACGCGCCTTCAAGTCACTGCGATGGGGACCATCGAGCGCACGGCCAGCGCCAGCGTCGCGCCCACGCACGTCGCGGAGCAATTCGGCGAAGTCTTCTTCGACATCCGCACTTTTCGAGCCGTTCTCGAACCGCGCTTCGAGCAAGCCTTCGAGTGCCAGGGCCGCCTTCGGAAAAGCGCCATCAGGCCGCGTATCGATCGCTTCTTGGAGACGATGCAGAGTTTCGACGCGCGCCGCGGCGATTGCCGCGCCGTGCGCGGACATCTCGCGCTCCAAACCGCCCAGCCAGGCCTCATCGAACACGCGATCGGTGAGCAGGCGTTGGCGTTCGCGCATCGCACGCTCATACGCGGCCGCCGCGGCGCCGTGCTGCGCGGCGCGGGCGAGCGTCAGCCGATCGAAGAAACGGCGGCGATCACCTGCAGCGCCCGACCAAAGCCGATCCATCGCCGGCGTGAGCCATGTCATCCGCGCGGCTTCGGCAAGATCGGACGCGGTTGCGGGCTGACCATCACGGCGGGTGACGCGCTTGACGCCGCCTTCGGGCGTGCGTTCAGCGCCGGCGCCGATCACGGTCTCGTCGTCGTCGTTGAGGACGCGCGCTGATACCGCCCACGGCTGCGCACGGAATTCATCGCTCTCGTCTGCGCGCGCAACGTCGGTAAGCGAGGCGCTGCGCAGGCCACGGCCTGGCGCGAGCATCGTCAATGCTTCGAGAATATTGGTTTTGCCCGCGCCGTTTGGCCCGAACAAACATACAGGCCTGGCGTCGAGCTCAAGATCGAGCGCGGCGTGATTGCGAAAGTCCGTGAGCGTGAGCCGCGAGACGTGAAGCGAGTGCATTACACCCGGAGCGGCATCAGCACATAAAGTGCTGCGTCGTCGGCTTCATCACGCACGAGCGTCGGCGAACCGGAATCCGCCAACTCGAACACGGCGCTTTCGCCTTCGATCTGTTGCGCGACATCAAGCAGATACTTGGCGTTGAAGCCAATTTCGAGCGCGTCATCGCCGTATTCAGCAACGAGATCTTCGGTGGCGACACCGGCATCGGGGTTATTGACGGTCAGCGTGATTTTGTCTTTGTCGAGCGCCAGACGCACCGAACGCGAACGCTCTGCCGAAACCGTGGCGACGCGATCGACCGCTTCCGCGAACGCCTTGTTCGGAATTTTCAGCCGCTTCGCATTGTTCTTCGGAATGACGCGCGCGTACTCCGGGAACGAGCCGTCGATAAGCTTGGAGGTCAGCACCGCGTCGCCGAGAGCGAAGCGGATCTTTTGCGGCGACACGGCGATCTCGACCATGTCTGACGCATCATCGAGCAGACGCTTCAGCTCATTGATCGTCTTCCGCGGCACGATGACGCCCGGCATGCCCTGCGAGCCCTTCGGCGCAGCGTAATCGGCGAGCGCGAGACGGTGTCCGTCCGTCGCGACGGCGCGGAGCTTCAGGCCATCAGCGTCGATCGTGTGAAAGTAGATGCCGTTCAGATAATAGCGGGTCTCTTCAGTGGAGATCGCAAAACGGGTCTTGTCGATGAGACGGCCAAGTTCGGTCGGCTCGATTTCGAACCTGGTCTCGAAGCCATCGGACGGCATCGACGGGAAATCGCCGGCCGGCAATACCGGCAGATGCAGGCGTGACTTGCCAGCCTGAATGAAGAGACGGGGATCGTCGCCGTTCACTTCTAGCTTCACGGCCGAGCCATCGGGGAGCTTCCGCACGAAGTCGTAGAGGTAGTTCGCCGGGGCCGTGGTCTGGCCGCCGCGCTCGACTTCGGCCGAGGCATTTTCGGAAATCTCGATGTCGAGATCCGTCGCCGTGAGCTTCAGGCTATCGCCCTGCGCAGACAGCAAGACGTTGGAAAGGATCGGAATCGTGTTGCGGCGTTCGACGACGCTTTGCACGTGGTTGAGTGCCTTTAGGAGCGCCGAGCGCTCGATCGTCAGCCGCATTCCATTGACCCCTCGCCCCTCACGCTGCTCTCGCCGGGGCACATAAAAACACCCCCTGCGCAGCCTGAGTCGGCTACCGCAGGGGGTGCGAAATTAGCAGAAGCCACGCGAACCCCAAGCCCCAATTGCAAGACTTAAGGGTGCACAGCTAGGCGGCGCCCAGGATTAGGGCTCGCGGCGGACGGCGCGCGCGATGCCCTCAAGTTCCGCCTTCAGGTTCGGATCGGTCTCCGAGAGCGCGCCGATACGATCGCGCGCGTACATAATGGTGGTGTGGTCGAAGCCCCCGAAGCGCTGGCCGATATCTGGCAGCGAGGCGTGCGTCATCTTGCAAGCGAGGTACATCGCCACCTGACGCGGACGCGCGATCGAGTGACGGCGGGTGCGTTCCAGCAGTTGCTGCACGCTCATATTGTAATGGCGCGCGACTACTTTCTGCACCAACTGCACGGTGATACGGCGCTCCGCACCTTCAGCCAGTTTGCTTTGCAGAGCGTTCGCGGCAGCTTCTAGCGTCACAGTCATACCTCCCGAGATCTTCCATTCGATGAGAAGTTGGCAGACCGTGCCATCGAGTTCACGGCCTGTAACGTGCATGCGATCAGCGATCATGTCGAGCGCTTCCGATGCAACACTGAAACCCAAATTCGCACGCGCATGGTGCGCAACACGGGCATCAAGAATCTTACGGCGCAACGGCGCATCAGGCTCAGCAATCTCGCTAACAGCAGCGCCTTTGAGCTTTGCCTTCAATGCATCGTCGAGGCCTTCCAATCCATCAGGACCGTGATTGGCTGCAAGCGCAATCTGACCACCGCGACGTGTAAGTTCGTTAATCGTGTCGAATGCTTCTTCTTGCGTCGCGCGCTTACCACAGATGCGGTGGAAGTCGTCGATGATGAGAAGATCCGGCGCGCGGACCATCTCTTTGAACGACGAGCTATCGCGCTTCTTGTGCAACGCAGATTGAAAGCATTCGAGAAATTCTTGGCCCGTCATGAAGAGGACCTTGCGGCCACGCGCTCTCGCTTCGTGCGCAGCGGCGTTGAGCAAGTGTGTCTTGCCGCAACCGGGCGGCGAATGGACCAGCCACACGGGAAAGGTCACGCCAACGCCCGCGCCGATCATCTGCGCGACCGTGTACGCATGAAAATTGCTCGGACCGTCCGCGAACGTATCGAACGTCAGCTCGAGCGGACGCAGAGGCTCCGCCTCCACCTGACGCGCTTCTTCGATGCGCGCATCGGCGAGCGCCCGGACGTCGGCCGGAATTTCGTGTTCTAGGAGAATTTGGATTTTCTGGACGCGCGGCTCGTAAGCACGCATGCGCGCGCCGAGGCGATCCACAACTTGTTGGTTCAACCGCTCTTTTGCGATCCGCGACCCAGCCCGGAAGAGCAGGACGCCATTCAACTCCGCCACCAGCCTGAGCGGGCTGATGTAAGACCCATAAAAATCAGCGCCGTACTCGCTGACCAATTCGCTTTGAACCAGCTCGAATGCACGCGCCGCCCCGACACCCGCCGTATCCCGGCGGGCTTCTTCGTTCTGTTCCATGCAGCCCCCGCTTAGAACGTTTCTGTTTTTAGCCGCCCCTAGACGGGCACACCTCTCCCGTTCGAGCCGAATGAGAATTTTCGGCCCGATGCTTGCGCACCGGTGTCACTGGGACTGTCGAACGGGCGAGCCGTGCTCGCCTGACCAGCGAAATTTGCGCCGTTCCACAGGCGAGGTCAACAACACTTTCTTTACGAATTTGCCATTTTCCACATCGAAATGATGTGCGTTTAAGCACATGATTTTGCGTATGTTTTCATGGAAATGCAGAAGGGCCGAGTTGTCCGGAACCGGACAAATACTCACCGCTTATCCGCAAGCCTATTGCGGACTCGACTATGGAGATTCGTGAGCGTTTGGCGACAGAAAAAATACAGTCGCGGAGGCCGATTAGGCCGTCTTCGAACCCGAAAGGGTAGCGATGCGCTTGGAAAGTCGAGAAACTTTCCGGCTTGCAAGATTCTTGTGAACAACGCCGTTTCCCGCGGCCTTCATGGTCGCGGATTCAGCTGCGCGGAGGGCTTCTTGGGCCTTGCCGGCATCACCCGAAGCAATTGCTTCTTCGACTGAACGCCACGACGAACGCATCCGGGTGCGGCGCGCCTTGTTGACCGCCGTACGGCGGGCAATCACGCGGGTCGCTTTCTTTGCGGACTTCGTATTCGCCATGGTTTCAGTATTTCCAGATCTTAGTTTCGGACGCGAAGCGCGGGGCTATAGCCTCGCTGTGAGCAGTCGTCAAATGCTCAGCGGTTCTTAAATTCGGGGGGCCGCTTTGCAATGAAGGCGGCCATGCCCTCCTTCTGATCCTCAGTGGCAAAAAGGCTGTAAAACAGCCGCCGTTCGAGCCGCAGGCCCTCGTTCAAGGGGGTCTCAAAGGCGGCGTTTACCGCTTCCTTGTTGGCGATCGTGGAGAGCGCGCCGAAGCCCGCGATCTTTTTGGCCGCCGCCATCGTCTCTTCCATGAGCTTATCGGCAGCGACCACGCGCGCCACGAGGCCCGCGCGTTCGGCCTCGGCCGCGTCCATCATCCGGCCGGTGAGGCAAAGGTCCATGGCTTTGGCCTTGCCGATGCTGCGCGTCAGACGCTGCGACCCGCCCCACGCGGGCATGACGCCGAGGGTGATCTCGGGCTGGCCAAATTTCGCGTTGTCTGCGGCGATAACGAAGTCGCACATCATCGCGAGCTCGCAACCGCCGCCGAGCGCATAGCCCGCCACTGCGGCGATCAAAGGCTTTCGCGTGCGAGGCACGCGCTCAAGATTTGAAAACGGATCGCGCGCGTAGAAATCGCTAAACTGACCCTCAGCCATCTGCTTGATGTCAGCGCCCGCGGCGAACGCCTTTTCCGAGCCAGTGATAACGATGCAGCCGATCGCGGCATCCGCCTCGAACGCATCGAGCGCGGCGCTTACTTCGGCGATCAGCGCATCATTGAGCGCGTTCAGCGCCTTCGGGCGATTGAGACGAATGATTCCAACGCCGCCATCGGTTTCGACGAGAATGTTTTCGTAAGTCATGGCCGTCTGCTTGCGCCGCAGGGCAGCGAAAATCAATCTGCGTTCATCGACGCGGGAGTGACGATCAGCGTCGCGCGCATGAGAGCCCCATCCCCCAACGGCGCGATCAGCAGCGTCAGCCGCTCGCGCCCGCGCAGGTACGAGATTTCCTCGCCCTCGCCCGGCTCAAGCGCCCATCCGAGGGCCGAGAGCGTTTCGGCGTAGAAGCGCTGGACATCCTCCGGCGCGGTCTCGCCGCGCGCGTGAAGCACAAACATCTCCGAGCCATCCGCATATGACATCGGTCCGAACGACGACTCCATTTCCGCAAGACCCGGCGCAATCGGGAGATCCGGGACCAGCGCGAAGTACGTGGTTTGCCCGTAGGCAGGTGCGGCGCACGCGAGAGCGGCGATAAACGCGAAACGATTCATGGACGAAGTATAGCACGGAGCGCCGGCGCCCTCGCCGGCATGCACCGGTGTTGGCCGGCGAGGACGCCGGCGCTCCATATTAGCGCTGACACTTTGGACACCAGAATGTGGATCTGCCACTGTGGACCGTGCGTCTGATTGTGCCGCTGCAGCCCTTGGTTGAACACGCTTCACCTTCGCGATCATAAACGCGGAAGCGATGTTGGAAGCTGCCTTGCGCGCCATCGACGCCGGCATAGTCGCTCAAAGTTGAGCCACCCGCCTCAATCGCTTCTTCGAGCACGGCGCGGATCGCGTGGAAGAGTTTATCCAAACGCTGCGCCGAAATGCTGCCAGCGGCCTTCGCGGGCGCGATGCCGGAGCGGTGCAATGCTTCGACGACATAGATATTGCCAAGCCCGGCAACGACGCGTTGATCCAGCAGCGCGGCTTTGATCGGCGCTTTCTTCTTCGCGAGCGCGCTTTTCAGATACGGCTCGTGAAAGTGATTGCCGAGCGGCTCCGGCCCCATCGCTTTGAAGAACGGATGCGTTTCAAGCTTAGCTTCGGGTATCAGATCCATATAACCAAAGCGGCGCGGATCGTTGAACTCGAGCTTGGCGCCGTCTTCCATATCGATCACCACATGCGTGTGCGTGGGATCGGTGGGTTCAGCGTAATAGAAATCACCGGGCTGCTTCTTGGCGCCGATAACGCTCCAACGCCCAGTCATCCCGAGATGCGTGATCCAGACGTTCCCGTCGTCGAGACGCGCGAGCAGATATTTCGCACGCCGCTCCAATGCATCGACGCGTCTGCCGGTGAGCCGCGCCGCAAAGCGCTTCGGAAACGGAAACCGCAAATCGGCCCGTTTCGTTTGCGCGCGCTTGATCCGCCGCCCAACCAGCGCCGGCGCCAAGCCACGGCGCACAGTTTCCACCTCAGGCAGCTCAGGCATGCGGCGAAATGTCGGAAAACAAAAGCGAAAGCATTGTCAGCCGATATAGCCCCGCCCCGGCCCCACCGCTATGGTCCGCCCATGAGCGACGAGACAGCCTCCTTCGGGTTCCAGGAAGTGCCGAAGGCCGAAAAGGCCGACCGGGTGCGGGCGGTGTTCAGTTCGGTCGCCAGCAAATACGACCTGATGAACGACGCGATGTCGGGCGGGATGCACCGGCTCTGGAAAGACGCGGCGGCGGCGAAGCTCAACCCGCAACCGGGCGAACTCATTCTCGATGTCGCCGGCGGCACTGGCGATATCTCGCGCCGCCTCAAGAAGCTCGGCGACAGCGCAGCCCAGCGGCGCGGACTTGAGCCACCGGAAATCCACGTCATCGACATCAACACCGAGATGCTCGAAGCGGGCCGCTCGCGCGGCGAAGACGGCCTCCAGTGGCACGAGGGCGACGCCGAAAATTTACCGGTCGATGACCATGTCGCCGACGCCTACATTATCAGCTTCGGCATCCGCAATTGCACCGACGTTCCAGCTGTCCTGCGCGAAGCCAAGCGGGTTCTGAAGCCCGGCGGGCGGTTCTTCTGTTTGGAATTCTCACGCCTCGCAATTGGCGGGCTCGAGCCGGTTTATGATTTCTACTCCTTTAACGCGATCCCGGCGCTGGGGAAATTGCTCGCCAATGATGCCGATTCTTACCGATATCTGGTGGAATCCATCCGCCGGTTTCCGGATCAGGAAGCTTTTCTCAATATGATCCGTGAGGCGGGATTCGCTCGCGCGGCCTATCGCAACATGGCCGGCGGCGTTTGCGCGCTTCATTGGGGTTGGTCGATTTAGTGCTTCCGCTTTCGCAGTTCATTGGGCTCCTCATCGTCGCGGGGATCATCGCCGGGTTCGTCTCGGGGGTGTTCGGACACATTTGGCGCCTGCTGCGTGTGGCCGGGACGCTGGTGCGTTACGACGTGCTGCTGCCGTCGGAGTACTACGACCAATACTCGGTGCCGCTGCAGGCGGCGCATACGGCGCTGCACGTCTTCTCCAAGCGCAAGCGTGGGCGCAGCGTCGGCGCACGGCTTGCCCAGGCGCTTGAGCGGCTGGGCCCAGCCTATGTGAAGGTTGGACAATTCCTGGCGACGCGCCCCGACATGATCGGCGTCACCGTCGCGCAGGAGCTCGGCCGCCTTAAAGATCGCCTGCCGCCCTTCTCGCGCACCGAAGCGCTCGACACGATCAACAAAGAGCTTGGCGGCACAGAGGGTTTGTTCGCGGGCATCTCCGAGGCGATGGCCGCGGCGTCGATCGCGCAGGTTCACCAGGCAATCGTCGAACGCCACGGCGTGGTCGCGATCAAAATTCTGCGGCCTCGGATCGAAAAGAAGCTCGCCCGCGAAATGGGTGCGCTGCGCTTCCTCGCACAGGCCATCGAATTCTTCTCCAAGCGCTCGCGCCGGCTTGAGCCGGTTCAGTTCATCGACACTGTCGCTTCCGCGACCGAGCGCGAGCTCGATCTGCGGCTTGAAGCAGGCGCCGCCGCCGAATTCCGGGAAGTGGCGGAGAAGGACGGCTACCTTTCTGTTCCGCAGATCGATTGGTCACGCTCAGCCAAGCGCGTGATGACGCTCGACTGGATTGACGGCACGCCACTAACCGACGCCAAAGCGCTCGACAAAGCCGGCGCCAATCGCAGCGAACTCGCGATCGCGGTGACGCGCGGCTTTCTCGCCGCCGCACTCGATTACGGCTTCTTCCACGCCGACATGCACGAGGGAAACCTCATGTACGGCAAGGATGGCAAGCTCTGGATCGTCGACTTCGGCATCATGGGCCGCATCGGCCATAAAGAGCGCCGCTACCTCGCCGAAATCCTCTATGGCTTCCATCGCCGCGACTATCGCCGCGTCGCTGAGGTGCACCACGAGGCCGGCTACGTGCCGGAGAAGTTCACGATCGAGGAATTCGCGCAGGCGTTGCGCGCAATCGGCGAGCCGATCTTCGGCAAATCCGCTGACGGCATTTCGATGAGCCGCCTCCTTCTCCAGCTCTTCGACGTCACCCATCTGTTCGGCATGCATCTGCGGCCAGAACTGGTGTTGCTGCAAAAAACGATGGTGCAGGTCGAGGGCGTCGCGCGCGGACTCGATCCGCAGCACGATATGTGGACCGCATCGCGCCCGATCGTTGAACGCTGGATTCAGCGTGAGCTCGGCGCAGAAGCCGTCGCCAAGCGCGGTATCGATGAAGTCGGCATGGGCTTTCAGGCGCTGCGCCGCCTGCCCCAAACATTGCTCTCGGTCGAAGCCGCCGCGCGCAAGGTCGCGATCGAGGCGCCGCGCGAAGAGCGTAAATGGTATCAGATGCCGGTCTTCTGGATCGGCCTCATTGGCGGCGCGCTGATCGTTACGGTCTTCGGTCCGAAGGAGGAGAGCATCCCGCGTCAGCCGCAGCCCACAGCCGCGATTGAAACCAGCGTTCAGCCTGATACGGAACCGCTAGAGCGGGTCGACGTTGGCGCCGATCTCGCACAGCCGGAGATCCAAGATCCGGCGGAGGCGACGCCATGAGCAAGCGCATTCTGCTGATCATTGGGGGCGGCATCGCCGCCTATAAGAGCCTCGAACTCATCCGCCGCCTCAAAGAGCGCGACGTGTCGGTGCGCGTCGTGATGACGGAAGCCGCACAACGTTTCGTGACACCATTGGCCGCGGGCGCTCTGGTCGGCGAGCGCGTGTTCACCGATCTGTTCGATCAAGCGCAGGAATTCGACGTCGGTCACATCCGATTGGCGCGGGAGTGCGACCTGATCATCGTCGCGCCCGCCACGGCCGATTTCATGGCCAAGGCCGCACACGGCCTCGCCAACGATCTTGCCTCTGCGATCCTGCTCGCAACCGACAAGCCGGTGCTTATGGCGCCTGCCATGAACCCGCGCATGTGGAGCAACGCCGCGACACGCCGAAACTTTGCAACGCTTCAAGCTGACGGCGTCCGGTTCGTTGGGCCCAACGCGGGCGAAATGGCCGAGCGCGGCGAAAGCGGCCTCGGCCGCATGGCCGAGCCGGAAGAAATTCGTGACGCGGCGCTCGCTCTGCTGACCGATGGCCCGCTGAAGGGCAAACGCGCGCTCGTCACTGCTGGCCCGACGATCGAGGCCATCGATCCCGTGCGCTTCCTCTCCAATCGTTCAAGCGGCAGGCAAGGCTACGCCATCGCTGCCGCCCTCGCCGAGCTTGGCGCCGACGTTACCTTGGTCTCCGGGCCGACAAACTTGCCGGCGCCGGCGGGCGTGACGCGCGTGAACGTGGAAAGCGCGCGCGAAATGCTGGACGCCAGCGAAGCGGCGTTGCCGCTGGATGTGGCCGTCATGGTCGCCGCCGTCGCCGACTGGCGCCCAACCCAAGAAGCCCAAACCAAAATCAAAAAGGACGCTACCGGCGTTCCCGCCATCGCTTTGCAGGAAAACCCCGACATCCTCGCCACGCTCTCGAAGCCCGGCAAGAAGCGGCCGAAGTTGGTCGTCGGCTTTGCGGCCGAGACCGATCATGTCGAAGAGCACGCACGCGCCAAGATCGCCAAGAAGGGCTGCGACTGGATCGTCGCCAATGACGTCTCAGGCGACGTGATGGGCGGTGCGGACAACACCGTGATCCTGATCAGCAAGGAAAAGACCGAAACCTGGCCCCGCATGGCCAAGGAAGCGGTGGCGCGGAAACTCGCGAGCGAGATCGCCCAGGCATTGGCTGACAAACCGGCTCGCAAAAAGTAAGCTCCCGCTCGATGAGCGACCGCAAAGACCACAAGACTTGGCGTGACCCTTCCTCACGGCCTGCGCAATCGCGGTTGTATTCTTTCTCGTAATGTTCGTGGGCGTCGTGGCGCTCGTCGGCGCGGGCGACGTGGACCCGAGACCCGCAGCTCTATGGATGCTGGCGCCAGCGGCGATTATCGCCTTTGCGGCAGCAATCTACGCCCCAACGCGCCGCCTCTTCGGCGGGATGTTCTACCTCGGCTGACACTCAGGCGCCTCAGAAGGACGCAATCGAAGGTTGGGGGTTGAGCGTATAGCCCGAGACGCTATGTTGAGCGCTCACATCTCCACCTCTTCGATTCCGACGCCGAACGTTGTTTGTGCGCCCAGGAGCCCGACTGCATGAGCTTTCAGAACCACAACGACCGTCGCGAAACCGCCGATGCCGCCAAGAAAGCGATGCTTGAGAAATTTAAGAACAAGGCAGCGCCGGCGCAGGTCGATCCCGAGGAAGCTGCGGCGCGCGTGAAAGCGGCCGAAGAAAAAGAAGCCAAGCGCGTAGAGGCCGAGAAGAATCGCCGCGAACGCGTCGAGCTGGAAAAGCTTGAGCGCAAGATCGCTGCCGAAGCAGCGATCAAAGCCGAGCGCGAAAAGAGAATGCGCGATGCGAAGGTAGAGCGTGAGCGCCAAGCGCGTGAAGTTGCGCAAGAAGCAAAGCGCCGCCGTGCTGCTGCCGAAGCCTCCGAGCAAAAGCGTTACGAGGACGAAGCCCGCCGCGATCTCGCCGCGGCCGCGATGCGCAAGCGCCGCTAAGCAGCTGCGAGCCTCGCGCGTCTGTTAGAGCGCACGAGGCTCACTGCATTCGAGCTCAATCGTCCCATTCAGTGCAATCGCCGTCACGGTCGCGGCGAACACAGCGGCGTTCATCGGCAGTTGCCGCGCCAACAACAGCGCCGGCCACGCCGCCAACGACGGCGCCACCCACGTCTCCGGACACGACTGCGCCCGCGCCTGCGCCAATCAGCGCGCCTGACGCAGCGCGTTGTTCAACGGTGTTGCCGCATGCGGAGAGAGCAAGCACGCTCAACGACATCACGGCGCCTAAACCCAATATTCGCATGTTCATTTTCAGCTCCTCGGTTACCCCCACGTTGGCAACGCAAGAACTGACGCGTGGTTCTCGGTGCGGAGCGATTAGATGACCCAATGGAACTGTGTGGCGTTGAAGAGGCGCTAGCTTTGCGTCCTTTCGATTGGTTTGAGACGTTTCCGCTCGGTGGACCCGGGCTGGTTAGCGCTTGATTTGTCGCGGCCGCAGAATCGCAGCATTGCAACGCCATGAGCAAAGTCACGATCCAGGTCGCGCCGCTGCCGCACTTTGAAGGCTTGCAACTGCCCGCGTACGAGACGGCGCTGTCGGCCGGTATGGATCTGCGCGCGGCTGTTGCTGAAGATGCGCCGCTGATCATTGCACCCGGCGCGCGTGTGTTAGCGCCGACGGGTCTCACTATTGCGCTGCCTGCTGGGTACGAAGCACAGATACGCCCCCGCTCCGGCCTTGCGCTGAAACACGGCATCACTTGCTTAAACACCCCAGGCACGATCGACGCCGACTACCGGGGCGAGGTGAAAGTGATTCTAATCAATCTCGGCCAGGAGCCGTTCACGATCACACGCGGCGAACGCATCGCGCAGATGGTCATCGCGCCTGTGACACAAGGCGAATGGGAAGTCGTTGAGACGCTATCCGACACAGCGCGCGGTGCGGGCGGCTTCGGCTCTACAGGCCGCGGCTAACGGCGCGAACGCATGCCGATAAAGCTGGCGCGTCGTTTGCGGCGTACAGGCGCCGTTTCAACGGCAACATCATCCTCATCTTCAACAACGTGTTCGTTCTGGTTCGCTTCGGCGGCGGTCGCGATGGCTGCGCGATCTTCCCGCGCCAAATGCACCTCGCCGCCGCAATCGGCGCGCGCTGCCTCGATGGAGCGGCGGAACGCAACTGGATGCGCCATGGGCGGAAACACGATTCGTGCTTCTCCGGTTCCCGTCACGACCACGCGGCCATACCCGAATATACGCGCGATGAAGGATTGATCGAGCGAGACTGATTCAACGCTCTCAACCGCTAGTTCTTGCGTGCGCCGGCTGAGCCAACCGGTCTTCAAAATCACGCGGCGATTGGTGACGGCAAAGTCCGTCGTATTCATCTTGATCACGGCCGAGATGAAAATGAAAATCCCGACGATGGCGATCCCGAGGAGGACCAACGCCGCCCACGCGCCGAACCAAAACAGTCCAGGCCACTTGCCGCGCTGGATGATGGTTTCGCCACTCGCCAAGCTCTCCTCGATATAGCGCATGATTTTGCCTCTCGCCCTTGCAACGCTGCCGGAGCGAGGCCGTTCCGCTCCGGAACTTGTGCTTGGCGGCGCCGCGTGCACGCGGCTACATCATGAGCATGCTGAGCCCCGACGAACGCGAGCGCTATGCGCGCCATGTCCTGCTGAAGGAAATCGGCGGGCCGGGCCAACAGCGCCTCAAGGCAGCGAGTGTCGCGATCGTTGGCGCGGGCGGACTTGGCGCGCCGGCGGCGCTTTATTTGGCGGCGGCTGGCGTCGGCCGTTTGCGCTTGATCGATGACGATACGGTATCGTTGGACAACCTGCAGCGTCAGATCATTTTCCGCAACACCGACGTCGGCGCACACAAAGTAGATCGGGCGCAAGCGGCCTTGGCCGCGCTGAACGACAACGTTGCCGTCGAGATCGAACGACAAAAGCTGACGACGGAGAACGCGAGGCATCTCCTGCGCGGCGTTGATGTCGTGCTCGACGGCACGGACGACTTCGAAACACGCTTCGCAGTAAACGCCGCCGCCCGCGAACTTGGCGTCCCGCTCGTGTCCGGCGCCGTGGGACGATGGGATGGGCAGATCTCCGTATTTACGCGCGGCGGGCCTTGCTATCGGTGCTTCGTGCCTGCGCCGCCGCCTGACGCGGAAACATGCGCACGCGTCGGCGTCGTTGGCGCGCTGACCGGTGTCATTGGTTCGCTGATGGCGCTGGAGGCGATAAAGATCATCACGGAAGCGGGTGAACCGTTGATTGGCAGAGTGATGTTGTTCGACGGCTTAAAGGGTGAAGCACGAACCGTTGCGCTGAAGCGCGATCCCGCCTGCCCGGTGTGCGGCCATGAGTGAAAATTGGGGACCGCTGCTGGTTGCGGCCGCGCAGCGCGATTTGGAAACTCGCGCCCGGCTCGTGGAAAACGGCGACCTTTTCGCCGGCTACCATCCCGAGATGGAAGCGGTGCACGATGAGAACGCCGCGCTACTCTCGCGCGCATTCGACGGTATCGGCTGGCCTGGCCGCCGCGACTTCGGCGACGACGGCGCAGGCGCCGCTTTCCTCATCCTGCAACACGCCATTGGTCATCCCGATCTGCAACGCCGCGGGCTTGCGCTCATTCTCGACGCTATCCCCGAGGGTCAGGCCAACCCGCTCGATGCCGCCTATCTGGCCGATCGCATCGCCATTTTCGAAGGCGCCGAACAGACCTTCGGCACGCAATTCGATTGGGACGCAAACGGCCAGCTTTCTCCCGCGCCCGTGCGTGATCCGGACACGCTGGATGAGCGCCGCGCCAGTGTTGGGCTGCCGCCAATGGCCGAAACCATCGCCGATATGCGCGCCAATGCCGCCGCCGAAGGCGACTCCGCGCCGCCGGACCTAGCGCAACGCCGCGTTGCCTATGAGGCATGGGCGCGCAAAGCAGGCTGGCGCGCTTGACCTTCGCTCCTGCGCGCGCACTCTGGCGCGTGTGGAGGGGTGGACATGTTGCGTTGGCTTATCGGCGGCGTTCTGGCGCTTATTGGGTTGGCCGCTGTGCTCGGTGCGGGCGCGTACTTCGCGCTGAAGCGGCCGGACATTCCGTACGAGACATTGGCCGCGCAGTATGAGAGCAGCGCCTCGCGTTACGCCGAGTTGCCAGGCGGTTTGCGGGTCCACTATCGCGACGAAGGCCAGGCTAATGGTCCGCCGCTCCTACTGATCCACGGCTTTTCTGCTTCGCTGCAGACTTGGGAGCCATGGGTCGCACGGCTTGGTGATGAGTATCGCGTCATCACGCTTGACCTTCCCGGCCACGGCTTGACGCGCGCGCCGGCCGACTACCAAGCGTCGATCGAAGCATTTCGCGATGTCGTGCATGAGTTCGCGCGCTCACAGGGCCTGGCCCGATTTGCGATCGCCGGTTCATCGATGGGCGGCAACGTCGCTTGGGAATATGCGCTCGCCTATCCTGAACAGGTCGACGGACTGATCCTCGTCGATTCGTCAGGCTGGGAAGATATGCGCGCTGACGTCAGCGAAGAGCCGGAAGTGTTCAAGCTGCTGCGCAATCCGACGCTTGGCCCTATTCTCATTCAGCTCGACAACGCGAGGCTAGTTCGCCAAGGGCTAGAAGCGTCCTTCGCAAATCCTGCACTTGTCGATGACGCGATGCTCAATCGCTACACACAGCTCGCGCGCGCACCCGGCCACCGCGACATCTTACTGCAAATGACGCTGAATTTTCGCGTACGCAATTACGCGACAGCCGAACGCCTTGCGGCGCTCAGCATGCCGTTGCTCGTACTCACCGGTGATACAGACCGCATCGTGCCGCCAGAACACGCACAGCAATTCCACGACGCGATCCCAGGCTCACAACTAATTGTGTTCGAAGCCAGCGGCCACGTTCCGCAGGAAGAAAAGCCCGATGAATCGGCCACGGCAGTGCGGGAATTCCTGCACCCAATCATCGAAGGCTCAGCGCTTCCAGCTCTGCCCGAGATCCAATGCCAACCGGACGAACACTGCTGAAGCCTTCACCGACCTGACACACACGCCGGATAGGACGCCGCCATGCTAATCGCTCGACGTGGATTGCTTCTAGCCGGCGCGACCGCGGCGATGGCGCGGCCGGCATGGGCGCAATCGCTGTCGCAGGGCGCGTTCACGCACGGCGTTGCCTCCGGTGATCCCTTGGCTGATGGCGTCATTCTCTGGACGCGCTTTGTCGGCGGCGATGGCCGCATCGCCTGGGAAATGTCGGAGGAGGAATCTTTTGCGCGCATCGCGGCACGCGGCGAAGCGCAGGCAAGTCCAGTCAGTGATTTCTGCGTGAAGGTAGATGCGCGCGGTCTACAGCCGGGGCGAGTCTATTTTTACCGCTTCCTGGCCGGCTCTGGCCCTTCGCTCGTTGGCCGCACGCGTACGGCGCCTTCGAGCGCAGAATCGCTCAGCGTCGGCCTCGTCTCCTGCGCCAATTATGCGTTCGGCTACTTCCACGCCTACGGACACATGGCGGCGCGCGACGATATCGATCTCGTGCTGCACACCGGCGATTACATCTACGAATACGGCCTAGACGAATATCCACGCACCGAACTTGCAGTGCCCGGCCGCGCGTTCGATCCTGACCACGAGATTGTGACGCTCGGTGATTACTATCGCCGCTACCAACAATATCACACCGATCCAAACCTGCTGGCGCTGCGCGCCGCCAAGCCGATCTCGGCAACGTGGGACGATCACGAGATCGCCAATGACGCCACCAGCACTGGCGCGCAAAATCATCAGCGCACCGAGGGCGCGTACGTTGATCGCGTAGCTACAGCGTCGAAAACGTACTTCGATTGGATGCCGATCCGGCGTCCGGATAAAACAAGAACCCGCCTCTATCGCGCGCTCGATTGGGGTGATCTCGCGCGGATCGTGTTGCTCGATACGCGCTACATCGGCCGTGTGCGTCAGCTGGACTATCGGCGCGGGCTAGGGTTGCGGTTGCTGTCTGACGGTGCGGGCACGGAAGCTGCTGTCGAAGAATTCCGCGCGCAATTGCGTGATCCGAACCGCACGCTGCTTGGCGCTGAACAGGAAGCTTGGGTCGCGGACACGTTCGCGCAATCTAAACAGCGCGGCCAAACTTGGCAGGTCGTCGCGCAACAGATTGCCATGGGTGAGCAACTCGTCGGGGCAGGCGCCGCGGCGATGGTTTCTCCGGAGGCGCACTCAAACGTGCGGCGCTACGTGACGGTCGCCGAACGGCTCGGCCGGATGCGCATGCCGTGGAATTTGGATGCGTGGGATGGCTATCCCGCCGCACGCGAGCGGTTTTTGCAGACATGCACGGCGCACGCGAACAACGCCGTCATCCTTGGCGGCGATAGCCACAATACTTGGGTCAACAATCTTGCATCGCCTGAAGATGTCTCGCGCATAGCGGCAATCGAGTTTGCGGGCGCTAGCGTCACTTCACCTGGACTTGAGCAAGCGATAGCTGCTGGAGCGCCCGGTGCGCGCGAAGCCATCATGCGCAACGCCAATCCGCATCTCGCATGGTGCGACGTCACCAACCGCGGCTACGGCGCGCTGAAATTCACACGCGGCGCGTGCGAAGCTGAGTGGGTCGCGTTCGCAAACGTCCGCGAAGCTGAGGCTGCGGCGCCGAACATCACGCGATTTTCGGCGACACCAAGCCCGCAGAGCGGCCCAGGCGCCTGGTCGATCTAGGCCAGACGCTGGTTGGCCCAACGCACGAATGATGGCCGTAAAGGCTTCGGCGTAATCCGCGCGGCGAGATTAAGCGGCCCTGCAGCCAACCATCGCGACAACCCGAAATCGAGCACGCCGCGTTTCAGCCGCGCGAACACGTCGCGGCGCCGTCTGCGAGCATGCACGTCTGCCCTGCCTTTTGGCGAAAGCGCGTCAATCGTCGATGCGCCCAGGACGTCGTGCGCGATGAGTGACGGGCTGACGCCATACGTGTCGAGGTCCCACGCCCAGACATCCCGCAAATCGTGATCGATCGGCGCATAGCGCGAACGTTCGATCAGAAATTTGCGCGCGCCTTGGGCGTTAATGAGGTAGGCGCCTGTCGTTGTCGGCACGCGCGTGTAACGCACCAACTGACGCCCCTCGCCAAGCTCCGCTATCGGGCGCGTCAGCAGCTTGGTTGGATACGAAAGCCGCACAATATCCCACTGCGCCGGCAGCGCCGCGACAAGCGCACTGAGTGACACCGCAAGGTTATCCGGCAGGCCAACATCGTCTTCCAGCACGAGGGTTGGCGAAGCCGGCTCGCTGCAACCCACACGCTGCATGATGGCCAAGTGACTGGCGTAGCAGCCGATCTCACCAGGAGAGAGGCTGGCGTCGAGCGGAAAGTATCGCGCAAGGCCGCAAGGCAGCTGATCGCCGCGCAGCGCCGGGAAGCGCTCGTATTTTAGGTTTGCGCGCTCAAGCTCGACGCGCATATGAGCCATGCGGTCAAGGTCGCGATCCAAATTGATCACAATGATGTTGGGGGTCATGCCACGCCTTCGTGGCGCACGGCGCCGCACAGGGTGATCCCAAGATCATGGGATGGCGCACGGCGCGTTTGCTCGCTTGATTTGTTATCCGGCGTTGGCCATGCCTTGAGCATGACCGATTGGTGGCGCGGCGCTGTTATCTATCAGATCTACCCTCGCTCGTTTTGCGACTCGAACGGCGATGGCGTTGGCGATCTGAAAGGCGTGATCGAAGAGCTCGATCACATCGCATCGCTCGGCTGCGATGCAATCTGGCTCTCGCCGTTCTTCACATCACCAATGAAAGATTATGGCTACGACGTCGCCGACTATCGCGGCGTTGACCCACTCTTTGGTTCAGAGGCCGACGCTGATGCGATGATCGCAAAGGCGCACGCGCTTGGATTGAAAGTCATCATCGACCAAGTCTGGTCGCACTCTTCGGACCAACACGCCTGGTTCGTGGAAAGCCGCGCGAGCCGCGATAACCCGCGCGCCGATTGGTACGTGTGGGCCGATGCGAAGCCGGACGGTTCGCCGCCCAACAATTGGCAGGCGATGTTCGGCGGTTGCGCGTGGACCTGGGATGCGCGCCGCCGCCAATACTATTTGCACAACTTCCTGCCGGAACAGCCGGATCTCAATGTCCACAATCCTGCCGTGCAGGATGCGCTGCTGGACGTTGCGCGCTTTTGGTTGGAGCGCGGCGTTGACGGCTTCCGGCTCGATGTCGTCAACTTCTTCACCCACGACCGGCAACTGCGCGACAATCCGGCGATCACGACGCTGAAGCGCGCGCCGCCCCGCCCGCACCAATTTCAGCGCCACCTCTACGATCGCACCCAGCCTGAAACGCTGGATTTCATCGCGCGCTTTCGCGCGTTGCTTGATCAACACGATGCAATGGCTGTTGGCGAAATCGAAGACGAAGAGCCGTTGAAAGTTCAGCGCGATTACACGGACGGGCCAGATCGGCTGCAGACCGCCTACTCCTTCTTCCTGCTACGCCAGCGCGCGATGACACCATCGGTGATCAAAGATGCGATGGCGCAATGGGAAAGCGCGCGCGGTTGGCCGTCATGGTCGCTTTCAAATCACGACGTGATCCGCTTTCCGACGCGCCTCGCTGACGGCGATCCACAGCGCACCAAATTGATGATGGCGCTGTTGCTCTCGCTGCGCGGGACGGCGTTTATTTATCAAGGCGACGAATTGGGTTTGCCGCACGCCGAAATTTCCTTCGAACGATTGCGCGATCCTGAAGCGATTGCGTTTTGGCCGTCCGGCATCGGCCGCGACGGCGCGCGCACGCCGATGCCTTGGGCGCGCGATGCAAACATGGCGGGCTTCACCGCCGCAGCGGACGCGTGGCTGCCGCTTGATCCGCGTCACCGTGCTTTGGCCGTCGACGCTCAAGGCGCTGACTCCATGCTCGCATTCACGCGCGAGGCGATTGCGCTGCGGCGCGCGAGCGAAGCGCTACGCGAAGGCGAGTTCATCGCGCTTGATGCGCCAGAGCCGGTTTTGGCGTTCGAGCGGCGCGCCAATGGCGAACGCATCACCTGCCTCTTCAATCTCGGCCCCGACCCCGTGAAGCGGCCGCTTGCCGGCGGAACCGTCCGCCTGGCCATCGGCGAAGCCGAACTTCAGACCGGCGCCGCGGCGTTAGGCGGCTATTCGGGGCTATTGGTCGAAAGCTGAGGCATCTGATTTCTTTGGGGTTTGCATTAACCCTGAGTGATACAGTATAACATCGCCATGTTCGGGAGAGGCAGAAGCCGCCGAAACTTCGGGCGGGCCACATCGTGGCGGCGGCAAGCGTTTACGCTCGCCGCGCTGTGCGCCGTTTTCCTCCAAGCGTTTGTCGTCCAGACACACATTCACACGCCGGCCTCGATGCTCGGCGGTGGTTACGAACAAAGCTCAGGAACAACGCACGCCGTTGCCGAGCGCGTCACCTCAAGCGACAAAAAATTCTTCTGCGCCGTTTGCCAAGCGCTCTCGTCGGCAGGCTCCCCAACGCTGGCCAGCAACGCTATTCTGCTCTCAGCTGGCCGCACTGGCGCCGCCAGCGAACTCGCACTCGCTATTGCGCCGCGTTCTCTAAGCCATTCGTGGCAGAGCCGCGCGCCGCCTACTTTCCTCTGAACACACACACGCTCGTCTGAGCGATCGTCCGTGCGCCTTCGCGCGCGCATTCCAATCAGTGTTTCGAGGCTTTTCATGACTTCCCGCATCAACGCGCGCACGCGCGCCATCTCGCCCTCACACCTCCCCATCGTGTTCGCGTTGCTCACCGGCGCGCTCGTTCCATCAATCGCCTTCGCGCAAGATGGAGATGACGACCAAGAGATCATCGTCACCGCCCCGCTCGAAGGGTCGCGCATCGAAAGCTTGCAAGGCGCCGAAGTGTTGCGTCGCGACGATATTGTCGCGCAACTCCACGGCGGCCTAGGCGATACTCTGGATGCAACGCCCGGCATCGCCAGCACCTTCTTTGGCGCGGGCGCCAGCCGCCCCATCATTCGAGGTCTCGGCGAAGATCGCGTTCGCGTGCTGCAAAACGGCATCGGCGCTATCGACGCCTCGACGGCCTCGCCGGATCACGCGGTCACTTCAGATGGTCTCGACGCCGAACGCATCGAAGTGCTCCGCGGTGCGGCCGCATTGGCATACGGCGGCAACGCCATCGGCGGTGTCGTCAACGTCATCGATCAAACCATCCCAACGCGCGCCATCGAAGGGGTGAGCTTTGAGAGCTTGGCGGCCTATTCGAGTGTCGATGACGGCGCGCAGGGTGCGGCAAATCTTGGCTTCGGCGCTGGCCCGTTTGCGCTACGCATGAGCGCCGCTGCGCGCGACACCGATCCCTACGAGACGCCAATTGGCGAAGCCCTGAACCAATGGACGAGCCTGCGCTCGTACGGCGTCGGCGGCTCAATGATCGGCGATTGGGGCTTTGCCGGTCTCGCCGTGAAGAACACGCAAGACGAATACGGCCTCCTCCCAGAAGATCCGTCCGAGCCCGGCGGTCACATCGAGATGGAGCAAACACGCATTGAGTCGCGCGGCGACTTCCGTGTGAACTGGGGTCCATTCGATCGTCTGGATTACGGCGTGCAGCAATCGGACTACGAACACACCGAGTTTGAAGGCAACGGCGAAGCCGGCACGCGCTTCAACAGTGAAGGCTGGGAAGGCCGCCTGGAAGCGCACCATGGCGGCGAGCGCCTAGACGGCGCCATCGGCGTCCAATTCAGCGATGTTGATTTTGCCGCTGAGGGCGACGAGGCGTTCATCAGCGCAACCAACACTCAAGACACAGGCGTATTCGCGGTCGAACGTTACGACCTTGGCGCGTGGGGCCTTGAAGGCGGCGCGCGATACGAGCGCCGCGAACTCGACAACGTCGCGGCTGGCTCGCGCGAGTTCGACAATGTCAGCGCATCGCTTGGGTTATTCGTACGCCCGGCGGAAAGCTGGTTCGTCGGCGCCACTCTTTCACGGGTAGAGCGCGCGCCAACGGCGTTCGAGCTATTCTCCGGTGGTCCACACCTCGCGACATCAAACTATGAGCTGGGGGACGTGGATCTGAGCCAAGAGACCGCAACATCACTTGAAGCCTCGGTTCGCTTTCAGCGCGGCCCAGTGCGGTTCGAGATGAACCTCTACGGCATGGATTTCTCCAACTACATTGCTCTCGTCGAACGCGGCGACGTGTGGTGGTCTGATGAAGATACCGGCGCCAGCGGCTTTGCCGCTGACGAAGCGAGCGCGCCGGCTGGCGCCGATTCGATCTTGGCTGTGTTTAACTTCGTCCAACGAGACGCGACATTCATCGGCGGCGAAATCTCAGCGGCGGCGCAGCTCTTCGAGGTCAACGGCTTTGCAATCTCGGCGGACGGCGCACTCGACCTCGTTCGGGCCGAGTTCGTTGGCGGCGGCCATCCGCCTCGTATTCCACCGCGTTCGCTCACGCTTGGCCTCGAAGCGGAGAACGAGCATTGGACCGCGCGTGTCGAAGCCGTCGACACCGCCAAGCAAGATCATTTTGCGGCCTTCGAAACAGAGACGGACGGCTACACGTTTATCAATGCAGGTCTCGCGTGGCGGCCAACCGAAAACTGGACGCTGCGCCTGGATGGTCGGAATCTCACCGACGAGCTCGGCCGCGTGCACAGTTCATTCTTAAAGGACGACCTGCCGCTGCCAGGCCGCAATTTCCGCCTGACACTGCAAACGAGCTTCTGACCGCTTCCTGCCGCGATCTATCCTCCGAAGCTTGAACCGATCACGCTTGATCGGCGCGGCGAAGCGGGGAAGATCGCGGCATTGGGAGCCCTTACATGCCGAACGCGCCAATCGCAGAATCTTGGGACATCGGCCGCGGCGTGCGTGGCTATGCCTGGCGCGTTCCAGATGCCCGCGCCAATCTTTTGCTGATGCACGGCTTCGCGGAGTACGCCGAGCGCTACGTAAGCCACTACAGTGCACTCGTGCCGCATCTCAACGCGCTGGGGTTCGACATTTACGCGTTCGATGCAGAAGGCCACGGGCGCACGCCCGGCACGCGCGGCGTCGCGGACATTCGCCGCGCCGTCGCCGACCATCAAGCGGCGCGCAGCATTCTGGGTGCGCAAGCAAAGCCCCTCTTTGTGTTTGGTCATTCGCTCGGCGGCTTGATCACGGCGGCGAGCGTTGCGGAAAATGCTGACGGTGTTGCTGGTGTCGTCTTGAGTGCACCGGCGCTGCTCATCGAAGTCCCTGCGCATCTGAGGCTCATCGCGAAGGTTTCGGCGGTGCTGGCGCCCTCTTTCCGGCCGCTGCCTGCTGGTCCGTCCGATCGGATTTCAAGAATCGCGGCCGAAGTCGAAGCTTACGACAACGACCCGATGATCACGGCGCTCAGCATTCCCTCGAAAGTGGGCGCAACCGCGATGAACGTCGCTGACAGGGCATGGACGCGATATGCAAATTGGACGACGCCAGTGCTCGTATTTCACGGCGCACGCGATGAACTTACAGACCCGAAAGGCAGCGAACGCTTCATCGCGGCGATCGCCGCGACCGACAAACAATTAGAATTGTATCCAGAAGGCCGGCACGAGATTCTGAATGATCTCGATCGCGACGCTGCATTAGCTTTGCTTTCAAATTGGCTGAGCACCCGCGCCGCACGCGGCTAACGCGACACAAACTTTCAAGAAAGCAACAGAAGCGTGCCGCGGGCTTGTGCAACGCACGTGAAATTTCGCGCACGTCAAACTCTGACAACACCTGCCACAGCGACGGAAAACTCTCACTCCACCGTTCTTCTCGTGAGGGTGAGAGCAAACCGGCGCCGATGCGCCCTCGCGATGCCGCGCGCGAGGGATCTCATGCTGGAACGAAAGTGGCTGCGTTTTCGCTATCGGATAAATTGCATTGTTGGGCGACAGCCGAAGCGTGTCGCATTTCTCCACATTCCGAAATGCGGCGGCACCACGGTTTTCCAGCACTTCAAAACCAATATCGGCGGCGGCCGCTCCGGCAGAATTGCGCAATTCGATTCCATGAACTTTGCAAAGCTCGATGCGAAGGCGCTTGAGCGCTCGCGGCGCGCCCGTTTCGTGTCGGGCCATTTCGGCTGGACCGCGCTCTCGGCAGCCGGCGCGGATGCGTTCCGCTTCACCGTTCTTCGCGAACCATTCGACCGCCTGGTGTCGCTCTACAAGTTCTCGCGGACCAAGCAGCACTCCGACAATCCAATTTTCAGCGCTGTCTTTGAGGCGGCGAAGCAAAGAAGCTTCGGCGATTTTTGCCTCAGCACCGAACCGGAACTCAAAGCGCTGATTGATAACGCGATGACACGCGCGCTCGCCGACGATTATTATCCGCACAGCTCTGCGGAGCCCAGACACGTGCTACGCGCAGCGAAAGAACACGTGGATCAACTCGACCTTGTGGTCGATCTCGCGGACCTCGACGACACCCTGCCGCTGCTGGCCAATATCACCGGCACAAAACTCGCGCGGCAGCGGCAATGGCAAAACAGAACGCCCGCGGCGCCTGTTCAGGTACTTCCGCGCGAGGATTTTGAAAGCGACGCGGGCTTAATGAGCGTGATCGCGCAGGATTGCATGCTGTATCGCTACGCTTTTCCGGACCGGGCAAAAACCTCAACACTATTTGTCGCCAACGATTGGGAGACTGCATCAACACGCAACCGCGGGGGATGTTGACGCGCTAGCTCAGACTGCGCCAGGCCGTCCACATGCCAATGGCGTGCGTGATACCGATGACCAACACGATTGCGGAAGAGACAAGTGCGAAGCCCTCGCTGCGGCCGAAAAGCGGCAAGCCTGGAATGAGCCAGAGGCTGCGCGCGAGATAAATCGCGGTGATGGTCAGTAGGCCCAGACGCAATAGCGGCAAACGCGGGATCAAACCCGCGCCCGCGAACGCGTAGGCAGACCAGATCAACAACACTGCGGCGATCGTAACCGTCATCAACGGCGCGCTGAGGTCGCCGCGTTCGGCGGCGCGCGCCATGCCCTCGCCCGCGCCAAAGAAACGATACCAATCTGGCCCACCGAAAATGACCGCGACATGCGCAAAGGCGGCAGCGGCGCTCATTGAGCCCGCTGCGATGAGCCATGGATTACTTTGCATGCTCAGCCCGGCGCCGGCGCGCCGATGGTCAGGCCAAACTCGCTGACGATCGGATCGGCGGCGCGGATCGCCGGTTCGTTGGAGCTGAACTCGGTGTCGCCCATAGCGTTGGTGTTCGCCTCGCCGCGCGGCGTGAACCTTAGGCGCGTATTGCAGATCGGATTTTGACTGAGCACGCCAGCGCTCCAGTCAGAAACCCAGCCGCCATAGTCCCAGCCAAAGCCCCAGAGTTTGAACGGCATGACATTGATGCGCTCAATGTCGCCAATGGTGGTGCCGATGGAATAGCCCTCAGCGCCGCGCCATTGCGTGCCGGCATTCTCGACGCTCACGGAAGCTGGCGCCGTGTGCGCTTCATTCCACACCAGAACGAAACGCCGCGTGATGTCATTCGGGAAAACGATGGTCGCATCGTAAGTTTCGCCTTCCACGCCCGGAAGCGTCTGCGTGACGATATTCTCGGCGCCATAACGCTGCGCCAATGCATCAGGATTCAGCGCCGCGAAGTTCGTGCAGGACAGAACGAACGCGCCCGATGCCGCCGCTGGGGCTTCGGACGTTTGCGGCGCAGGCTGACCACAGGCCGCTAGTACGAGCGCCGCTACGATAATACCCGCACGCATTTCGCGTCTCCGCTACAGCATCGCCGGAATGACGCGATCCGGTGGCTTGTGGCCGTCGGCGAAGGTCTTGATGTTGATGATGACCTTCTCGCCCATGTCGATGCGGCCTTCGATCGTGCCCGAGCCCATGTGCGGCAGCAGCACGACGTTGGTGAGCTTCTTCAGCTTTGGATTGATCGCGGGCTCGTTCTCGAACACATCGAGCCCGGCGCCTGCGAGTTCGCCTTTCTCCAACATACGCGCGAGCGAGCCTTCATCGATCACTTCACCGCGTGCGGTGTTCACGATGTAAGCGTGCGGCTTCAACAGCGCGAGGCGGCGGGACGACAGCAAGTGATACGTTGCCGGCGTGTGGGGGCAGTTCACCGAGACGATATCCATCCGCGACAGCATCTGATCGAGACTATCCCAGTACGTCGCCTCGAGTTCGGCTTCGATGTGCGCCGCGACCTTGCGGCGGTTGTGATAGTGGATCTGCAAGCCGAACGCCTTGGCGCGGCGGGCCACGGCTTGGCCAATGCGGCCCATGCCGATGATGCCGAGGCGCTTGCCGGTAATGCGGCGGCCCATCATCCATGTTGGTGACCAACCGGTGAACTTGTCCTGCTCGATGATCTTCACGCCTTCGATCAGGCGGCGTGGCACCGCGAGGATCAGCGCCATCGTCATGTCAGCGGTGTCGTCGGTGAGAACGCCTGGTGTATTCGTCACAGTGATGCCGCGCTGAACGGCGGTCGCGACGTCGATGTTATCCACGCCAGCGCCAAACTGAGCGATCAGGCGAAGCTGCTCGCCGGCCCGCGAAAGGATGCGGCTGTCGACGCGATCCGTCACCGTCGGCACCAGCACATCAGCGCGCTGCACAGCGGCGACAAGGTCGTCGGCGGTGAACGGCTTGTCCTCTGCGTTCAGTTCAGCGTCGAACAATTCCTTCAGGCGCGTCTCGACCGGATCCGGGAGACGGCGCGTGACAATGACTTTGAGCTTCTTCGACGACATTAGCTTCCATAAACCACGCCGCGCCGGGCTCCAAGCGAGCGACTTAATGGCGCCGGTTTAACCTGAGTATTAAGCCCGCTTTCACGGCGCCTCTGCATGATCCCCGCCTTCCCTTCCGGCAATGGGCGGGACCAGAACAAGAGTTGGGTCGATGCGCAGTGGGATTTGCGCCGTGATTGTCGCGGCAACCGCTCTTTTTTCTCTGAGCTCCGCCACGGCTGATCAGCCGGAGCGGTTCATGAGCGTACGGATAGACGGCGTCGAGGGACGCCAAGGCCCGGGCGCAGAGCAGCGCGTGGCGTGGCTTTATCAGCGCGCTGGGCTTCCGGTGATGGTTCTGGCCGAACGGGAAGGCTGGAAGCGTGTCCGCGACCCCGATGGCGACGAAGTCTGGATGCGCAGCGAAGATTTGGACGCACGCCGCACTGTTTATGTGCGCGAGCAGGCGACCCTGCGCCGGGCAGCGCGTTCTGGCGGCCAAGTCGTCGCTTATCTCATGCCCGGCGTCATTGGCGCCGTGACGCGCTGTGATGGTGATTGGCGGCGGGTCGCCGTGGGCGGACGCATTGGTTGGGTGCAGAATTCCTCGCTCTGGGGCGGAGAATGCGCCGGCCTGGATCAAGTAATTCGGCCCTGACGCGAAACGCGTAGACACTTAACGGCTGAGGCCATCCCTTAACCATACTCGGAAGAGTGGGCGGAGGGGTCCGTGCGTCATTTCATTCTTATTGCTGTTTCAGCACTCGCTTTGGGCGCGTGTGAGACCATGCCGTCTGCCTTCGCGCAAGGCAGCGTGACCGGCACACCTACCGCCGCAGCGAGCTCGAACAACACCGCGCCAGCGGTGTTCACGCCGCCGCCGGAGCAGCAGCTCCTGGAGCTGGAGCGTCAGCTCTCGGCAGCCGCGCAGGATGCGGGGCTCGGCGGCGCGCTGGCGACTGTCATGCACCCGGACGGCGTTGTGATCCGGCCCGGCGTCACGCTCTCGGGCGCCGAGGAGATCACCCGCGGCTTGGCGCCGCCAGCCGGCGCAGGTCCGATGTATTGGCAACCGGACCGGGTCGAAGTCTCCAATTCCGGCGACATGGGTATGACCAGCGGCCGCTATGTCCAGGTCATCACCGGCGCCGAAGCCCACCAGGGCCGCTACGTCGTGGTCTGGCGCCGCGATAGTGCTGGCGACTGGAAAGTGCTGACCGAGACCAGGATTCCCGATCCGCCACGCGCCGCCGCCCGGCGCCGCTAAGCCCCCTTACCGATCGTCCTTACCTTGCCCCTGCCCAGCCCGGCCTGTAAGCCGGGCGGGAAATCCTCGTTTTTGCAGAGACAAAGCATGGCCGAGCGCCCCTCGTCGCTTTCGTATGAAAATCTGATCGCCGCGGGCGAAGGCGCCATGTTCGGCCCAGGCAACGCGCAGCTACCGCTGCCGCCGATGCTGATGTTCGACCGCATCCCGCACATCTCGGTCGACGGCGGCGCCTCTAACAAAGGCAAGGTCGTCGCCGAGTACGACATCAACCCGGAACGCTGGTTCTTCGAATGCCACTTCCGCGGCGATCCGGTCATGCCGGGCTGCCTTGGCCTCGACGCCATGTGGCAGCTGGTCGGCTTCTTCATGTGCTGGTCGGGCTCGCCCGGACGCGGCCGCGCGCTCGGCGTCGGCGAAGTGACGTTCCGTGGCCAGATCACGCCGAAGACCAAGCTCGTGACTTACGAGATCGACATGACCCGCGTCATCCGCCGGTCACTGCACATGGGCGTCGGCGACGGCATCGTGAAAGCCGACGGCGTCACTATCTATACGGCCAAGGACCTCAAAGTGGGCCTGTTTTCACCGGAACAGCTCGAAGCTCAGATGAAGTCGTAAAAGGAGCAGCCGATGCGTCGTGTCGTCGTCACCGGAATGGGGATCATTTCCTCGATTGGCAACAATACGCAGGAAGTCCTCGCGAGCCTGCGCGAAGCCAAGAGCGGCATACGCTCAGCCCCCGACTACGCTGAAAAGGGCATGCGCAGCCAAGTCCACGGCGAGCCGCAGATTCGGCCGGAAGACGTAGTCGATAAGCGTGTCATGCGCTTCATGGGTGAAGGCTCAGGCTGGAACTATATCGCGATGCAACAAGCCATCGCCGACGCCGGCCTCTCCAAAGAAGAAGTCTCCAACCCGCGCACCGGCATCATCATGGGTTCAGGCGGCCCGTCGGCGCGCGCGATTGTCGCCGCCGCAGATACAGCGCGCGAAAAAGGCGCCAAGCGCGTTGGACCTTTTGCGGTGCCGAAAGCCATGAGCTCGACGGCGAGCGCCACGCTGGCGACGCCGTTCGAAATCAAAGGCATCAACTATTCAATCAGCTCAGCCTGCGCGACCAGCGCGCATTGCATCGGCGATGCGTACGAGCAGATCCAGAACGGCAAGCAGGACATCATGTTCGCCGGCGGCAGCGAAGAGCTGGATTGGACGCTTTCGGTGCTCTTCGACGCGATGGGCGCGATGAGCTCGAAATATAACGATACGCCGGACAAGGCCTCGCGCGCTTACGATAAGAACCGCGACGGCTTCGTCATCGCTGGCGGCGCAGGCGTGCTGGTGCTCGAAGAATATCAACACGCCAAGAAGCGCGGCGCAAAGATTTACGCTGAGGTCGCAGGCTATGGCGCGACAAGCGATGGCCACGACATGGTCGCGCCGTCCGGCGAAGGCGCCGCGCGCTGCATGCAGATGGCGATGCGCTATCTCGATCGGCCCGTCGATTACCTCAACACCCACGGCACCTCGACGCCGGTCGGTGATATGAAAGAGATGGAAGCCGTGCGCGCCGTGTTCGGCGCGAAGCCGCCAATGATCTCAAGCACCAAGTCGCTGACCGGCCATTCGCTCGGCGCGGCCGGTGTGCAGGAAGCGATCTACTCGATCCTGATGCTCAACAACGGCTTCGCTTGCGAGAGCGCTCACATCGAAGAGCTTGATCCCGCGTTCGAGGATCTGCCGATCCTGCGTGAGCGCGTCGATCGCGAACTGAATTGTGTGCTGAGCAATTCGTTCGGGTTCGGCGGCACCAACGCCACCTTGGCGTTCACACGCGTCGCCGCCTAAAAAAACGAGCGCCGGCCCCTAAAGACCGGCGCTCTAAGCGATCCCGTTGAGACGAGGGGTTAGTTCGTCGCGAGTTCGCCCGTTTCGTTGCTGGCGAAACCATTCTGCGCCGCTTCAACTGCGTTGGAAAACGAACCGGTGGCCAGTGTCAGGCCAGCGGCGACGCCCGCCACCATGAACGCCGCGAACAAGGCGCCCCAGAGCCAACGCCCGCGCGGCGTCGCTGGAGCGATCTCAATCGCGTCCAGTGCGTCGTGATCGATGTGGGCTTCGTAAATCTTGGCCATTGGTCTTCCTGATATGTTCGAGGCCTGAACGCCGGCTACGCTTGTGGGTTCCGATTTGACTGCAAAGGCGTTATTGGCTCCGGACAAAGAGGAGCTTTGAGCCATGGCCGACGAGTGGGTGTTTCCGAAGGGTGAGTTGATGCGCGGCAAGCGCGGCCTGGTCATGGGTGTCGCTAATGACAAGTCGATCGCTTGGGGCATCGCCCAGCAATTGGCGGCGCAAGGCGCGGAGATCGCCTTCACATATCAGGGCGAAGCGCTCGAAAAGCGCATCCGGCCGCTGGCGGAGAGCGTCGGCTCGCAAATCGTGCTGGAGTGCGACGCAACCAACGACGCGCATCTCGATTCAGTTTTCGATCGCCTGAAGACAGCTTGGGGCGGCCTCGACTTCCTGGTTCACTCCATCGCCTTCTCAGACAAGAACGAACTCAAGGGTTCGTTCGTCGAAAACACCACGCGCGAAAACTTCCTGCGCTCGATGGATATCTCGGCGTTCTCGTTCGTCGCCGCCGGTAAGCGCGCGTCGAAGCTGATGAAGCGCAACGGCTCGATGCTGACGATGACCTATCTCGGCGCCGAGCGCGTGCTGCCGAGCTATAACGTGATGGGCGTGGCGAAAGCGGCGCTCGAAGCGTCGATGCGCTACATGGCGCGCGACCTCGGCCCCGAAGGCATTCGCGTCAACGCGATCAGCGCCGGCGCCATGCGCACGCTCGCCATCGCCGGCATCCAAGGCGGCCGCGGCCTCATTCAAACTGGCCGCGAATGGTCGGTGATGAAGGAAGACACCAGCATGGAAGGCATCGCCGGCTGCGCGCTCTGGCTGCTCTCCGATCTCGGCCGCTCCACCACCGGCGAAGTCGTCCACGTCGACGCCGGCTTCCACATCGTAGGCGTGCCAAGCACAGGCGGCGATGAATAATCTAGCGCTGGTGAAGCGCATCGTGGCGGCGCTGCTCGGCCTAACCGGCGCAGCGAACGGCGTGTTCATGCTGGCGGCGCCGGCGCTTTGGTATGACAGCGTACCAGGCTTGCCGCACACTGGTCCGTTCAACGCGCATTTCGTCTCAGATATCGGTGTTGCGTATCTGGTCGCGAGCACCGGGCTTATCGCGCGCGCATGGCGACCGCGCTATTGGCCAGCGGCAGTGGCGGGCGCGGCGTTCATGTGCGGACACGCAGTGATTCACGTGCTGGACATCATGATGGAACGCACCGGAAACGTAAGTGTCGATGTGTGGCTGGTGATTGCTCCGGCGCTGCTAGCCGCTTGGGTGGCCTGGCCGGCAAAAGAAGAATCGTAGCTCGGACCGCAGCGCCCGCTTGCATTGGCGTCATCCTGAGCCCGTCGAAGGGCGACGCCACGCACAACGCAAGATGCCAACGAGGGCGCCGGCGGTCCGAGTCTAAATTTGCGCATCTCGCAGAATATTTTGCGCCGCCTCTAGCTCTTCATCGATCACGAGCAGACGCCATCCGCCCATAACACCGGCGTCGAGCTGCCCGGCAACCAAGCCCTGCTCGGGCATCACAACGCCGATGCCCTCAGCTTCGAGCAGCGATTTCGCGACAATTGCTTCGGGCAACGAGGAAAACTTCGCCAACACAACTACGGCCATGGCGTCACTAAACACGACGCGGTCGAGATTGCGAAGCTTTGCGCGCGCCAAGCAAGCACGCGGAAATTACGTCTTGCCCCCCGGCCGGGCGAACGACGCCGTCGGCGGCGGCTGGGGGCGAGACGCCGGCGATCCATAGCAAACAAAAAGCCCGCCTCTTGCGAAGCGGGCTTTCAGTATTTGCGTTAGCGCTAAGGCTTAGTCACCCGAGCTCTCGCGGCGCGGACGGCGGTCGCCGCCACCACCACCGCGGCGCGGGCCGCGATCGCTACGTTCGCGGCGCGGACCTTCGTCCAGAGCCTCTTCGCCCATCTCAGCGGAGAGATCGGCGCCGGTGACTTGATCGACCACCTTCATCGACAACTTCACCTTGCCGCGATCGTCGAAGCCGAGGAGCTTCACCTTTACGGTGTCGCCCTCTTTCACGACATCGCCCGGCTTCTCAACGCGCTCGCGCGCCAGCTGAGAAACGTGAACAAGGCCGTCCTTCGCGCCGAAGAAGTTCACGAAGGCGCCGAATTCCATAACCTTCACGACCTTGCCTTCGTAGATTTGGCCGATCTCCGGTTCTGACGTCAGCGACTTGATCCACTTGATCGCCGCTTCGATCGACTCAGCGTTGGCGGACGCCACCTTCACCGTGCCGTCGTCTTCGACGTTCACTTTCGCGCCGGTCTTTTCCACGATTTCGCGGATCACCTTGCCGCCGGTGCCGATCACGTCGCGGATCTTGTCGGTCGGGATTTTGATCATCTCGATGCGCGGGGCGTTCTTGCCAACTTCACCGCGCGGCGCGTCCATGGCCTTCGCCATTTCGCCGAGGATGTGGAGGCGCGCGCCATGAGCACGGTCGAGGGCCACCTGCATGATCTCCTGCGTAATGCCGGCGACCTTGATGTCCATTTGCAGTGACGTGATGCCCTTCTCGGTGCCCGCAACCTTGAAGTCCATGTCACCCAGGTGATCTTCGTCACCCAGAATGTCGGTCAGAACTTCAAAGCCGTAATCTTCGAGAATGAGGCCCATGGCGACACCGGCGACGGGCGCCGAAATCGGCACGCCCGCATCCATCAGCGCCAGTGACGAGCCGCAAACCGTGGCCATCGAGGACGAGCCGTTCGACTCGGTGATCTCGGAAACGAGGCGCACCGTGTACGGGAATTGCTCGGCGCTCGGCAGCACGGCCTTCATTGCGCGCCACGCCAACTTGCCGTGGCCGATTTCGCGGCGGCCGGCCCCGCCCATACGGCCGGTTTCACCGACGCTGTAGGGAGGGAAGTTGTAGTGGAGCATGAAGCGCTCTTTGTAGGTGCCGCTGAGCGCGTCGATGAATTGCTCATCTTCGCCGGTGCCGAGCGTGGCGACGACGATCGATTGCGTTTCACCGCGGGTGAACAGCGCCGAGCCGTGGGTGCGCGGCAGGAAACCAACCATCGACTCGATCGGACGGACCTTGTCGACGGCGCGGCCATCGATGCGGCCCTTTTCCTTCACAATACGCGTGCGGACGACGTTGCTTTCGACGGCCTTGAAGGTTTCCTTGAACACGTTGGCGTCGGCGCCATTCGGGTTCGCGTCGCTCTTCACGAGTGCGGCCTTGGCCTTATCGCGCAGTGCGCCGACGGCGGCGTAGCGCTCGTCCTTCTTGGTCACCTTATAGGCGGCGCCGAGATCAGCGCCGACGAGGCTGACGATCTTGGCTTGCAGCGCTGAGTGATCCGGCGGGTCGAACGCGAACGGCTCTTTGCCGGCTTGTTCTGCCAGATCGATGATCGCGTCGATCACCGGCTGCATGCCCTTGTGGGCGAGCGCGAGCGCTTCGAGCATTTGCGCTTCGTTGAGTTCTTTCACTTCCGACTCGACCATCATGATCGCATTGGCGGTGCCGGCGACGACGAGATCGAGATCACTCGTCTTCATCTGCTCGATGGTCGGGTTCAGCTGCGGCTTGCCGTCGATCCAACCCACGCGGCTAGCGGCAATCGGACCCATGAACGGAACGCCTGAGATCGTCAGCGCCGCAGAAGCGGCGACCAGGGCGAGCAGGTCGGACTCGTTTTCATTGTCCCAGCTGAGCACCGTGATGATGACTTGGACTTCGTGCTTGAAGCCATCGACGAACAGCGGACGGATCGGACGGTCGATCAAGCGCGACAGCAGCGTCTCGCGTTCGGTCGGGCGGCCTTCGCGCTTGAAGAAGCCACCTGGAATGCGGCCAGAGGCGAAGTACTTTTCTTGGTAGTTCACAGTCAGCGGGAAAAAGTCTTGTCCCGGCTTGGCTTCCTTCGCGTAGACGACCGTCGCGAGCAGCGCGGTTTCGCCCCAGGTAGCGAACACAGCGCCGTCAGCTTGACGCGCGACACGGCCGGTTTCGAGCTTAAGCGGACGCCCAGCCCAATCGATGGAAACGGATTTGGTATCAAACATACATCTAACTCCAGGCGGCGAGCCCCTGCTCGAAACGCCTTCAGATGCGCAGCGGCGATCCGCTACGCGAATTGCCTCCGCCCCGGATGGGCGGAGGTTCGTTCTTCTTTGCCGGAAAGAAGTCGTGGCTCTTGGCTTGCCACCCATTTCCGGATTGGCGCGTAGCGCCAAATCCGGGACCCATAACCACGATGCGTGGTGTGTAAGCTCAACTAGCTGAGTTTATGGGCCCCGGGCCTCGCTACGCTCACCCGGGGATGGGTATTTTAAACCCCGGCGGACTGCACCTTAACGGCGCAGGCCCAGCTTCTCGATGATCGCTTGGTAGCGCGGAACATCGCGGTTCTTCAGATAGTCGAGCAACCGGCGGCGCTGGGAGACCATCTTCAGAAGGCCTTGGCGCGAGTGGTTGTCTTTCTTGTGGGTCTTGAAGTGCTCGGTCAGGTTGGCGATGCGCTCAGAGAGGATCGCAACTTGAACTTCGGGCGAACCAGTGTCGCCCGCGCTCTTCGCATTATCTTTAATGAGCGCAGCTTTGCGCTCTGCAGTTACCGACATCGGGACTCCTCTTAGTTTGAGATGTTGAAGACGCGGCTCGGCTCAAAACGGCCGGCTCGCACGTCACCCAGCGCAACAGCTTTGCCCTCGAAGAGAGCTAGAGCTGCCCGGGACGCATCGACACCGCCGATAAGGCGATCTCGAAACTGCGGCTTCAGCGTCTCCACCACATGCGGGAGGAGGACGATAGGCCGTCCCTGTCTGAGCTTGAACGCGTCCTCTCCATTGATGGCCAGTGCCGGGATGTCGTCCAGCGCGGTCTCAACGGGTTTAAGGCGTTCTGACGCGGCGCCCTTATGGCCTAAATCCACAAGCGCGTCGAGGGTGACAGAATCGGCCTCAGTGAAGGGGCCGACGGCAGTGCGGCGGAGGCGCCAGACGTGCCCCTCCGCGCCCAATTTGGCCGCGAGATCGCGGACCAAAGCTCTGATGTAGAAGCCTTTTCCAGAGCGAAACCGGAACGTGGCGAGGTCGTCGCCTTCGCTTTCGACCAGCTCAGCTTCGTAAACGCTGACTTGGCGCGGCTCGAGTTCGACTGTCTCACCGGAGCGCGCCAGATCGTAGGCGCGCTCGCCATCAACCTTCACGGCGCTGAACTGGGGCGGCACTTGTTGGATGTCGCCGATGAAGGCCGGGAGCGCGGCGCGGATCGCCTCGGGCGTCGGACGAACCGCTGAGGTCGCGATCTCCTTGCCTTCGCGGTCCTGAGTATCGGTCGAGACACCCCATTTGATCGTAAAGAGGTAGGTCTTCCGGGCTTCCATCAACCACGCGACGGTTTTGGTCGCCTCACCCAGGGCGATCGGCAAGATGCCCGAGGCCAGCGGATCCAGCGTGCCGGCGTGGCCAGCCTTCTGCGCGTTGTAAACACGGCGAATGGCCGAAACCGCGTGGGTGGACGTCATGTCGTCCGGCTTGTCGAGCACGACCCAGCCGGAGACGTCTTCGCCCTTCTTGCGGCGGCCCATCAGCGTTCGCCTTCTTCGTCGTCCGGCTTCAAATCGCGCGCGACTTCCGGACTCGCAAGCAGCTCATCGATATGACGCGCTTCTTCGTAGGAAACATCCGGCTGGAAGTGCAGTTCAGGCGTGAACCTGAGATCGACATTGCGCCCCAGACGGCCGCGCAGAAATGGCGCGATACGCGTCAGCCCGTTCGCAATTCGTTGCGGATCGCCGGGACCGAGACACGAGACGAACGCGGTCATGTGTTTCAAATCCGGCGAGGCGCGGACTTCGCCGATGGTGACGGAGGCGCCCTTGAGCTCCGGATCGCGCAGATCCTCGCGCGCGACAATATCAACGAGCGCATGGCGCACGAGTTCGGCGGCGCGCAACTGGCGCTGCGAGGGACCTACCCCCTCATGACCACGAGACTTGCGTTTCATTTTACTGTGCCGTGTACGCGTAAGCGTTGCAGAGTTGCGGATCGGAGGCTGAGGGCGGGCGTGCATCGCCGCTGAACGCGGCAATCTTGAACACCCAGCGGCCTGCGCCATCGACAAATTCGCTGACCGCCAAATGACGCGTCACCGCTTCGCCGCAAAGGCCACCGCGCGGTGCGCTCGGCGTCACGTTCTCCGACACGACCCGATAAAGATATGTCTCAACCCGCGGATCACCGCCGAGCACAGCCGCAAAGCTTTGCCCGCCGACACCCGAACGCGAATCTGCCGGCACCACGTTGTAGGGCTGGCCGACGACTGTAACGCCGGTGGCAAACGCAAACACGAGCGGGCCGCCGCGGCGCCCTTGCAGGCTGACCCGCAGATTGCCGGTTACGGCGCGCGCATCTTCGTTTGCGGCGCGCCATTGCGACCGCGCGATCGCGGGCTCTTCTTGCGGCACGGTATCGACGCGGGTTTCCGGCTCGACCACCGTATGCGGCCGTTCGCCGGGAACGGTGGAGTCACCGCGGTTGCGGTCGCAAGCGCTGACGCTCAGCGCCAATGCCGCAATGGCTGTAAGAATTATCCGCATGTCACGCCTCAGAGCGAGCGCTGCACCACTTCAACGTTGAAGCACTCGATGACGTCGCCCGGCTTGATGTCTTGGAATTGGCCAAAGCTCATGCCGCATTCCTGACCCATCTGCACTTGGTCCACTTCTTCCTTGAAACGCTTCAAGGTGGTGAGCGTGCCCATTTCCTGGATGACGACGTTGTCGCGCAGGATACGGACCTTGGCGCCCTTGCGGACCACGCCCTCGGTGACCTTCACGCCCGCGACCCTACCAACCTTGGAGATGTTGAACACTTCCAAGATCTCGGCGTTGCCGAGGAAGGTTTCGCGCGTGTGCGGGACGAGCATGCCCGACATGACGCCCTTAATGTCGTCAATCAGGTCGTAAATGATTGCGTAGTAACGGATCTCAACGCCTTCACGCTCGGCGAGGTCACGCGCTTCTTTCGATGCGCGGACGTTAAAGCCGATCACCGGTGCGCCCGAACCCTTGGCGAGCTGGACGTCCGACTCGTTGATGGCGCCGACGCCGGAGAGCACGACACGCGCGCGCACTTCTTCGTGCGCAAGCTTATCGAGCGAACCGACAATGGCTTCGGCTGAACCTTGCACGTCGGCCTTGATCAGGATCGGCAGCTCTTTCGCTGTCGAGTCCTTGAACTTCGCCATCATGCTTTCGAGCGACGTACCCGTGCGCGTCGGACCCGAAGTGGTCTTCAGCTTCTTGGCGCGCGCGCGATAATCCGCGACTTCGCGAGCGCGTGGTTCATTCTCAACGACGTTCAGCACCTCACCCGGCTCCGGCACGCCTTCGAGACCCATGATCTCGACCGGCTCCGACGGACCCGCGGTTTGCAATTGCTGACCACGCTCGTTGGTGATGGCGCGGATGCGGCCGACTTGAGCGCCAACGACGACGATGTCGCCGCGCTTCAGCGTGCCCTTTTGGATCAGAACGGTTGCGACCGTGCCGCGGCCCTTATCGAGCTTGGATTCGATCACTGTAGCTTCTGCGGGGCGATCTGGGTTCGCCTTGAGGTCCATGACCTCGGCTTGCAGCAAGATCGTCTCAACCAATTTATCGAGGCCGGTCTTCTTCAGCGCGGAAACTTCGACTGCGAGCGTATCGCCGCCGTGTGTTTCCGTGACGATCTCGTGTTGCAAGAGATCCGTGAGCGCGCGCGTTGGGTTCGCGTCGGGCTTATCGATCTTGTTGATTGCAATGATAATCGGCGCGCCCGAGGCGCGCGCGTGATGAATGGCTTCGACCGTTTGCGGCATGACGCCGTCATCGGCGGCCACAACGAGCACGACGATATCAGTGACTTGCGCGCCGCGTGCGCGCATGGCGCTGAACGCGGCGTGGCCCGGCGTATCGAGAAAGGTGACGCGCTGGCCATCCGGCAAGCGCACCTGATAGGCGCCGATGTGCTGGGTGATGCCGCCATGTTCGCCCGAGACAACGTCGGTTTGACGGAGTGCATCAAGCAATGATGTCTTGCCGTGATCGACGTGACCCATAATGGTCACGACCGGCGGACGCGGCAGCAGGTTATCGTCAACGTCCTCAGCGCCAGAGAGACCCTCTTCGACGTCCGATTCCGCAACGCGCTTCACGCTATGGCCGAATTCAGTCGCGATCAGCTCGGCCGTGTCGGCATCGAGCTCATCGCTTTGCTTCATCATCTGGCCTTCGCGCATCATGAACTTGATGATGTCCGCGGCGCGGATGGCCATACGGTTTGAGAGATCTTGAACCGTGATGGATTCCGGAATGATGACTTCGCGCTTGATCTGATCGCGCTCGCCGCCGCCCATAAGTTTGGCGCGGCGTTCTTTTTCTTTCTGCTGCGCACGGCGATAAGCTGCCAGCGAGCGGACGCGATCGTCGTCGCCCGCCACTTCGCGCTCGACCATGTCGAGTGTCAGCTTGCCTTCACGGCGCTTCGGTTCGCCCTTCTTCGCGGGCTTGACCGGCGCGATCGGCGCCGCCTTGCGGGTCGACTTCACGCGGCCGCCAAGCTCATCAAGCAGCGACGGGCCTGCGGAGGCGGAGGCGCCACTGCCGTTACCTTGTGGTTGCGCAGATTGCGCCGATGACCGCGCCGCGGCGCGGTCAGCCGCAACTTGAGCAATTTCTTGTTCAGCTTGCTCGGCGCGACGGCGCGCGTCTGATTCCGCTTCAACAGCGGCGACTTCGGCTGCCTTGCGGCGCTGCGCATCATCCAACGCGCGGCGTTGATCGTCTTCCGCCTTGAGCTTCTCTTCGCGCACTTCGCGATCGGCCATCGAACGGCGCACGGCCTCATCGCGGCGGCGCGCTTCTTCGTCGGAGATCGCGCCAGGCGCGGCCGGCGCACGCGGCGCTTGTTGCAGCGGTTCAGGCGCAGGCGTTGAACGCGCCTTCAATGGCGGCGGCACGCCCGGGCCAGATGCGCCGGGTGAAGCGCCGCCCGCGCCTGGGCGGTTGATGGAGCGCTTCTCACGCACCTCGACGGCCACTTGCTTCGTGCGGCCATGGCTGAAGCTCTGACGCACCGTGCCTGTGGCGGTGGTGCGCGTCAGCGTCAGCGGCTTGCGGCCGGAAGGAGAGTCTTTCTGTTCGTTGCCGTCAGACATGCAGTGGTATTGCCAATCCTAAAATCACAGTCACGCGTGATAGTCTCAAACGTCTTGGGGCTCGCCGCGGTTCTGCCCCTTCTCAGGGTCAGCGTCCGCGCCGCCCAGTCCCAGACCAGAGCGCCAGGGTGTGGGCCAAGAGCTTGGAACGATGGGGCGAAAACCCGAAAGGCGGCCTATTTCAGCCGCCCAAACCGAAGCCAGGCGCTCTTGAAGCAGGCAAGCGTGTATCACACGTTCCCGCCCCAACGCCACGCCCAAATCCGTCGAGTTAAAGCACCCAACGGCGGCGGGAGGCCGGCCCCAGAACCCTATATGGAGGCTCATCAGCTTTTCGCGACCCTCCTCGGCGCCATCTTCTGCTTCGATCAGCATAAAGGCAGGCTTTGAACGGATTGCGGCCTTCACTTGTGTCGCGCCGACAGCGATTGCGGCAGCGCGCTGAGCCATTCCAAGTTGATCAAGACAGCGTCGTGACAAAAGCGCTTCGACAGTATCGGCCAACCCATCGGGAACCGCAGCCGGCGCTTTAAATGCGCGCGCAAAAGCGCCCTTCTTCGAGGCTTGTTCCAAGATCGCGCGATCAGCGCGCACCCAGGCCCCGCGGCCTGGAAGTTTGGCGGCAACATCGGGCGTCACAACGCCGTCGGGCGAGAGCGCGAACCTGATGAGGTTCGCGCCGCTATCATGCTCGCCACTAACGATGCAGCGCCGCTCACGTTCGCGGCGCGGCCCCTCAGCCTCTATCTGGGAAGACGCGGGCGACATCGTCGGCGTCTCCTTCGGCTTCAGGCTCGGGTACCGGCTCTGGCGGGGCTTCGATCCAACCGGCGGCAACGCGCGCGTTGATCACCAATTGGTCAGCTTGCTCCGAGGTGAGCTGATAATCTTCCAGCACGCCCGGTTCGCGCACGCGCTCGCCATTCTTGGCTTCGAAGTAGCCGCGGATATCGTCGCCGACGAGGCCGGCGAAATCTTCGAGCATCTTCACGCCCTTCTCGCCGAGCGTGACCAGCATCGGGCCAGTAAGCCCGGTGACGTTTTTCAACGCGTCTTCGACGCCGAGTGCGACGCGCTTGGCTTCAAGTTCGGCGGCGAGCTTATCAAGGAAATCCTGCGCACGGGCTTGGAGTTCCTCGGCAATCTCATCGTTTAAGCCTTCGATGGCGGCAAGTTCGATGGTGTCGACGTAAGCGATTTCCTCAACCGTCTCGAAGCCTTCCGACGCGAGCAACTGAGCGAACATTTCGTCCACTTCCAGCGCCCGGACGAAGAGTTCGGTGCGGGTCGCGAATTCCTTCTGGCGGCGCTCGGACTCTTCGGCTTCGGTCAGGATATCGATCGACCAGCCAGTGAGCTGCGACGCCAAACGCACGTTCTGACCGCGGCGGCCGATCGCGAGCGAGAGCTGGGCTTCCCCAACCACGACTTCAACGCGCGCATCTTCCGGATCGAGCACGACCTTCGAGACTTCCGCCGGCTGCAGCGCGTTGACGATGAAGGTCGCCGGGTCAGACGACCACGGAATGATGTCGATCTTCTCGCCTTGGAGTTCGCCGACAACCGCCTGCACGCGCGCGCCGCGCATACCGACGCACGCGCCGACCGGATCAATCGAGCTATCGTGGCTGATGACGGCGATCTTGGCGCGCGAGCCCGGGTCACGGGCAGCAGCTTTGATTTCGATCACGCCTTCATAAACTTCCGGCACTTCTTGCGCGAACAGACGCGCCATGAATTCCGGCTTGGCGCGTGACAGGAAGATTTGCGGGCCTTTGGTTTCGCGGCGGACGTCATAAACGTAAGCGCGCGTGCGATCGCCGACGCGGAGGTTTTCGCGCGGAATCGACTCCGATTTGCGGATCACGCCTTCGGCGCGGCCGAGATCGACGATAACGTTATAGAATTCAACGCGCTTCACGACGCCGTTGATGATCTCGCCAATGCGATCCTTGTATTCGCCGAACTGGCGCTCACGCTCAGCTTCGCGAACTTCGTGATTGATGACTTGCTTGGCGGTTTGCGCAGCAACACGGCCAAATTCGATCGGCGGCAGGCCTTCGTTGTATTCCTTGCCAATAACGGCTTCCGGATCGGTCTTTTGCGCGACATTGAGCATAATGTCGGTCGACGGATTGAACGGCCGCGTTTCCGGATCGAGCATCGACTCGTCCACCACCGTCATCACGCGCTTCAGCTCCATCTCGCCCGTCTTTGGGTCGATGGTGGCGCGGATATCGTGCTCTGTGCCGTAACGCGAGCGGGCGGCCTTTTGCAGCGCGTGCTCCATCGCCTGGATCACGATCTCCTTGTCGATCGATTTTTCCCGCGCGACCGCATCGGCGATCTGCAGAATTTCCATCCGGTTTGCTGAAATGCCGGTGCTCATGTGTCTTGTCCTTCGTCCACGTTCAGTCCGGCAGCTTCAGCTGCCTTGGCGCGTTTCAAATCTTCGGCGATCAGCTGATCGGTCAGCACGAGACGCGCGTCCGAAAGCTGGTTGAACTTTATGCGTGCTTCGCCCTGATCGGTGGTCAGCACGATCACGTCGCCTTCAACGCCGGCGATCACGCCTTTAAAGCGGCGCTGGTTATCGTTCATCGCGACAGTTTCAAGCTTGGCCTGGTGACCCTTGAAGCGCTCGAAATCCTCGATGCGCATCAACGGGCGATCTATGCCCGGCGAGGAAATTTCTAAGTCGTACTCACCGCCAGGAACCGGATCTTCGAGATCGAATACAGGCGCCAGCGCGCGCGAGAGCTTGGTGCAATCGCCAATGCCCATCTCACCGTCACTGAGGCGCTCGGCCATGATTTGCAGGCGCTTGCGGCGATTGCCGGAAAGCCGCACGCGTACGATCCGGTATCCGAGGCTAGCGGCCGTCGGCTCGATCTGCGCGATAACGCGCGCTTCAACTGGGTTCGTCGCGCGCAAGGCGGCTCCCGAAGTAACAAAAAAGCGGCGGACCCGAGGCCCGCCGCTGCGCCCCCATCGGGAGCATCAGCGAAGATGTTGGAGGCGATATAGCGGGTCCAGGGGCGCTTGTCAGCCCCCGATTTCGTTTACGAGCATGGCGCGTTGTATAATGGCCGCCAGGATGAAAATCGAAACACAACGCCTCCTTCTTCGCCCCCCAATCAAAGACGACTTTGATGCGTGGGCGCTCATGGAAGCGGATGAGGGCGTGAAGACCAACACCGGCAGTGTGCAGGACGAGCGCGAGAGCTGGGGCCAATTGCTGTCTATCGCTGGCCACTGGGCGATCATGGGCTGGGGCGCATTGTGCGCCGTGGAGAAATCCAGCGGCCGCTTCGTCGGCCGCTTTGGGCCGACCCGCCCGTTCGGCTGGCCATCCACCGAGATCGGCTGGATGTTGCTCCCAGAATTTCAGGGAAGAGGTTACGCCCTCGAAGGCGCTGTCGCGGCGATGGACTTTGCCTTCTTCGAACTGAGCGAGCCGCGCATCATTCATACAATTCGCCCCGCGAATGTCGCGTCACAAAAGCTCGCGCAAAAACTTGGCTCAAAGAACCTCGGCCCAATCATCTTGCCGCCTCCATTTCACGAAATACCCAACGACGAGTGGTCACAGAGCCGCGAAGAATGGCAAACCAATCGCCTGCGCTTCTTGCAAAATTAGCGCGCCGACTCGCCTCTATCCCGCTTTTTCCGCCCTCCCCGCCATATAAATCAACGTTTCCGCAAAAACCTATCCCACACCTCCGCCGCGCCCTTACACTCCCTCCATCGCTCCGCATGGAGAGCAGTTGGTACCCTGTTCGAACCGGCGCGCGAGCGATGTGATTGAGCGTGAAGCTCTGAAGTTTCCCGCAAGCGATCGCGGGAAGGCGAGGCCCTAGCGTTGCAAGCCAATGCTTCGCAAAACGCCTCGTAGCGCAGATGAGCTGAAGCCCGCCGGGTAGCAACGCGCGGGAGCAAGCACGAGGGAGCGGTGCGAACATGCCGTCCTCCACGTCATCGGCGATCGAGCCAAGGGAGTGAAACACCTCCCAGTGCCGAGCCGATGAAAGCCGATCACGGGGCGCGGTGGTCCGCGTCTTTCGCGTCCGTCACAGGACGCATTATCGGCGCGAGCCACTGCGCCCCAAGCTCTCCATTCTCGCGTGAGCGAGAATGTCCGCCGAAGCCTCGGCGAAGGCGGACCTCGCGCTCACGAGCAAGAGGATGCCGCATGCCTAAAGCGAGCGCACGAACCGCAGCCAAATCGGCGCGCAATCACCTAGTTTTTTTGTCTCGTAGCGCGTCGTCACATGCCCTGGCCAAGCTGCGCGCCAGCCAGCCGCGCTTTCAGCCAGCCACACAAAGCGCGGGTGACGCGTCACCTTCTCCAACGTCCAAGCCGCGTAATTCGCCCAATCCGTCGCAAACCGCAGTTCAGCATCCGGCTTCATCACCCGCGCAAGCTCGCTCAGAAAATCCGGCTGGATCAGACGGCGTTTATGGTGCCGCGCCTTCGGCCACGGATCGGGAAAGAGAATATAGACCCGCTCAAGCGATGCATCCGGCAGCCGCGCAATCACGTCACGCGCGTCACCTTGGTGGAGCCGGACATTCTGGACATTGGCTTCCTCGACATGCCGCAAACAGGACGCGACTCCATTGATGAAGGGCTCAACACCAATGAAGCGATGGTTCGGATGCGAAGTGGCTTGGGCAACCAAGTGCTCGCCCCCGCCAAAGCCAATCTCCAACGTCACCCCTCCCCCTTGTGGGGAGGGGCCGGGGGTGGGGGTATCGGCGCCAAAGTTGGAAAGCGAAGCCCCCACCCCGCCCTCCCCCAAGAGGGGGGAGGGAGAAAAGAGAGCCTCAACATCAATCTCACCCTCATCCGGCACAGCCAGATGCGGCAGCAGGGTCTCCATCAACCCGGCTTGGCGCGGCTTGAGCGTGCGCGCTTTGATCCGGCCAAAGGTGCGTAAGGGGCGGTGTTCGTCCATGCGCGCGGGGCATAGCGCAACATTGCCGCCGCGCGAACTCGCCGCCCCACCCTATATCTGCTAACTGAGCGGAAAATCTCCCGGAGGAACGAGCATGCGCGAGCAACTGAACTTTTACATCGACGGCAAATGGGTAGCCCCGGCCAAGGCGCGCGCGCATGACGTGATCAATCCGGCGAACGAGGAACCCGCTGGCCGCATCTCGCTCGGCTCCGCCGACGATGTGAACAAAGCCGTCGCCGCCGCCAAGAAGGCGTTCGTCACCTGGTCCGTCACCACCGTCGATGAGCGCAAAGCCGTCCTCGACAAGATCATCGCGATTTATCAGCGCCGCCTGCCCGAGATGGCCGAAGCCATCTCCTCCGAAATGGGCGCGCCGATGCCGCTCGCGAATGCAGCGCAAGCGCCGGCCGGCCTTGGTTATCTGATCGACGCGCGCAAGCAGCTCGACACGTTCGATTTTGAATACGATTACGGCAAGGGCCGTCGCATTCTTAAAGAACCGATCGGCGTCATCGGAATGATCACGCCGTGGAATTGGCCGCAAAACCAGATCTGCGCGAAAGTTGGCCCGGCGCTCGCCGCGGGCTGCACCATGGTGCTGAAACCGTCTGAACTCGCGCCGCTCAACGGCATCGTGTTCGCGGAAATCCTCGATGAGGCCGGCGTGCCGCCTGGCGTGTTCAACCTCGTCAACGGCGATGGCCCGGGTGTTGGCTCGGTGCTCTCCGCGCATCCGGACGTCGACATGCTGAGCTTCACCGGCTCAACCCGCGCTGGCCAATCTGTCATGGAAAACGCCGCTAAGGGCATCAAGAAGGTCGCGCTCGAACTCGGCGGCAAAAGTCCGAACATCATCTTGGACGACGCCGATCTCAAAACCTCGGTCGCGCGCGGCATGCTGCACATGGCCATGAACACCGGCCAATCGTGCAACGCGCCATCACGCATGCTGGCGCCGAAAGCCAAGTACGAAGAGGTCGTGCAAATCGCCGCCGCCACCGCGAACGCGATCAAAGTGCAAGCGCCGGATGGCGCCGAGCCGGGCGCCATTGGGCCTTTGGCTAACGCCAACCAATTCCAAAAAGTGCAAGGCCTCATTCAAAAGGGCATCGATGAAGGCGCGCGTGTTGCGGCCGGCGGCGTCGGCCGCCCAGATGGTTTCAACCGCGGCTACTACGTGAAGCCGACGGTGTTCGCTGACGTGAACAATCAGATGACGATCGCGCGCGAAGAAATCTTCGGACCGGTGCTGGTCGTGATCCCGTACGAGACCGAAGAAGAAGCGGTGCAGATCGCCAACGACACGCCGTATGGTCTCGCCGCCTACGTGCAAGGCACGTCGCAAGAGCGCACGCGCAAAGTCGCGCGCCAGCTCCGCGCCGGCATGGTGCATATCAATGGCGCCCAAGGCGGCTTGGGTTCACCCTTCGGCGGCTACAAGCAGTCCGGCATCGGCCGCGAAGGCGGTCCGTTCGGCCTTGAAGACTTCCTGGAAGTTAAGGGCGCGTTCGGCTGGGGCGACCAAGCGTAAACACAACACAAACGCGCGTTTCACGGCGTGTTAGTCATAAGCAGGCAGAGTGGCGGGATCATGATTCCGCCACTCGACCCCTTTGCGCAAGAAATTGACTCGATCGAGATCGATCCGTCACGCGCCTCTGAACGTGCGACGGCGCACCTCTCACCGTATCTGACGCAACCTGAAGCCGCGCCTGGCTTTTATTTGCTTGATGACGCAAACGGCCGCTTCGTCGTCGATCGCGAAATCGGCGTCGTCACGCTCGCGGACGAGGAAATCCTGCGCAGCGAACGCAACGCGGTGCACGGCGTAAGACTGCGCGTGATCGAGCCTTCAGGCGCGACCTACGAACTTGAAATGAAGCTCCGCATCAGCGGCCGCGTCCCGCAAATGATCGGCGCCGACGAGTTTGCCGCGATTGCTGGGCTCACCGACGAAACCATTCTGGTCGCGCCGCGCGTGCCGGTTCTGATGATGCCGAAGGACGAACCGGTAGTCAGCACCGCTCGCGCGTGGACTCGCTTTGCCGTCGCGGAGGGTCATCTTTCGCGCACGCCGCGCGTACAGCCCCGTCATAGCTTCATCGTGCCCGAGCTTCCGGCCTCAAACGAGGACGTGTTGCTCTCGTTCGACGGCCTGCCGCAATCGTTCCCCACGCACCTGACCTGGTCGCTCTAGTCAACTAGCGCCTATATGGTGCGGGCATGATTCCCGCGCCCCCCACCGACCCCGCCATCACCGAAGCGCTGGCGGCGATCAACGACCGCACGCCCGTCGTGATGCTGATCGGCCGTGCGGGCACTGGCAAAAGTCATTTCATCCGCAGCTTGGTGGAGAGCAATCCTGGCTATCCCCAGGCGTTGCTCGCGCCCACCGGCCTTGCCGCGATGAACATTGGCGGACAGACAGTCCACTCCTTCTTCGGCTTCCCGCCGCGCCCGCTGATCGGCAACGCCGAAAAGCCGAGCTACTTCTTCACCCGCACCGCGCGCGCGATCTCGCGGCTAATCGTCGATGAAGTCTCGATGCTGCGCGCCGATGTGCTCGACGCGATGAACACGCATTTACAAGTTGCCCGCAAAAGCTCGCGGCCCTTCGGCGGCGTGCAAATGCTGCTGGTCGGCGACTTCTATCAGCTGCCGCCGGTCGTGCGCGGCGAAGAAGGCCAGTTGCTCGAGGACGCTGGCTATAGCAGCCCCTACGCGTTCTCCGCACATTGCCTGCGCGATGCGCCGATCGCAGGCATCGAGCTGACGGAAGTGCATCGCCAAACCAATCAGGACTTCATCCAAATTCTATCTTCCATCCGCGAGCGTCGCGGCATTGAAGAAGCGGTGACGATCCTCAACACTGTCTGCCTCGACCGCTCTTTGCCAAAGCGCCCCGTATTGCTTTGCGCCACCAATGCCGTGGCTGATGGCTACAACGTCCGCGGCCTCGCTTCATTGGAAGGCACAGCGGCGCGCTACACTGGCGGCTTCGAAGGCGAAGCCCCGAAAGCGCAAAGCGATCGCTTTCCTGCGCCGATGGAATTGGTGCTGAAGCGCGATGCACGCGTGATTTTCACGCAGAACGATCCTGAAGGACGATGGGTGAACGGCTCGCTTGGCACCGTGAAAGGCTTCGACGAGGACATCGTCCAGGTGTTGCTCGACGCAGGCGAAGAAGTCGCTGTCGGCCGGGCCGTGTGGCCGCAAGCGCGCTGGACCTGGAATGCCAAGGAAAATCGCATGGAGGTGAAAGAGGAATTCAAATACGTGCAATTCCCCCTCGCCCCGGCGTGGGCGCTCACGATTCACAAAGCCCAAGGCATGACGCTCGATAGCGTCGAGATCGATCTCGGCCGCGGCGCCTTCGCACCAGGGCAAACCTATGTTGCGCTCTCCCGCGCCCGCAGCATGGAAACGCTGCGGCTGACGCGGCCAATCTCTGCGCGTGATGTGCAGGTTGATCCAGCGATTGCAGATGGCTTGCGACGGATCGGCCTGTAGCGCCATGGAGCGCGGGCGTCCTCGCCCGCGCTCCATAAGATTACATAAACGGCCGGCGCGGGCTGGCGCTGTGCTCTGCGCGCACTGTGCCGGCGTCATCAGCTTCCACCAGCTTCACGTCGTAGCCCCAGAGGTCGGCGACGTGCTGGAGCACCTTGTCGGTGTCTGCCTCTTCTAGCGTCATGCCGTCGAGCACGCGGTGGCTGAGGATGAGCTTGCGATCACCGGCGAGATCGACATCTACGATTTGAATATCCGGATCGCGGAAGGCAATGTCGTAGTGCTTGGAAAGCCCGCGGCGAATTTTGCGGTAACCGCGCTCATCGTGGATGGCGGAGACATTCATGTCTTCTGCGACCTCGTCGTCGTGCACGTTGAAGAGCCCGAAACTGCGAATGCATTGCGGCGAGAGATATTGCGAGACGAAGCTCTCATCGCGGAAGTTCGCCCAGATGCTGCGCAGCGTGCCGTATGCGTCGCCCTTACCCGCAATATCCGGCATCCATTCGCGATCCTCGTCGGTTGGCTTCGTGCAGATGCGCTCGATGTCACAGCACATCGCAAAACCCAGGGCATACGGATTGATGCCCGAATAACGGCGGTCGTCGAAATCGGGCTGCAGCACGACACTGGTGTGCGAGTGCAGGAATTCCAGGAACGCGCCGTCGTCGATCTGGCCCTTCTCATGCAGACGATTCATGACGCGGTGGTGCACGTAAGTGGCGCAGCCTTCGTTCATCACTTTGGTTTGGCGTTGCGGATAAAAATATTGATTGATCATCCGCACCATGCGCAAAATTTCACGCTGCCAGGGCGCGAGACGCGGCGCTGTCTTCTCCAAGAAATAAAGTAAGTTTTCTTCTGGCAAGCCGAGCAGCGCCTTGCGACGCGCGTCGTCGTCCTTGCCTGCCTTGCGCTTACCGACCGGGACCGTCCGCCACAAATCATTGAAGAGTTGCTCGCCATGCAGGCGGCGCTCTTCCTCGCGACGCTGTTCGGATCGCAAATCTGGCATGCGTTTGCGCGGAAAGCGGTGGATGCCGTGGCTCTGAAGCGCGTGAGCCGCATCGAGCACGCGCTCAACCTCCTCGTGCCCGTAGCGCTCCTCGAATTTTGAGATCAAGCCGCGCGCGAACTCGAGGTAGTCGAGAATGCCATCGGCGTCGGTCCACTGCTTGAACACGTAATTGTTCTTGAAGAAGTGGCTGTGACCGTACCCTGCATGCGCGATCACCAGCGTCTGCATCATCGCGGAGTTTTCCTCCATGATGTAGACGAGGCATGGGTTCGAGTTGATGACGATCTCGTACGCGAGGCCCTGATAACCTTTGCGATAGAGCGATTCGTTGCGTGCAAACTCCTTACCGAACGACCAGTGCCTGTAAAACAGCGGCATGCCGGTCGAAGCGTAAGCATCGAGCATCTGCTCGGTCGTGATCACCTCGATCTGATTGGGATAGGGATCGAGCCCCATTTCGTTGATCGCGATTTCGCCGCACGCGTCGTGCACGCGGCGGATCAGATCGAAATCCCAATCGGCGCCCTTGAAGAGCAGCTTGGAGTCAGGTGCGAGGATCGTCATCAGGCGCCATCCGCAGCAACGCCTTCCGGGCGGCGGGCGAACAATTCGCGGAACACAGGATAGATGTCGCGGCGATGCTTGACCTTGCGCATTGCAAACGGTGCATCGACGGAGACGCGCCGGTACGCACGCCAGAGATTTGTGCTCGGCTCGCCGGCGCCGGGATGATCATCCTCATCGTCCATGCCGACTTCGACGTAAGCGTAGTATTGGCAGATTGGCAGGATGACATCACGCAGCTGCCCCAACACAACGGCGTTGTCGCTGGAGGTGTTGTCGCCATCACTGGCTTGCGCCGCGTAGATATTCCATTGATCGATGGGATAGCGGTCGCCGATGATCTCGGACATTTTGAACAGCGCCGTGGAAACAACGGTGCCGCCAGTTTCGCGCGAATAGAAGAAAGTCTGCTCATCGACCTCTGAGGCTTCGTGCGTGTGGCGGATAAACACCAAATCAACGTACTCGTAGCGGCGATTCAGGAAGAGATAGAGCAGCGAATAAAACCGTTTTGCCAAATCCTTCATGTGCTCGTTCATCGAGCCTGAGACGTCCATCAGGCAAAACATCACCGCCTTGGCGATCGGCTTCGGATTAGACTCGAGCCGGCGATACCGAACATCTACGGGGTCGATATACGGAATCCGCTTCGAACGCAGAATCACCTGCTCCAGCTCTTTGCGGAGCTTCACCAATTCATCGAACTGGCCACCTTCCCGCTCGAGCTTTTCGATCTGCTCACGCAGCGCGGTGATCTCTTCCTTCTTCGGACGCTTCAACGCGATGCGGCGCGACATCGAGTGGCGCAAGGTGCGCGGAACGGAGATGCGCGAAGGCGGGCCCGACACCGAGTAGCCAGCTTGGCGCCATTGCAGCGACTTCGCGCCGCTCACTTGACGCTTGGCGAGATCAGGCAGTTCGAGGTCTTCGAGGTAGAGATCGAGATACTCTTCGTCGGACAACGCGAAGCGAAATTCGTCCTCGCCCTCGCCGCTATCGCCGGCCTTAGAACCCTTACCTCCGCCCTGTGGCGGGCGCGCGATGCTATCGCCTTGAACGTACTTCTTGTTGCCGGGCAGAACGTAGTCACGCACGCCGCCTTGGCCAGAACGGTGCAGATGCGGCTCGTGAACGCCGCCGGCGGGAATCGAGACCTCGCCACCCTTGCCTGCGTCCTTGATCGAACGGCTTGATGACGCCTCTCGCACCGCTTTGCGCACTTGCGCACGTGCGCGGCGCAAGAAGCGCTGACGATTGGCGAAACTTTTCCCGCCCGGGTTTAAGCGCCGGTCGATGATGTTCATGGGCGGCCGCCTTACCCCGCTTGCTTGACGCGCATGTACCACTCGACCAACCGGCGGACTTGCCGCTCGGTGTAGCCGCGCTCAACCATGCGCAACACGAACTCTTCGTGCTTCTTCTCGCTGTCGCCGTCCTTCTTCGAGCCGAAGGAGATGATTGGAAGCAGATCTTCCACTTGTGAGAACATCCGCCGTTCTATGACTTCGCGAATTTTCTCATAGGACGTCCATGACGGATTTCTGCCGCCATGCCCCGCACGTGCGCGAAGCGTGAACTTCACCACCTCGTTGCGGAAATCTTTTGGGTTCGCGATGCCGGCGGGCTTTTCGATCTTCGAGAGCTCTTGGTTCAAGAGTTCGCGATTGAGCAACTGGCCGGTATCGGGATCCTTGTAATCGATGTCCTCGATCCACGCGTCGGCGAAGTCGACATAGCGATCAAACAGGTTCTGGCCGAAATCGTGATAGGATTCCAGATAGGCCTTCTGGATTTCGTTGCCGATGAATTCCGCGTAGCGCGGCGCAAGGTCCGCTTTCACGAATTCCAGCAATCGCGCTTCTTGCTCTTGCGGGTACTGCTCGCGGCGAACTTGCTGCTCGAGCACGTACATCAAGTGCACCGGATCGGCGGCAACTTCTGTCGTGTCATGGTTGTAGGTCGCGGCCAACACCTTGAACGCAAAGCGCGTTGAGATGCCTTCCATGCCCTCATCCATGCCGGCAGCGTCCTTATACTCCTGTAGCGTACGCGCCTTCGGATCGACTTCCTTCAAGCTCTCGCCGTTATAAACGCGCATCTTGGCGAACGCGTTAGAGTTCTCGTGCTCCTTCAAGCGCGAAAGCACAGAGAAGCGCGCCAACATTTCAAGCGTGCCAGGCGCGCAAGGCGCCTCCGACAATTCAGAACCGCGGATCAGTTTGTCATAGATACGCTGCTCTTCTTGGACGCGCAGCACATACGGGACCTTGATCACGTAGATGCGATCGATAAAAGCCTCGTTGTTCTTGTTGCTCTTGAACGTCTGCCACTCGGCTTCGTTCGAGTGCGCCATGATGATGCCGGTGTACGGGATAGCGCCGATATTTTCGGTGCCGACGTAATTGCCTTCCTGCGTCGCGGTCAGCAACGGGTGCAGCATCTTGATCGGCGCTTTGAACATCTCGACAAATTCGAGCATGCCTTGGTTGGCGCGGTTCAAGCCGCCAGAATAGCTGTAGGCATCCGGATCGTTCTGCGCGTGCATTTCGAGCTTGCGGATATCGACCTTGCCGACCAGCGAGCTGACGTCCTGATTGTTGTCGTCGCCCGGCTCGGTTTTCGCGACCGCGATCTGGCGCAAGCGCGACGGATTCATCTTCGCGACGCGGAATTTCGTGATGTCGCCGCCAAACTCGTCGAGCCGTTTCACGCACCAGGGACTCATCAAGCCATTCAAACGGCGCTGCGGGATGCCGTAATCGTCTTCAAGGCGCTGACCCCAAACTTCGGGGTCAAACAGTCCGAGCGGATGCTCGAACACTGGCGACAACTCATCGCCTGCCTTCAACACATAGATCGGCTGGTCTTCCATGAGCGCCTTCAAGCGCTCCGCCAGTGAAGACTTACCGCCGCCGACCGGGCCCAAAAGATAAATGATCTGCTTGCGTTCTTCCAAACCCTGCGCGGCGTGACGGAAGAACGCAACAATACGTTCGATCGTCTCTTCCATGCCGTAGAATTCAGCGAAGGCCGGATACACTCGCATGGTGCGGTTCATAAACACGCGCCCGAGCCGTGCGTCTTTCGACGTATCGACCATCTTGGGCTCGCCTATCGCGGCAAGGAGACGCTCGTGCGCGCTCGCGTAAGCAATGGGATCGTCGCGGCAAAGGCTTAGAAAGTCCTGCAGCGACATTTCCGCTTCACGACGCTGCTCGAACGAGCGGGCGTAACTGCGAAAAAGATCTTCAGACATCGTGCCTCCGTCGCGTCCCGGCAAACCCTACATAAGAACTCCGGGTCCGAGACGCTTAACAAAAAGCCATGCAAATCTGGCGGCGATAAGGTGAGGATTGTAACGCCGCGTACGATCCGCCCAAACAACGTGCAGAGGATGACATGATTTGCGGCCCAAGGATCGGCAAAAGGTTGGAAAAGTTCGGCGCGTAAGCGTGAGCGAAAGCTGAACAAATTGTGGCGCTCAAATTTTCGGCGCCTTTAACGAAAGCAAAACTCTCTATTTTACGTGGCCTTAAGCACGATGCGGCATCCCTTGGGGCTTGGGACCGCAAAAGGCTGACCAATGAGTGACAGTGCATGGGAGCTGAAGGGCGTTGACCCTGAAACACGGCAACGGGCCGTGGAAGAGGCCCAACGCCTGGGCGTCAGCCTTGCCGACTACCTGACAAACAAGGTTTTGCAGGCAGCGATTCTCGATCACGCGGTCGCCGTGCCGCTGGCGGAAGAGCCACCACCCGCCGAATTGGGCGAATTTGGCATGCGCGCTCGTTTCCGCGCCCTTGAGCGCCGCATCGAAGGCTCCCTCAAAAATTTTGACGGGTCCGTGCGGACGCTCGACACGGCGGTAGTCGACGTTGCCGATCGCGTCAGCGAACTTGAATGCTTCGCTGGTGATACCGCGCAGGCGCTGCAACAAGGCCTGCAAGACACCGCCCAAAAGCTCGTCGCGCTTGAACAACACAGTTCTGAGAATGCTTCTGCCCGCGCCAGCGAGAACGCCGCCGCGCATGAGAACCTTTTCAACACCGTCGCCGCGCTCAGCCAGCATGTCCAAGATGTGGACGCCAGCGCCCGGCGCGCCGAAACCAACACCGCCGTTTTGGCCGACGCCCACGAAACCCTAAAGTACGCTGTCTCCAGCGACTTCAGCGCGTTCACTGAAGAGATCGCCGCACGGCTGAATACCGGCCTGCGCGACGTCGCCGCCGCGGCCGACGAAGCCGCCGCTCAAGCCGATGCCGCTGTCGCACACCTCATCGTTGAACTGCGCGGCGTCCGGGAATCTCTTGAGCAAAGCGTCGCCGATGGCGTCGATGAAACCCGCCGCCGCGTGCATTCAGCCTTCACTGACGCAGCTCAGCGCATGGAAGGCCTGTCAGATCGCGTCGATCAAGCGGAACGCCAAAGCGTCCTCACCACGCAGCACATGCAAGTGCGCATGGCCGACATGGAGGACGCCGCTCAGGTCGCTCTCGAAGAAACCGCTGAAAGCCTTCGCCAAGCCGGCGCGGCGCTTGCCGCGGACGTTCATCGCGAAGCGCACGCTCACCGCACCGCACTCGAAAGCGCCCACAGCGACCTTTCGAACGAAATTGCCGATCTGCGCGAACGCCAGCAGGGCGCCCTCGCGCGCTTAAAAATGCTCGACGCCAACGTCAGCAATGGCGCCAACGAAATCTCCGCCCTCCGTGCGCAGCTGCTGCAGCGCCTGAGCGAGTCCGAACAGGCCGGCGCCAACCGCATCTCCCAAGTGCTGAGCCACACCAGCGAACAAACAACCGCCCTCACCGCGCGCCTGACCCGCCACGAGGCGGATGTGCTCGAAGCTCACTTCCAATTCCGCGCTGACACCGACCGCGTTGAAGCCTCGACGATCGCGGCGCTGGAAAAATTGGCTGGCGACATCGCGATCGGGCGGAACGGCGCCAACCAGGCCATCGAGCAAACCCGCGCCGCACTTCAGGACGAGATCGCAAACGTGCGCGATCTGCAAACGGGCTTTGGCGCTCGCCTCACGGTTATCGATCTGGCGCTCCGCACTCTGACTTCGCTCAGTGAGCGCGTCGAAAAGGCCGAGGCCGCACTCGGCGACGCCGCGTCCCGCACGAAGCTCGCCGACGTCGAAGCGCAAGTGAACGTTCTGCGTCAAGCCATGGGTCAAAGCGGCGACGACGCCAACCTGCTCCGGAGCCTCGAGGAACTCAGCGCCACAAAATTTGCTGATATCGAAACGCAAATGAACGTTCTGCGCCAAGCGGTGGCGCGAAGTGACGATCCCCATCTGACGCAACGCATCGAGGCGTTGAGCGCCCGCCTCAACACCCAAGACAGCGCCGCCCACATCGCTGCTGACAAGACTGAAGACCTCGTCCGTCTTATGGGCCGCCTTACTGCCAACTACACCGAAGCCAGCACCCAATCAGACGATCGCCTTCACAAGCTCGAGATCGCGCTGGCGGATCTTCGCCTCGACACCATCGCGATCCGCGAGGCCCCAATCGCCACCGCGGACGACGTTGTCTCGCTCGAAGGCCGCTTGAGCGCGGTCGAACGCCTGCAAACGATGATCACGCCCGCCGACATCGCTGCGCTGCAAGGCCGCGTCGCCGTCGTGGAACGTCTGCGGACCGCAGCTTCGGCAGACGATGTCGTGGCATTGGAAGGCCGTCTCAACGCCGTCGAGCAAGCGAAGGCCTCCGCCGCGACGCACGAAACTGCCCAAAGTATGGCGGATTTCGAACAGCGCGTGCGGACCATGGAAAATCGCCAAGCCGAAGCCCTCGAGGCCCTGCGCGCAGACATCGTCCGCTTCGTCGGCGACAACGACCGCCGTCTGGCCTCACTTGAACACACGGAAGTCGACTACAACCTCGCCGCCGAGTTTGACGGTCTGCGCCGCCGCGTCGAAGAACGTATCCTCGGCATCGAGCTCCGCAGCGTACGCACACTCGAGCAGGTCGCGGACACGGTCCAAATGCTTGAAGAGCGCCTCACCTCAACTGCCGAAGGCGAACGCCAAACCGGCTAAGCAAAGCGCGGCGCCGCTACCAAACCCATTGCGTTTACCGTTTGGTAACGCCTTCGGCGCCTGGCTTAGGCCATGGCGCAATCCAAAACCCTCAGCACAGGCCTTGCCGCGATCGCGATCGTATTCGCCGCCGCCGCCAGCTTCCTGTTTGTCACCGGCGATCCAACGCCGCGAGCCAATGCGCAGACAACGCAGGTGGCAAGTACGGAAGCGCCGCGGACTCTGCGCGGGCGGGGTAACACCGCAGCTGACCGGATGCGTGTCATCGACGGCGATACGCTCGAAGACATGCGGGATGACATCACTTATCGCGTCGTGAATATCGACACGCCCGAAACCGGATCGCGCGCGCGCTGCACCGCGGAGCGCGAACTGGGCAACCGCGCTACCGCGACGGTGCGCACTCTCATCTCCCAAACCCGGCGTGTGGATGTGCGACCAACCGGCCGAACCGACCGCTACGGCCGCACCATCGCATTCGTCGTTCTGGATGGTCATGATATGGGTGAGACACTGATCGCCGCCGGTCTCGCTCGCCCTTGGCGCGGGCGCCGTGAGCCTTGGTGTGACACTAGCGGCAACCTTATTCCGTAGGGCTGCCTTGCGGCGCAGCGCTTGTCAGCGCGGAGCGCGGGCCATAAGCCGGACGCACCTCCCTCAAGCTGGAATGCGCCCATGTCCGTGATGGACGAACTCATCAACATCCTCACCCTCGAAGCCATCGAGGTGAATCTCTTTCGCGGCGTCTCGCCTCCCGAAGAGCGTCAGCGTATCTTCGGCGGCCAGGTCGTGGCCCAAGCGCTGACCGCCGCTTACAAAACTGTCGGCGACCGCATCTGCCATTCACTGCAAAGCTATTTCATTCGCCCGGGCGATCCGACCATACCCGTGCTGTATCAAGTCGAGCGCTCACGCGACGGTCACAGCTTCGCCACCCGGCGCGTCATCGCCATTCAAAAGGGCGAGCAGATCTTCAACATGGCCTGCTCCTTCCAGACTAACGAAGACGGCTTCGACCACCAGAGCGAGATGCCGGTCGTGACGCCGCCGGACGAATTGCCTGACGATTTCGATCGCCAACAGCACGAACTCGCCGGCGTACCCGAAGAGCACAAACGCTGGCTTCGAAAGCGCCCGATCGAGATGCGTCTCGTCGATCCGGTTTCGATGGTGAAGCCCGTTGCCAAGCCAGCCGAGCACCATGTCTGGCTACGCGCACGCGAAAATTCCGGCGATGACATCGCCCTGAACCAAGCCTTCCTTGCCTACGCGTCCGACTATTCGCTGCTCGGCACGGCGCTGCGCCCGCATGGCGTGTCGTGGTTGAACGGCGTGCAGACCGCGAGCCTCGATCACATTATCTGGTTTCACCGCCCCACCAACTTCTCGCGCTGGCACCTCTATGTGCAGGACAGCCCAAGTGCGTCGGGCGCGCGCGGCTTCAATCGCGGCGCGATCTATCGCGAAGATGGTGTTCTTGTTGCCTCAGCAGCGCAGGAAGGGCTCATCCGCATGCGCGGATGAACTTTACTGCAATCCATACCGCAACTTGGGCGTGTGGCGTCAGTTACGCTAATTTCGCGTTAGCAATGCAGGCGTAACTTTTCGTCCGCGATGAACCGTAAGTGGGTCGATAACGAGGTCTATTTCGGACCGAACCGCCGCAAGGGCGGTCTTGGAAAGCGTTGGGGTGACCGACGCTCGTACGACGACGCGTCCGAACCGCCGCCGCTCGGCGCAGTCATGCGCCGCCTTCGCATGCAACTGAATAGCGCTGTCAACGCGGACGATCGCCGCCGTGTCTATGAGCTCGCGCGCTTTGCCGCTTCAGAAGCCGAACGCCAACACATCACGGAATGCGCCGACCACCTCCGCAACGTGCTAACAGCAGTAGCGGCAGGCGACTTCACAACCGCCGACACGGCCGTCCTCCAGGCGCAAGCGGCGTATAGCGGCCAGCGCTAAGGCGGGTACCCGAAACGCCTGGCCCAAGGCGCAAGAACCTGCAGCACCGGCGCGAGCTCTGCTTCATATCTCCGCCAACGCCCGATTGAGCGATTATAGAGCGGTTGAATCACCTGGCGCGCGCTGGGGGTCGCAATATTCCGTCGCAGCGCCGTCTCGTTGAAGTTCAGCATGCGGAGCTCGAAGCCGACATCGAGAAATTTGCACAACTCACGCGCCGCCGTCTCGAGATCGCCGACCACATCTTCGTAGCGAACTTGATGCAGGTTTAGGTCCAACCGCTCGCGGCACCGATCCATCAGTGACATCACCAAGTCGTAGTAAGCGCCGGCGCGGCTCAGCTCCAAGAACTGCACCATCGCCGCATTGATCACGAAACGCTGCTGATAGCAGGACAGCACAACATCACGCGGATCGCGCATGGCAACGATGATTTTGGCGTTTGGAAAGACGCGCCTGATCAACGGCAGCACCACGATGTTCAGCGGAAACTTATCTACGACCACCGCATCCGCGGGCGCATCAACGCGCCGCCAATAGCCTTCTCGCATCCGTTCGATCTCATCGGCAGTGAACGTCTCCGGCAAAAATGCGCGCGCGGGATCGGCAAGAACTTCGCTCAGAGCTTCGCCAAAGTGCTCACTCTCCTCCAAACACACGATCCGGGCGTGAGACGAGAGAATCTGATCGAGCAGCGTCGTACCGGAGCGCGGAAACCCAATTAGAAAAACAGGCGAACGCCCATCAGTGGGAGCGGCCCACGCAGACACATCCGCCTTTGCGACCACATCGCCCATCCGGCGCACGCTATCGGGATGGTAGAGCCGCTCACTTGCATCGAGCCAGGCACGATGAGCCTGCAGCGTCATCTGGTTGGCGATCGTAAACGCTTCAAACGCGCCGCGCGCATCGTCGCGGCGATCGCGCGAGTCACCAATAAGCCCGAGCGCCTGAATGCGCGTCTCGGCGGCTGCCTTCGGCAGCTGAAGAATGGGCGACGCCGCCGCTTCCGCGCCCGCGAAGTCCTTCGCACGGATCAGCACCCGCGCCAGCACCAGCCGGGCCAAGGCATTGGCTGGCTCAAGACGCAGCGCCTGGTGGGCGTGCTCCTTAGCCCGCGCAACGTCGTGGCGAACCTCCAAAGCCTGCGCCAATCCCGCATGGGACGCCGCATCGTTCGGCGCGAGCGCGAGCGCCTTCTGGTATGCCGCGACCTGCGCCTCACCCTTCTCGCTGACCGCGAGATTGCGCCAACCCTCGACAAGGCCGAGCTCGCCGGATCGCGCGAACGCAGCGCGCGCCGCCGGCAAATCACCAGCACCGCTCGCGGCCACGCCAATCATATTGAGCGTTGCGGCATTCGGCTTGGCGGCGTTCGACGCTTCGAGGTGACGCCGCGCTGACGCAAAGTCACCGGCATCAAGTGCGACTACGCCCAAGATCTGAAGCGCCGCCGAGTTGCCGGGGTTGCGCAGCAACACCTGGCGCGCGAGTGAGGCCGCACCTGCCTTGTTGCCGCCAGCGTAAGCGTGCGACGCCGCCTGCAGCAGCCGTTCAGATTCCGGATCGAGTGCACTCAACACGGGCGCGCTTTTAGAACCGACCACACGGTCGCGCAATTATTGTGCACATCGATTGACCTCAGCGCGTGATGTGTTGCGAACGCGCACGCTTAGACCCAAAGTTTGCTGCGTTTGCGAGATTTGCCGTTGCGCATATCTGCAAGCCGTGCATTCATTGTCATGGGAGCTTTAACAACGTGACGACTGCGCGCGCCATTACGTTTGCTGAATTCGCCGCCGAGGCGATCGCGGACGTGCGCGTATTTTCGTTCGTACTCCTAGTAGTATCGCTTCTTAGCAGCTCGCTCGTGCTTATTCTTAAGCCCGGAGCGGTGTTGTTGCATGTGACCTGACGAACAAACTCAGGACCGCAAGCATCCACCCCGCTCCCGAAAGGTAGCGGGGTTTTTTGTTGCCTGCGGTCCGCATCAACCGGACCAGTATGAACGAAGACCCGCCCTCTACGCCGCCATCTAGGCCGAAAAACCTGCGCAGCGGCGCTGTTACGCAGGGCCCGAACCGTGCTGCAGCGCGCTCATATCTGCGCGCTGCCGGTCTTGATGATCAGGATTTCAGCCGGCCGCTGATCGCGGTCGTGAATACGTGGTCATCCGTTACGCCGTGCAACATGCACCTCGCCGGCTTGGCTGAGCACGTGCGCCGCGGTGTGCGCGAAGCCGGCGGCGTGCCGATCGATTTCAACACCATCATGGTCACCGACGGCATCTCGATGGGGACGCCGGGCATGAAGGCGTCGCTGATTTCTCGCGAGACCATCGCCGATTCAATCGAGCTCGCCGTGCAAGGCCATCAGCTCGACGGCGTCATCTGCATCGTTGGTTGCGACAAGACAATTCCGGCCGCTGCGATGGCGCTCGCGCGCATGGATCTACCCGGATGCGTGCTCTACGGCGGCACGATCATGCCTGGTCGCCACAGCGGCAAGGACATTTCCATCCAGGAGGTTTTCGAAGCGATCGGCGCGCACGGCGCTGGTTCGTTGGATGATGAAGGCCTCCGCCAAGTCGAAAGCGCCGCATGTCCAGGCGCAGGCGCATGCGGCGGTCAGTTCACCGCCAACACCATGGCGATGGCGCTCACCGCCATGGGCATCTCCCCGATGGGCGCCAACGACGTGCCAGCCATCCACGCCGATAAGCCCGCAGAAGCCGAGCGCTGCGGACGCATCGCGGTCGAACTCACCCAACGCGGGTTCAACGCACGCCGGTTCATCACTGCGCAATCTCTGCGCAACGCCGCCGCAGCCGTCTCCGCCAGCGGTGGCTCGACCAACGCTGTGTTGCACCTGGTCGCCATCGCGGCTGAAGCGGGAATCCCGTTTGGCGTCGAAGACTGCAACGCGGCCTGCGAAACAGCGCCCGTCATCTGCGATCTGAAACCGGGCGGCCAATTTCTCGCCAGTCACCTCTTCCAGGCTGGCGGCACGCGCCTGGTGCTGGCACGCATGATGCAGGCCGGCAAAATCGAAGACGCACCGACTGTCTCAGGCCGCTCGCTGTTCGATGAAGCGCGAGAAGCGATCGAAACGCCAAACCAGAAGGTTGTCCGCGACTTCCATGCGCCAGTCATGGCGCGCGGCTCCTACGCCGTTATCTACGGCAATGTCGCGCCAGAGGGCGCGGTCATCAAACTGGTCGGCCACGATACTGCTCGCTTCGAAGGTCCCGCACGCGTGTTCGACAGCGAAGAAGCGGCATTCGAAGCGGTGCAGCACGGCGCGATCACCGAAGGCGACGTCATCGTCATTCGCTACGAAGGCCCACGCGGCGGCCCCGGCATGCGCGAAATGCTGCAAGTCACGGCCGCCTTGAAGGGGCGCGGTGTTCAGAACGTGGCGTTGATCACGGACGGCCGCTTCTCCGGCGCCTCGTACGGTTTCGTCGCCGGTCACGTTTCACCTGAGGCAGCGGCGGGCGGCCCGGTCGCTCTGCTGCGCGACGGCGACATCATCACCATCGATGTCACTGCGCGACGCATCGAAACCAACGCTGATCTCTCTGGCCGCGTCCCCAATCCGCCGAAGCGCGAAGCGCCGACTGGCGTGTTTGCAAAGTACGCGGCGCTCGTTTCTTCCGCGTCGCAAGGCGCGGTCACCATTCCAAACCCACCGCCGGCGCAACGCCGGCCTGAACATATGCGCGAGGCATCGTAATGAAAGTCTATGGCGAAGATGATGTGAGCGCAGCCGCGCTGGAAGATCGGCGCATTGCCGTGATCGGCTATGGCAGCCAAGGCCGTGCGCACGCGCAAAACCTGCGCGACACCGGCTATGACGTTGTCGCCGGCGTGCGCAAGGGCGGCAAAGGCTGGACCAACGCCCGCGCGGATAAGATCGAAACCGCGGAGCCCGCCGAAGCCATAAAGGGCGCCGATCTCATCGCATTCCTGACACCCGACATGGCGCAAGAAGCGATCTTCAACGAGGTCATCGCGCCAAACGCCAAGCAAGGCTCAACCCTCCTCTTCGCGCACGGCTTCTCCATCCATTACGGCCGCGTCACGCCGCGCGCCGACATGGATGTCGTTCTGGTCGCGCCAAAAGGCCCAGGCGATCTGGTGCGCCGTGAGTTTATCCGCGGACGCGGCGTGCCGGCGCTGTTTGCCGTGCATCAAGACGCCACCGAAACTGCACGCAATCGCGCCATGGCTTACGCCAAGGGCATCGGCGGCGCGGCGGGCGGGCTGATCGAGACGACGTTCGCGGAAGAAACCGAAACCGATCTCTTCGGCGAACAAGCCGTTCTGTGCGGTGGCGCCAAGGAGTTGGTGATGGCTGGCTATGAGACTTTGGTCGACGCCGGATACCAACCGGAAGTCGCCTATTTCGAGTGCATGCATGAGCTGAAGCTCATCGTCGATCTTTTCTACGAAGGCGGCATCTCCAAGATGCACGACTTCATCTCCGAAACCGCCAAGTACGGCGCTGTCGCTTCTGGCCCGCGCATCATCACCGAAGAGACGCGCGGCCGCATGCGTGAAGTGCTGAAAGACATCCAGTCCGGCAATTTCGCCCGCGATTGGATCCTCGAAAATCAGGCCGGCAAGCCGCGTTACAACGCGATGCTGAACGCTGACCGCAATCACCCGATCGAAAAAACCGGCGCCGAGCTGCGTTCACGCATGGCCTGGCTGAAGCAACCGACGAACGCCTGAACCACATGACCACCGCCGCCTCCACCCTGCCGAAGCAAGATGCAACGCCCGCAACCGCGACCGGCGCTCGACTCGTCGTCGAAGCGCTCGAGCGGCAAGGCGTTGAGCTTGTCTTCGGTTATCCGGGCGGCGCGATCATGCCGGTGTACGACGCGCTCACTTCAGCGCGCTTCAAGCACATCCTGGTGCGCCATGAACAAGGCGCCGCCTTCGCCGCCGACGCTTACGCACGCGTCACTGGCAAGCCCGGCGTTTGCCTCGCCACCTCCGGCCCCGGCGCCACCAATCTGGTGACCGGTATCGCCAATGCGATGATGGATTCCATTCCACTCATCGCTATCACCGGCAATGTCGCCTCGCCCTTGATGGGCACTGATGCGTTCCAGGAAATCGACATCCTCGGCGTCACGCTGCCGATCGTGAAGCATTCATGGATCGTGCGCGACGCGGCCGACATCCCGGTTGTGTTCGCCGAAGCGTTTCACGTCGCTACATCGGGCCGCCCCGGCCCAGTGCTGATCGATCTGCCAAAAGACGTTCAGGTCGCCGCCGTCGCTCGCGCCAGCTCACCGCCAACCCCCAAAGAGCCGGCGCAGCGTCTGGATCCGGCGCAATTGCGCCGCGCTGAATCCGCCATCAGCGCGGCGCAACGTCCGTTGCTCTACATCAGCGGCGGCGTTCGCATCGCCAACGCGACCGATGACGTCCGCACCTTCGCCCGCGCCACCGGCATCCCCGGCGTTTGCACGCTGCAAGGTCTGGGCGTGTTGCCGCCGGATTGGCCCAGCAATCTCGGCATGATTGGCATGCACGGTCTGCGCGCCGCTAATGACGCTGTGCAACAGTGCGATCTCTTGATCGTGTTGGGCGCGCGCTTCGATGATCGCGCCACCGGCCAGCTGGCAAAGTTCGCGCCGCATGCCCGCGTCATCCACATCGACATCGACGCCGCAGAGATCGGCAAGCTGCGCGACGCTCAGATCGCTATCACCAGCGATTTGAAATCCGCGCTGCGCGTCTTGAACCCACGCCCTCTGCACATCGACGCCTGGCGCGCTCAGTGCGAACAAGCTAACGCCGAACACGCCTTTCGCTATGATGCGCCCGGCGAAGATGTCTACGCACCGGCGTTGCTGAAGGAATTGTCCGAGCGCGCCGGCGATAACTTCATCGCCACCTGCGACGTCGGCCAGCATCAAATGTGGGTCGCGCAGCACTGCCGCTTTTCCACCCCGCACGCGCACCTGACCTCAGGTGGCCTCGGCGCCATGGGCTACGGCGTGCCCGCCGGCATCGGCGCAAAACTCGCGCGCCCAGACGCCGACGTCATCACCATCACCGGCGATGGCTCGTTCTTTATGAACATCCAAGAGCTGGCGACCCTGAAGCGCTACGACATTCCGTTGAAGATCGTGCTGCTCGATAATTCTTCGCTGGGGCTAGTGCGCCAGTGGCAAGAGCTCTTCTTCGATCAGAACTACAGCGAGGTCGATCTCTCCGACAATCCGGACTTCGCGGCCGTAGCGCGCGCGTTCGGCATCGACGCTTTCCGAATTAGCAGGCGCGAGGACGTGAGCGCCGGCATCGAGCGTCTGCTCGCTGCAACCGGCCCCTGCCTCGCGCATGTCGTCATCGACCCTCGCAGCAACGTGTGGCCACTCGTGCCGCCCGGCAAAAGCAACTCAGACATGATTCACGGAGTCCCGGAATGAACAGCAGCTTCCTCATTCAAATCGATCGCGCCGAAGGTTCGCTGCAGCGTCTCATCGGACTTATCGAACGCCGCGGCTTCCATATCGACCAACTCGCCGTCGCCGATGCCGGCGCGCATCGCGAAGTGCGAGTCGCTGTGCGCGGCCGCGATTCTGGCCGTTGCAGCGAAGTGCTTGGCCGCCAGATCGATCGCATGATCGGCGCGCGCCGCGTGGCGCCTGCCCCCTCACCACATGTAGAGGGGGCTGTACCGTGCCCAGCGTAGATCCCGCAGAGCGCGATCCCAATCGCGTCATCGTTTTCGACACGACGCTCCGAGATGGCGAACAAGCGCCCGGCTTTTCCATGGGCGTTTCGCAGAAACTCGAAATGGCGCACGCCCTCGCCGCGCTCGGCGTCGACGTCATCGAGGCAGGCTTTGCCGCCGCCTCACCCGGCGACGAAGAAGCTGTGCGAGTCGTCTCTGGCGAAGTGGAAGGTCCGATCTTCTGCTCGCTCTCGCGCGCAACCGAGGGCGACATTCTAGCTGCGCACCGTGCGCTCAGTCACAACCGCCGCCGCCGCTTGCACATCTTCCTCGGCACCAGCCCGATCCATCGCAAAGCCAAGTTCAACATGAGCGCCGACGAAGTGCTGGCCCAGGCCGTGGCTTCGGTTCAGTTCGCGCGCACCATGTTCGATGACGTCGAGTTCTCGGCTGAGGACGCAATCAGAACCGAACCCGAATACCTCGCCGACGTGCTGGAAGCCGTCGCCGAAGCCGGCGCCAAAACACTGAACGTGCCCGATACGGTGGGCTACTCGACGCCCGCCGAGATCTACGACCTCTTCACCTATTTGAACCGCCGCGTAATTCAGAAATATCCGAACACCATTCTCTCCGCCCACTGCCACGACGATCTCGGCATGGCAGTCGCCAACACGCTCTCGGCCGTCAAGGCTGGCGCCCGGCAGGTCGAAGTCGCGATCAATGGCATCGGAGAGCGCGCTGGCAATTGCGCACTCGAAGAAGTGGTGATGGCGTTGCGCACGCGCGCCGATCAGTTCGGCCTCACCACAGGCGTCGACGCGACCAAGCTCGTCAGTGTCAGCCGCTTGCTCAGCAAAGTCACCGAGACGCCTGTGCCTCGCAACAAAGCTATCGTGGGCATCAACGCCTTCGCGCACGAGGCCGGCATCCACCAGCACGGCGTCCTCGCAGACGCACGCACCTACGAAATCATGCTGCCGCAAGATGTGGGCTTCGATGGCACGAGCTTCGTACTCGGCAAGCACTCTGGCCGTCACGCAGTCGCCAAGCGCGCCTCCGTGCTCGGTCATGAGCTTGCCGGCAATGCGTTGAGCGCTGTCTTCGCCGGCTTCAAACGCCGCGCCGACGAGATCGGTGAGATCAACGATGCCGAACTTGTCGCCATCATCCGCGCCGAAACCGCCGAACATCGAGGCGCACATGCCGCCGTCTAATTCGCCGCGCACCTTGTTCGACAAAGTCTGGGACGCCCATATGGTCGTCCCAGAGACCACCGATGCGCCCGGCGTGCTCTACGTCGATCTTCATCTTGTGCACGAAGTCACCAGCCCGCAGGCGTTCGCGGACATTGACGCACGTGGACTCAAAGTGCGCCGCCCTGATCGCACCTTCGGCACACTTGATCACTCAACGCCAACGAACCTCGAGCGCTCCTACGTGACGCCCGAAGCCGAAGCGCAGGTCTCCACGCTGGAGCGCAATTGCGCCAAGCATGGTGTCACCCTCGCCGGCTGGGACAGCGGAGATCGCGGCGTCGTGCACGTAATGGCGCCGGAGCTTGGACTCACTCAACCCGGCACAGTCGTCGTCTGCGGCGATAGCCACACGGCGACGCACGGCGCTTTTGGCGCACTCGCGTTCGGTATTGGCACTTCAGAAGTGGGCCATGTGCTCGCGACGCAATGTCTGCTCCAGCGCAAACCCAAGCGCATGCGCTTCACCGTCGATGGCCAACTGCAGCCAGGTGTGTCGGCGAAGGATCTGACACTCGCCGTTATTGCCGCGATCGGGTTCGGCGGCGGTTCCGGTTACGTTATCGAATACGCCGGTGACGCCATCCGTGCGCTCGACATGGAAGGGCGAATGACGCTCTGCAATATGTCAATCGAAGCAGGCGCTCGCGCCGGCATGGTGTTGCCGGATGAAAAGACCGTGGCCTATCTGCGCGGTCGCCGTCACGTCCCGCAAGATGAAGCCTTCGAGCGAGCCGCCGAACATTGGCTCTCGTTCGCCACCGATCTGGACGCGAGCTTCGACAAGGAACTGCGCCTCGATGGTAGGTTCATCACGCCGATGGCGACCTTCGGCACCACGCCCGACGCCGCCATCCCAATCGGCGCCGCAGCGCCAACGCCGCGCGGCGATTCCGAACGAAAAGCTCTCGCCTATATGCGCTTCACCGCCAACGAGCCGACAACGCGCGAACCGGTGCACGTTGTCTTTATCGGCTCTTGCACCAATGGCCGCCTCTCCGATCTCCGCGCCGCTGCGGACGTCCTGCGCGGCCGCAAGGTTGCGGACGGTGTGCGCATGCTCGTCGTGCCGGGCTCCGAAGCGGTGAAACGCGACGCTGAAGCTGAAGGCCTCGACCGCGTCTTCGAGGCGGCCGGCGCCGAATGGCGCCAACCTGGTTGCTCGATGTGCATCGCCATGAACGGCGATGTCGTCCCGCCAGGCAAGCTCGCCGTCTCCACGTCGAACCGCAATTTCGAGGGTCGCCAAGGCAAAGGCGCGCGCACCATCCTCGCCAGTCCCGCGACCGCTGCGGCAAGCGCCATCGCGGGCGTGCTCACCGACCCGCGCGTGTTCACTCGGGAGCTTGAGGATGCCTGAGCAATTCACCCAACTCACCTCGCACACCTTCGTGCTGCCGCAAGAGAGCATCGACACCGATCAGATCATCCCGGCGCGCTTTCTCACGACGACAACGCGCACCGGCCTCGGCGCCAAGGCGTTCTACGATTGGCGCTACGACGCATCAGGCGCGCCAATCGCCGATCAGCCGCTTAACACGCTCGACACTAGCGAGACTCGCATCCTCGTGGCGGGTGACAACTTCGCATGCGGCTCCTCTCGCGAGCACGCGCCGTGGGCTCTATTCGACTACGGCTTCCGCGCTGTGATTTCGACCTCGATCGCCGACATCTTCAGCTCCAATGCGCTGAAGAACGGCCTCCTTCCGATCGTCGTCGATGCTGAGACCCACGCGCGCTTGCTCGCGGATCCCGGCGGCCGCGTCGGCATCGATCTCGAACGCGAAGAACTCACCATCGGCAATGCGCCGCCAATTAAATTCGCAGTCGAACCCTTCGCACGGCGCTGCCTCATCGAAGGCGTCGATCCGCTCGGCTGGCTCACCGACCACCTACCGCAAATTGAAGAATTCGAACGGGGACACGCGCTATGAAGATCTACAAGATCGTTTTGCTGCCGGGCGACGGCGTTGGCCCGGAAGTCACAGCGGTCGTGCGTGATGTGCTCACCAGCGTCGGCGACGTGCACGGTCGCCGCTTTGAGTTCGATATCCAATCCATCGGCGGCGCCGCGATCGACGCAACCGGAGACCCGCTGCCTCAGAAAACGATTGCGGCCTGTCGGGGCTCCGACGCTGTGTTTCTCGGCGCTGTAGGCGGTCCGAAATGGGATGGCGGAGCGAAGCGCCCGGAACAGGGTTTGCTGGGCTTGCGCAAAGAACTTGGCCTCTTCGCCAACATACGCCCCGTGCGGATCTATCCCGATCTCATCCATCGCTCGCCGCTGAAGAAAGAATTCATCGAAGGCGTCGACTTCGTCGTCTTCCGCGAACTTACGGGTGGGCTCTATTTTGGTGAGCGCACGCGCGGCGACGGCTACGCCAGCGATCAGTGCGTTTACACGTCCGGTGAAATCGAGCGCATCGCGCGTGCCGCTTTCGGCGCGGCGCGCGCACGCCGCGGCAAAGTCACGTCCGTGGACAAGGCCAATGTGCTCGAGACCAGCCTCCTCTGGCGCGAAGTTGTCACGCGCGTGCACGCCGATTTCCCAACTGTGCAACTCGAACACCAATTGGTCGACTCGATGTCGATGAATCTCATTCGTCAGCCAACCGCCTATGACATTATCCTGACCGAGAACATGTTCGGCGACATTCTCTCCGATGAAGCCTCCGTACTCGGCGGGTCGATCGGTCTTGCCCCGTCGGCATCACTCGGCGCCGGAGGTCCGGGATTGTTCGAACCGGTCCACGGCTCGGCGCCCGATATCGCCGGCAAGGACGCGTGCAATCCCGTAGGCGGCGTTCTCTCTGCCGCATTGCTGCTGCGCTACGGCCTGCGCCTTCACGACGAGGCCGACGCGCTTGAAGCTGCTGTCGAACGCGCGATCCGCCATGGCGCGCGCACGAAAGACCTCGGCGGCTTTCACACCTGCAGCGCCATGGGCGCCGCCATCATCGACGAGTTGCAAGATCTTTCCGCACCGCGGGCTTGTAACGTTCAAATGCATTGGGGCTGAGCATGATCCCGTTCGACAATCGTGAAGGCTGGATCTGGCTCGACGGCGACTTCGTGGCGTGGAACGACGCACGCCTCCACATCTGCACGCACGCTCTCCACTACGGCTCCGCCGTATTCGAGGGCGAGCGCATGTATAATGGCCACATCTTCGAACTCGAAGCGCACACGCGCCGCCTGTTCAAATCGGCGGAGACCTTGGATTTCGAAATCCCGTTCACCGAAGCAGAGATCAACGCGGCCTCGACCGAGGCATGCCGTCGCAACGGCCTCGAAGATTGTTACGTCCGCCCGATCGCCTGGCGCGGCGCCGAACAACTCAGCGTCTCCGCGTTGCACACAAAAACGCACGTCGCGATCGCCGTCTGGGAATGGCCGAAATATTTCGATACGGCCAAACTCCGCCGCGGCATCCGTCTCACCTGGGCAAAGTATCGCCGCCCAGCGGCGGACGCCGCGCCGACATCTGCAAAGGCAGCCGGCCTCTATATGATCTGCACGATTTCGAAAAATGCCGCCGAACGCGCCGGCTATGATGACGCGCTGATGCTCGATTCTTCCGGCAACGTCGCCGAGACCACTGGCGCCAACGTCTTCTTCATACGCGATGGCGCGATCTACACGCCGAAGGCGGATTGCTTCCTCGACGGCATCACACGCCGCACCGTCATCGCACTGGCGCGCACCAAAGGGCTTGAGGTCATCGAAACGCGCATTCGCCCCGAGGAGTTAAACAGCTTTTCCGAATGCTTCGTCACCGGCACTGCGGCGGAAGTCACGCCAGTGGCCGAGATAGGCGAGCATGCTTACACACCGGGTGCGATCACGTTCGATCTCATGGAAGCTTATACCCGCCATGTGACGCAGGCGCCGGCCAGCATCTCGCGCCAGCTCGAAAGCGCGGAGGCCTAGCCCAGTTCGATGAGGGCGCGCTCCAGCGCGCGCATCTGTGCGTCGTCGCCAATCGTCACACGGATGGCGTTCGGCATGCCGTAATTGGTGAGCGCGCGCACGAGAATGCCGCGCGCCCCTAGGCCGCGATCAATGCGCGCCGCTTCATCAACGCTCGATGCGAGCGCCGTCACGAAATTGGCGGCGGACGGCACGGTCACCAATCCTGCGCTGCGCAGGATTCGCTCTAGTTTCGGCCGCCCATCGCGCACCAACGAAAGCGAACGCGCAACGAAATCCTCGTCGGTCAGCGCCGCCACTGCCGCCGCTTGCCCCATGGTTGACGTGTTGAACGGCAGACGAATGCGATTGAGCACATCGACAATCTCGGCCGAGGCATATCCCCAGCCCACGCGCAACGATGCCAAGCCCTGAAGCTTGGAGAAAGTCCGCGTCAGCACCACGTTCGACGCCGTCCGCGCCAAACGCAGGCCATCTTCGTAGTCACCAACGCCCTCGGCAAACTCCGCATACGCCGCGTCCAGTACCAGTACGACATGCTCCGGAAGAGCCGCATGCAGGCGCCGTATCTCGGAGAACAGAATTACCGTCCCTGTCGGATTTGCGGGATTAGCGACAAACACGATGCGCGTTTGCGCATCAACCGCCGCAATCAGAGCATCGACATCGACGGCATAGTCGCGCTCCGGCGCCGACACCACGCGAGCCCCTGCCGCGCGCGCCGCGATCGCCCAAGCCGCAAACGCAAACTGCGGTTGCACCATCGTATGGCCCGGCGACAAATAGGCTTGGCACACCAGCGAGAAAATCTCATCCGAACCCGCACCCAATACAATGCGCGCCGCATCGAGATCATGCTTCGCCGCCAGCGCCTCACGCAGCGCACTCGCTTTCGAATCTGGATAGAGGTGCAACCCGTTTGCGGCCGCAACATACGCGGCGCGCGCTGCTGGACTGCAGCCCAGCACGTTCTCGTTCGCCGATAGCTTGATCGGCGCCGCGAAACCCGCTGCCATGGCTTTGCCAGGCAAATACCCCTTTATCTCAAGGATCGAACTCTTCGGCGCCGGCCCTGTCATGGCCGCGCCACTGCGCGCTGCGTCAACACCGCATACGCATCACCAAGCGAGAGCCCGCGCGCGTGCAACAGCACCGCCAAGTGATAGAGCAAATCCGCCGCCTCGCCGCATAGCTCTTCATCCGAACCGGCGGCGCCCGCGAGCGCACACTCGACGCCTTCTTCGCCCACCTTCTGCGCAACCCGCTTCACGCCACTCGCAAGCAGGCGCGCCGTGTAGCTTTCATCACCGGCAGCATCAGCGCGCGTCGCAATCGTACGCTCGAGCGCCGCCAACACATCTGCGCCTGCCGCATCGCCAAAACAGCTCGTCGCGCCTAGATGACAAGCGGGGCCAGCCGGCTCGACTGACACCAATACCGTGTCACGATCGCAATCCGTGCTCACGTTGCGCACGCGCATGCAATTGCCCGATGTCTCGCCTTTGCGCCAACGCCCGCCGCGCGAGCGCGAAAAGAACGTCGCCTCACCGCTGTCCAACGTTTCCAACAACGCCGCACGGTCCATGTAGCCGAGCATCAAAACGCGCAGTGTCTGCGCGTCCTGCACAATCGCCGGCACAAGGCCGCCGCTCTTCTCAAAATCGATCGAGTCAATTTGATCCGGTTTCACGGCCGCACCTCATAGCCGGCCGCCGCAACCGCCGCCTTCACTTCGCCGATACCGACACGGCGAAAGTGAAAGATACTCGCCGCCAGGGCGCCCGAGACATCCGCGCCCTGAAACACATCGGCAAAGTGCTGCGCGCTTCCCGCGCCGCCCGACGCCACAAGCGGAATACTCAGCAGCCGGCGCGCCACGCTGAGTTGCTCGACATCATAACCATCGCGCGTCCCGTCGCGATCCATGCAGTTGAGCACGATCTCCCCCGCGCCGCGCCTTTGCGCTTCAACGATCCAATCCATCGTCGCACGCGATGTCCGCTTTATCGTCGATGTATCGCCCGTATACTGGAACGTGCACCACTGGCCATCGATCGCGCGGCTATCGACGCCGACCACGACGCACTGCGAGCCGGCCACTTCGGCGAGTTCATCGATGAACACAGGACGCTCCAGTGCTGGTGAATTGATCGACACTTTGTCAGCGCCATGCTCAAGACACGCCACGGCCTGCTCGACAGTGCGTATCCCGCCGGCAACGCAAAGCGGCACATCGAGCTCCCGCGCAACACGCGCCAGCCAGTTGTAGTCGATCGTGCGTCTCTCTGCCGACGCGGCGATATCGTAAATCACGATCTCGTCAGCGCCTTCATCTCGATAGCGCAATGCGAGTTCCGCCGGGTCGCCAGCATCGACGTGTCCTTCGAACTGCACGCCTTTCACAACGCGACCAGCCTTTACATCCAAACAGGCAATGATCCGCTTAGAGGGCAAAGGCGTCCTCCAATGCGAGACGCTTCTCATAAAGCGCTCGCCCAACGATGGCGCCGGAGGCGCCGGTTTCACGTAACGTGCGCAGATCGTCCAACGACGAAACGCCGCCAGATGCTTGAAACTGCAGATCCGGACGCTCCGCTGCAAGCGCGCGCATCAAAGCAAAGTTCGGCCCACCAAGCACACCATCACGCGATACATCCGTGACCAGCACGTGCTTCAGCGTACTAGGCGCAAACTGCGCCAGAGCAGAACTAAGATCGACGCCTCCTGCAGCTGTCCATCCTCGGACCACAACTTCGTACACACCGTTCACCGGCCGCACATCAAGCGCACAACAAATCCGCTCGACGCCAAACGATGAGGTCCACTCGCGAACTTCCGGGGGCCGTTGCACCGCCGCTGAACCGACGACGACGCGGCTCACACCCGCATCAAACAGCGCCTGCACGTGCGCGAACTGACGCACGCCGCCGCCGAACTGGATTTTCGCATCCGAGCATTGCGTGAGTTGACGCAACAAGTGGTGCTGCATCGGTTTGCCTTCACGCGCGCCGTCGAGATCGACCACATGGATCCACTTTGCGCCTTGCACCGCGAACGCCGTACATTGCACCGCTGGATCGCCGTAAGTCGTGACATCGTCGAACTTGCCCAAGGCCAGCCGCACGCATCTGCCGCCCAGAATGTCGATGGCGGGATAGATCAGCATGGCAAGCTCAAGAAGTTTTGCAGAATGCGTGCGCCAGGCGCGCCCGATCTTTCGGGGTGAAACTGGCAGCCAAAAACGCTTCCCGAAGCGACCACGGCCGGAAACCGCCCGCCGTAACGCGCGGTCGCGATTGTCGCTGCACTGTCAGGGCACACGAAGGAATGAACGAAATAGGCGTATGCGGCGTCGCCGACGCCTTCGAGCAAGGCGTTCTCGCGCGTCGTTTCAAGTTTAGACCAGCCCATGTGCGGCGTAGGCGCCTGCGCTAAAATTGGAAAACGCGTCACGCGGCCAGCAATGCGGCCAAGCCCCTTCGCATCGCCCTCGTCACTCGACTCGAACAACAATTGTTGCCCCAAGCAGATTCCCAACAGCGGCCGCGCGAAATTTCTTAGCACCTCACTCAGACCTTTCGCCCGCAGCAACGTCATCGCATGGGCGGCAGCGCCAACGCCGGGCAAAATCACGCGCGCTGCTTCCGCCACGCGTACTGGTTCGTCCGTCAACACCGCGTTCGCGCCGAGCCGCTCCAACGCAAACATCACCGAGGCGGTGTTTCCAACACCAAGCTTCACCACCGCGACACTCATGCGATCACGCCTTTAGTCGACGGCAGATCTTGTCCCTCGATCGCAATCGCCTGGCGCAAAGCGCGGCCAAAGGCTTTGAAGCAAGCCTCGGTCTTGTGGTGGTCATTCTCGCCCGTAACTGAGACATGAATGGCCGCGCCCATGCTCTGCGCTAGCGAGCGAAACACGTGCTCGGTCATTTCCGTGGGGTAGTCCCCGAGAGCCGGCTGCGCGAAAGCGCCTTCAAAAACCAGATACGGGCGTCCGCCAAGATCGATCGAAACCTTCGCCTCAGCCTCATCCATGGGCAACACGAACCCATAGCGCGCAATGCCGCGCCGTTCGCCGAGCGCTTGCTTCAACGCCTGCCCCAAAGTCAGCGCGCAATCTTCAATCGTGTGATGCGCATCGATCTCAAGATCGCCCTTGCAGCTCACATTCAAAGCAACGCCGCCGTGCTGCGCCACCTGCTCCAGCATGTGATCGTAGAACGGCACGCCGGTCTTGATCGAAGGTGCGGCGCGCCGATCCAGATCAACCATCACCGCAACGTGCGTCTCGCGTGTCTCGCGCACGACTTCGGCGCGGCGCCGCCGCACGACAGTCTCGACCTTTCGTTCGCTCGGCGCGGCGATACGGATTTCCGCCGCACGCGCGTGCGCCTCCAAACCTTCCAGCCGCGCCAACCGCGCCGCCACTGCGGCCACGCCGCGCACGCCCTCTGCATCGATCTCCTGAATCGTGAAACTCTTCATGAAGGAGGCGGTTGTGACGCCCGCCCAACTGCGCGCCGCACCGTCGGTCGGCAGCACGTGGCTCGGTCCCGCGATGTAGTCGCCATAGCTCTCGGCGCCATATCGCCCCAAGAACACCGCACCAGCATTGAGCACGCGCGCTACCGTCTCAGCGCCATCACGCACCACGAGTGATAAGTGTTCTGGCGCATAGAGGTTAGCGACATCAATCGCCTCGCCAACGTCGCGTACTTTGATAAAACGCGCCTGATCCAAAGATGCGCGTGCGATTGCCGCGCGCGGCAACGTCTCCAGCTGCCGCTCAAGCTCCAGCTCGACCGCGCTTAAAAATTCATCCGATGGCGAAATCAACACAACTTGCGCATCGGCATCGTGCTCAGCTTGGCTCAGCAAATCCGCCGCCACGAACGCCGCGTCGGCGCTCGCATCCGCCACCACGGCCAACTCACTCGGCCCCGCCGGCAGATCAATCGCCGGCCCACCGTTCAACGCCGCCGCATATCGCTTGGCTTCAGCCACATAGGCGTTGCCTGGCCCAAAGATCTTATCCGCCTTCGGCAAGAGTGCGCCGAACGTCAGTGCGGCAATCGCCTGCGCGCCGCCGACACGCCAAATCGCTTCAACACCGCACGCGGCCGCCGCAACAATGATCGCCGGATGCGTGTCACCAGTTTTTCCTGGCGGACTCACCAGCACCCGATTCGGCACGCCAGCAACGCCGGCAGGCGCCGCAAGCATGATCAAGGTCGACACCAACGGCGCACTGCCAGCGGGCACGTAAAGCCCGCACGTCTCAATCGGCCGCCATGTTTGGCGGCAAATCACGCCAGGCATGGTCTCGACGACGACTGGCTTGGGCGCGGTCGCTTCATGATAGAAGCGCACATTCTCGATTGCCGCGTCGATTGCCGCGATATCGGCGGCCTCAAGCTTCGCGCGCGCCGCGCTGACAACAGCGTCCGTTAGCTCTAACCGCTCAACGCGCGTGCCATCGATTTTCTCTGACCAGCGATCAACAGCCGCCGCGCCGCCGCGCTCCACATCCTTAAAGATTTCGCGCACCACATCGAGCACACGAACATCACGGCGTTGCTCGGGCCGCGCCAGGGCTTGCTTCTTCTCCGCAGCAGACAGCGCATCCCAGCGCAGACGTTTCATCTGCGCCTCACATCATCTTCTCGATTGGCAGCACGAGGATCGCAGATGCACCCGCAGCGCGCAGCTTTTCCAACGTCTCCCAAAACACCGATTCTTGGCACACGGCGTGAACCGCTACTGCATCGTCATTGCCCGCAAGTGGCGTCACCGTCGGCGCGCCCGCGCCAGGCAAAATGCGTGAAATCTCCGGCAGCGCCGAACGCGGCGCGTTCATCATCACGTATTTTGAGCCCTGGCTCGCCGCGACGCCGCGAAAGCGCTGCACGACGCTCTCCCCCACATGCGCGAGTTCGGAATCAAGCACCGGCGCACCGCGTATGAGCACCGCCTCGCTTTTCATCACGGTATCGACTGCAACGAGACCATTCGCTTCCAATGTCGCGCCGGTGGAGACGAGATCGCAGATCGCTTGCGCCAACTTCAAACGCGGCGCCACCTCAACGGCGCCGCGCATCGAGACAATCTCCGCCTCGACACCGTTGCGCTCCAAAAACCGCGACAAGGTTCGTGGATAGGTCGTGGCGATACGCGAACCTTGCAGCGATTCCACACCACTATAGGCGCGGCCCGCCGGCACGGCGATTTTCAGCGTGCAGCGCCCGAAGCCCAACGGCATCACTTCCGTCAAGTCGCCGACGCCGCGTTCCTCCAGAACGTTGCGTCCGACAATGCCAAAGTCCGCGACGCCATCCTCGACGAAGGTGGGAATGTCATCGTCGCGCACGCAGAGCAGATCGATCGGCGCATTCTCGATGCGATAGAGCAGCTCATTGGCGCCGCGCAGGATTCGAAAGCCAGCCGACTCCACCAGCTCAAGACTCTTCGTCCCAAGCCGCCCCCCCCTCTGCACGGCGATCCGCAAACTCTCGCTCATGCGCGTGCGCCCTGCAAACGATCAAGCACGCGGCGATAACCCTTGTACGGCATCTCTTTCAAAAACCGCGCGACACGCACGACCGTCGCCGTGCTCGACGGCGCCGCTTCGGCGATCTCGCGATAGGAAAGCTCGCCGCCATCCAAAAGTTGCGCCACCGCCCAGCGTTCGGAGAGCGCTCTGAGTTCGCTCGGCGTCAGCAAGTCCGCGAGGAAAGCTTCCGCCATCTTGCGGGTGTCGAGCGCCAGCAGCCCGTCAATCAGATCATATTTGGCCATTGTGATAGCGTTTTAGCACGTTATCACGTTAGCACAAGGGCGATGTTCCGCTGCGGGCGCTGGAGCGACGCCTCCGGATCAATCAGATGACAATTATAGCATTGTATTTAAATGGATAAGTGGAGACACCCCATGGGCTGAAGCACGCGTGCGAAAACGCTGCCTATCTACGCTTAGCTCTTAAGCGCCGAGCAGCCTAAGTTCGCCTAGCGCCGCTGGGCGTCCGACTAAGTATCGCCCCTGGATGTGCGACGAGATCATACGGCTCGGCGAGACGGGCATGGAGGTTCTCGAGCTCGCAATCGCGCTGGGGGTCGGGCAAGCGACGCTATACCGATGGTCTGAGCAGCATCCAGAATTTCGAGAAGCCTTTACGCGCGCGCGAGGCCAGTGAAGTTTTCCACCTTAGGAATATCCGCCGGCAATTGCAGATGCCGGCACGCCACTCCAACGTTTCGGCTTACCTCTCCTACATGGCTCGCCGGTTTCCTTCCTGGCGCCAGTCGCCGGCTACAAACCCTAACTTCCGGGTTTCCATATCGGAGTCGTTGGAACGGGCGCGACGGCGCGCGCTCGCCTTGAGATCCGGATAAGGCTTGAGCCACGGTCCGATGCGACGCGCGTGGGCGGCGTGAACGTCGCTCACATCCCCACAGCGGTCATTGGCAGTAGCACGCCGCAAAGCGGACCTTCGCCCAGAGCCTCGGGTCGATGTTCGCGAGGCCTAGTTGCCGCCTTCGGGTACGCCTGCGTCGCGGAGAACATCGGCTACGCGGCGTCCATCGACCGAACACACGGCGAGCACGCGATCATAGGTGACGACAGTGTGCCCATCGCGACCCGTGGAACTGCGGCAACGCATTTGCCGACCAAGCAGGACGCGCTCAGCAATTGCTTTACCACGCCGGCCTTCGGCCGTTCGGAGTTCGGCAGCGTCGAAGTCCGAGGAACGCACCTCTATCCAGGTTGAGGGATCACCGGATTGACCGACGCACCAGCCATCGCCGTCAATGACGTGACGAACCGTACCGCTGAAAACGACGCCAGCCACGCTGGGTAGTTCGCCTTCGCACGGATCAGCAAACGCATTTTCTGCGCTAACGACGATGAAAGCGGCGAAGATCGCACTGAATCTAAGCGTTTCGATGAGGTTAGGAGCTGTAAGTCGCAGAGTATGGGCCATGGGTCAAATTGGTGATTCATCCGATGCGCATGTCAATCGCCATCACCTCATGGCGGTGGTCGCACACGCGGCAGGACTTGAAGCCAGATGTTCTGCGTGATCCCAAAAACAGAAGTCCGGCACGGCGCCCGCCAACAGACGTCCAAAGTCTTTGGCCTACGGGCAGACTCTGCTCGCGACAGCACGCGTTGCGGAGAGTAGGCTCCACCCAACGGGAGGTGGGACGGATGCATCTGCGGGACCTCGTTGCGGCTTGCCTTTTCGCAGCGTTGACGGCGTGTTCGCCGCCGCCGCCGCCGACGGAACCGCCCTTCACCGGAGTGTGGACGGGCCCGTTGCCGGTCAGCGCCACCGAGCAACGCACCTTCGCGGTTGTGCTGCATGAGCGCGCCGATCTCAAGCTCTTGGGATATCAACTTGGCGGCACGTCAGAGCGCCTCTTGCAGGGCGCGACGCGCAGCGGCGATCGCGTGGTGATCGCCTTCCGAACACGGGAAGGCGAGGACGGCCAGATCCTGCTGAGCGGCTCAGTCTCCGGCGACACGTTGACAGGCAC
>JANPCV010000018.1:0-2785 GCA_031431115.1 Caulobacteraceae bacterium
CGTTGCGCCTGGCGTTATTGTAGTTTCGGGCAATCGCCAAACGGTCCAACACCGCGACGGCGGCATTGTATCGAGCATTGCCGTTGTGGAAGGCGATCGCGTCGAGCAAGGCCAAGTGCTGATTGAACTCGGCTCGCCGGAATTGGTGGCGCAGGAACAAGCCCTGCTCTCGCAAGTGGTCGACCTACAGATGCAACGCGAGCGTCTGACCGCGGAGCGCACCGGCTCGGGTTCGCTGGAGCGGCCGCCAGAATGGGCGGCTATGAGCCCCGGGGATCAGATCGTCGCAGACGCGGCGTTTGCGCGTCATCGCCGCGAAGCGCGCAGCGGCTCATGGAGCCCTTTCGACGCACGCATCGCCGGCTATCGCGGCGAGGTCGCCTCGATCAGCCGACAGGAAAGCCTGCTCAACGAAGAGCTCTCCGGCATGCGCGAATTGGCGAACGAGCAATTGGTGCCGATGACACGCGTTCGCGCGCTAGAGCGAAATTTAGCAGAGCTGCAAGGCCGCCGCGCCGAGTTGACCTCCATGATCGCGTCGACCCAACAGGAACGCTACGAGGATTTGCGCCAAGTCGACGCGCGTCTAGCGGAGCTGACGCCGCAACTCGCCGGCGCACGCGAGCGCCTTGAGCTGACGCGCCTGCGCGCGCCCGCAGATGGTGTTGTTGTCGGCCTGCAGGTGCACACCGTAGGCGGCGTTGTACGCGCCGGCGATCGGCTGATGGATATTGTGCCAGAAGGCCAGGATTTGATAGTGGAGGCGCGCGTCGCGCCGGACTCGGCAGACAATCTCGCGACAGGGCAACGCACAGAGGTGCGCATCACTGCATTCGGCGGACGCAATCTGCCGCTCGTGTATGGCGTCGTGCGCCAAGTCTCGGCCGACCGCTTTGTCGATGAGCGCACTGGCCAGGGCTACTTCCTCGCGCAGGTCGCTGTGCCACAGGAAGAACTCCGCCGGCTAACAGAAGCAGCCGGCGATGAGCATCGCCTTCGTGCAGGGCTTTCCGCGCAGGTGGTGATCCCCACGCGTAAGCGTACCGCGCTTCAGTATTTGCTGGAGCCCCTCAATCAAACACTGTGGCGTTCGCTGCGAGAGGAATGAACATGAGAACCCTGTTCGCTTCGATCGCCCTGCTGCCGGCGATGTTTGGGGCGTGCGTCGCCTCGGCTGACACACTCGAAGAAGCGCTTGTGGCCGCGCACGCCAACAATCCCAACCTAGAAGACGCGCGTCTCGCATTGCGTGCGGCTCGAGAGGGCCGCGCTCAAGCAGTCGCCGCCTATCTCCCCTCCGTTGGCATTAGCGGCAGTCTTGGAACGCAAACCGTTGAAAGCGACACAACAAGCATCTTCGGACCAGCAACGACAGAGTCCGATCTGGAGCCGAGCAACGCTACGGCGCAAGTCACACAACAAGTGTTCACCGGCTTTCGCCGCAGCGGGCAATCGCGCTTGGCTCAAGCCAACATAACCGGCGCGCGTGAAGGCTTGCGCTCGCGCGAGCAGGACGTGCTGCTTGCAGCTGTAAATTCCTATGTTGGCGTCATGCGCGATGCCGAAATCGTGCGCCTTCGGGAAGAGCACGTTCAAGGCTTGAACACCTTGTTGGCTGGCACACGCCGGCGCCTTGATGTCGGCGAAGTGAGCCGCACCGATGTCGCCCAGGCTCAGACGCGCCTTGCTGGCGCACGCGCTGCGCTTTCTCGTTCGCGCGCGGATCTGGAAAGTTCGCGGGCAAGCTATATCGCAATTATTGGCCGCCCTCCCGAAGGGCTCGTGCCGGTCGCGGCGCTGCCACAGACCCCGCATTCGCTCGACGAAGCCGTTCGTCAAGCGGACAATGGTCACCCAGACCTTGGTCAGGCGGCGTCGCAAGAGGCAGCAGCGCGCGCGCAGGTGACCATTGAGCGCTCCGCATTGCTGCCACAAGTTTCGCTCGTGGGCCGCGCTGACGAGAACAGCGATTTCAGCGCAACCGAGTCGCGCCGCGACAGCTCAAGTGCGGTAGCGCAATTCAGCATGCCCCTATTTGAGGGAGGATTCGCTTGGTCGCGCACGCGCCAAAGCCGGATCAATGTCGGCCGCGCCGAAGCGCGCACCGAAGCACAGCGACGCGAGATCATCGCCAACGTCACCTCGTCCTGGAGCAATCTGACTGCCAGCCGGGAAATCCTGATCGCGGCAAACGAACAAGTCGAAACGTCCGCAATTGCTGTCGACGGCGCGGAACGAGAGCGCGGTTTCGGCTTGCGCTCGACGCTAGACGTGCTCGATGCCGAGGAAGAAGCGCGCAACGCACTGATTGGCCGCGCACGCGCTAATGCAGACGCGGTGATTGCCTCCTACGCCCTGCTGGCGGCCACAGGTGCGCTTTCACTCGAAAACGCGACTGGGCGAGCGGCCAACTAAATCCGGTGTGTTCGGGGAATTTAGATTAGCGATGCAGCCGGCAGCGCTCTGATCCTCGGCTCCAACCGCAACAGTTCGGCGAAGGCGAGAAACAAGTGATACACGGACGAAGCCGGCACCGCCTTGCTGATCGGGACACCCGGCCGTCAAACTGATCAACCCATAAGCCGGGAATTTGACCAGCCATGTATCGATCGAAGATGAGGCTCAATGTGCGGACCAGCGCCGGACGCGGATCCCTTCCCGTCAATTCAAAAAGCGCCAACGCGCCTTTTAGGCGCTCCGTACTCGTCCAAATGCGCGAGCTCGAACGCGTCACGGAGCCGCTGACGTCGATCGCGTCGTAAACTGCGCCCGATATAGGGTCGAT
>JANPCV010000019.1:0-13212 GCA_031431115.1 Caulobacteraceae bacterium
GGCCCCGTGCGCTTGAAAAACAGACTTGGCGATATCCAGGCCGATTATGCTAACTTTCTCCACGGACGCCTCCCTCAAGTGGTGCGGTAACACCTCCACTTTGGCACATCGATGCCGTTGGGGGGCGTCCACCCCATCAAAGCAGGCATGTCGCGCTTGCCGGAAATGTGGGATGTCGAGCCATGGCCAGCGCGCGCAATTCCTCGTTTCGGGTGGTGCTTCTCCTTGCCGCGATTGGCCTCCTGCTGACGGGGGGGTGGCTATACATGATGCCCGATCTCAGAGGTTGGGATGGCGCCGACCCCGATGATCCAACGGCGATCGTCGCAACGCTGCCGGGAAATCCAAACTTCACGCTCGAAGATTGCGTGCCTGGCACAGTGTATCCGTACGATCAGCCGACCTTGGAAGAGTATGACGGCACTGCGACCGCTACAGTTCTAGTCTGCCGTAGTCGATCAAGCGCGCTTGTTGTGATCCTCGGCTATCTCGATGTGGTGGGCGCGGTGCTGTTGTTTTTGCGTTCACAGATCAAGCGTGCGTGAACGGCGACTCTCGGCGATTGCGCGCCTGATGGACAAGGCAGGCGGGAAGGGCAGATGTTGATCGACCCCGCCGTCCGTCACAATGTGGCGGCCTCGGCATTGATGGCCCTAAATTGCCCGATGGCTCGTTGCTCTGACCGGCTGAAAAGCTGCGCAAGATTGCCGCTTGCAGAATCTGCGTCCCGCGCTAGCGGGTTAGTCCATTGGCCCAAAATTGCCGTTGCTCATGCGTGTCGAGGAGCAGAGGGTTGCGGTTCTGATGTCGCCCACGCAAAGCCCATCCCGCGCACGGTCTTGATTGCGTCAGGCGCGCCGTGTTCGCGCAGTTTCTGCCGCATGCGGCTGACGAGATGATCGACGGCCACTTCGCCGGCGTCGTCGGCGATGCCGACATCCGCCATGATCTGCTGGCGCGTGAACACCATGGCGGGTCTTTGCGCGAGCAAGGCAAGCAGACGCCATTCATTGGCGGTGACGGCGACTTCTTTCGTGCCGACAAAGACACGCCGCGCATCCAGGTGCAACTCTATGTCGCCGCGACGGAGAATGGATTCCCGCAGCACTGGCGGGCGGCGCAGCAGAGCACGCACGCGCGCCGTCAGTTCGACAATTGAAAACGGCTTGGTCAGATAATCGTCAGCGCCGGCTTCAAGACCCTCGACGCGCTGTTCCAGCAAACGCGAGGCGGTCAGGAACAAGGCTGGCGTTGTTCGCCCCTCGGCGCGCAGGGCCCGCAACGCATTGACGCAATCGCCGTCGCCCATCTGGCGATCCAGAACCCACAGGTCGAAGGTCGCCGTGCGGGCGTGGTCCAGGGTTTCGGCTATGGTCGCCGCCTCCTGGACCAGATACCCCTGTTCGCGCAGGCCTCCGGCGATGAAGTCCCTGAGGATGGAATCGTCGTCGGCTGCGAGGATGCGTCCTGTCATCGGGCACTCGGATTCGCGGAAAATCTCATGTTGCTGCGAACAAACTGCGAAATGCAACGCGTATCAGCATCCCGGACGGAGGCGGCGTCTCACTAATCAGCCCCCCCAGCCCCGAGGCTTCGTTTCCGTCGCACGAGCGTTCCGCTGATTCCTATGGTCGCGGCTGAGATTGTTGCGTGAGATCGTCGTGGTCCACGCGTGCTTGGCCGGCCTGACGGATAGACGACGCGCCGTTAGCTAACATTCGACGCCCGCCCGGCACCCCGGTCGGGCGTCGTTTTTTGTGGCACGGCGGCACGAACTCGACGCTCGACTGCGGCGTCGAGTCGGAGCAGAAACGCCCAAAGTATGCCAGCTGCACCGCTGCCCCCCAACGAGATCGAGCGTCTTGAAGCCCTCTGGCAAGCACGGCTTTTGGACACCCCGCCCGAGCCATTCTTCGAGGACATCGTCGACCAAGTTCGTCAGTATCTTGGCCCGCCCATCGCTCTGGTGTCATTGGTGGATGAGTCACGGCAATGGTTCAAAGCGTGTTGTGGATTGACAGTATCTGAGACGGATCGTGAATCGGCATTCTGCGCTCATGCGATCCTTGGCGATACGCCGCTCATCGTCGCCGACGCGTTGGCGGACCCCAGATTTGCTTCAAACCCGCTTGTTTTGGGCGCGCCCTATATTCGAGCCTATGCCGGTGCGCCGATCGAGCTTGCCTCGGGGATGCGCTTGGGAACGGTCTGCGCGATTGACATTAAGGCGCGCGATTGGACTCCAGCCGAGATAGCGTTCCTGGCGCGCAGCGCGCGATTGACCGCCCGGTATATCGAGGCCCGCCTCGCGATGCTCCAACTTGCAGACGCGCGCTTGAGCGCGGAAACGGCTGCGGCTGATGCGTTACGCTCACGCGACGCGCTCGCCGAGAGCGAGCAGCAATTCCGCGGCATCGCGGAATCGGCACGGGACATCATCGTGCGCTATGAGCCCGACACGACGATGACTTATGTGAGCCCCGCGTGCATGGCCGTTCTGGGTTACGCCCCTGAGGAGCTGGTTGGCCGGCGCATGCGAGAGATCATTCATCCAGATGAATTGGGGACGGGCGCGAAGCTATTGGCGGCCGTGGCCAGCGCTGGGCCTGATGGACCTCCGGTGCGGATGCGCATGCGGGCGCTGCAAAAGGACGGCGCCTGGCGGTGGATGGAAGGGGCGCCGCGCGTTGTCACGGACGCTACGACAGGCGCGCCGCTGATGTTCTATGATGTCATCAGAGACGTGGCGGCGCAGCAAGAATTGGAGGAGGCGCTGGTCGCCGCGCGCGAATGCGCCGAGGCAGCGGGCCGAGCCAAGTCTGACTTCCTCGCCAATATGAGCCATGAATTGCGCACGCCCTTGAACAGCGTCAGCGGCTTCTCACGCCTGCTCGCCGACAGCAAGGATTTGACCGAACGCGATCGGCGTTTCGCGTCCTTGATCGAAGCGTCCAGCCGCGCGACGCTCACGATTGTCAACGATGTTCTCGACTTTGCCGCCGTTGAGAAAGGCGCAATTGTTTTGCGCGAAGCGCCGTTTTCGGTGCGCGACCTCATCTTTGGCGTGCGGGACATGATGGCGCCGTTCGCCGATGCGAAAGGGCTGGCTCTCAGCGCAGGGTGCGATCAGTCCATTGCTGATTCCCATTTTGGCGACGCCGACCGCTTGCGCCAAGTGCTCATCAATCTCACTTCGAACGCGGTGAAATTCACCGATGCCGGCGCTGTCAGCCTATCGGCTTCGGCTGCCGATAACTCTCAGGGCAAGCAGACTCTGTGTATCGCCATTCAAGATTCTGGAATGGGGGTTCCCGCGCATCGATGCGAGGAAATTTTCGAACGCTTCGTCCGGCTTGACGACGATCAGCGCGGTGCTGGCGGCAGCGGCCTCGGCCTGTCCATCGCCAGAAATCTGGTTCAGGCCATGGGTGGCGCGATCAGTCTGGAAAGTGAAGTTGGTAGGGGCTCGACCTTCAGCGTGACCCTGACCTTGCCGGTGGCCGCTGTCGCTGTCGCTGTCGCTGCCGCTGCCGCTGCCGCGCCAAAGCGCATCCTTGTTGTTGATGACGTAGACCTAAATCGGGAGCTGGCTCAAACCATGCTCGAATTGGCCGGGCACACTGTCGAAACGGCGCACGACGGCGCCGGCGCTGTAGCTCTCAGCCAACACACGAAGTTTGATATCATCCTCATGGATGTGCAGATGCCCGGCATGGACGGGCTGGCGGCGACGCGCGCGATCCGCGGCGGCGGTGGCGCCTCCGCGCAATCACCGATTGTGGCGCTCACCGCGGGCGCATTGCCCGAACAGGTCGCGTCCTATCTGCTTGCCGGCATGAACGGCTACCTCGCCAAGCCGCTGCTCGACGACGATTTAACCCGCGCCGTGGCGGCGTGGACCGGCGTGGTCGAGCCGGACCCTTCGCTGAATGCGGCTCAGGCCGGAATTGTCGAAGAGCTCCAATCCCGCTTCGCCGCCCGCCTGGTTGAAGATAGAGTCGGCCTGCAAGCCGCTCTGCAGACAAACCCGGAGCGGCCGAACATACGTGCGCTCGTACATCGTCTGGCGGGCTCGGCAGGTTCACTCGGATTTGTGGAGATCGGCGAATTGGCGGGCGTGGTGGATGAGACGCTTGCGCGAGGGCAGGCGCCCTTGCCTCGCGATGTCGCCGCGCTTGTGGAGGCGCTCGATGAGGCGATCGGCAGGTCGGAACGTCGCCCAGCGGCCTAGCGCGGCGTCGACGCTGCGCCGAACTTCGCAGCCTCTTCGCAGCAAGGTGAATTCATTTCGTGAGCGCGCCAAGTTTACGCTATGTGCAGAGTGCGCATGCGATTGCCCCGGCCTCAAGTGGAGGGCAAGGTCTTGGGCGACGCGGCGCATTCATCTTTTGCCGACAAACGGCTCGGTGCCGCCATGGTCGTCGAGGACGACGAGCACATGCGCGCCTTGTTAGTCGCGCTGCTTCGGCAACATGGATTTGAAACGCTGATCGCAGTCGAACGGATCAATCAGGCGCTTGAGTATCTCGAATGCAAGTCCATAGCGCTCGCGGTGATCGATCTATGCCTAGGCGATGAGGACGGGACCGCGCTCATCTCTGCGATGAGGTCGCACCGGCGCGCTGAAATTAAGCTCATTCCGATCGTGGCGATTTCCGCCACATCGACTCTGCCTCGTGTCGAACAAGCGATAGCTGTCGGGGCGGATGCGTTCATCGCCAAACCGTTTTCGGTGGGGAGCGTTCAAAGGAGCGTGACTTCGGCCTGCGTCAAACGACATCTTACCACGGCGCCAAAGCAAGACGTTCTCGACGCCATTCGCCTGTTCGATCGCCGGGACTCTGTCCTGGAGATCGACTGACGCTGCTTCCGCCAGAATTCAGCAAACCCAAATAAACACTACCAAGCAAGCACTGGTTTAACGATGATGCCTTCATCCATTTTGGTCGTAGACGACGATCCGCTCTTGCTTTTGCTCCTTGAGCACAAGCTTCGCAGCGCCGGTCACACCGTAGCAACTGTGTCTGACGGCCTGGCCTCTCTAGAAGCAATTTCCATCGTAAAGCCGGACATCATTGTGCTGGACGCACTGATGCCGCGCATGGATGGCTTTGAGGTTCTGCGCCGGATTAGAAGCGATGTGTCGCTGAGCAGTTTGCGCATCATCATGCTGACTGTCTTGCACCACCAGGACGATGTCGTCGGCGCGCTAAAACTCGGCGCCGACGACTTCCTGGTGAAGCCGTTCATTCCCGACGAACTGCTTGCGCGCGTGGCGCGATTGGCGCCCAGAGTGGCGGCTTGATCATGCTGACGCTGGCTGCCGCCATCTGCCAAGCGCTTTCGGCGCCTGTCGAAACGCCGCCGCAATGGCGTATCGACGTCAATGTCGCCCAAAGCGAATTAACAGAAGATTTGCCGCCATGGCGGGAAACTTCGTTGGCGCTTGGCCGACGTTTCAACGACGATTGGGCTGCGACAGCGCGGCTGGAAGCAAGCGAGCGATTTGGTCGCGACGACGTCTATGGCGAAGTGCGAGTGGACCGCGCATTGGGCGAGGCCTCATCCGCGTATTTGTCGGTTGGCGTCGGACCTGATGCGGAATTTCGCCCCGAAGCGGCCCTGCGATTCGGCGGCGCGGCCTGGATCGCTGGATCGCTGGACGCACGAACGATGCTGCAAGTCGATTTAGATTGGGCGCGCTACCCTACCGGTGAGACGCAAGCGCTCAAGATCGGCGCCGAACAATGGTTTGCAGATGGGCGCGCGTCGGTGAACGGACGTCTCATCGGCCTGGTGGACGAGCAAGGAGATGAGCGAAGCGGTTTTGCGCTGGGCGGAAGCTGGCGCGCGCTCGACCGGCTTGAGCTTCGCGCAACCTACGCGGATGCGCCGGAATCCGATGAAGGGTTCACCGTGGACGTACGCGCGCTTGCCTTGGGCGCCACGCTGGAGGTGAGCGACACCTTTTCGCTGCGTGCCTGGGTCACCCAGGAAGAGCGCGAGCCGTATGCTCGCTCGGAGCTGTCGCTTGGCGCGGCATGGCGGCTTTGAGGCCATGGCTTGGCTCGCGCTCCTGTGGGCCTATGCCCTTAGTCTTGTCGCGATCTCGATCGCGGGGATGACGGCGCTAATCCTGAGGCGCGTCACGCGTGAGCGCGGCGACACGCGTCGTGCAATGAGCCGCCAGGCCCTCATTGTCGCGTTACTTACACCAAATGCAGTGGAGATAGACCGCCGCGCACCGTTGGCGGCTCTCGATGGTGAGACAGCCGCGGAAACGCTGCTTGAGGTTTTGGCGCTGGTTCGCGGCGCCGATCGCGAGCGGATCGTCGAGACCGCAAGGGACAAGGGCGCCCCGTCCATTCTGCGTAAGCAATTGGCGAAGGGGCAGGTTCGCGCCCGAATTCTTGCCGCCGAGGCTCTTGCCTTCTTTCCGGAAGCTGAAACGCGCCGCGCCTTGGGCATAGCTCAACACGATCTCGATCCGCGCGTTCAAGTTGCGGCGCTTAAGTCGATGGTCGCGCTTGGGGGGCCATTGTCGATCGAGGATTTGTTGGCGCGCATCGGCGCCGAGGGCAAGCGCCGCCAATCAGCTTTGGTTGGCGTATTGCGAATGGCGGTGGCCTCCCGATCCACCGCGGCTATTGGCGCGTTATCGCTCCCAGGTTTGGCGACACCCGTTCGAATCGCTTTGATTGATTCCCTTGCGGCGGCGCACGCCAGCGGCGGCGTTGACATTATCGCGGCGCTCACAAACGACGAAAACATCGAAATAAGGGCGGCGGCAATCCAAGCGCTCGGCGTCTTGGCCCACCCTTCAGGCGCGCCGATCATCGCCAGAGCGCTTGGCGACCAAGATTGGCGCATCCGATTGAAAGCGGCCGAGGCCGCGGGCCGGCTGGGGCTCTTTGAATTTTCCGAGCCGCTCTGCGCCTTGCTGTCGGACGAAATCTGGTGGGTTCGCTTTCGCGCGTCAGAGGCCTTGGCGGCGCTGGGCGACAAGGGCATCGCCGCACTGCGAGCGATGGCCGCGAGCGGCGGACAAGACAGCGCCCGCCGCGCCGCTACTTTGGCGTTGCTGGAGCGCGCCGCCGCATGAATGTTGATCTTCCTCAGCTACTATCGGCATGCGCACACACCTTGGCATGGGTGGTGATCGGCGTGGGGCTGTCGCAGAGCTTCATCCATGTCGTTCAGCTGGCGCTCGCCGCGCGGGCGCTGGCGGCCAATCCGCCTGAAACGCAATCCAACGCTCTGTGGCGGCGCTACGCCGATTCCACCCCGCCGATCTCGTTGCTGGCCCCGGCGTTCAATGAAGCGACCAGCGTCGTCCAAAGCGCGCGTTCGCTGCTGTCGCTGCGCTATCCCAGTTTTGAAGTCATTGTCATCAATGACGGATCAAACGACGCCACACTCGACGTGTTGATCGAGGCCTTCAGCTTATCGCCTGTCAATAGAGACTATGAAACGGTGATCCCCACGGAACGCGTTCGTGGCCTCTATGCGTCGGAGATGCATCCCCGACTGCTCGTCGTCGACAAGGCCAACGGCGGCAAGTCTGACGCGCTCAATGCGGGCGTCAATCTCGCACGCGCGCCAATCGTCTGTTCGATCGACGCCGATTCCATGCTTGAGCCGGATGCGCTGCTGCGCGCGGTGCAACCCTTCTTGGAGGACCCAGAGCGCGTGGTTGCGGTGGGCGGCACCGTTCGCGTCGGCAATGGCTGTCGCACTGATCATGGCCAAATCGTCAGTACTGGCGTGCCGCGCAATCTGCTGGCGTTGTTTCAAACCGTCGAGTATCTACGCGCGTTTTTGATGGCGCGCCTCGGCTGGAGCCATATCGGCGCGTTGACCATCATTTCCGGCGCCTTCGGCATGTTTCGACGCCGCGCCATCATTGAAGTCGGCGGCTATTCGAGAGGTACGGTGGGCGAAGACATGGAGCTTGTGGTCAAGCTTCACCGCCATTACCGCGACCAGAACAAGCCCTATCGCATCGCCTTCGTGCCCGAGCCGGTCTGTTGGACCGAGGTCCCGGAAACCCTCGCCGTACTGAGCCGCCAGCGCGCGCGCTGGCATCGCGGGGCGCTGGAGACCTTCGCACGCCATGCCGACATGCTGTTCAATCCGCGCTATGGCCGCGTCGGTTTTCTCGGCATGGGCGCGGTCTTGATTGTGGACGTGTGCGGGCCCATCGCCGAACTTGTCGGTTACACGCTCATCCCGGGGTTTTGGGCGCTCGGTCTACTTGCTCCAGATTATCTGCTTGCATTCCTTACCTTGAACATCGCCTTTGGCGCGGCCCTGAGCGTCGGCGCGCTGGCGCTGGAGGAAGTCGAACTTCGCCGCGTGTCCAGCGCGCGCGATCTCCTGACTCTGCTCGGTGCGGCTATTCTGGAAAACTTTGGCTATCGGCAGCTCAACACGCTGTGGCGGGTGCGCGGGCTCTGCGAATGGGCGTCAGGCGCCCAATCATGGGGCGTGATGACCAGGCGCGGATTTCAGCCGGCGTCTGCGACGCCGCGTAAACGCTACACTGAAGCAGCGCACACCCGCCGCACTTCGTGAATCAACCCGGTCGGCCCAGCCCTTCCATGGCAGTCTTCGGCGATCTCGCGCCGAAGCGCTCGCAGCATTATCGGCGACAGGATTGGATCGACCAAGCCAGTCGCGAATTTTTACCGCTTGCCATGCGATGGTCCTTTGCGGTCGGCGAAGACCGGCGGCGAAATGTCAAAAACGCAGCCGGCAGCGGACGCAGCTCTTCAGCAACTTTGTGCTGTGTACTCACGACGCGCGGCGATGGGCAAAGCCAGCGTCGCCCGCTACACGACGCATGGGAGGCGAAGGCATGACATCGACCCTGGTCGCAGGGCTTTCCGGCGGCTTCATTGCGCTTGCCGCGCTGCTTGGCCTGCTAGCTTGGCGCGATGCGCGCAAAGAGCTGGCGGGACGCTTGATGGCGGGGCTCGGTCTTTCGTTGGCGGCCTTGGAGTTGACAACGGGCCCTATTGGCGGCGCCTTGCCGGAATTGGTCTGGACGCCGCTACGCCTGATTGGCGGCTTCAACGTCGCGTTGCTTTGGCTGTCCCTTTTGGCGGTGCTACGGGATGGCTTCCGGATTCGCCAGTTTGAGCAGGTTTGTTTCGTACTCTTCAGTGTCGGCCCTTTGGCCACAATGTTTGACTTGGACTCCACGCCGGGCCTTGGCGTCCTGGCGACGCTGATTGGCGTCGCGCCATTCCTCGCGATTGGCCATGTCATTTGGGTGGCCGTGTCTGAGCGCGGCGGCGACCTTGTGGCCGGGCGCCAAACAGCGCGCGTTTTGGTGGTGTTCATTCTGTCGGCCGCCGCTTTGGCATCAGTGGCGTCTGAGAGTCTTGCCGATCCCAATGCCGCGGCGTTGGTGCGGTTGACGTTTGCTAGCCTGCCCGGCGTGGCGGTCATGGGAGTCTGGTTGACGGCTATCGAGCCCGGACGATTGCGCTTTGAAGTGCCGACCGCAGCGGACATCGCGGCGACTCCGCCCGGCGTCGATCCGCGCGATCAAGCGCTGTTGACGGCGTTGGTCAGCACAATGGATGCAGGCCTCTATCGCGAGCCGGGCCTGACGATTGAGCGGGTAGCGGAGGTGCTCAAGACGCCAACGCACCGCCTGCGGGCCGTCATCAATCAGGGTCTCGGCCACCGCAACTTTGCGTCGTTCGTGAACGGGTATCGATTGGCCTACGCCAAGGCCGCGCTGGCCGATCCCGTCCGCGGTCGCGAGACAGTTTTGGCCATCGCTTATGAAGCAGGCTTTACCTCGTTGCAGACTTTCAACCGGGTCTTCAAAGAGACTGAAGGCGACACGCCGTCCGGTTTTCGCGAAAAACGCCTTCGCGATGCCGCTCAAAACTAAAAAGGTCTACCCAATTCCTGAAATGAGAAGACGTTTTCGCTTTTGAGAGGACGCCTGTGCCGCGCCGACGCATTTGTAAAGCCGCCAATCAAGGAGGCCAATATGCGCCATCAACTTCTCTCTATCGCTAAACACGTCAGGTTGAAGTCGCCTCGTCTCCTGGCCCTGAGTCTGTTTGCCGTCGTCGCAACGTCTTCTGTTGCGCACGCAACCTGGAGCGTGGTGGCGGTCGATCCGAGCACAGGGCAAGTGGGGGCTGCGGGCGCCAGTTGTTACCCAGGCGTGGACACGATTGCGCGCATCGTGCCAGGCGAAGGCGTCGTCGTTGCGCAAGGGCTGACGAGCAACGAGGGGCGCGACTATGCAGCCAGGATGCTGCAAGAGGGCAACTCAGCGAACGTGGTGGTCGACATGATTAGGTCGGGCAGAGTGGACAAGAGCTTCTTCGTAATCCGGCAGCTCAGGCAATACGGCGTCGCATCGCTGCATGGGGGAGAAGCCTCCGTAGCCAGTTCAACCGGCATCTTCACAAGCGCCGCACGCGGGAGCCGCGAAGCCGCAGGTGTTTCGGTGCAGGGCAACATCCTGGCAAGTGAGGACGTATTAGACCAGACGCTGGAGCAATTCGTGAACACGCCGAGATCCTGCGGCATGGCGGTTGCCCTGCTAAATGCGCTGGAAGCTGGTGCGCGCGAAGGCGGCGATTCGCGCTGTTCAGCCGAGCAAAGCGCGCTATCGGCATTCTTGATTGTGGCCCAGCCGGGCGACAGCGCGGATGCTCCGACCATTCGGTTGATCGTCCCCAACCAGCAACGCGGTGAGGCCAATCCCGTTCTGATGCTGCGTGAACAATTGCGCGAGCACTTTGCCGAGCAATCGATCTCACTTGACGACTGTGGTCTCTAGCCCACCCGCCAGCCTCTGCAACTCGAGTCGTGTGCGGCCCTCTCCGTTCGGCGCGGAAGAAATGAAGCACGAAATTTCGGACGGGGCGACCGAAGAGGGCTCAGACGTCTGGTGGCCTTCGCGTTACGGTTTGCGGCGCCTGCCGGTCTTGTTCCAATGGCCCGAGATGGTCGACCGGCAATCATCGGCGAGTTCGTGCCGGACGGGCAGGGCGTGAGCCAGCGGCTGGATTGGATCGGCGAGGCCCATCGCCCACTTTGTCGATTTGGCATACGATGCTGAGCCGCGCAGGTATTTGCCGAGCGATTAAATTGGCATTTACGCTGCTGAGCCACTTTCACGAGCGTGACAAGGCTTGATGGCCACCGGGACCTAGCGTTGATCCGCGCCAGCGGCTCGACGGCGCGTGTGCTCAATTTGGCGCGTGTCTACGAGCGCTTCGGCGACACCGACGCGTACAAAGACCAGCCGCTATTCAAGAACAGGCGTTTGAATCGCGCGCTTATTCTTAAACACGTGGTTCGGTCGAACGAGCGCGAACTTTTCGCGCATCCGACCGCTTCGGCGACCAAGGTAATACTCCCGTACTCCGCGACGGAGCTTGAACTCGGCGGCGTGAGCTTCCTCGTCGGTGAGATCGCATTCGAGAGAATGATGCGCGACACGGTCGGTGGGTATGAAAGCAGCGCGGACTTGTCTGACGACATTCAACTGATGCGGATGATCGCTGGACTGCCGTCGTTCGATCCATTCCTCATGCGCGAGCGTCTGCGGCATTTGGGGCTTAGCCCGTCACGTGTTTATTTTGACCTGGCTGATGCCGATGTTGAACGCATGCGCAGGTTCGTGGGTGGTGAGATCTCACAACTCGTGAAGTTGGCGTTCGCAACTGGCGGGCATGACGCAGGCGCTCTCGCGCAACGCCTTGCTGACAAGCTCATGACCGACGAGACCGCAAAATCGCTCGATCCCTTGCGCGAGACGTTGCGGCTCTCCGGCGAAGAATACGTAGAGGGCGTCTTCGCTTGGAAGGGCTTTCTCTACTACAAGTGGATGACTGACGAGTTCAGGCCGCAATTGAAAGCCTTCAGGCCGCGGTTCGCCGCATTGCGCGTAACGGGCGCCTCGTCCGATCGCCGGCGTGAGCTTGCGGAAATGCGCAAGGGCATTCTCGAGAAGGTCGAGCGCGCCGCTCAAAGAGTCGACGAAACGCTCTTGGAATATGGCGCCGCGTTTGCAGCGCTCGCCGACGGCCAGCCCGCCGCCTTCCGAACGTTTCTGCTCACCGCCCCGTCATTGTTTCTTCCTATGGGCGAGGCGGTTGGCGTCATCCGCCACATTCACACCTTCTGGGGTTTTCGGTTCCCTGGCGAAGGCGCGACGATGATGGACGCGGACGAAGCCTCCGACGTGCTGCAAGAATTCGACCTTACACTCGGTGGCGTAGAGTTTGTGCAGATGCCGGCCTCAGAGCGCTTGCTCGCGAGCTAGCTACTCGACCGCCGGAACGGCAGCTACCGGCGACATCAAGCCGAAGTGTTGGCAGCATTTACCGGCGACGCGATTGAATCGACCCAGCCGATTCGTAAGAATGCAGCTGCGACCAGCTTACTGCTAACCGGGAGCGGCGGAAGTAAGAGGACATCCTCCCTACATCGCTGCGAAATCGAAGTTTATCGATGCGGATTGGGGCAGCCTTCCATTTGCAAAATGTAATGCCCGGACTTGGCAATCTCCGCTTCGACAACAGGATGCGCATGTTCGCTGTGGCAGAAATTGCAGCGCTCTGATTTTAGCGCTTCCGCTGTTTCCCCGATCGATTCCAAAAATGCGCGTGCATGGCGCAGTGCTGTTTCTTTGTCGCCGCCGCTTGGGAGGAATACGTCAAAATGAATCGTCTTCCCGGCCTTGGACGTAGCGTAGGTGTCGTACACATCGATTTTCATGGTGTCCTCATTGTTGATGGTGATCGTCACCTGTCTGCCGTCGGCGGGCTAGTCGGGATCTAGCGTTTTCGCAAGCGCCCAGCCTTATCAAACGCAGCGCGGCTGCCCTAGGTGCGCGATGTGTCGAGGTGATTGCTGGCGGGAGTAGAGTTGGCTTGGGCCGCTTCCGCCCAATGCGCCCGAGCAACCAATGCGCCCGAGCAAAAAGACCATCGAGTGACCTAGAGGATTTGAAAGTCGCGCGCGTCGTGTCGAGTGGCTACCTTCGGCGACATCAGGCCGGTTATCTTACGCTGATGCGACCGTCACGAATTGAGGGCGGTCTCAATCGGTGAGCGCAACACGTACCTTAGTTTGAGGTCGTGGAGCGATGCCAATGAGGAAGCCTTATCAGCGCGTCGGATTTACCGCGGCGCAAAGCGCCGAGCTTTGGGAGCGTTGGAAGACGGGGGC
>JANPCV010000020.1:0-7089 GCA_031431115.1 Caulobacteraceae bacterium
GGCCCCGTGCGCTTGAAAAACAGACTTGGCGATATCCAGGCCGATTATGCTAACTTTCTCCACGGACGCCTCCCTCAAGTGGTGCGGTAACACCTCCACTTTGGCACATCGATGCCGTTGGGGGGCGTCCACCCCATCAAAACAGCCACTCGCGTGCTTGATACCGGCGTCGATCAAGGCGTGCGTTCCTGGATGGAGACTGGGATCGCGTCGGGCGTCCAACGGTGCAAGAAGGTGAGATAGGCGAGCGCCAAAGTAAACGAAGCCCAAGCCGCCAGTTGTACAGAGGTTGACTATGTCGTCGATGCTGTAGCGATTGCCCGACATGGACCCAGTCCATTCCGGAGTGGAGTTGGCGAGCAGAGCGCGACCTGCTGCAGTGAGCGCGCCTTCAGTGCCAAGCTCTGTCAAGCGCGCTACCAAACCGGCATGGGTTAAAAACCCTGGACTTCCAAACCCCGGCAGAGCGATTTAGCGAGTGTGTTGCATCGACCCGTTGAGAGCGCCGAGCGCGCCGGTCATTCGAGAAATATGACGGGTAGGCGGGCCGTGGTTCCTAGCAGCCGTTCGAAGTCGGCCTTCCAAAGCAGCCAACAATCTTCGTGCGAGGTCAGATCAGCGGCGTGACAATGCGTCGATCGCGTGGGTCGCGCTATCGCGCGCGGCGGTGAACAGAATTAGCTTTTGATCGATGTCGCTGATGTAGCGAGTGAGATCGAGAGAGAGTCCCGGCGCGCTACGAACGCGCGAAACAGCGGCCGCCGCCTCGCTTGCGCTAAGCTCCAATTCGCACGTGGTCGGGAGCACGTTGATGTTATCGCCGCGCGTGTCTCGAAGTCTGACCTCCGGGCAGCGCTCTCGAATGAATTCCTGCACGTGAAGCGGCATGTAGCGCCGCGCGATGTCGCGGTAGGGTGGCACGTTTCTGATGGTGACATCCGCCGCTTCGCGATTGAGATAGTAATTCGCGATGAGCGAACGGATCTCGCTGCTGCCGATTTGAGCGAAGCCACCCCCGGCGACGGCTTCGTCATACGTGCTGCGATTGATCGGACGCGGCACGATTTGGGTGGATTCGTAGACCGCGAACAGGAAGGCTTCATCGGGCATGGCGCGCGTACCTTCCAACGCCGCAAGCGCTGCGACACCGTACTCCCGCACTTGCGTGTAGTATGCGAGGCGGCGCCCCATATCCACTTGATCAGCGCGGATATCAGCAACGATGCGTTCGAGATATTGCCGCCCCTCGTTACGGGCGAGTCGCGCATCATTCCAGTTGGTCGCTTGCATGCCGATGAAGACGCCAACGATGAGGACAAGCAGGTCCACCCCAACGGCGAACCAATTGTGCGTCTTCCCGTGCTCACGGAGTGTACGAAGCAGCATCCAACAACTCCTCCGAAGCGGCGATGATCAGCAGTGTCATTTGATCTGGCTCGCCGCAAGCTTTCCAGGGGCGGAGACCACGGTTCGGCAAGCGACTCTTCCAAGACTGCGGAATGGCTACCTTCGGCGATGGCGTGCCGAAGTCGGCTCGGTGGCCCGAACGGCTGGACTTGAGAATCTCTGCCATCGGCGGATTATGGAGGGGGCCGGTATTTGTGGCCCGGGTGCTTTTGTAGTTGCCAATGAACGCCGAGGAGAAAGCGAAAGCCGCACGAGAGGCGCGTGAGCGCTCAGAGCGATGCAGGGATTGGCTCAAGACCCTTATGCTGCCTGGTCATCCGAAGCCTGCCACTAAGGACGAACTCTACGCCTTGGCCAAAGAGCAATTGGGCGTGAACAGGTCGAACTTCGACACCGGGTGGGACTGGGCGATTTGGGATATGGGGCGCGAAGATTGGTACGAGCCATTGCCACGTCGCAGGTCCAAGCTTCAGTAATCTCGTGTCCGAGTTGGCGAAATGGCGTGCCGAAGCGCTCGCAGCATTACCGGCGACACGATTGGATCGAGTAAGCCATTCGCAGTTTATGGCGCATCGGCGTGACGTGGTGACCACCCTCGGGCGGCGGACACGCTGCGGCGCAACTCTTGCTTTACCAACCGCAAGTGACGCGACGCCGATCCGCCAGTGGATATTCATGCTGCCCCGAGAACTCGAACGCCGCGACAATCTACGCTTTCAGGCGCGAGCTTTAGCTCAAAGCGGCAGCTTTATGGGCTGGAGAGAGGTCGAGAATGCGCTCGTCACAACCGGTCGGCGCCCCGCGCCGCCTGCGTTAAATTCTTTCTGGGTTCGTCTGAACCTGGATCTGCGATGCGCACGCGCAACACAGCGTGCACGAAACGATTGATTGGCAAATGGTGGATCATTGCGTGGCAATTCCAGGTGACATGATCAAGGCTGGCTGGGGCGTCCTTCGTTTATCGCCCTGGCACTTAGCGGGCGTCTTTGCGTCGAGCATCGATGCCGAGAACTTGGCCCAGAGATTAGGCCCAGGCTATGTGATCAAATTCGGCGACCACGTCGTTGGCTCACCGGATTTCAGCTTTCAAATTGGAGCGGCCTGACTGGTCTCGCGCCCAAGTGGATGACCGTTGTCGGCGATCTCGCGCCGAAGCGCCCGCAGCATTACCGGCGACACGATTGAATCGACTTGGCCGATCGTAAGGATGTGGCGCTCAGAGCCGGTCTGGCCCCTTCCAGCCTTTCAGGCGCGCCTGCCAAGAGGGTCAGCGCTCACTTTGTCCAGTCTGCGGCGCACGCAATGCGCGCATGCGCGCACGCACCGGCTGGTGATCACTGTTTTGAAACCCGAGCTCGAAACCCGCCACGCTCTCAACGGCGACGTTTGGTGAAACGATGAAGCCGTCGATCGTGGTCACGAAGTTTTCGCCCGCCACATACGGCCGATGATTCGTGCGCACCGAAGGCACACGCGCATCGGCCGCGATGCGCCAGCCCTCGGGTAGCGCGTCTTGAGGGAACGGAAATAGCCAGAACAGGAAGCGCTCTTCCGTCGTGTTTGGGAAGTTGGTCTGCACCAATTGAAAGTTCCAATCGCCGCCGATAACGACGTGCTGGCCGCGCTGGTATTCGCGCTCGGCCCACGCCAGCAATTCGCGCAATTGCCGCGTGCGCACGGCGGCGTCGGGATCGAACGCGGCGAGGTGCACGCTGGCGACAGTCCAGCCGTGGGTGGCGCCGTCGATGGGAATGCGCGCAACAACGGATGCGTACCGCCGTCTGACGCCGAAAATGCTCGCGTCTTCCGCCGGCAGAGCGACCACGTCAGCGCCTTCGATCCTGTAGGTGGAATAGATCGCCTGGCCGTGCGTCATCGCGAGGGGCCATGGCATTAGGCGTGTCTTGAAGTCAGCGAAGAAAACGCTGTTGCGCTCGCGTAGCGCCCGATCGATGCTAGATTTTAGATCCACCCAGTAATTTACTGGGCCGCCGCGGGCGATCTCCTGAAACAAGATCACTTGGGCGCGAGCGCTCTCGTCGCGAACAAAGCGCTCGATCGCTTCCACATTGCCGCACACCGCCGTGCGCGATGGTGGAAGATAATGCGTTCCGCCGTCCGCGATGAAATCGCTCTCGCGCCCGAGCCCGCCATAGCCCAGGTTCCAGATCATCAGGTCGAGCGTCTCACCCGCCGCGCCATTGGCGGCCGAGCCGCGCACGTCGAGATCGCGCGACGAAGCGACGGCATTTCCGTTCAGCACGGAGAACCCTCCGGCGTAGAGCGCAATTGCCACGGCCAGTGCGGCGAGCGCGATGAAACGCGGCCGCATCTCACGCCTCCGCCTTGCGCTCGCCGCGGCCGGGGATGCGGTCGACCGTGAACTGGATCGCGGCGGCAAATAGCGCTAGCCCTGAGCCTTCCCCGCCGATCGCCTGGGCGAAGCCAAGCAGATTCTTCGAACTGTTCAATTGCACGACCATTTCATTGTAGCGCTGTGACAAGTCCCACGCCCCTAATGCCGCGTTCGGACGCGCCGCCTCCATGCGCGCCAGTGTGTCCTGGATCACGTCGGCGTAGGAAAGGAAATAGCTGACAAAGCCAGCAATCAGAATGCCCGCGATGGCGATCGCGGTGAGGATGTGGGTCAGGTCGATCGCGCCCTGCATGAAGGCTGACCGGATCGGCGACAGAACGATCAAGATGTTCACCGCGAAGATCACTGCCGCAAAGATGAAAACCGGGTTCATCTGATCCTGAAGGATGTTCTGCGATACCGCTATCTGGCCAATCGCGTCTTCCAAATAGGTGAGCGCGTGACGAGCCGCATCGAGTGGATCGCCGGGCGCGTGCGCTGCCGCGACGGCTTGGCTGACCGATTGAGCGACGATGCGGGCTTGGGTGTTGAAGGCGTTTTGATCGTGCAGAAACTCCAAGCCGAGCAAGCCCAGCACGCCGATGCCGCCTGCGAACAGGATGGCCGAATACATTGCGTACGGCACGTATGCTGCGCCAAGGCGCGCGCAGTAAGCGGCGTCCTTACCATCGCGCTTCGCGCCGGCGACCACGCTCAGCGAATAAACGAGAACGATTAGCCCAACGGCAAGCAGAACGCCGAGCGCCACGCGCCAGTGCGGCAAGAGGACGTCATCGATGATGGCGACATCGGTGAAGCTGCGCACGGTGGCGACGACGGCGGCGCAAGCTGTGACCAGAGACCATTCGCCCCAAAAGCCCGAGACCCGGCGCGGCCGGCCGGGGCCGGCGAGCTGAATCGAATGCCTCTCGACCCAGACGGGGCCGGCCAGCACGTAGCCAAGCAGCAGTAAGGCGACGCCAACGGCGTAGGTCGCTGCGAGTGCGGTGAGATCGAGCGTCACAGCGCCCTCCCGAGCACGCACTATCAGGTCTGATCCCGGGCACGCGCAAGCGTGGATCATTCTCGCATTTACAAGCGAACCTTCGAACGGGACACTGATCGGCGATTCCGCCGTGACCGCCTGCTCGAACGAACGTCTGGACTAGATCGACCGTGCCGAATTGCAGCAAGCGCTCGCTGGTTATGCGACAGCACGCAGCGGGGTCGCCCAATGCACCGGCGAGGCCGCGATGACTGCTTGCGGGACACAGCGCCGCCAAGAACTCGAAGACATCAACGCGCGCGAAGCCGAAACGCGCGCAGATCTCCAAGGATCTTCCGGCAGAGCCCCACCTGCCAGCCCCGCCTTTTCCATCGTGGATGCTGTGGGCCGGTTCGGCGTTGTTCGAGATCATAAAGTCGCTTGGCCTTCGACTTATCGGTTGGGGCATTCCACACAAGAGCGAAGAAGCTATGCGTGAAGAGCGGGAATCGAAGCGCCGTGAGAAGGAAGCGAAACGCGCGGCCACAGACCGGCAAAAGGCGCGCGCGCTGCGCGATCGATCGGGTCCATCCAAGGCCAGGCCCGCCCCCGCGAAAACAATGATGGAAGAGCCCGCTGTGCTGGCGCTTCCTCCACCCATTTCCAATGTGACTCCGCTGCGTGTCGCTTCTGGCGAAAACGCCCAGCGATCCCGGCGGCGACAGACTTTGCCGAGCATACGGGTCAACATCGAGGACCATCTTTGACGCAGAGCAGAGCAGGGGCCTCGAACCCGAACGCCCTCAAGCGCACATCACTGCGCCAGCGTCGGATCCAGCCGAACCGCCTCGCGATAATCGGCGTCGGCGCGAGCGGAGTCGCCGAGCGCGCGATAGGCTTCGCTGCGGTTGGCGAGGGCGTGCGCGGCGCAATGAAGTGAGCCGGATAGCGCGGGGTCAGCGGATGCGGCCTTGAAAGCCATCCCGGAATAGGTATATACCAGTTCGGGAATAAAATATGGCGCGCAAGAAAGTTGCGGACGAAAGACCGGTCGATTGGGTGGGATCGTCCAAAAAGGACTTCATGTCCTTTCCGGCGGAGGTCATCGACGAGATGGGCCACGCCTTAGGCGTTGCGCAGTTCGGAGGCAAACACCCTTCAGCCAAGCCCTGGAAGGGGGAGGGATCGGGTGTGCTGGAATTGGTCGAAGATCACGACGGCAATACCTACCGCGCGATCTACACGGTTCGCTTCAAGGAGGTCGTTTACGTACTGCACGCCTTCCAGAAGAAATCGCCTCGCGGCATCAAGACGGCGCAAGCGGATATCGACTTGGTCCGGATCCGGCTGCGCATTGCGCAGGAAGATCACAAGGACCGCTACGGAGTGAAAAAAGGCAAGCCATGAGCAACAAGAAGATTACGCGAGGCACAGGCAACGTGTTTGCGGACCTCGGCCTTCCAGGCGCCGAGGAACGACAAACGAAGCTGCGACTGACGCATGCCATCAATGCTGTTATTGAGGAACGCCATCTGACGCAGGCGCAAGCCGCGAAAGTGCTGGAAGCCACGCAGCCAAAAGTGTCTGCGCTGATGCGATACAAACTCGAGGGCTTTTCGGTGGAACGGCTCATGACCTATCTCACCGCGCTCGACCGCGACATACAGATCGTGATCAAGAAGAAACCACGCTCGCGCTCGACCGGGCGTATCAGTGTGGACGCCGCCTAGCGCGATGAGTTTTGCGGACGTCAGGAATGAGCTCAGCGGCGGACATTGGTAATAATTTGTCGGGGCGGCGACCAACTGGCCCAAAGCCGCCGGTCACAACGCGCTTCGAGGGGGCGGCACACTGGTGAAGCCCTCTCCGACATCTCCACGGGGCGCTTCTGTTTCGCCGCCATCCAAGGCGCTCAGGATCGAGATTTTTTGCCAGATCTTGCGACCAAGACCATTGGTGAGGTCCTCGTGCCTCCCAACTGGCTAATGTAGACCTGCGCATTCGCCGACGTCCTCCCTGGATCGGCCGGACCGCTATAGATGACCGAATGCGGTCTCCGGACCAATGACAGTGACAATTTGAAATGTGTCGTTCGCCGTACCGACTCAAGCGGCTCGATGCTCCTTGTTGGGCGGGAAGAGGTCAAAGAGATCGCATGTCACCAACTCAAGTTATGGCTCTTGGTCCGGAACTCGTGCCATGGGCGCGCGAGTACACGAACGATCTGAACGAGGCGCACTTCCTCGTTCATCAAGTTGTCTCACGGCTTGCAGGGCGTACCGGCATTGATCACGGACCGGTCGCTGTCGGCGACGCTCGCGCCCTTATGTCGGCAGTCGCA
>JANPCV010000021.1:0-1675 GCA_031431115.1 Caulobacteraceae bacterium
TGTTATCGATGGCATAAGCGTCCATCCCTTCGGTTGAGGGTTGTGAGTTGGACGCGATTTTAGGCTGTCGCCTCACGGGGCAATCGCGGCGCCCCTTGGGAAGATCAGAGCACGATTGTCGCGCCATTTCAATCTCCGCAGTCGCGGGCATGACGCGATTGAGGCAATGTGCTGTGGTCGCGGCGCATGAGTCTCAAAGACAAGATCAAAGCCCAAGTCGAGGCGTTTGACGCCCTTGCGCGGCCGTGGGCGGAAAAGTCCAAATGGCATGCCTGGGCCTATGAATTCCTGCTCTTCGGGCTGAAGCAGGCGTGGGCGTGTCTGTTCGGCGGCGCGATGATCGTGCTGCTTGTCGGCACGCACTTGTTCTGGCCCGACAACGCACCGATCGCGCGCTACGATTTTTTGGTCCTCGCCGCCGTCGCCATTCAGGGCGTGTTGCTCGCGACCAAACTCGAGCGTTGGGAGGAGGCGATCGTCATCCTCATCTTCCACGCCGTTGGCACGGTCATGGAGATATTCAAAACTGCGCACGGCTCCTGGATATATCCGGAGGATAATTTCCTGCGCATCGGCGGCGTGCCGCTTTTCTCCGGTTTCATGTACGCCTGCGTTGGCTCCTACATCGCCCGCGCGACGCGGTTGTTCGAAATTAAATACATCAACTACCCGCCGCTCTGGACCACGTGGCTCCTGGCGCTGCTCGCCTACATCAACTTCTTCAGCCACCACTACACGATCGATATTCGCCTCGGGCTTTTCGCGTTCTCTGCACTGATCTTCGGCCGCGCCTGGTTCGTGTTCACGCCCGACCGCACGCCGCGGCGCATGCCGATGGTTGTGGGCCTGTTGCTGGTGGCGCTGTTCATTTGGTTTGCCGAAAACGCCGGCACGTTCGCCGCAGCCTGGGTCTATCCCAGCCAGCGCGACGGCTGGCACATCGTGCCGATCGAAAAGATGGGCGCCTGGTATTTGCTGATGTTGCTGAGCTTCGTGCTCACGACGCTGGTGCATAGGCCTGAGCGTATGAGCGAAGCGGAGTTTAGCGTTGCTCAACCCCACCCACTCCCGGATGCGCGCAGCGCAGTCCGGGACCCATAAACACAACGGGAAAAGAGCGGGCACAACCTCGCAGTTGCGCCCGCTTGTCGAACATCCAGTTTATGGGTCCCGGGCTCGATGCTATCGCATCGCCCCGGGAATGGGTGGTGCTCAGCCGTAACCAGCCAGCTTCAAAAACCGGTTCCGCAGCTCCGCATCATCCTTGAACGCGCCAGTGAATTGCGTCGTGATCGTCGTCACGTCCTTGTGGTGGACGCCGCGTGTGCTCATGCACTGATGCTCGGCATCGATCAACACCGCGACGCCGCGCGGCTTCAGCGTTTCATCGATCGCCTGCGCGATCTGTGAGGTCATCGTTTCTTGCGTCTGCAGGCGCTTCGCAAAAATCTCGACCACGCGCGCAATTTTGGAAATGCCAACTACCGAGTCCGTCGGCAGGTACGCAACGTAAGCCTTGCCGAGGAACGGCGCGATGTGGTGCTCGCAATGGCTCTCCACATCGATCTTCTTCAGCATGACCATGTCGTCATAGCCGCTGACGTCTTCGAACACGCGCTTGAGTTCGTCGGCAGGGCATTCGTCATAGCCCCTGAACCACTCGCGGTAGGCATCG
>JANPCV010000022.1:0-26181 GCA_031431115.1 Caulobacteraceae bacterium
TGGTGGTGGCGGGTGGACTTGAACCACCTACCTTGGGGTTATGAATCCCACGCTCTAACCAGATGAGCTACGCCACCGAAGGGCGGTCACATACGCGCGGCGGGCGCGGCGGGCAAGCGGTCGAAGCGTATTTCGCAGCGCCCCAGAGCCCAAAACGCAACTTCCTTTCTCCAAGGGGCCTACGCGGCCTTGCGAAACGGCAAGGTGCGGCGCAATCATAGGATAACCTGCCGCCATCTGGCCCTTGGGAGGCAATTTTGTCCGAACCGCTGGACGCCGTCGACGCGCGTATCCTGGACCTGCTCCAGCACGACGCCAGCCTGTCGATCGCCGATATTGCCGCCAAGGTCGGACTCTCCTCCTCGCCGGCCTGGCGCCGGATCGAGCGATTGAAGAAGGTGGGCATCATCAAACAACAGGTGACCCTGCTCGATTACGAAAAACTCGGCCTCTCCTTCGAAGTGTTCGCTTCGGTGAAGTTGCAACTTCCCTCGCGCGACAATTTGGAGAAGTTCGAAGCTGCGGTCACGAAATGGCCAGAGGTCGTCGATTGCGCGACGGTGACCGGAGCCGTCGATTACATGCTGCGCGTCATCACCAAAGATATGCACGCCTACGATGACTTCCTGCGCGACAAGATGTTGGCGCTTGGGCTCGTCAGCGATGTTCAATCACGCATTGTCATGCGCGCAGCAAAACGCACGACGGCCGCGCCGCTCGAATTGATCGCCGGCGATCTCCAGGGTTAGTGGCCGTTACTCTCGGCTTGGCGCAGCATCGCCGCGCCGCGTTGACCAACATAAATTTGCGGGTTCGATGGCGGCGAGAGATTCTGCTCGCGCTCCCACTGCGTGATGAGACGCTTGGCGCGATCGAATGAGCCGATCATGTCGCCATGTTCGCGAACGCTGCGATTAAAATAGGCGTCACCGAAGAACGTCCAATTGTTCTGTGGCTGACATCCAAACGACGACCGATCCGGCGCAGCCGCAGTCATGATCACGGTATCGTCTGTCATCAACGGCCCGATGAACGCGCCGGAGAAGCACGCTGAAACGATGACGACACGATTTCGAATGTTCGCTTGTGAAAGCAACGTGCTCAAATGCGCGGGGCGCAAGCCGCCAAACACGCGATTGTGCTCGCGGATGGCGGCGACCCCATCCGGTTGACCGTGCGTAGTGAAGAACAACACGAACAAATCTTCGTTCGGATCCATAGTCGAGCCAATCTGGCCGATGGCGGCAGCGAAATTGTCGGGGGTGGCGGCCGGGTACGTCCGCGGACCCTGCCCGCCCGCCGAAAGAATGATGGAGCGACCCTCGGCGCTGAGATGCTGACGTAAAATCTCTTCCGCCTGCACCGCCTCGCGCTCGAACACAGGGTCACCCCAGAACGACACGCTGAGCAAATAAACATCCTGCACGCCGGGACGCTGCGGCTGCAGGCCCTCAAGCGTATCGCCCATCAGGCGGGCCAGACGCGCGGCGTCGGCAGGCTGCGGCGCAATTTCGAGCGCACCGAACTGGCCATTAAAAGGATCGCGCTGTTGCTGCGCCGTGGCCGGTGCAGCGGCCGTCAACATGGCCGCACCAAAGATCGCCGCGATCAGCCAGCTTGCCCGCATATGGTCCCCCTTCGAAGCAGCCAGTTTCACCGGCTTCCACGACCTTCGCAACCGTCGTTCCGCATAGCGCCGCGACCCGCCCTGGGCTAGCACTGCCCCATGTCTGAGGGGACGACACCGCCGCAGCGGGACGGTTACATCGCTGTCCGCAAGGCCGAGCTGGCCGAAGCTATCGCCGCGGCAGGACCGCCAGGCGAAACCCAAGCTATGGCCGACGTATTGAAACTGCTCGGCGCGCTTCTACACCATGAAGCGCATGCGGAACTGGAAGCGCTAAAGGCGCTCTACGATCCGCTCGATCCCGACGCGCCGCCATCGCGCCGCGATGTGAGCTTGCGCGCCTTCGAAGCGTTCGAACGCGATTTGGTCGAAGAGCTTGCGCGCGCCAATTTCACCGAAATCGATCCGGACACCGTGCAAAGCCGCGAAGCAACCAAACGCATCACTGGCCTCGCCATCAAGCCGTCATCAGGCGGCATTCGCCGCGTTCGCTTCTTTGCGCGCGGCGCACGCACCGAGACGCTCACGTTCAAACGCTGGTTCGGACTAAAGCGCGAGCAGTTCGAGGTTCAAACGATGAACGACGTCGTCGTTCTCGTTGGCTTCAAAGCCGGAGATGAATCAGCAGCGCGCGAGGATCGCAAAGCCTTCAAACATTTGCGGCGCGGCGTGCGCCAAGGCGCAGCTTTGGTGAAGCACTTTCGCAGTGTCGCCGGTCCGGAACTGGTCACGTTGCACCCTGGCGCGCGCCCAAGCATGCGGCCACGCGACCAGGCCATGCTTGCAGGTCCCGCCGTCGTTGCAGGCGTACCGGTGCTGCTCAATCTGTGGCCGGCGCTCACAGTCATCTTCGCGGTGCTCGCGGCCTATTTCGGCGCGCGAGGCGCCATCGAAGAGAGCGAACTGAAGCGCGCGCTCGCGGCGGTTTCGGGTCTCGTGGCGGTTGGCGCCTTCATTATGCGCCAGCGGCTGAAATACGAAGCGCAGACGCTGCGCTACCAGAAGCAGCTCGCCGACACCGTTTACTTCCGGAACATCGCCAACAATAGCGGCGTGCTCGATCTCCTCATCGGCGCCGGCGAAGAGCAGGACACCAAGGAGGCGTTTCTCGCCTACTCAATCTTGCGGCGCGAAGCGCGGCCGCTGGCGAAGGCTGAGATCGACAATTTCTGCGAAACGTTCCTGCGCGAACGCTTTGCGCTAGAGATCGATTTCGAAATCCACGACGCACTCTGCAAGCTCGAACGCCTTGGTCTGGTGACGCACGAAGGCGAGACCTACACCGCCGCCCCCCCATCCGACGCGCTCGCAAAGCTTGATGTTGCATGGGACGGTCTCTTCAGCTTTTCGGCGCGCAGATAGCCTCAAGGCGACGCGCGCAACAGGAGTGCAGCATGGCTGACAAATTTGAACGGCATAAGCAGACGTGGACGAGCGAAGAAATTCAGAAGCTGCATATGTATGCGAAGAAAGGCATGTCGCTGAAGGCGATATCCAAGTCGCTCACACGCAGTGAAGAATCGATCAAGACTCGCGCCAAGGCAGACGGCCTTGAGATTTCTAAGTTGCGGTAGAGCCTTGGCTGGAGAGGCGCATGAAAATTCGTGATGTAGTTTTCGCCGTGGCGTTCGCCGCCGCATCTCGCGCGGGCGAATGCCTCACCGCACCGAGCGGCCGCGTAACGGCGCGGCCTGTAGTCGGCGCCGGCGTGCGCTAAGCAAGTCCCGCTAAGCGTCAGTAATGTAGCGTACAATATTCGCGCACTTCAATTACCTTAGTCGTATATCACACGGCAGACTCTGCGTTCAGCGTCGATCCCCGGGGGATCTGCTTGACGACGGAAGAACTAACGCGCGCCATCGATCGACTCGACGAGTTAGATCGCGCCGCAGCGCAAGCACTAAACGCTGGACGCTTGGAAGACGCCGAACGCGTCTGGGCCAAAATGCACGCCATAGCGCCGCGCAATCGCAATGCGCTTTGGGGTCTCGGCTACGCTGCCCTCCAACGCGGCGACGCCGTCCGTGCGCGCGCCTTTCTACAAGCAGCACGCGAGGCCGCACCGCACGATAAGATCGTGCTGATGACGCTCGCGAAGGCGTGCCGAAACTGCAAGGACCCCAACGGAGAAGTTGCGGCCATCTCGGCAGTGCTGGCTCTCGATCCGAAATATTTTCCGGCCCTGCTCGCAAAAGGCGCGTTACTCGAACGGCACAAGCATGCCGACGCGATCCCCGCCTACGTCGCCGCGCTCGATGCAGCGCCGGCGTCGCCCGAGCATTGGCCCGATGATTGCCGCGACCTACTCCACCGCGCTAAGGCCGCTGTCGATCGCCACAAGACGGCGCTGTTCAACGCGCTCTCTGAAAACATCGCGCGCATCAGCGGCGATGACGCCAGTGATGGCCGCTGGCGTGAGGCGGCTTCGATCATGTCGAAACTCAGCAAGCCCTATAACGCCGAGCCCCATCGTCTCTATGTGCCGCGCATGCCGGCAAAGCCGTTTCATGATCCCGCGCAATTTTCATGGGTCAAAGCGCTTGAAGCAAAGACCGGCGTCATCCGCGATGAGCTGATGCGCGCACTGCAAACCAAGGGCCAGGATTTCGTTCCGTACGTCAATCTCGGCGGCGCTTCGAGCGAGGAATGGCGCGAGCTCAACCGCTCGACGCGTTGGAGCGTCTTTTATCTTTGGATGGCGGGTGCGCGCGACGAAGAAAATCTAGCGCTCTGCCCTGAAACCGCGAAAGCGCTGGAGCAAGTCGATTAAGCGCACATTCGCGGCAACTGCCCGAACGCGATGTTCTCGGCACTCGCGCCGCGCACCCACATCCCGCCGCACACCGGCGAATCCAATGCGCGTCTCGTCGTGCATCTGCCGCTGATCGTGCCGGAAAACTGCGGCTCGCTTCGTGTGGGCTTCGAGCAGCGCGCGTGGAGGGTCGGCGAGGCTCTGATCTTCGACGATTCAATCGAGCATGAAGCTTGGAACAATAGCGACGAGCTACGGGTCGTTCTTTTGTTCGACGTCTGGAACCCGCAACTCACTCAGCAAGACCGCGAGATCGTCAACACCCTCGTCAGCACCGAAGCCGACTTCGCCAAGTCGCGCGTTCTTGCGTAGCGACCGGCTCAGCGCTTCAGGATGCTCGCGGCGCTTTCCCGAATGGTCTCGTAGCACTCGCAGGCGTGCCGCTCGAGCGCGGCGCGATCCTCGATCAGGATCTTTCCCCGGCTGTAGGAAATGAGATTCGCCGCTTGCAGCTTGCTCGCAATCTCACTGACTGAACTGCGCCGGACGCCAAGCATCTCTGACAGCAATTCGTGCGTCAGCGGGATAGCGTCATCATCAAGTCTGTCGCGCGTCTGCAGAATCCACCGCGACAGCCGCGCCTCAAGATTGTGAACTGCGTTGCAGGCGGCGGTCATCTGCACTTGCGCCAAAAGCACTTCATTGTTGCGCACCACCAAGTCACGGAGCTCATCACTACCGCTGACCAACTTGCGAAACTGCGGGGCCAAAATGCGCGAACCAGTCACAACCGTCTGCGCCACTACACGCGTCAGCGTGATGTGAAGACCAAGCCCCGCCATCATGCCGAGAGCGCCTTCACGCCCGATCGTCGCCGTTTCGATCGCTCTGCCATCGCGCATAACAGCCAGCACCGAAGCCATACCATTATCTGGAAACAGCACGCTGTCGACCTCTTGTCCGGGCTCGTTGAGCACCGCTCCTGCCGGTAGCGAGACGAAGCGAAGCTCACTCTCGATTTCCAGAAACGTTGCGCGCGACAACGACGCCAGCAAGGCGTTGCGTCTCTTCTCTTCCAATAGGTATCCTAAACCCGATCGGTCGGGCCGGAAACCGCAGTGGTAAAGTCAGCGCTCCGAAGGCGCTCCGCGGGACCGATATTGTGAGTAGGTGTCGCGTCGCGCGTCGTCTGTGCGGTCGGCGACATAGAAATCACGCTTCATGTACCAGCGGCTCATTCTGTGGCGATGTCGATGCCTAAACGCACACGCGTCGCACATTTGCGCAGCGCTGAACTGAGCGAGACTGCGATCACCACTTGGTAGTCGTTTCATAACTCAGCGGCTTTGGCGCCAAGGAGATGCAAGGCGTCAATTGAGCCTAGACAGCATACACTGAGCGCACATGCCCATCGGTGTAGCCGACAATCCGCCGCTTCGCGCCCGGCCAAGTGATGACATCAATCACCATTCTTGGACTATCGCGCACATCGTCTGTCAGCGCTTCCGGTTCTAGTCTCACCCACGCCAGCGGCGCGCGTTCAGTTGCACGGGCGCCGGCGGATTGAATGGCGTCCACGATCGCATCGCGCGCTTCGCGCGGCGGGTATTGCAAAAACACCGAGTGATAAACGATCATCGCTGCATCGTGGGCGCGCGCGCTAAGCTTTTGCGCCAACCATTGCGCCGCATCCGCACGCTCGACCTGCACGCCAGTTTCACGCGCGAGCGCCACCGCGCCATCAAACCGTGCGAGCCGATCTGGCTGATCGGGCCACACATAGGATCGAAGCTGCAAGCGCTCGTTCTCATCGCCTATGTCGAGCGGATTGAGATCGCAGGCTGCACGATTGCGCACGGCAATGTCCGCGATCGGCGGCGGCGGCCCGTTCCAGTCCGTATCGATCTGCACCGGCCCTTGCGCACCCCAAGCCCAGCTCTTGGTTTTATAAGTGTAGAGATCCCAATTCAGATTGAGCCCGGCGCTGGCGCCGATTTCAAGCATATCGACCTCACCCTTCCAGGTGTCTGCGAACGTCAAGAACGCGGCAAGCAGCGCAATCGATCGGCGCGTCTCATTGGTTTGCGGCGCGGAACGAATAAATGCGGCAGCCGCATTGGGTTCGCGCTCGAGCAACGTCCGCGCCAGCGGCCAGATATCTTCGATGCTCCAGTTCGCGAGGCTAGACGGATAGTGCGCCGCAAGCGCCGCGTCGCGATTGACCAAAACGGCGTGATGAAAATAGCCCGCGAGCCGTAGCGCCAGCGCGTCAGCCCGCGGGTTTGTGTCCCAATCCTTGAGCAAAGCCGCAATCGGTCCGCCGCCCTGGTAATCCTCGCTCATCGACTTGATCAGCTGCGCCGTGAACGGCGATCCGAACATGTCGCAATACATCGCCTGCTCGGCGAAGTGCGCGAGGATCTTCTCCTTCACGCCCGTTCAACCGCGAGCGCGATGCCCTCGCCGCCGCCAATACAGAGCGAAGCCACGCCGCGCTTGGCGCCCTGCGCTTCGAGCGCCGCCAGCAATGTCACCAGAATGCGCGCGCCAGAAGCGCCGATCGGGTGACCCAGTGCGCAAGCCCCGCCATTGACGTTGATAATGTCGTGACTGATGCCGAGCTCTTTCATCGCAATCATCGGCACGATCGCGAAGGCTTCGTTGATCTCCCAAAGATCTACATCACCCGTTTTCCAGCCAGCACGCGCCAACGCCCTATGGATCGCCGGCACCGGCGCAGACGCGAACTTCTGCGGCTCCTGCGCGTGAGCGGCCTGCGCAACCACCGTCGCGATGATCTTTCGGCCCTGCTTCTCGGCATCGCCGCGCCGCATCAACACCAACGCCGCCGCACCATCGGAGATCGCTGAGGCATTCGCAGCCGTTACCGTGCCATCCGGCGTAAACGCCGGCTTCAGCGACGGAATTTTGTCCGGCTTTGCCTTGCGCGGCAGCTCGTCAGTATCGAGAGCGCCTGTCTTCAATTCAATCGGCGCGATCTCGCGCTTGAAGCGGCCCTCACTGGTTGCGTTCTGCGCGCGGCGCAGCGTTTCCAGCGCATACGCATCCTGCGCTTCACGCGTGAACTGATATTCCTTCGCGGACTGATCAGCATAAACGCCCATGGCGTTGCCTTCGTACGCGTCCTCGAGGCCATCGAGCGCCATGTGATCGAACAATTTGTCGTGGCCATACTTTTGGCCGCTACGATGCTTTTGCATCAGGAACGGCGCACGCGTCATGCTCTCCATGCCACCCGCAATCACCACATCGCTGTCGCCCGAAAGCAGAGCCTGACGCGCCATCGCGACGGCTTGCAGTCCTGAGCCGCACATCTTGTTCAACGTCACCGCTTGCGTGCCCTTATCGAGCCCCGCTTTCAACGCCGCCTGGCGCGCCGGCGCCTGGCCCAAGCCCGCGCTCAGCACGTTGCCCATAAAGATCGTATCAGCGCCCGCGACACCCGCTTCCTTCACCGCGGCCCTCACCGCCACCGCGCCAAGTTCCGGCGCTGAGAGATTGGCGAGCTCACCCAGCAAACCGCCCATGGGCGTGCGGGCCATGCCGACGATGACGATGTCTTCCTGGCTCATTGCGATGACTTCCCTTCTTTGCGCAGCACCATAATCGTCGATGTGCCGTGCGCCAACAGCCGCCCGCGTGAATCGGTGAGCTTGCCTTCAGTCGTAATGATGCTGCGGCCGCGCGAGAGCACGAGGCCTTCCGCCCGCACTTGCCCAGTTTCGGGTGTTATGGCGCGCACGAAGTTCGTCTTCGTCTCGACGCTCGTATAGCCGACACCCGCCGGCAACGTGGTGTGCGCCGCACACCCAGTGCAGCTGTCGATCAACGTCAGCGCCCAGCCGCCATGCACAATGCCAAGCGGGTTCAAAATTCGGTCGCTTGGGTCGCCGACAAACACCGCCCGCCCGTCATCGACTTCCGCGAGCGTGAAGCCCAGCGTTGCTCCGATCGACGGCGGCGGATGATTGCCGGCCAACAAAAAGCGCAGCGCCTCAAGGCCGGACATGCCGAGCAACGCCGCCGCGGCGGATTTGGCGTCAAAGTTCGCGGTATCGGTCATCTGAACTTGCCTTATTTGTATATACAAGTATTGCGCACGTAGAACTCGGAGCCAACACCGTCAAGATGCCGAAACGTCAGCCCAAAGCCGAGGCGCCGCCGCCTCTGATCCCGGCAAAGGACGCGCCGCCCTGCCTCTATTTGCGGCTGCGCTTGGCCTCGAAGCGGCTTTTGTCGCTGTACGAAGAGCGCTTGGCTGCCAGCGGCGTGAGCATGTCGCAGTTTGGCCTCCTCGCTGGCATCGGCGAAGAACCCGAACTCACAATGTCGCGGCTAGCGGAAAAACGCGAACTCTCGCCCTCGACGCTCACGCGCACGCTGCGGCCGATGGAAGAGGCTGGCTGGATCGAGATCTTCGCTGATCCCGAAAACGGCCGCGTCCGGCGCCTCCGTCTCACCCGCGAAGGCCGCGCGCGGTTGAAGACGGCGTATGCGGGCTGGAGGCAAGCCCAGGCTGAAGCCGTAGAAATAGTCTCGCCCCGCGATGTCGAACGCGTGCTGCGCGCGACGGAGAAGTTGCCGGTTTGAAACATCACCCATCCCCGGATGTGAGCGCAGCGAATAGTCCGGGGCCCATAAACCCCGTTGCTCACCCGTTACGCCCTGCCAATCGTGTTTATGGGTCCCGGGCTCGATGCTTCACATCGCCCCGGGGAATGAGTGGGAGTTAAGCGACGAACTGCACGATGCGTTCGATCACACCGCGATCTTGCGCGATCATCCGGTGGCCAAGGCCATCGCAGAGGACAAGCTCAGCATTCGGCCAGCTTTCCGCAATGACCTTGCCATTGTCGTCCCATTCGACAGCGTCGTCGTCCACAGAGTGGATGACGAGCGTTTCGATTGGGCTTGCGATAGCAGCGAGATCGAAGTTCGCTCGCTCTGAGCCGACGTCGGTGGCGTAGAGCTCACGGGCGCGGTGGACAACCTCAATAGATATCCCGCGCTCTTCGGCCATCCTAAACCACCCTTTGTTGCGCCCGCGCGGCGCGGCGATCAACACGGCGCGGCGCACGCTAAAGCCGTTTATGAATGCAACGCCGGTTGCGGGTCCGCCGAACGAATGGGTGACGACCGCATCGATCGGACCGAGTTCGCGCGCGGCCGCTTCAATCGCTTCCGCGGCGGCGGCGGGGGTGCAGTAGTCACCCGTCGAAAATCCATGACCTGGAAGATCGAACGCGATGCTCGCAACGCCAAGATCAGCAAGTGATTGAATAAGCGGGCTCCAGAGCGAGTTATCATCTTGCCAGCCATGTACGAGCAATACGGCCGGACCTTCGCCGAGGCGCCAGGCCACAATTTTGCCGGCGGATGTTTCAAGCTCAACCTGCTGCGCGTTGCGTAAAGGTTCAGCGATCCGCTGCCGCGCGCGCCGCTTCGGCGTCAGCACCTCAGCCAGCAATGCGCGCGCTTGGTCGTCGAGACTCATTCGGTCGCCATAATCCAACCGCCGCCGAGCACGCGCGTCGTGCGCGGATCGTAGAACACGGCAGCTTGGCCCGGAGCTACGCCTTCTTCCGGCACGTCAAGCAAGACCGACCAGCCCGCGCCAATGCTGAGCTTTGCCGGAACCGGTTCACGCGTTGAGCGAACACGCACCAAAATCTCGCGTCCATTGAGCTGGTCTTCCGAGGCAACGGACTCACCGATCCAGTTCACCTCCTTCAGCGCAATGCGCGAGACGCCCAGCGATTCTCGCGGCCCAACAATGACGCGCTTCTTCGCCGCATCGAGCTTCACCACGAACAAGGGCTCGCCGGTCGCAATGCCCAAACCGCGACGTTGTCCAACCGTGAAATTGATGACGCCGTTGTGCGTACCCATCACGCGGCCGTCGACGTGCACAACCTCCCCCGGCTCAATCGCGCCAGGGCGAAGCTTCTCGACCACGTCCTGATATTTGCCGTTCGGCACAAAGCAGATGTCTTGGCTGTCCGGCTTAGCCGCGACGCGTAGGCCCAGTTCATCGGCAAGCTCGCGCACGCGGCTCTTCGGCAAGCCTCCGAGCGGAAAGCGCAGATAGCTCAGCTGCTCGCGCGTCGTCGCGAACAAGAAATAAGTTTGGTCCCGGCTCGCATCTGCGGCGCGGTGCAGCTCTGAGCCGTTATCGCCAACGAGCCGCTGCACGTAATGACCAGTGACAAGGCAATCGGCGTTCAGATCCTCAGCCACGCGCTTCAGATCCCTGAACTTCACGGTTTGATTGCAGCGCACGCACGGGATCGGCGTCGCGCCGGCAAGGTAGGTGTCGGCGAAATCTTCCATCACCGCGTCGCGGAATCGGCTTTCGTAGTCGAGCACGTAGTGCGGAAAGCCCATCGCATCAGCGACCCGCCTCGCATCGTGAATGTCTTGGCCCGCGCAGCATGCGCCCGGCTTATTGACCGCCGCGCCATGATCATAAAGCTGCAGCGTCACGCCAACGACGTCATAGCCCTCGCGCTTCAGCATCGCGGCTACGACGGACGAGTCCACGCCGCCGGACATGGCGGCGACGACGCGCGTTTCACGCGGGGGCTTGGCAAAGCCCAAAGAATTGAGAGTACGCGCCTTTGGCGGCGCATCGAGCATGGTCATCTTCTGTCCCCTCCCGGATTCAAGGTCCGGAACGAAATCTGAGCCGGGGATATGCCGCAGCAGCAGGATTTTCGCAAGGCGGCTCCTACCCATTCCCGGGGCTTCGCGAAGCGAAGAGCCCGGGACCCATAAACTCGCTTGGGGACGTGGAACGCCAACGCTCGCCGCTGCTCTTGCCAACAAGCGAGTTTATGGGTCCCGGACCGCCGCTGCGCGTCATCCGGGAATGGGTGTTGCCCTAGATATATCTTAGCAGGCTGAGCTGCGAGAGTTCGGCGAAGGTTTTGGCCGATGCCTCGTATTGCGCGAGGAGCGTATTCAGCCTGATCGACACTTCCGCGAGATCCGCGTCGGTCTGATCGCCGATCTCCTTGCTCAGAAGATCTGACTGCGCTTCCAGGCGCGTCCGGCTTTCATCAAACCGCTTTTGAAGCTGACCGGTCCGGCCTTCCTCATTCACGAAACTCTTGGCGTGAAATTCGAGGTCCGCAGCGACGTTCTGCAGCACGTCGGTATAGCTGCCGGTCATCGGCGAGCCCAATGTCCCGCCTGCGCCATCTAGAATGTGCTTCAGCTGACGCAGCGTGTTGAAGAGATCGGACGAAAGCTCCGAAGCCTTGGACGCCAGCTTGATCGGCGCGCCGCCGCCGAGATCGATGATCTGATGGCGCTCGCCCTCGTTGAACAAATCGGCCGGCTGCACGGTGACCGCCAGTTCGTCGAGTGACGTGATTCTGACAGGCGATTCACTCAGACGTTCGCCCGCAAACATTGGCTGACCATTCCAGGTCTCGTTCAACGCCGCGACGATGCTGTTAAACGCCAGCTCCAGCTCGGTGCTGACGCCGCGGCCATCGTTGGCGCTGATCGCTTCGCGAATTGTCAGCGCTAGCGCCTGCGTCGCGTCGGAGACCTGCCCGAGCGCCGCCGACTGCACGCCCAAGCGCGAGTCGAGCTGCGAGAGCACGGACGCACGTGCATCGGTGTTGGACCGCGTGCTGGACGCGCTGAGAATGCGGGTGGACGCGCTGCCGAAGCCTTGCAGCGTGTCGGCTTTGGCGCCCGAGGCGATCTGCGCTTGCAGATTGCCAAGTTCGCTGGTGATGCGGCGAACATCGCCCTGCGCGCGCATAAAGAAACGGGCATTGATTGGTGTGCCGGACATCTACTTCACTCTTAACGGTAGCCGATGGTCATCAGCACATCGAGCATTTCGGTTGCAGCTTGAATCACGCGCGCGGCGGCGGCGTAAGCGTTCTGGTATGTCGTCATTTTCATCAGCTCATCGTCGATGCTGACGGATTCCACTGCACCGCGCCGGTCGGCGGCGGCGGTGGCGACGGCGGCCGCGCCAGCAGCCTGACGTTCCGCATCGCTGGCGAGCCGTCCGGCTTCGCCGCCGAGACGCGAGGCGTAAGTTGCAAGCGTGCCTGTCTGCGCGGCGAGCACGCCGGCGCTTGAAAAGTTGCGCGTCGCGTCACGCACGGCCGCGAGCGCGTTCGCCCCGCGATTGTCGCCCGCCTCGATGACCTTCACGCCGATATTGACCGAGATATCCGGCCGGCCAATTGCAAGCCGCGACGTGTTCGCCGCGATCAGCGGGTTGACATCAACTTCGCTGGCGCGCCCGGCCGTAGCCGATGCGCTCAAGCCATTCAGCGCGGAAAGCGAAACGCCGGTGTTGCCGCGCTGCGTGGTGTCAGTCATCAACTCGACCTTGAATGCCGGATTGGCGGCAAACGTAATCTGACCGGTCGCGCTGTTCAGGGTGAATGCGCCGTATTCGCCAAGTCCGGCGCCCGGCGCATTGAGCGCGCTCAGAACGTCGTCCCAAGTCGCGCCAGGCGCCGCAAGCGCGCCGCTGATCGAAACACTGCGATCGGCGATGAAGCGGCCTTGGCTGTCTCGGATTTGATACTGGATCAAGCCATTGTCGGCGAAGCCATGCAGGTCCGTGCTGCTGACACCGCTTTCAAAAAATAGCGGTGTCGGGCGCGAGACCAGATCGTTCAAGCCAAAGAAGTGCGAGAAGCCACGCCCTGCCCGCAACGCCGGATCGGCATCGTCCTGCTGAATAACGATGCCGCCATTGCCGCTGACATTCAGTGAGAGCACGCCGTTATTGAACGAAGCACTGCCCGATGGCGTCTCCGCCGCCAGCGCTGTGTTCAGCGCATCGACAAAATCACCGATCGTGCCGCCGCCTGCGAACGAGACCGTATTCGACGGTGATTCCGACGTAATCGTCATCGCATCGAAATCGATGGTGAGCCGATCGCGGAGGATGCCGCCTGAATCGGTCAGCGCGATAGTGGAAACGCCGGTGAAATTCAGCGCGTCCGTGCTCAACAACCCAGTTTGGCGCCCCGTCATCGACGACACCGCCGGCGACGACGCATTTTCGTTATGAACCGCGTTCATCGCATCGGCGAGCGCGCCAGCGTAGCCGCCCAGAGCCTCGGCCAGCCCAGGCAGATCAACATCGCGCGCTTGCAACAAGCCCTTGATGCTGCCGCCGGTCAAAAACGATTCTATGTTCGTCTGCGAGCCAACATCCGCGTTCAGCGAAATCACGCCATGCGCTGCATAGGGCGAAGAGTCCGGCGTATAGCTCAGCCTCGCCGCGTCGACCCCAACAAGCAGCGCGCCGCCGCCGGTGCGGATATGCACGCCGCCGTCAGCTTGCGGCGTACTGCGCACGTCCATCAATCCCGAGAGCTCATCGATCAGCGCCGATTGCGCGTTCTCTGCGGAACTCGAGTCGGCGCCGACGCGCTTGCTGAGCCTGATCTCGCTGTTCAACTGCGCGATCCGGTCCATCAAGTTCTGGGCTTCGGACACCGCGTCGCCGATGCGTTGATCGGCTTCGCTGATCAATTCCTGCAACGAGCCGCCAACACGCTGGATTTCCGCGTAGGTCGCTTGCAGCGCACTCACCGCATCGGCGCGGCGCAAGCTTGAAGACGGATCAACACCTAGTGCGGTCAACGCCGACCAGAACTCATCGACCGTGCCGAACATCGACGTCGCTTTCGACGGATCGCCGAAGCTCTGTTGCGCGCGAGAAAGTAGATCGGCGCGCGCCGAGGCCGAACTCGCCGCTGAAGCCGCGATGTAGCTGGCGGTTGCGAGGAAGCGATCGGCGGCGCGTTTGACGCCGGTGACTTCCACGCCCGCGCCCGCGCCAATTTGCGTACGCGGCGCGAGGATCATCTCGGTGCGCACGTAGCCCGGCGTGTTTGCGTTGGCGATGTTTTGCGAAACGGTGGCGACGCCCGTCTGCGCCGCGCGCAGGCCAGAGAGGCCCGACAGGAGGACGCTGGTTAAGCCGACCATGAGCAGACCCCCGGCAAAAAGCGCCCGGCGCCCGGCGAAATCTGCCGGGCGTGCGGAGGCGCAAGAGCCACCGTCGGAGTGCTAATAAGCGTTTGAAACAACACGCTTTCTCCCCGTTCTGCAGGTGTCGCCGGAGGGCCCGCACGCAGAGCGTCGGCCGTCCACCACGCAAGCTTGGGGCCATGGTTAATCGCCCGGCAGAAGCTGCCGGGCGGACCGGCGGAAATTGCCGCAAACACAAGTCAACGCGGCCCGCCAGATATTATATCTATCTGATTTTAGGCATTTTTATCATGGTTACCGCGGTGGCCCAGGGCTTGCTCTTGGTTGCTGGCTGGACGCGCGCAACGCGCTCGGCACGGGGGACTTATGGATTTCGCGCCGGAGCCAGTACGTGACGCCTTCCCGCCGCCGCCTTCGCGGCCGGCGCAGGCCTCTACTGCGCCCAATGACAGAAACGGCCGCTCCTTCAACGATCACCTCGATGACGTAAGCGAGCCGCGCGAACGCTCACCGCAAAACGAAGCGCGCAATGAACCAGCGCCCGTCGACGCGCGCGCCGCGCGCAGCGAAGACGCCGAAACAGCAGAAGGCGACATCAACGCCGACACCGCTCTGCTCGGCGGACCGCTAGCGCCAGCGCCGCCGCCGATGGCAGCGCCCGTCGCAGTGCAGATTGCAGCTTCACAGCCCACGCCGCCGACCCAGGCTCAACCACAAGATACTAACGCGCCGATCGCGCCGCTACATGCGCTGCCCAACCCGCCGCGAAGCGCCCCGGACTCCGCACTGCCAGGAACGTCAGCAAAACCAGCGAACGTCGCCGCGGCTGAGCCCGTTGAAGCGAGCGCGCCCGCCGCAGCCAAGAGCGCCGACGCTGATGTGAAGTCTTCAGCACCGAAGACCGCACCGACAGACACCGCACCACAAGCGCAGCCGCCCGCCCAACCCACCGATGACGCAATGCTGAGCGCCGCACAGCAAGCCACCGCCCAGCAGATCGCGACCGCAGATCTGCCGCAAGCCGTGCAGCAGGCCATCGCCGCAACCATCGCCCCTGCTCTGCAAACGAACACGCAGCAAACGACGCGCACCACCGCCAAGGGCCCCACGCAAGCGATTGACGCCAAGACCGCGCCGGACGCGCGCGATGGCAAGGCCGAAGCGCCGGTCACACATGCAAAGGCGCAAGCACAAGCGAAGACGTCCAACGGCAATGGCCCGAGCATTGACATTCTTCCAGCGCCGCAAACGCAAAGCAGCGCGCCGGACGCCTCGCAAGTCGCGGAAAGCACCGCGATCTCTACGACCGCATCGCAAGCCAGCACGCACGTTCAGCAAGCCTCGGCAGAAACCGGCACGCAGCGCGCCGCACCAGCCGCAGCACAAGTCGGCCGCGAGATCATCCGCCGCTTCAATGGCGGCACGACCAATTTCGAACTACGGCTCGACCCCGCTGAACTCGGCCGCGTTGAAATCCGCATGGAAGTCACGCGCGACAACCGCGTGACCGCTGTCGTCACCGCAGATAATCCGCAAGCGCTCACCGAACTCGCCCGCCACGCCCGCGAACTCGAGCAGCAGCTGCAATCCGCTGGCTTACAACTCAGCGACGCCGGGCTCTCATTCGACCTGCGCCAAGGCGCGCAAGACGAACGCGACGCACAAAACGCAAACGCAAGCTCACGAAACAATGGCGGCGAGAGCACCGCAGCAAACGAACAGCAACCAGCCCCTGTCGCGCGACCGATCGGTTACGAGCAGTGGCGCGGCGTGCGCGTGGATATGATGGTTTAGAGGCTTAAGCGATGGTCGACTTTTCAGGCATCAATGCCGCCGCCACGACGACGCAGTCGGATTCGGCAGGCTCACGCACGCGCTTGTCCGACAACTACGACACGTTCCTCATTCTTCTAACAGCGCAATTGCAAAACCAAGATCCGCTCGCGCCGATGGATTCGACGCAGTTCACGCAGCAATTGGTGCAGTTCAGCCAAGTCGAGCAGCAAATCCGCACGAACGAGCAGCTTGAAGGCCTGGCCGGTCAGTACAATGCGGCTGCCGCAGGCGCCGCTCTCTCCTATCTCGGCAAAGACGCCATCATCTCTGCTGACGAGACCTACCTTGCCGGCGGCGAGGCCAACTGGGCCTATCGCCTCCCGGAAGCGGCGACATCGATGACCGTCTCGGTCAAGGACATGCAAGGCCGCACCATTTACGAGACCAACACTGCAGCGCGCGGCGGCGGCGAACATCTCTTCACTTGGGACGGCACCCGAACGGACGGCGGCGTTGCCGCCGACGGCGTCTATCAAATCGTCATTGACGCAAAGAATGCGGCGGGCACGTCACTCACCCCGACCATCTCTGTGCGCGAAACCATTATGGGCGTCGACTTCACCGGAGACACGCCCGTCGTCATCACGCCTGCTGGCACGCGCGAATTGAGTGCAATTCGCTCCGTGCTCGAGAACGGCTGAGAAAACAGGCGTCCGCCGAATGCGGACGCTACGATACGCGCAGAAGCGCTCCATCAGTAACAATAACCCTTTTGCTGCGCTCGGGGGACGCGCGCGGCGATGGAGCTGGGACACATGTCTATTTATACCGCATTGCGTGCGGGCGTTTCTGGCCTCACCGCCAATTCGAGCGCCCTCGCCGTTATCTCTGACAACATCGCCAACGTGAACACCGTTGGCTACAAGCGCGGCGGCGTCGATTTCTCCGCTCTGGTCAACGCGCAAAACTCGAACACAACCTACAACGCCGGCGGCGTGCTGCCGCTGACGCGCCAACAGATCTCGCTGCAAGGCTCGCTCGAGCAATCGCGCTCTCCGACCGACCTCGCGATCTCCGGCGACGGCTTCTTCATCGTGTCAACCAACAACCAGCAGCTCTCTAACGGCGGCTCAGTGCTTTTTACGCGCGCCGGTTCGTTCACGATCGACGCCTCCGGTTACATGGTCAACGCGCAAGGCTTGTACTTGCAAGGTTGGCCTGTCGGCGCTGATGGCAGCGTCACCTCCTCCCCGACATCACTGTCGGCGATCGAGCCGGTGAACATCTCAGGCGTCGGCGGCTTGGCCGAACCGACCCGCAATGTCGGCCTCAACGCCAACCTGAACTCGGCGCAGACCGACTATGCCAACGCACAAGGCGTCTACGACGTCGGCGATCTCGCCACCGGCGGCGTCACGCCGCACTTTGAAAGCTCGCTCGAAATCTACGACAGCTTGGGTGCGGCGCGCACGGTTGCGTTCGGCTTCCTGAAAACCGGTCCGAACGAATGGCGTGTTGAGGCCTACGCACGTCCCAACTCCAACATCACGGGCGGCTCAGGCACAGGCGGCCTACTCGCGGCCGGCATCGTGACGTTCAACACCGACGGCACCGTCGCCAGCGTAGCGCCACATGGCACCGCATCGACCGCGCAAGACATCGATGACGAGTTCAACGTGAACTGGGCCGTGTCCACCGGCGCCGCAGTGCAAGGCGTCACGCTCAACCTCGCCGGCGGCATGACCCAGTTCGCCAATAGCTTCGGCGTCACCTCAGTGACGGCCGACGGCGTGCCGCCAGGCGATCTCGTTGGCCTCGTGCTGGAAGGCGACGGCATGCTGACGGCGCAGTTCTCGAACGGCCGCGCGCGCGCGCTTTACCAGATCCCGTTGGCGACGTTCTTGAACCCCAACGGCTTGAAGTCGGACCAAGGCGGCGCGTTCCGCACGACGTTGGAATCCGGCCTCTACAACATCAACTCGTCGAACGCCGGCGGCGCGGGCCGTATTGTTTCGGGTGCGCTCGAAGCTTCGAACGTCGACCTCGCGACTGAGTTCACGAACTTGATCACCACGCAGCGCGCCTACTCCGCCGCGTCGCGGATCATTACAACCGCCGACCAAATGCTCGAAGAGCTTTTGATGATCAAACGATAGGCTGAAGCGTGGCTCGGGTAAGAAATGAGTAAGAGACTCGTGTTCTAATTCGAGACACGCCTCTTCGCCCAATTTCCTTTGCGTCTTAGCCGTTTCTTTAGCGATCCGAGTTATTGTGGGTTGCTAAGAAGGAGAAAGGCGCATGCAGAAGCAACGCCGATATGATGGGGTGGTGATGGGTCCCGACGGGAATCCCCTCACTTTGGACGATCTGCCGGCGCCGGGAACGACTCGTTGGGTCATCCGCCGTAAGGCAGAAGTTGTCGCTGCGGTTCGCGGCGGTCTGCTCACGATGGAAGACGCCTGCCAACGTTACGGCCTCTCTGAAGAGGAATTCGACGGCTGGCGTAAATCTATCGAAAAGCATGGCCTGCCTGGCTTGCGCACTACGCGCATCCAGCACTACCGCGCGGTCTAACAGACCGCGCCGCGTTACTGCTGGCAGCGTCCTCTGAGTACCAAGGCTTTCAAAGGCCCCCGCCTCTCCCCGGCGGGGGTCTTTGCGCGTCTGGAGCGCAGCGTCGCCCTTCGACAAGCTCAGGGTGACGCCCCTTTCAGTGACAGCGCTAAAGTAGCGTCAGCCTGAGCCTGTCGAAGGCTGCGCGGTCCCGCGCTCCGCCACATCGCCAGTCGTGGTTAACGGTTGTTTCACCTGCAGCCCGGCAAATTCTGCCCACCGGTGAGATTTGCCCAGTGATTCTGGGTGCGCTCTCCGTGCGTGCAGAGGACTGGCGTGAACGGCTTCACTCAACTTCTACTCAAGGCAGGACCGACGCGATTGTTCGCGATGCTTGGCATCGCCGCAGTCGTGGCCGCCCTCCTATTCACGCTCGTGTTCCGGATGGGCGGAGAATCCAAGGCGCTGCTGTTCGCCGGCGTCGAGACCCGCGAGATGGCGGAAATCTCGCAGCGCCTGGAAGCGGCGGACATCCCCTACGAGATCCGCGAAGACGGCGGCTCGATCTATGTGGCGCGCTCAGAGGTGTTCAACGCGCGCATGATGCTTTCGGCCGACGGCCTGCCCTCGCGCGGTTCCATCGGCTACGAAATTTTCGACGAACCAGACGCGCTCGGTCAAACCCAGTTCCAGCAGAACATCAATCGCCTGCGCGCGCTCGAAGGCGAGCTCTCGCGCACCATTGGCTCACTCGATGGCATCGCCTCGGCGCGCGTCCACTTGGTGCTACCGGAGCGCCAGCTCTTTTCGCGCGACGCCGAGCAGCCGTCCGCCTCGATCGTCATCCAGCTGCGCCGCGACGAGCTGACCGCCGGCCAAGTCCGCGCCATCCGCAACCTCGTCGCCAGCGCCACTCCGGGCCTCAGCGCCAACCGCGTCACTATCGTCGATGAAACCGGCCGCCTCCTCGCAGCCGCGCAATCCGGCGAAGAAGGCGCAGCCGACGGCATCGACGCGCGGCAAGTCGCAACCGAGGACCGCATCCGCCGCACCGTGACCGACATCGTCGAAGGCATTGTCGGCCAGGGCAACGCACGCGTCCAAATTTCCGCCGAGATGGACTTCAACCGCGTCAGCTCCACGACGCAGACGTTCGATCCCGAAGGCCGCGTCGTTCGCTCGACACAATCTTCAGAAGAAACCGGCCGTAGCGGCGAGACCTCGCGCGGCACGACCGCCGGCGCCAACGTCCCCGACGCGAACGCCAGCGCTTCGCAGGACGGCCCGCAGAACGAGAACAATCAGAGCTCGGAAACTGTCAATTACGAAATTTCGAACACCACGCGCACCGAAGTGAGCGAAGGAGGCCGCATCCGCAGACTCTCCGTCGCGGTCGCAGTCAACGGCGTCATGACCCCTGCCGCCGAAGGCGCGGAAGCTGCCTATGCGGCGCGTTCAGAAGAAGAGATGCAGCGCCTCACCGCGTTGGTTCGCTCAGCTGTGGGCTTCAACCAAGAGCGCGGCGACATCGTCGAAGTCGTGAACACGCAATTCGCCAGTATGAATGCCGGCGGCGAACCGGCGGCAGCGGCAGGCATGTTCGACTTCCTTGGCAATCTCGACGTCATGCGCATCATCGAGATCGTCGCAGCATTGATTGCGGCGCTTGCGTTCACGTTCTTCGTCCTGCGCCCGCTCGTCGGCGGTTTGATCCGCGGCGGCGCAAACGCGCCAACCGGCGCGCTGCCAGCTCTAGCAGGGCCGGGTTCCGGCGGCGGCGGCGCAATGGCGGCGTTGCCCGCGCCGGACCATGATGACGGCATCGATATCGCGCAGATCAATGGTCGTGTGCGCGCATCGTCGGTGAAGAAGGTCGCAGAGGTGGTTGATCAGCACCCAGATGAATCGGTGCAGATCATCCGCAGCTGGCTGAACAACGCGTAGCCATGAACGCACTCACCCGCCCCGCTCCTTCCGATACCCGCCCCGACCCGGCAGCGCCGACAGTCGATCTCACCCGCTATTCGGGTCCGGAGAAGGCGGCGATCATCCTCATGGCGCTTGGCGAAGACGCGAAGAAAATGTGGGAGGTGATGGACGAGGAAGAGATCAAGGAAATTTCGCAAGCGATGGCGTCGCTCGGCATGGTGCCCTCAATGGTCGTTGAAGCCTTGGTGCACGAGTTTATTCAGCGCCTCTCCGGCGCAGGCGCGCTCTTGGGCTCTGTCGAACAGACGCAGCGCATGTTGATGCAAATCCTGCCGAAGGAAAAAGTCGACGCGTTGATGGAAGAAATCCGCGGTCCAGCGGGTCGTAACATCTGGGATAAGCTCGCGAACGTGCACGAAACTGTGCTCGCCAGCTATCTGAAGAACGAATACCCGCAAACCGTCGCGGTCGTGCTGGCGAAAATCCGCGCCGAACACGCTGCGAAAGTGCTGGCCGAACTGCCGCAGGACTTCGCCGCAGAATGCATCATGCGCATGCTCGCGATGGAGCCGGTGCAGCGCGATATTCTCGAAAAGGTCGAGACCACGCTGCGCACCGAGTTCATGTCGAATCTCGCGCGCACCTCGAAGCGCGACAGCCACGAGGTGATGGCGGAGATTTTCAACAACTTCGATCGCCAAACAGAATCGCGTTTCATGGGCGCACTCGAAGGCAAGAGCAACGAAAGCGCCGATCGCATCAAGGCGCTGATGTTCGTCTTTGAAGACCTGGGCAAACTCGACGCGGGCGGCATCCAAACCCTGCTCCGCGCCGTCGATAAGGGCGATCTCGCCATCGGCCTCAAGGGCGCGTCGGACACGCTGCGCACCCTCTTCTTCTCGAACATGTCCGAACGCGGCGGCAAGATACTGAAGGACGACATGGCGTCGATGGGTCCAGTGCGGCTCAAGGATGTCGACGCTGCACAAACGCGCATGGTTCAGATCGCGAAGGATCTGTCGGCGCGCGGTGAGATCGTGCTCTCGGATGGCAAGTCGGAAGATGAGTTGATCTACTGATGAGCAACTTCCGCAAATACGCCTTTGACATCGAGTTCACGCCTGACGGCGAGATTATGACTGAGCCGCCAAAGCGGATCACGCCGGAAGACGTGCAGGCCGCAAACACAGACGGCTACGAAAAGGGCAAGAACGACGCGACGGCGCAGGCCGAGCGCCGCACCGCAGCCGCACTCGAGACCATCGCTGACGCGGCCTCAGCCGTGCTCACGCGCCTCGATGCTGAAAGCCACGCCATGCGCGTTGAAGCCGCGCGCATTGCCATGGCCGCGGCGCAAAAGATTGCGGGCGCCGCGCTCGACGGCTTTGGTATCGAGCGCGCGGCGCAGGCCGTTGAAGCCGCGATGGATGCGCTGCGTCACCAGCCGCGCCTCGTCGTGAAGTTGCCGCCCGAAATGGCCGAGCAGCTGAAGCCGCGTATCACCGAGATGTGTGAGACGCACGCCTACGCGAGCGCCGTGCTTGTGCGCGCTGAGCCTGGATTGAAGAACGGCGCAGTGATCATCGATTGGTCCGACGGCGTTATCGCCATGGATCCCGCCGACGCCGCCCGCCGTATTGAAGAATTAATCGAAGCCGCGCTTGCGGCAAATGAGGCGCACTAATGAGCGATCTTAAACTCGACGAATTCGAGCCGACACCGGACATCTCTCCGGGCACGGACCATTTTGAGCGCAGCGCCGCTGATCTCGCGGCGGTCTACGACGTGCCGGTGCACATCCAAGCCGTGCTCGGGCGCGCGAACATGGAAGTCGCTTCGCTCCTCCGTCTCAATCGCGGCTCGGTGATCGAACTCGATCGCAAAGTCGGCGAAGCCATCGATATCTACGTGAACAACCGGTTGGTCGCGCGCGGCGAGGTCGTCGTCGTCGATGAACGCCTCGGCGTGACCATGACGGAAATTATCAAGGACGGCGACGGCGCCTAAACGGCGCCGCGAGGAGAACGGAAATGCGTCTACTCATCGTCGGCACACTCGGAGGGCAAATCTCCGCCGCCACGAAGATCGCCATGGACCACGGCGCGAAAGTCACGCACGTGGACACGATCGAGCAAGCGACCAACGCTCTGCGCGCCGGCCGCGGCGCTGATCTGCTGATGGTGGACGCGCGGCTCGATATCGCGGCGCTGATAGCGGCGAACGAAGCTGAACACATTGTGGTGCCAATCGTAGCCGCCGGCGTCGGCATCGATCCGATGGCTGCAGCACGCTCCATTCGCGCCGGTGCGCGGGAATACATCTCCTTGCCGCCGGATGCCGAGCTGATCGCAGCCGTTCTCGCCGCCGTCTGCGACGACGAACGTCCGCTGATCGCTGCGGATGAATCGATGAAGCACGTCGTCACGATGGCCGATCAGATCGCCGCGTCCGATGCTTCGATCATGATCACCGGTGAAAGCGGCGTCGGCAAGGAAGTGCTTGCGCGCTACGTTCACAAGAAATCCAAGCGCAAAGATAAGCCGTTCATCGCCGTGAACTGCGCCGCGATTCCGGAAGCCTTGCTCGAGTCCGAACTTTTTGGTCATGAAAAAGGCGCGTTCACCGGCGCCATCGCCCGCCGCATTGGCAAATTCGAAGAGGCCGATGGCGGCACGCTGTTGCTCGACGAAATCTCCGAAATGGACCTCCGCCTGCAGTCGAAGCTGCTGCGTGCATTGCAAGAGCGCGTCATCGACCGCGTCGGCGGCGGCAAGCCTGTGCCGGTGAATATTCGCGTGCTCGCCACCTCGAACCGCGATCTCGGCTCACTAGTGCGCAGCGGCGAGTTCCGCGAAGATCTGCTCTATCGCCTCAACGTCGTGAACCTCCGCATCCCGCCATTGCGCGAGCGCAAGGACGATCTCGCGGCGCTTTCGCAATTCTTCATCGACAAATACGCGCGCTCCAATGGCCGCCCCGCCCGCAAGCTCTCGCGCGAAGCGATGGTGCAGGTGATGGGTCATCGCTGGCCGGGCAACGTCCGCGAACTTGAGAACGCCATGCACCGCGCCGTGTTGCTCGCAAACGGCGAAGACGTCGGCGCCGAAGCCATCCGCGCTCCAGACGGCGCACCAGTCGGCCATCGCGACTCCACCGGTAGCGCCATCGAAGCGGCGCAAGCGGCGGCGCGCAATCTCGTTGGCCGCACCGTCGCGGAAGTCGAACAAGATCTCATTCTCGAGACGCTGACGCACTGCCTCGGCAACCGCACCCATGCGGCGCACATCCTCGGCATTTCGATCCGCACACTGCGCAACAAGCTGAAGCAATATTCCGACGAAGGCTTGCGCATCCTGCCGCCGCCGACCGGACAAGCGGCGTGAGCTAATACATGACGGACGCTGCACAGCCGCAAGGCAATGATCTTTCGTTCGGCGTCCTGCGTGGCTTTGTCATGCGCGGCGAGATCGGCCTTGCGGCCGTCGTGCTCGGCATTCTGGCGATCATGCTGGTGCCGGTGCCGCCGTTCCTGCTCGACATGCTGCTTGCGGTGTCGATCATCTTCTCGATCCTGGTGCTGATGACGGCGCTGATGATCAAGAAGCCGCTTGAGTTCACCGCCTTCCCGTCCGTTCTGCTGCTCGCCACGTTGTTCCGGCTTGCGCTCAACATCGCCTCGACGCGCCTCATCCTCGCCAACGGCCAGAGCGGTGAGCACGCCGCCGGCGAGGTCATCGCGGCGTTCGCGCAATTCGTCATGGGCGGCGAGTTCGTCATCGGCGTGATCGTGTTCGCGATCCTCGTGATCGTGAACTTCGTCGTCATTACCCGAGGCTCGACGCGCATCGCCGAAGTCGCGGCGCGCTTCACATTGGATTCCATGCCCGGCAAGCAGATGGCGGTCGACGCCGATCTCTCCGCCGGCCTCATCAACGAACAACAGGCGCGCGAACGCCGCAAAGCGCTCGAAGATGAAAGCTCGTTCTTCGGGGCCATGGACGGCGCCTCCAAGTTCGTGCGCGGCGACGCCATCGCCGGCCTGTTGATCGTTTTCATCAACATCATCGGCGGCATCATTATCGGCGTCACATCGCACGGCATGGATTTCGCCGAAGCGGGTCACACTTATACGCTGCTCACCGTCGGCGACGGCTTGGTCACGCAAATCCCGGCGCTGGTCATCTCAGTCGCCGCCGGTTTGTTGGTCACCAAAGCCGGCATCGACGGCGCCGCCGACAAAGCTTTCGCCAAGCAGCTCGCGTCTTATCCTGTCGCGCTCGGCGTCGTCGCCGCATGTGCGTTCGGCGTTGCGCTGCTACCTGGCATGCCGAAGATTCCGTTCTTGCTCATCGCGCTTGGCGCCGGGACGTTGTCATGGCGCCTGCGGCAAGCGGGCCGCGTAGCCGACGCAAAGGCAGCCGAAGCGCCCCCGCCGCCGCCCGCCGTTGAAGAGACGCCGCAATCGTCGCTGGCGATGGACGACGCGCGCATCGAAATCGGCTTCGCACTGCTGCCGCTGATCAACGATGTGCAAGGTCGCCGCCTCACCGATCAGATCAAGGCGCTCCGCAAAACGCTGGCGCAGGACTACGGCTTCGTGATGCCGAGCGTGCGCATTCTCGACAACGTCCAGCTCTCCCCGGACGCCTACGCCATCCGCATCCGCGAAATGGATGCCGGCGAAGGCAAGCTGAAAATGGGCCACCTGCTGGCGATGGACCCAACCGGCGCAGGCGTCGCACTGCCGGGTGAAGCGGTGAAGGAGCCCGCCTTCGGCCTCGATGCAAAGTGGGTGGACGAACGCGCGCGCGAAGAAGCCAGCTTCCGTGGCTACACCGTCGTCGATCCCGCGACCGTGCTCGCCACGCACCTCACCGAGATCATCAAGGAGCACATGAGTGAACTCCTCACCTTCTCCGAGGTGAAAAAGCTCATCAAAGAACTGCCGAAGGATACGCAAACCCTGCTCGACGATGTCGCCCCGGCGCACATCTCTTGGTCAGGCGTGCAGCGTGTGCTGCAAAATCTGCTCAAAGAGCGCGTCTCGATCCGCGACCTCAGCGCCATCATCGAAGCCATCGCCGAAGCTGCGCCCGCCATGCACGATCTCGTGCTCATCACCGAGCACGTGCGCGCGCGCCTCGCCCGCCAGATCTGCTACCAACATCGCAACCCAGCCGGCGCGCTGCCGATCCTCACACTCTCGCCGAACTGGGAGCTCGCCTTCGCCGAAGCGCTCATCGGCGAAGGTCAGCAACGCACCTTGGCGCTTGCGCCGTCGAAGCTGCACGATTTCGTCGCCGACGTGCGCACCGCGTTCGAGAAGTCAGCGCAAATGGGCGAGACGCCAGTGCTGCTCACCTCCCCCAACATCCGCCCATTCGTGCGCTCGCTCATCGAACGCTTCCGCCCATCGACGGCGGTGATGGGCCAGTCCGAAGTGCACGCGAAAGTGCGCCTGATGGCGTTGGGGCTGATCTGATCAATAGGGACCGCCGGCGTCTCGCCGGCTTGTGCTGGAGCTGGCCGGCGAGACGCCGGC
>JANPCV010000023.1:0-9577 GCA_031431115.1 Caulobacteraceae bacterium
AGGCCAGCTCACGCAAGTCGTGTCAGCGCAGAACAGCGCAAAGCTCAAGCAACAATGGTTGGCATCTGCGGCGTTTGGAACGTTTCAGGGCGATCGCGGCATAAACAGAGATATCTGGTAGGGGCCACGGCCCGCCGGGTCGCCATTTTCGTACGACGGGCCAAGTCGATCCAATCCTGTCGCCGTTTTTGCTGCGAGCGCTTCGGCGCGAGATCGCCGGTTGCGGTCACTGCCTCAACGCAAACGAGCGTCTCAAATCGAAGCACGCTGCCCAATCCCCTCATGGATTGAGCGTGTAGCCGCGCTGCTGAAGCAGCGCGTGTGCTGTCATTGCTGAGAGCGCAAGCCTGACACCTGGTAGCAAATCGGTCTCAGCGACATCGAAGTGCGCCGCTGACTGCCCGCACACCCAAATCTCAACGTCGTGGGCGATGAGATCCGCGATGAGAGCGGCATTCGCGCTGTCCTCGTCCGGGCGGGGGTGCACGGCTAGATCACGGGTGGCCGAACCGCGCACAACAATCGCCAGCCGGATGTTTGAAGGTCGAACGCCTGCGCGCGCGTGCATGTTGAGAAAGCGCGCCGCGGACTCGATTGCTCGATTCAGCTCGCCGGGCTCCGCGCCCTCAGACACGTCGAAAACAACCTTGAAGCGCGTATGCGCGGGAATTGGTGCTGCGCCCTCTACGTCGGCGACCGAACCATACTCAGCGATGACTGGGCCAGTGGAAAACCGAGATTGGTCAGCGTGCGCCGCTGGCGCCAGCAATAGCGCGGCGAAGAAAACAGCCGATCTTAGCGGAATCATTTCAGATCTCCCTTCGTTGCAAGGCGCTCTAAATTGCGGGCCTCATTGAACTAGCGTTTCGCACTTCCAATCATTCGCGAGAGCGCGCTTCGCGAGCAGCAGTGATTGGAGGCCAAGGACCAAAGGTGTGCTGCTCGCGTGAGAAGTCATCGTCGTAGGGAGGAAAGGGAGCATCGACGGGCTTTCTCGCGCGATCCGGATAGTCACGAGCAAGATTGCGTCGCTCGGGCCGCGCTTGAACGTGGATGAACGCAGCCACGTCAAACGCCTGCTCCTCCGTAAGCTGTGGGGCATCGTGCGTAACGCCGTAGGGCATGTTCGCGCGTATGAAATTGGCGGCGGTGATAATCCGATGCATGCCGGCGCCTGTGTTGAAACTGTCCGGTCCCCAGAGCGGAGGGTAGGCGTAACCCCGTCCACCGGCGTTGCGCACGCCTTGTCCGTCCGCGCCATGACACGTCACGCAGTTCGTTCGGTAAACCAACTCGCCGCGCGCGGGATCTGCGGGACGATCCAAGAGCGCGACGGCGGGCGCACCCCTTCCTTCCATGTCGGCAGGCGCCGCTTCACCCAGAAACTCAATGTAGGCGATCATCGCCGCCATCTCTCGTGAGTCTTCCGGTAACGGCCGCCCATTCATGCTGCGCTCGAAGCAACCGTTTATCCGTTGGGCGAGCGATTGCTCCGCATTTTCGCGCGCCATGTTTCGCGGATATGCGTCGGCGACACCGATGAACGAAAGCCCATAGCGCCGACGTCCGCCATCGAGATGGCAGGAGCCGCAGGCGAGGTTGTTACCCGCATATCGCAAACTCACGTTCGACGCGCCAGGCCCGGCGAGTTCATAGGTGCGCCGTATGAGAGCCTCGCCATAAAGCACCTCATCCTTATGCGGTCCGTCAGCCAAGAGCGCCGGATCGGGCTGCGGCCATTCAACACCCGTTGGCGTCACATCGCTCGTGGGCTCAGTGTTTCCGCACGCGACCGTGAGCGCCAACAATGCCACGGCAACGAATCTGCAAAGGAATCTGAGCGCCAATTTCACATCCGACCTCATCGCTGCGAGAGCAGGATGGGTGAAGATCGCCAAGCATCGCAAGAACAAATGCCTCGCGGGCGGCGCTGGGCCAGTGCACTAGATCGCGAAAATCGGCGACCGGCCTACCCACTCCAATTCCGCCGCTGGGGATGCTGCGCTTGCGAAGGCACGGGATCGCCGACAACGGCCGTAGCTAATGCGTGTTAGATCGACGTTTCCCGGAGCAAGAATGACGCTCGACCGCTGGTCCGTAGCGGCGGGCCGCACCGGTCAGCTGGATACTCTCGCGACGCCGCGCGCTTGAACTCTCGATTTAGCTGCGGCGGTGGTGATATGTCGAAAGCGACTTTGCAACGATGGATCTTTGGATGAAGGCCGCGATTACTTCGATACTCGTTCTTGTATGGGTAAGCCCAGCATTGGCCCAAGAAACCGGCGCGGCTGCCAATTTGGCGCGAGCGGATGCCAACCATGACGGCGAGATCACGCGAGCTGAATTCGATGCCATGAGATCTGCCGAATTTGATCACCTCGACCTCAACCGGGATGGATCTCTAGTCGCCATGGAGCTTCAAGGCGCAGGAAGAATGAGAGGACAACTCTCCCACGCCGACACCAATGGTGATGGGCGATTGACAAGGACTGAGCTCCTGTCGCAACCACCGCGCGGCTTCATTCGTTTCGACGCGAACCACAATAGCGTGCTTGAGCCGTCTGAGATTTCAGCGATGCGAGCCGCCCTGAGAGCATTCGGAGGGTAAGCGCGAGACCAGGCTCCCTCGCCGTCTTAGCTCCACCCGGCGGTTCACATGGAGCCACCGCGCGCCCACCTAATATTTCACCACTGGCTTGGCCGCTCAATTCTTGCCGTTGATAACATTCGCCCGGCTACGGCCTGATGTCGCCGTTATGCGACGTTCCGTTCGAAGGGAGCCCGCGCGTGCGGGGACGGCGCTATGAGAGTAGCGGGGCGCGGACTTCGCCCCTAAAGTGCCACGCGTCGCCAGCGCGCGGGGGTAGCTTGAGCCAATTCGAGTTTCTGTTCAGCCTTTACGGACTGCTGCTGGGACTCGGCGTCGCCGAACTCGCAAACGGGTTTTCGCGTGTCTACGACAAACGTAAGATTCAGCCGATTGGGTGGCTGGCGCCTGGACTTGCGGCGCTGTTGGTCTCTGACCTGCTAACATTCTGGCTTACGGCGTGGCGTTACCGGGATTGGGACGTCACATACCTACTTACGTTCGGCGCGACAGCGGTTGGGTTGGTCTATTATTTTGCCGCGTCCCAAGTGTTTCCACGCGAAGGTTCTGACATATCCGCCAACGACCACGCGATGTCGCGGCGCAGACTCCTGGCGCTTTCAATCTTCGCGATAAACCTCGCCGTCTTCTTCATACCGGCGATCATCCGCATGTTTGAGGAAGATTTCTCGACGTCGAGTGTGCGCTCCAATGCGTTGAACGCCGTTTACGCCTCAATCCTCGTTTGGATCGCGTTTGCGCCCAACAAGAAATGGGCGGCTGTCGCGGCATGGTGCGGGGTCGCATTCTTTGTCTTCGGCATAGGCCTGTTTTCCTCGGCGTATGGCGTCTTTACGAGTTCGCCTCCCGCTGAGTGACCTATTTGGGCCATCAATGCCGAGGCCGCCACATTGTGACGGACGGCGGGGTCGATCAACATCTGCCCTTCCCGCCTGCCTTGTCCATCAGGCGCGCAATCGCCGCTTCCAGTCACTCGCAACCTATCGTGTCCCCTCGCCTATTCGCTCGGCGTTGCCGGATCATCCGCTGACGTCACCGCCACAACAGCGGGGAGCTTCGCTTGAAAAAAGGCGATGACCTGCGCGTTGAAACTGCGGTGAAAAGCGCTGCGGTCGAAGCCTTGCCCGTCGCGACACAATAAAGGCGGTCCCAGCGGACCGCAGGGCGCCAAGAATGCGAAGTGAGGCGCGCCCGGAACGGAGTGAAACTCGACTTGTGCGCCAAGGCCCTCTCGAACGGGGCGGGAGTTGGTCTCGTATGGCACATTGGTGTCGGCGTCGCCGCTCCAAAGTTGGACTGGCACGGTGACACTCGAAAGTGCAGTCGGTAAGAGCGTGAAGCCAAGACCGGGGGCAGCGACTACGGCCGCTCCGATTCTTGAGTCCTGCACAAATGAGTTCGGGACCGGCAGGTCGCGCCCCTCCAACATGCCGGAATGCGCGCTTTCAAGCAGCGTGCATGCGAATTCGGAAGCACCAGCGCAGTGCGATGCGATCAAACTTAGATCGGGCCTCGCCCCGACCGTGGTCAATGCCGTGAGACCCCCAGCGGAAAAGCCAAATACGCCGATACGCTGAGGTGCGATGTGATCGCGACTGGACCAGTCCGATAGCATGTAGTTGATCGCAGAGTGGATGTGGCGCGACCTGTCCGTTAGCCAGTGGCTCGACCCGACCGCGCTATCATCGAGATAGTTGTCGCCAGTATGCATCGGCGCAGCGACAACAAAGCCGGCTGCGGCCAGTGACATTGCAGTATCTGCGTGGCTGCCAGGGCCGCCGCCATTGCCATGAGAGATCACAACGAGCGGAAGCGCCTCGCCTGAGAGAGGCGCATTAGGCGCAACGTCCATCAAGACAAAGCCCAGCAGCGTCGTGGGCCAGGGTTGGGTCGCCGTCGGATACCAGATGGCAACCGTGAGCGGCGCACTGCCAGGGTCGGCTACCTGAACCACCTGGAACCCTACCGGCCGCTCGGCACGCATCGCAGTTGAAAGAGCGAGCGCCGCCACTCCCGCGCCCAGAAGAACGAGAACTGTGAGGACGCCGAAAAACCATTTCACGATGCTGTTCTCCAATGGGCGCCCGAAAACAGGCAGTGGGGCGCACTCGACGCGCCCGCATCTTTCGTATACACTGTATACATGACGACACGCAACGAAATTCTGGCTGCCGCACAAGATGCATTCGAAGAGAGCGGTGAGGCTAAACTGTCGCTTCGCGACGTCGCCTCCCGAGTAGGGCTAACGCCGATGGCGATCTATCGTCACTTCGAGAACAAGCAGGCACTGTTGGACGCGCTGGTGGCGACGGCCACCGATGAGTGGCGACAGCGCGTCGCCGCCATCCGGCCGTGCGAGCCGCAGAAATGGCTACTCAAGATCGCAGACGCATTTCTCGACTTTGCACTCCGAGAACCTAGAAAGTTTGAGGCGGCCTTCTTAGTCACCTCTTCCAAGGCTTTGAAATATCCTGACGACTTCGCCGCAGGAGGCTCGCCAGCGGTCACTCTGCAAATGAAGTTGTTGACCGACTTTGCCGCCCCCCAACGACCGCGAACTAACAAAGCTGCCATCGAAATGATGGTGATCCTTGCGGGTCTGGCGCAGGGGTTGATCTCCCTCTACCGCGCAGGCCGCATTGCGGGCGACGAGAAGGCGTTTCGATCTCTCTACCGGCGGGCGATCTCAAGATGCGTTCAGTCCTTCGGCGCCTGAGGACTTGCGACGCCTGAGCATCCCCGGCGAACGTTCTCCGAGTGACTTAGTCGATACGGTTCAGCCATTCGCCCTCATTGCCGTGGAGCGGCGCGGGTTCGCCGAAGAGCGACATTGGGAATGCTTGGGCGGTAGGCTTCCTTGAGCGCTTATTAGGCTTGGGTTGGAATTAACCCGCGTCCCGGCTTAGCATGATCCGCAATCCGCACTGCCCAGCCGAAAGCTTTCGTGACCGACGACGCCCAAGCCCGCAAACTCGCCACCATCGTCGCGCTGGACGTTGCGGGCTATTCCGCGCGCACCGAAGCTGACGAGGCGAAAACAGCGGCCGAGATAGCGGCGCTGCGCGGGGTGATCGAAGGCATAGCCGCGCGCCATGGCGGCCGCGTATTCAGCACAGCCGGCGACGGCTTCATGCTGGACTTTGGTTCGAGCCTTGCCGCTGTAGAAGCCGCGCTCGAACTCGCCGAAACGTGCGAGCCGAAAGTGCGCGTCGGCGTACACCTGGGTGACGTTGTGGTGCAACCCAATGGCGATTTGCTCGGCCACGGCGTCAACGTCGCGGCGCGCCTCATGGCGCAATCGTCGCCAGGCGCAGCTTTGATCTCAGCCGCTGTTCGGCAAACGATCCGCGGCCCGATCGCCGATCGCCTGCAATCGCATGGCATGCTCAAACTCGACAAGATGGCCGAGACGATCGAGGCGTTTGCGCTGACTGTCGCCGTTTTGGCCACTGAGGCGCCGCAGCCGAAAGATGCGGACCCCATCCTCACAGTCCTACCGTTCGACAATTTGTCGACCGATCCTGAGATGCAATTCTTCTCCGATGGTGTCAGCGAAGAGATCATTCAGCGTCTGTCGCGCGGCGCGAACCTGAAGGTCATCGGGCGCACGTCGAGCTTTCAGTTTCGCGGCGAGAAGAAGAGCGAGGCGGCGCGCGCGCTCAAATGCAGCCACATGCTCGACGGCTCGGTGCGCCGGGCGGGCGGACGCGTGCGCATCGCGGCGCATCTCGTCGAAACAATGTCGCACACCACCCTGTGGTCCGAGCATTACGACCGCGGCCTCGACGATACGTTCGCCGTGCAAGACGAGATTGCCGAAGCGATCGCCGGCGCCATGCAGCAAACATTCACGAGCTTCTCGACCAAGGCTATCGATCCGGCGGTCTACGACCTTTATCTGCGCTCGAGCATCAAGTTGTACGCGCCGCAGGAGCTGCACTCGAGCATCGGACTGTTGGAGGCCGCCGTCCAGCGCGCGCCCAACTTCGCGGAGGCTTGGGGAAGGCTCGCCTATGTGCGCACCTGGGCGCGCTTGTTTCAGCCGTTCGCGGAACGCGCCGCCTCAGCCGCCTTGGTGTCGCGCGAGGCGGAACGCGCCCTGGCGCTCGACCCGCAGAACATCGATGCCTTGAACGCGCAGTATTTCAACTTGCCTCCATACGGCAGTTTCGTCGCGGCGGACGCGGCGATGGAGCGCGTTCGCCGGACGCCGGGCCGCGGCGAGGGAAAGATCTATGTCGGCTGGCACGCCCGCACGATCGGACGAACCCGCGAATGCGCCGGGATCACGGAGGAGGTTTATCGCTCGGATCCGCTGAACCCGATGGTGGTGATGATCACGTCGACGGCACGCATGGCTGCCGGGCAAGTGGCCGAGGCGATCCCCCTGCTTCAAGAACTCATGGCGCGTGCGCCGCAAATGACGTTTCCGGTCGCGACCCTGCTCCGCGCCTTCGCCCTTGTGAACGATTGGCCGTCGGTGGACAGACTGCTCGCGACGGCAGCGAACTTGGCGGGGCGCGACTTCGTGGACGGTCTGAACTTCGTTCGCGCCAAGCGCAATCCGACGGCGGAGAACATCGGCGCGATACGCGATGCGCTTGAAGCGCAGGTGGCAAAGACAGGCTCGGTGGACGTGACCCGGCTTGTGTATGCGGCGCACCTGGGTCTGGTCGATGATGCCTATCGCCTCGCCGAAAGCGCTCACCTTGGACCCAAGGGCGACGCCGACGACGTGATCGGCGCCGACGCCTACCGCACCGGCATGCTGTTTTGGGAAGGGATGCCGGAGATCCGGAACGATCCACGCTTCGTGCAACTCTGCGCACGCCTCGGCCTCGTCGAGTTCTGGCTCGCGACACAGAAATGGCCCGACTGCGTGGACGAGGTGCCCTACGACTTTGAAGCCGCATGCGAACAGGCGCGGAGCATTCCAAAGGAAGCTTTTGAGTTTTGAACGACAAGAGGTGCTGCCTCTCACCATGGTGCCGCTTGAGGTCGAAATCCGCCTGAAGAAATCAATGTCAGCTTCGGGCCAGCGTCGGCTTCCGGTGCAAAATCATGACTGGCTCAGACGCTCAATTCGTGACGCTCGCGTCAGCTTCTGGGGACCAGCCTACGTTCGCCGTTTTCAGCTGTTTCGCTGGATCTGATCGCCGTATTCGTCGTTTTCGAAAGCTTCACGCAGTTTGAACTTCTGGATCTTGCCGGAGCCAGTGAGCGGCCATTGATCCACCCAGATCCAATAAGTGGGCGTCTTCTGCGGTGAGAGCCGCTCGCGTATGAACGCTTTGAGAGCGTCACTACTGGGACGTGAAGAGCCGGACGCGCGCATGAAGCAGGCCACTTGCTCGCCCCACTTTTCATCAGCAACGCCGACCACAGCGACCTCCGCGATCGCTTCGTGTTCCAACATGGCGTTCTCGATCTCTGCAGGAAAGAGATTTTCGCCCCCGCGAATGATCATCTCCTTCACGCGCCCAGTGATCTTCACATAGCCGCGTGCATCCATGGTTCCAAGATCGCCGGTGTGCAGCCAGCCGTCCTTGTCAATCGCCTTTGCGGTAGCTTCCGGATTGTCGTTGTAGCCGAGCATGTTCTGGTAGCCGCGCGAACAGATTTCGCCCTGCGCGCCGATTGGGACCACCCTGCTGGTTTGTGGATCGCGGATCGACACTTCGGTGTGCGCCACCGGCTGGCCAATCGTCTGCGTCATGTCTTCAAGGCTGTCGTTGAACCACGCCTGGGTGATCGCGGGCGAAGCTTCGGTCTGACCGTAGATAATCTGAACCGGCGCGTTCAGCACCGTCTTGGCTTTGCGGCACAGTTCCGGCGCCACCATCGATCCGCCGGAACTAATGCGACGAACCGAGGCCATCTCCGCACCGCTACGCTCGACAGCGTCGATCAACGCCACCAGCATGGTAGGAACACCAAGAATGAAGGCCGCCTTCTCGCGCGCGATGACACGCACAATCATGTCCGGATCGAACATTGGCGCCAGAAGCATAGTGGCGCCTACGCCGGGGCTTCCCAGCGCCAACAGCGCGCAGCCGGTCGTGTGGAACATCGGCATGTGGTGGACGAACACGTCGCCAGGGGCCATGCCATTGCGAACCATGTAGTCAAAACCATTCTGCACCAAACCTTGGTGATGCAGTAGCGCGCCTTTTGGAAACCCAGTCGTCCCCGATGTGTACTGAATCTGCACCGGGTCGCTCGACTTGGGATCTCGCAACTCACCCTTAATCGCGCCCGCAAAGAGCGCGTCATGATCGGTCAGCAGGATGCGATGCTTGATCGTCGGCAATTCATCGCACACCGCATTCGCGATCTCGCCCATCGGGTTGCCGCGAAATTCGCTGACATAATAAATCGCCTCTGATGAGGACTGCTCGAGTACATATTGTAGCTCGCGCTTTTGATAGGCCGGATTGACTGTGACCAGCGTGATTCCGGCGAGGCCGCAGGCGTATTCCAGAAGCAGCCACTCGGGCAGGTTGTTGGCATAGACCGCCACGCGGGCGCCTTCTGCGTGGCGCGTCGCCAGCGCCCGCGCCAAGCGCTCGGCATCGGCCAGCAGCGTCGCATAGGTCCACACGCGCCCAATAGCGCCGTCATGGCCAAGCTCCTTCAGCGCGGGCCGGTCGGGCGCTTCCGCCGCTGCGTTTCGCAGGAGCGCGCCGATCGTCATCAAGCGCTGTGGAGCGCCGCCCTGCGCGGGAAAATGAGATTCCGAAAGCTGAACCTTGTACAATGCACCACCCTCCAGGGTATTTCACTGGGCCATCGTCACGCTGGATCGCCATATTTCAGGAGCGGCAAAGACGCTCGGCGCTCTCAACGGGTCGATGCAACACACTCGCTAAATCGCTCTGCCGGGGTCTGAAAGTCCAGCGTTTTTCTTGGCCGCTCGTTGAGCTCACGGGCGATGCGATTGAGCTTTGCTTGCGAGTGCGGCGCTAAGTC
>JANPCV010000024.1:0-74064 GCA_031431115.1 Caulobacteraceae bacterium
ATATCGGCTGCGGTGTTGGCACCTGGTGCGCTGCGTTTGAGCAGGCGGGCGTGCCCATTGTAGCGGGCATCGACGGGCCATGGGTTGATCAATCCAAATTGCAGATGAAATCAGATGGCTTCGTCACTTTTGACTTTGCCACCGCGTCAAAGCCCTACGCCCCAGCACTGCCGGTTGAGCGTTTCGATCTGGTGGTGACGTTTGAAGTGCTCGAGCACATCAATCCTGTGCATGCGGCTGATGCGGTTGCGATGATCACGGGGCTAACGGATATCGTCGTGGCTGGCGCGGCTATTCCCGGGCAGGGCGGGCGCCATCACGTGAACGAGCAGTGGCCCAGCTACTGGCGGGACCTCTTTGGGGCTCAGGGTTTTGAGGCGTTCGATTGCGTGCGACCGGTCGTTGCGCAGCTGGACGGAATTGATCCTTGGTACGCGCAGAACCCAATTCTTTATGCGCGCGCTCCCTTCGCTCCGGAATTGAAAGCGCGGCTCGATGCAGCGGTAATCGCGGCGCTGGCAAAGCCTGCGCCTTGGGTGCATCCAGCTCTGTATCATGGCGCTAAACGGAAGCTCGCCCGGGCGGCGCGGCCGGTCAGCACGCGCTGGGCTGAGTGGCGTTCCAAGACCGACCGGAAATAACCCGTCCCGAGGTTGCACGGCCGTGCGGGCGCCACTAGCGTCCGCGCCGATTTAGCGGCTGCGACGCCTCATCCCTGGCGGCGCGGCGCGATGCGGCTTAGGTGGAGTTCATGGGCCTCGACCTCCTGGATTATGCGCCAATTCTCATCTTCTTAGCGGTGGCCATCGTGCTTGGCGCCGGCTTCCTGATTGCGGCTTGGGTCATCGCGCCAAAGTCGCCGGATAAGGAGAAGGTCTCGGCGTACGAGTGCGGTTTCAACGCGTTCGACGATGCGCGCATGAAGTTCGATGTGCGCTTCTATCTCGTCTCGATCCTGTTCATCATTTTCGACCTTGAGGTCGCGTTTTTGTTTCCGTGGGCGGTCACGCTTGGCGACATGCCAACCGAAATTGGTCAGTTCGCTTTCTGGTCGATGATGGCGTTTCTCGGCGTGCTGACGGTTGGCTTCATCTACGAATGGAAGAAGGGCGCGCTCGAATGGGAGTGATTACTCCGGCAGGCGGCGCCGCGCACGCGGGCGTTGAGGGCGGATATCCCGTCAAAGAGGACGATCCGTTTTACACCGGGCTGTCGAACCAACTCGCCGACAAAGGCTTTCTCGTCGCGGCGGTTGACGATCTCGTCACCTGGGCGCGTACCGGTTCGCTAATGTGGATGACGTTCGGCCTCGCGTGCTGCGCGGTCGAGATGATGCAGGCGTCGATGCCGCGTTATGACCTCGAGCGCTTTGGCTTCGCACCGCGCGCTTCGCCGCGTCAGAGCGACGTTATGATTGTCGCGGGAACGCTCACCAACAAAATGGCGCCGGCGCTCCGCAAGGTTTACGACCAGATGCCGAACCCGCGTTACGTGATCTCGATGGGATCATGCGCGAACGGCGGCGGCTATTATCATTACAGCTACGCTGTCGTGCGCGGTTGCGACCGCATCGTGCCGGTGGACATTTACGTGCCGGGCTGTCCGCCGACAGCAGAAGCGCTGGTTTACGGCATCCTTCAGCTGCAACGTAAAATCCGCCGCTCGGGGAACATCATCCGATGAGCCAAGCACTTCTGGACCTCGGCGCCCACATTAAATCGTCGATGACGAGCGCGATTGAGGACGTGAGCGTCGCGTTCGGCGAACTCACGCTGGCGGCGCGCGCCGATCAGATCGCCACCGTGATCACCTTCCTGCGCGACGATCCGCGCGGACGCTTCACGACGATGATCGACATTTGCGGCGTCGACTACCCGGAGCGCACTAAGCGCTTCGACCTCGTCTATCATCTGCTGTCGATGCACCTGAACCAGCGCATCCGCATCAAGATCGAGACCGACGAAGAGACGCCAGTGCCGAGCATCGCGGCGATCTATCCGTGCGCAGATTGGTTCGAGCGCGAGGCGTTTGACATGTATGGCATCCTCTTCGCCAATCATCCGGACCTGCGCCGTTTGCTCACCGACTACGGCTTCCAAGGCTATCCGCTGCGCAAAGATTTCCCGCTCTCTGGCCATGTCGAAGTTCGCTACGACGCCGAGCAGCAACGCGTGATCTATGAGCCGGTGAAGCTCACGCAAGCCTTCCGCAACTTCGACTTCCTAAGCCCATGGGAAGGCATGACGCTGCCTGGTGATGAGAAGGCGTCGGAGAGCAAGTCGTGAGCGGCATGCTGCTAATCCGATGCTATTGGTTTGTTGGCGTCCTCATATGGGGCGCCGTCTTCACATTCGTTGATATTGCGGTGCATCGTTCGCCTCTCCCGGTTGGGACGGCAGATTGGTTGCTCACTGCTTACGAACACGCGGCGGTCTTGCTGACCGGCCTTGCGTTTCTGGCAATGCAGTTGAGGAATTGGCGTTTGGACGCAGCGCTGGGCACGCCATTTGTTGCATTCAAGACGTCATTCCTCTCGAGATTGGTGTTTTGCACTGCCTTGGTGGCCGCAGTTGGTCTCGGGAGCGCCGCGATGCGTGTGATGGTTGGTCAACCGGCATTTCCGCCGATTTCGGCAGCTTGGCTATACCTTCCGCTTGCAGCTGTCGCGTTCACATTCTTGACGGCGCCGCGTCAGGTTCAACACGAGAGACAAAATGGCTGATGATCTCTCCAATGCGCCGATCGAAGAAAAGCGCACGTTCACGATCAATTTCGGGCCACAGCACCCGGCCGCGCATGGCGTGCTGCGTTTGGTGCTCGAACTTGATGGCGAGGTTGTTGAGCGCGTCGATCCGCACATTGGGCTGCTGCACCGCGGCACCGAAAAACTGATCGAGCACAAGACCTATCTGCAGGCGCTGCCGTACTTTGATCGTCTCGATTACGTCGCGCCGATGAACCAGGAGCACGCGTTCTGTCTGGCGATCGAGAAACTCGCCGGAATTGAAGTGCCGCGTCGCGCGCAGATCATACGGGTTTTGTATTCCGAGATCGGCCGCATCCTCAATCACCTGCTGAACGTTACGACGCAGGCGATGGACGTCGGCGCGTTGACGCCGCCGCTCTGGGGCTTTGAAGAGCGCGAAAAGCTGATGGTGTTCTATGAGCGCGCCTCTGGCTCGCGCATGCACTCAGCGTATTTTCGCGCTGGCGGGGTGCACCAGGATTTGCCGCCGCAGCTCGTCGATGACATCGGCGAATGGTGCGAACAGTTTCCGCAAAAGGTGCGGGACATTGAAGGCCTGCTCACCAACAATCGCATCTTCAAACAGCGCAACGTCGATATCGGCGTTGTGACGCAAGAAGACGCTCTGAAGTGGGGCTTCTCGGGCGTCATGGTGCGCGGCTCAGGCCTGGCTTGGGATTTGCGGCGCTCGCAGCCATACGAAATTTACAACGAGCTCGATTTCAAAATTCCGCTCGGCAAAAACGGCGATTGCTACGACCGCTACCTCTGCCGCGTCGAGGAAATGTACGAGTCGACGAAAATCATGCAGCAATGCGTGAAGCTGTTGAAACAAACGCCCGGGCCGGTGATGCCGGAGCATTCGAAATACGCGCCGCCGCGTCGGGCCGAGATGAAGCAGTCGATGGAAGCGCTTATCCATCACTTCAAGCTCTACACTGAAGGTTACCACGTGCCCGCGGGCGAAGCGTACGCTTACGTCGAAGCGCCGAAGGGCGAGTTCGGCGTTTATCTCGTCGCGGATGGCACCAATAAGCCGTATCGCCTTAAAATCCGCGCGCCGGGTTTCCCGCATCTCGCGGCGATGGATTATCTCTGCAAAGGCCACATGCTTGCGGACGTTTCGGCCGTTCTGGGATCGCTCGATATCGTGTTCGGGGAAATTGACCGGTGAACGTCATCACCGCGGAATCGCTGCTGGTGCAGATGGGCGTATGGGTCCTGATTGCGATCGCGCTTGCGGTGGCGGCTACGTTTTTCCTGCGCCCGAAAGTGCGTGCACGCTATCCCGGCGGGGACAAACGCTACCTCGCGGCGCTCATCATTCAGGCCGCGGGCTTCATGATCCCCATTCCGGTTGTCTTGATCTTTTTGCTCGGCGCGCCGATCTGGCCGATGCTTGATGTGGTGTTGGCGGTGGCCGCTGGCGTTCTGGTTGTCGTTGTGCTGCGCATGCTGCCGGTGACGGGGCCGCTGTTGCGGGACCTTGCGCGCACGCGGCTTGAACTTGCGCTTGAGCGCATCGGCGGCCGCCGATGAGCCCTGTCGACGTCGTCCAGCGGCAGTTCGATGCTTACAACGACCAGGATATGGACGCGTTTTGCGCGACATATTCGGATGATTGCGTGATTGCGATTTATGGCGGCGAAACGCTTCAGCAAGGCAAGGACGCAATCCGCGCCCGCTACACCAAGACCTTCGGCGATTTTCCGAAGAACCGCGCCTGGGTCGTCAGCCGTATCGGGCACGGCGATGTCGTGATTGACCACGAGAAGGGCGAGCGTTCGCCAGAAGGCCCATTCTTCGAAGCTGTCGTTATTTACACCGTAAAGGGCGACCAGATCGTCCGCGTCGATTTCATCCAATGAGAGTAGCATGAGCGTTCGCCGCCTCGCCGCAGAGCAGCCTGACAGTTTCGCGTTCACGCCCGGCACCATAGAGCAGGTGCGTTGGTGGATGGCGAAGTATCCGCCCGAGCGGAAGCAATCGGCCGTGATCCCCGCGCTTTGGCTTGTGCAGAAGCAAGAGGGATGGGTGAGCGAGCCTGCGATCCGTACGATCGCAGCGCTGCTCGACATGCCAACGATCCGCGTGCTTGAGGTTGCGACCTTCTACACGATGTTCCACCTGCAGCCCGTCGGTAAGCACCATCTGCAAGTGTGCGGCACGACGCCGTGCATGCTGCGTGGCTCTGAAGAGTTGAAGGCCGTCTGCAAACGTCGCATCGGCCCTGCGCACCACGTCACTGAGGATGGCCTGTTCTCGTGGGAAGAGATGGAATGCATGGGCGCGTGTGTGAACGCCCCGATCGTGGCGATTCACGACTACTACCACGAAGATCTGACGCCGGATGCGTTTGAGGCGCTGATGGATAAGCTCGCGCGCGGTGAGCGCATCGAACCGGGTTCAGCGATTGGACGTCAAACGTCTGCGCCGGATGGCGGCTCAGGCGTGCTCAGCGATCCTTCGCTTTATGACGGTTCGCTGGCTCAACCGTTCAAGCTTCCGGGCCTGCCGGAGAAGGTTTGATGATCGAGCCGGCGGGCAAATCCGAAGTCACGGCTGCCATTGTGAAGGGCGCCATTGCCGAAGGCATCCTGCTTGCTATCGGCGCCGCGATCTATTTCGGCACCGGCCAAATTGCATGGTTGATTGGCGCCGCAATTGTTGGCTCAGCGATCATGCTATTCTTGATGGCGCAAGCGGGGACGTTCAAACGCCAATGACCGACGCGCCGCCGCCATCGCGCAAGCCACTCCCACAAGCTCGGAGTCGGCTGCCGTTCGATCCCAATCCGTTCGGCCGCACGGTGCAGCGCGGCACGATCTACATTTACGCCGTCATCACAGCTGTGTTGATCGGCATCGCGGTTTACATGCACACGGCTGTGGGGCATCCGCTGTTCAGCGGTTATGTGTTGGCGCCTGCGATCGGTGCGCTTTGGTTTGGGCTTCGGCTCTTCATGTTGTTGGGCAAGAGATAGACAATGCTCGCGGATAAAGATCGCATCTTTCTGAATCTCTATGGCGCGCGCGGCGCTGACCTGGAGAACGCGAAGAAGCGCGGCGCCTGGAATGGCACCAAGGAGATGATCGACGCGGGCCGTGATTGGATCATCGCTAACATCAAAGAGTCCGGGCTGCGTGGCCGCGGCGGTGCAGGATTTCCGACAGGCTTGAAGTGGTCCTTCATGCCGAAAGAGGTGAAGGATCGTCCGCACTATCTCGTCGTCAACGCTGATGAGTCCGAGCCGGGCACCTGCAAAGACCGCGACATCATGCGCCACGATCCGCACCTGCTGATCGAAGGCTGCTTGGTCGCGTCGTTCGCGATGCAAGCGCACGCTTGCTATATCTACGTTCGCGGTGAGTACGTCGCCGAGCGCGAGGCGATGGAACTTGCGATTAAGGAAGCGTACGAGGCAAAGCTCGTCGGCAAGAACAACGCGCATGGCTGGGATTTCGACATCTACATGCACCATGGCGCCGGCGCTTATATTTGCGGCGAAGAGACAGCGTTGCTTGAAAGCCTCGAAGGCAAGAAGGGCCAGCCGCGCCTGAAACCACCGTTTCCGGCGAATGTCGGCCTCTATGGCTGCCCAACGACCGTGAACAATGTTGAGTCCATCGCTGTGGCGCCGACGATCCTGCGTCGTGGGGCAAAGTGGTTCGCCAGCATCGGCCGTCCGAACAACGCCGGCACAAAGGTGTTTTGCATCTCCGGCCACGTGAACAAGCCGTGCAACGTCGAAGAGGCGATGAGCATTCCGCTGAAGCAGCTGATCGAAGAACATGCCGGCGGCGTGCGCGGCGGTTGGGGCAATCTGAAAGCCGTGATCCCCGGCGGATCATCGGTGCGCATGATCACGGCTGAAGAGTCCGAGACCATGCTGATGGACTTCGACTCGCTCTCCGCTGCGCCGCATCGCTCGGGCCTCGGCACGGCGGCGGTGATCGTCATGGATCAATCGACCGACATGATTCGCGCCATCGCGCGCATCGCGTATTTCTACAAGCACGAGAGCTGCGGCCAGTGCACGCCGTGCCGTGAAGGCACCGGCTGGATGTGGCGCGTGCTCGAGCGCATGACGAAGGGCGAGGCCGATCACAGCGAGATCGATTTGCTGCTGGACGTTGCGGGGCAGGTTGAGGGTCACACGATCTGCGCGCTTGGCGACGCGGCCGCCTGGCCAATCCAAGGGTTGATCCGTTGCTTTCGGCCGGAGATAGAGCAACGGATTGATCGCTATCGCGCGGCTAAAGGCGTGCACCAAGTGCGGGCTGTGGCGGCGGAATGATCGTATCGCCCCCGATAAGCGTGTGGCTTGCTATGGCGTTTGCAGCCTCAATCCTAGCTTGGGGTTACAGTCGGGTAAGCGATCTCGTACGACACGGCGACGTATCGCCTTTTCATGCACTTCTCGTGTTGACGGTGTTTTTCTTCGGCCTAACTGGTTTTTGGGCGATGCGTTGGTGGGGGTTAGCGCTCGCGGCGTGTAGCGCGATTTACGTCGCGGCCTTCTCGACGGTTGGTGGGTTCGGCGCGGTCGCAACGATGGTGATGTTCTTCGCGCCTCTGGCGGTTGTGGCTGGCGTGAACCGCTCGCGGTTTAAGTGGTGATTTCATGAAGCACTTCCTCCTCATCTACGACTACGCGCCCGATTGGATGGAAAAGCGCGGCGCGGTGCGTCCTGCGCACCTGGAGCTCGCGCGCGCCGCTGTTGCGCGTGATGAGCTGCAACTTGGCGGCGCGGTGCCGAGCGATGAGTCTCCGTTTGGTTTGCTATTGTTCAAAGCTGAAACCGCCGCCGTCGCAGAAGATTTCGCCCGCGCTGATCCGTATGTGTCGCAAGGCGTGGTCGCGAAGTGGCGCGTGCGCGAGTGGATCACGGTGGTGGGCGAGGGTGCTTTGACGAAGGTTTGACGCGACATGGCCAAGGGCGTCATCGAAACCTGGGACAAGCTTGAAGATTTCCGGCGTCGCGACGTGACGTTCGATGGGCTCAAGCGACCTGTTTACGTCGCCGGCACGGGTCCGGGCGTCATCATCATTCACGAAATCCCTGGCATCACGCCTGAGGTCGCGCGGTTTGCACGGTGGGTGCGGGACGCGGGCTTCGCGGTTTATCTCCCGTCGCTCTTCGGGAGGCCGGGCAAACCGAACAGCAAGGGCTACACGAACGCTTCGATTTTCCGCGTCCTGTGCGTCGCGCGTGAGTTCAAGATTTTGTCTTCCGCCGACGAGCACAGTCCAGTCGTTGATTGGTTGAAGCAGCTTGCGGCGGTGGCGCACGGCGAATGCGGCGGCAAAGGCGTCGGCGCACTGGGCATGTGCATCACCGGCAATTTTGCGCTGTCGATGATGGTTGAACCCGCGGTGCGGGCGCCGGTTCTGTGTCAGCCTTCCGTGCCGGTGAACGACCCGGCCGGCGTCCATGCCTCGCCGGAAGATCTCGCCATCGTGCGTGCGCGGATGGAGCGGGAAGACTTGACGTTGCGCGGTTATCGGTTCGCGGGCGACAAGCACTGCAAGGCGGCGCGCTTTGAAGCGCTCAGTGGTGCCTTGGGTGCACGGTTTGAGGGTGAGGTGTTGCCCGACAGCGCCGCTAAGCCAGATACGTTCAACGCCAATCCCCACAGCGTGGTGACGACGCATTTGATTGACGAAACCGGTTCGCTGACGCGCACGAAAGTTGAAGAGATCATCGATTTTTTCAAACTTCGGCTGATCTAAAACGAAAACGGAGCGGCTTTCGCCGCTCCATTCCAGTCGGATCAGAACTTGCGCGCCCGATTTATTGCGGGCGCTTGTCGCCTTGCCGGCGTTCGCGCTCGATACGGTCTTCGTCGCGCTCCGGACGCTCCATATCCTCGCGGCCATCATCAGGGGTTGGACGGCCTGGCTGAGCTTGACGTTGCTGGTCTCGGTCCGGTTGTTGGTTGTTGTTCGCCATGGGTATGCTCCATTGCTGCCCGCCCTCACGCCACCAACCGCTCAGGGCGCCTGCCGTTCCGATAAATTTGCAGGAATGTCAGCGACTTACGACACTACCGCGGAACCGTTTGAGTTCCGATTACGCAACGACTTGGCGCGGTAGAATGTTTTCGGGAATGCGGGCGCCAAAGCGGACTTTTGGCCCACTTGCGGCGACGCAATAAATCGTCCATTCGCCTCCGCGAAAGCGGTCAGACTCATGACGAAAATCCTCGTCGACGGCGTAGAAGTCGACGTTCCTCCGGAACTTACTTTGCTGCAGGCGTGCGAAGCCGCCGGCGCAGAGATTCCGCGTTTTTGTTATCACGAGCGGCTGTCGATCGCTGGCAATTGCCGGATGTGCCTGATCGAGGTGAAGGTCGGCGGCAAGTCTGGCCCGAAGCCCGTCGCCTCGTGCGCGCAGCAGGTGAAGGATCTGCCGCCGCTACGCGATGAAATGCTCAATGAACTCGTCACGAAAAGCGCCACGGTTGAGCGTGCGCGCAAGGGCGTGATGGAATTCCTGCTCATCAATCACCCACTTGATTGTCCCATTTGCGATCAGGGCGGCGAGTGCGACCTGCAGGACCAATCGGTTGCCTATGGGCGCGGCGGTTCGCGCTTCGACGAGAACAAGCGCGCCGTTGAAGAAAAGTTCATGGGTCCGTTGGTGAAGACCGTAATGACGCGCTGCATCCAATGCACGCGCTGCATCCGGTTCGCTACGGAAGTCGCGGGCGTGCCCGAACTGGGCGCGACGGGCCGCGGCGAGGACATGGAAATTACGACGTATCTGGAAGCTTCACTCTCTAGCGAACTTTCGGCCAATGTGATCGATCTCTGCCCAGTTGGTGCGCTCACATCAAAGCCGTACGCCTTCAATGCACGACCGTGGGAACTCACCAAGACCGAGACGGTCGACGTCATGGACGCGCTTGGCTCTAACATTCGTGTCGATGCGCGCGGCGACGCTGTCCTGCGCGTGCTGCCCCGTGTGAATGAAGAGATCAACGAAGAGTGGATCTCCGATAAGACGCGTTACGCGGAAGATGGCCTCAACCGTCAGCGTTTGGATCGCCCATACATCCGCGAGAACGGTAAACTCCGTCCGGCCAGCTGGGATGAAGCACTCGCCGCCGCCGCTTCTGCGCTGAAGCGCGATGGCGCGAAGATTGGCGCGATCGCTGGCGATCTTGCCTGCGCCGAAAGCATGAAGGCGACGCTCGATCTATTCCGCGCGCTAGGCTCTCCCAATACGGACTGTCGCGCCGACGGCGCACAGATCGGCGGCGGCGCGCGCCAGGAATATCTCTTCAACGCAACCATTGCCGGCATCGACGACGCGGACGTGATCCTGCTCGTCGGCGCCAATCCACGCATCGAAGCGCCAGTGCTCAACGCGCGTTTGCGCAAGGCTTGGCTTCGCGGCGCCGAAATCGGCGTTGTCGGTGAAGCCGCCGATCTCACATACAGGTACACGCACCTTGGCGCCGGCCCGCAATCGCTCGCAAACCTCGGTGGATTTGGCGACAAGCTCACGAATGCAAAGAAGCCGATGGTGATCGTCGGTAGCGGTGCAATTGCGCGCGCCGATGGCGGCGCGGCGTTGCGCGCTGTAGGCAAGCTCGCTGCTAGCCTCAACAAGGACGGCTGGAACGCGTTCAACGTGTTGCACAGTGCGGCGGCGCGCGTTGCCGGTCTCGATCTCGGCTTTCTTCCGGGACTGGGCGGCAAGAGTGCGACTGAGATGTTGAAGGGCGGGCTCGAAACGCTGGTTCTGCTTGGCGTCGATGAAGTGGCTCTCCCGAGCGCGGGCACGATCATCTACATCGGTACGCACGGCGACGCCGGCGCACACCGCGCAGACATCATTCTTCCCGCGGCTGCCTACACTGAAAAAGACGCAACTTGGGTCAACACCGAAGGTCGCGTTCAGTACGGCCGCCGCGCCACGTTCCCGAAGGGCGACGCGAAGGAAGATTGGACCATTCTACGCGCGCTCTCTGCGGTCATCGGCAAGACTCTGCCGTACGACTCACTCACCGCGCTCCGCCAGAAGATGATCGCCGACCACCCGACCTTCGGGCACGTCGACTACGCACCGGGCGCGGCCGATGGCTCGGGTTTCGACGCCGCGAGGATTGGCGCCGACGGTCAAATTTCGAACGAGCCGTTCAAGAGTTCTGTTGGTGACTTCTATCTCACCAATCCCATCGCGCGTGCGTCGAAGACGATGGCGGAATGTTCGCGCCTGCGCGCCAGCGCGCACAAGGTGGCCGCGGAATGATCCCTGGCGCCGATTACGTTCCGTTGATCGACCTGCCCATTGAGTGGGAGTGGGCGCTGATGAAGACTGGCCAGATTTTGGCCATCTGCATCCTGCTCCTGTTGTCGCTCGCATTTCTGTTGTTATTCGACCGGAAGGTCTGGGCTGCGGTGCAACTCCGCAAGGGCCCGAACGTCGTCGGTCCCTTCGGTCTGCTCCAGTCCTTCGCGGACTTCTTCAAGTTCGTGTTCAAGGAAATCGTTATCCCGGCGGGCGCGAACAAAACCGTTTTCATCCTCGCGCCGCTGCTGACCTTCGTGCTCGCCTTCGTCGGGTGGGCTGTCGTGCCGTGGGGGCCGGGCATCGTCATCGCCGATCTCAATGTCGGCATCCTCTACCTTTTCGCGATCAGCTCGCTTGGTGTGTACGGCATCATCATGGGCGGCTGGGCTTCAAACTCTAAGTATCCGTTTCTTGGCGGCCTGCGCTCCGCCGCGCAGATGGTGAGCTACGAAGTCTCGATCGGCTTCATTTTGATCACGGTGCTGCTGCTCGTCGGTTCACTCAACCTCACCACTATCGTCGAGAGCCAACGCGACGGCATTTGGATGTGGCACGGCTTCCGCCTGTTCAACTTCGCCGAATTCCCAAACAATATCCTTATCGGTGTTGTGATGCTGGCGATGCTGGTGATGTTCTTCATTTCCGCGCTCGCCGAAACTAATCGCCCGCCATTCGATCTGCCGGAGGCCGAATCCGAACTCGTGGCCGGATATCAGGTCGAGTACTCATCGACGCCGTATCTGCTGTTCATGATCGGCGAGTACCTCAACATCGTCATGATGTGCGCGATGACGACGATCCTGTTCCTCGGCGGCTGGCATCCGTTCTGGGGGCCCGTCGAGAGCTTTGGGTTGTCGCCGTTCTTTACCGGCCTCGTCGCGATGCTGATCTTCTACGCCAAGCTCTGGGTCATGTTCTTCATGTTCGCGATGGTGAAGGCGATCGTGCCGCGCTATCGCTACGACCAGCTGATGCGTCTGGGCTGGAAGATATTCCTGCCGACTTCGCTCGTGGCTGTCGTCATCATTGGCTATTACGTCGCGTTCCTCGCGCCGGTGGCCACAAGCACCGTCGCTGGAGGCTCATAGATGTCTCGCATCCTCCAGGCCGCGAAGGGCGCTTTGATGCTCGACATGATTGGCGGCTTCGCGCTCGGGATGAAGTATTTCTTCAAGCGCAAGGCGACGATCAACTATCCGTTCGAGAAGGGCCCGCTCTCACCGCGCTTCCGCGGTGAGCATGCGCTCCGCCGCTACGCCAATGGTGAAGAGCGCTGCATCGCGTGCAAGTTGTGCGAAGCGATTTGTCCGGCACAGGCGATCACCATCGAGGCCGAGCCACGCGAAGACGGTTCGCGCCGTACGACGCGCTACGACATCGATATGGTGAAATGCATCTATTGCGGCTTCTGCCAAGAAGCGTGCCCGGTGGATGCGATCGTTGAAGGTCCGAACTTCGAGTTCGCGACCGAGACGCGCGAAGAACTTTACTACGACAAAGAGCGTCTGCTTGCGAACGGCGATCGCTGGGAGCGGGAGATCGCGAAAAACTTGGAGCTGGACGCGCCTTACCGATAGGGCGGGTCATTTCTCGGGGGCAGTCCAGCAAAACGCCGGACGCCGTTTCGAATTGGGAGAGCGTACCGGATGTTGGCGTCGATCGCCTTCTACGTGCTGAGCGTGATCGCGGTGCTGTCCGCGTTCGCGGTCATTTCGGCGCGCAACCCTGTGCACTCGGTGTTGTTCCTGATCCTAACCTTCGTGAGCGCCGCCGGCCTCTTTGTGCTGCTCGGCGCGGAATTTTTGGCGATGCTGCTGGTTGTCGTTTATGTCGGCGCTGTAGCGGTCCTCTTCCTCTTCGTCGTCATGATGCTCGATGTCGACTTCGCCGAGCTTAAGAAGGGCTTCCTCTCGTACATGCCGCTTGGCGCTTTGATAGCGCTGGCGTTGATGGGTGAGCTGGGGCTCGTAGCCGGCGCTGCGATGTCGGCGAACGGCGCGCCGATTGCGCTTTCGCCGGCACAGCCAACTGAAGTCACCAACGCTGAGGCCATCGGTCAGGTGCTCTACACCGAGTACCTGCTCGTGTTCCAAATGGCGGGGCTGGTGCTCTTCGTCGCCATGATCGGCGCCATCGTGCTGACGCTGCGCCATCGGCCGGGCGTCAAGAAGCAAGACATCGCGGCCCAGGTGGGCCGCAAGCGCTCCGATGGGGTTGAGCTTAAGGACATCCGTCCTGGGCAGGGGCTGGGCTAATGGAAATCGGGCTTGTCCACTACCTGTTCGTCGCCGGTGCACTTTTCACCATCGGTTGCTTTGGCATTTTCGCGAACGCCAAGAACGTCATCATCATCCTGATGTCGATTGAACTCATTCTGCTCGCTGTGAACATCAACCTCGTCGCGTTCTCTGCGTTTCTGCAGAACCTCGAGGGCCAGATCTTCGCGATGATGGTGCTCACCGTCGCTGCGGCGGAGGCGGCTGTCGGTCTCGCAATTTTGGTCACGTACTTCCGTAATCGCGGCAACATCGCCGTCGAAGACATCAATCAGATGAGGGGCTGAGACGGTGCATTTTTCACCTGAAGCCCTGAATGTGATCGGGCCGCTGATCGTGCTCGGGCCGCTGTTTGCGGCCGCGTTCGCTGGTTTGCTCCAGCGCTACATTGGCGACCGCGTCGCCATGATTGTAACGACGGCATCTATCGGCCTTTCGCTCGTGCTGTCTTGGCCAATTTTCGCGGATTTTGTCTGGGGTGAAGGCACAACGCAGGTCGTTGAGCTCTTCCGCTTCATTCAGGTCGGTGACTTCCAGGCCACCTGGAGCGTGCGCATCGATACGATGTCGGCGATCATGCTTGTGGTGGTGAACACGGTCTCGTTCTTGGTTCACCTCTATTCCTGGGGTTACATGGCCGAAGATCCGCATCGCGCGCGGTTCTTCTCTTACCTCTCGTTCTTCACGTTCTCGATGCTCGCGCTGGTGACGGCGAACGACTTCCTGCAGCTCTTCTTTGGCTGGGAAGGCGTTGGCGTCGCTTCCTACCTGCTGATCGGCTTTTGGTATCATAAGCGCTCGGCCAACGACGCGTCGATCAAGGCCTTCATCACCAACCGCGTTGGCGACTTTGGCTTCGCGCTCGGGATCATGGCGGCATTCTTCTGTTATGGCTCGATCCAGTTCGACGAGGTGTTCCGCGCGGCGGCAGCCAACCCGATGATGATGCTCGGCGTTGGCGAGGCGCAGTTCAACGCGATCGAGGTCATCTGCTTCCTGCTGTTCATCGGCGCGATGGGTAAGTCGGCGCAATTCTTCCTGCACGTCTGGCTACCAGATGCGATGGAAGGCCCAACACCGGTGTCAGCGCTCATCCATGCCGCGACGATGGTCACCGCCGGCGTGTTCATGGTGTGCCGTGCGGGTGAGCTTTATCATATGGCGCCGCTGGCCAGCGGCTTCGTGACCATCATCGGCGCGACCACCGCGCTGTTCGCCGCCACTGTCGGCTTGGCGCAGAACGACATTAAGCGCGTCGTCGCGTACTCAACGTGCTCGCAGCTGGGCTACATGTTCTTCGCGGCGGGCGTGGGCGCCTACAACGCGGCCATGTTCCACCTTTTCACGCACGCCTTTTTCAAAGCGCTGCTCTTCCTCGGCGCGGGCTCGGTGATCCGCGGCCTGCATCACGAGCAGGACATGCGTTACATGGGCGGCGTCCGTAAGCCGATGATGGTCACGTGGGCGATGATGACGATCGGCACGTTTGCTTTGATCGGCTTTGGCATTCCGGGCATTGGCGGTTTCGCCGGCTTCTACTCGAAGGACGCCATCATTGAGGCCGCTTACGGCAGCCACGGCATCGGCGCGCAGTTTGCGTTCTGGTGCGGCGTGACAGCGGCGTTGCTTACGAGCTTTTACTCGTGGCGCCTCGCCTTCATGACATTCGAAGGCAAATACCGCGGCAATCCTGACGCGCATCATCACGACGATGACGCGCATGCGCAGATCGAAGACGGTCACGAGAAGGCCGAGGCGTCCGCTGCAAAGCACGACGATCACCACGGCCATGTCACGCACCACAAGCCGGCCGACGGCGCGGCGCCCGCGCATGAATCACCGCTGGTGATGCTGATTCCGCTTTTCGTCCTAGCTGCCGGAGCCATCGCCGCTGGCTGGGTGTTCGCACCGTACTTCCTTGGCGCGAACGCTGAAGAGTTTTGGAACAACACTGTGCCTCTGGCTCACAGTCAGGGCGGTCATCACGACTTCCCGGCTTGGGTGATTTGGGCGCCGGTGACAGTGACAGTCACCGGCTTCATTTTCGCGGTGATCTTCTATCTCTGGAAGCCCGGTGCGGCGAAGGCGATGGCCGGCGGCCCAGTTTGGTCGTTCCTCTACAACAAGTGGTTCTTCGACGAGATTTACGACTTCATCTTCGTCAAGGGCGCACGTGCGCTCGGAGATCTCTTCTGGAAGGTTGGCGATAAGCGTCTGATCGACGGTCTCGGTCCCGATGGCGTCGCAGCGACGTCCAACTTCTTCTCGCGCAACCTGCGCCGTCTGCAGACGGGTTTTGTGTACCACTACAGCTTCATCATGCTGATCGCGGCGGTGGCGTTCGGCGCGTATGCGATCCTCGCCGGCATCGGAGGCAACCGATGAGCGAGTTCGTGGCCGGTTGGCCGATCCTCTCCATCGTTACCTTCCTGCCGGCGGCGGGAGCGCTGCTCATCCTGCTCGCACGCGTGTCTGCACGCGGCGAAAACGTCGGTTACGACAATGGCGTAAAGCTGCTGACGCTGTTGATTACTTTGACGACGTTTGTGGCGTCGCTGTTCGCGTTTGCTGCGTTCGATCCGAGCAACGCGGACTACCAGCTCCAAGAAATCATTCCTTGGGCGTTCGGCGCGTCCTACGCGATGGGCGTTGACACGCTCGCGATGTCGCTGGTCATGCTAACGACCTTCCTAACGCCCATTTGTATTTTGGCGAGCTGGTCGATCGAGAGGCAGGTCAGCAGCTACCTGGTGCTGTTCTTGATTCTCGAGACGTTGATGATCGGCGTCTTCTGCGCACAAGACATCATTCTCTTTTATGTCTTCTTCGAAGCCGGCCTCATCCCGATGTTCATTCTCATCGGTGTCTGGGGTGGAGAGCGGCGCGTCTACGCTGCGTTTAAGTTTTTCCTCTACACGCTGCTGGGTTCGTTGCTGATGCTGGTGGCGATCATCTTTATGATCGCGACCGCCGGCACCTCCAACATTCCAGCGCTGACTGAATACGCCCAGACCACAGGCTTCGAGCAGAATGTTCAAATCTGGCTCTGGTTGGCCTTCTTCGCCTCGTTCGCGGTGAAGATGCCGATGTGGCCGGTACACACTTGGTTGCCGGACGCGCACGTGGAGGCGCCAACAGCGGCGTCAGTCGTACTGGCGGCGATCCTGCTGAAGATGGGCGGCTACGGTTTCCTGCGCTTCTCGTTGCCGATGTTTCCAGACGCGTCGCACTTCTTCACGCCGTTTGTGTTTGCGCTCAGCGTGATCGCGGTCGTTTGGGCGTCGCTGGTCGCATTCCGCCAACTCGATATGAAGAAGCTGATTGCGTACTCTTCCGTCGCGCACATGGGCTTTGTCACCATGGGCATCTTCGCTGGCAATGAGCAGGGTATCCAAGGCGCCATCTTCCAGATGCTGTCGCACGGCATCATCTCAGGTGCGCTCTTCCTGTGTGTCGGCGTTGTTTATGACCGCATGCACACGCGGGAGATCGCGTATTACGGCGGCCTTGTTAACCGCATGCCGGTCTATGCGGCGATTTTCCTTCTTTTCACGATGGGCAATGTTGGCTTGCCTGGCACGTCCGGATTCCCTGGTGAAATCCTGACCATGGTCGGCGCCTTTCAGGTCAACGCTTGGGTCGCTGCTGGCGCCGCGCTCGGTGTCATCTTCTCGGCCGCTTATGCGCTCACGCTTTACCGGAAGGTCGCGCTGGGCACGATTGAGAATCCAAAGCTCGACAAGATCACTGATCTCGACGCGCGTGAATGGGTGCAATTCATCCCCCTCATCATCGCCACCTTGATCATGGGTTTTGCGCCGTCATTGGTCTTCGATTTCACCTCCAACTCAGCGGCGACCATCATCTCGCAATTCGCCGGAGCCACGCCATGAATCCGGCGATCGATCTCAGCAACAGCTTGCCGTTGGCGCGGCCGGAGCTTTTGCTCGTGGCGTTCGCGCTTGTCGGTGCGGTGCTTGGCGCTTGGTTCAAAGACCGCATCTTTGTTGCGCTCTCGACGCTTGGAATTGTCGCCATTCTTGGCGCCGGTCTGCTTGCAATTGCGTGGAGCCCCGGCGCCTCGATCGAAATTTTTCAGGGTGCGCTTGTCGTTGATAGCGTCGGCGCTTTTGCGAAGGTTTTGATTGCCCTCGCCGCAGGCGCAACGCTTGCGCTCGGGACGGACTCTTTCACGATCACGAAGGAGCAGCGCTTCGAGTTTCCGGTGCTCATCGCGTTAGCCACGCTCGGCATGTTCGTGATGGTTTCGGCGCAAGATTTGATCAGCCTCTATGTGGGCGTCGAATTGCAATCGCTGGCCGCTTATGTGCTCGCCGCTTGGCGGCGGGACGACGCGCGTTCTTCGGAAGCAGGCCTCAAATACTTCGTACTGAGCGCGATCTCGTCGGGCTTGCTCCTGTTTGGATCTTCCTTTGTGTACGGCTTCACCGGCTCGATCCGCTTCGACGCGATCGCAGCCGCCGTTGGTGAGGGCGCCGGGGGCATTGGCCTCATATTCGGCCTCGTGCTCATGCTGTGCGCGCTGGGCTTCAAGATGTCGGCCGCGCCGTTTCATATGTGGACCCCAGACGTCTACGAGGGCGCACCGACGCCAATCACTGCATTCTTCGCAGCAGCGCCGAAGGTTGCTGCGGTCGTGCTGATGGCGAGGCTTCTTTACGAACCGTTTGCCGGAATGGCGCCGCAGTGGCAGCAAGTCGTAGCGGCGCTTGCGGCTATCTCGATGGTTTGGGGCTCAGTCGCGGCCCTGGTGCAAACAAACCTGAAGCGTCTGATGGCGTATTCCTCGATCGGCAATATGGGCTTCGCACTCATGGGGCTCGCATCGGGCACAGCCCAGGGCCCATCATCGGCGCTGATCTATCTCGCGCTCTATCTGCCTTCGACGATAGGCATGTTCGCGCTCATCCTTGCTATGCGCCGCGATGGCGAACCTGCCGAGACAATTGCCGATCTCAATGGACTCGCGAAGCGGCGTCCCTGGATGGCGGCGCTCTTCACAATGTTGCTCTTCTCTGTGGCCGGCATCCCGCCGTTCGCGGGTTTCATGGGCAAGCTGGCGGTGTTTACCGCGACGATGGACGGCGGGCTTTACTGGCTCGCCATTCTCGGCGGTATCGCGGCAGTGCTGGCGGCGGCCTACTATCTGCGCTTGCTCGCTTCGATCTGGTTCGCAGCGCCAGCGCCGGAGTTGCAGTCACCAAGTGGCACGGTCATGGTCACAGCATTGGCGTCAGCCGCACTGACGTTCCCCGTCCTGGTGTTGCTGCTTGGTTCGTTGCAGGCTGCGGCCGAGAACGCGGTGCGGATGAGCTTTTGAGAAAGTGGGTTCGATGATCGACGGCAAAGCGCCTGTCGAAGTCTTCGACGAGATTGACTCCACCATTCTGGAGGCGCGCCGCCGCGCCGAGCGCGGAGAGATTTCACCTGTATGGTTGATCGCAAAGCGGCAAACAGCAGGTCGTGGCCGCCGTGGCCGCGCGTGGAGCTCCCACGACGGCAATCTCATGGCGACGCTCTTGTTCACCACCGGCCAGCCGCCACAGCAGATTGCACTTCTTGGCTTTGCCACCGGCGTTGCGCTCGCCGAGACGATTGACGCCGTCATCGGCGCCGGCGCGGCGCAGTTAAAATGGCCCAACGATGTGTTTGTCTTTGGCGCAAAGGTTTCAGGAATCATGCTGGATTCTGGCTCGCTGTCATCGGGCCAAAGCTGGGTCGCACTTGCGTTTGGTGTGAACCTCGCCGACGCGCCTGAAAACATCGACCAAAAGACGATCTGTCTTCGCGATCTGCTGCCGCCCGACGCACCTGCACCGGAGCCGCTTGCGTTCCTCGCGGCTTTCCGGCCAAGGCTGGAGTCGTGGGCAGCGCGCATTGCCATTGACGGTTTTGAATCGCTGCGCCGCGCCTGGTTACAACGTGCCTATGGCCTTGGAGAAGAGGCGCGCGTTGTTCAGGGCGAACTGACATTGGAAGGCCGCATCGCGGGGCTCTCCATTCGTGGCGAACTTGAACTCGATACCGAAACCGGCCGCCGCTTGATCGCGGCAGGCGATGTCTTTTTGCCAAAGGTGGCCTAATGCTTCTCGCCATCGACGTCGGCAACACCAACACCAAGTTCGCGATTTGGGATGGCCAATCATGGCGCGCGCAATGGCGCGCCTCTACCGACACAACGCGCACGGCCGATGAATATGCGCCTTGGCTCCATCAACTCATGGGGCTGAGCGGCTTGGTGTTCAGTGATGTCACCGACTGCATCATTTCGACAGTTGTGCCTCAAGCGATCTTCAACCTTCGCAACCTTTCACGACGTTACATCGGCGCCGAGCCGATGGTGATCGGTGAAGACGGTCTCAAGCTTGGAATCGAGGTGCGCATCGACAAGCCGACTGAAGCCGGTGCTGACCGGCTCGTGAACGCGGTTGGCGCATTCATGGAGTATGGCGGCCCGTCCATCGTGATCGACAGTGGCACAGCCACAACGTTCGACATCGTGAGCGAAGACGGCGCCTTCGAGGGTGGCATCATCCTTCCCGGGATCAATCTTTCGCTACAGGCGTTGCACGAGCATGCTGCCCGGCTTCCTCGTGTCGAGATCCGAGACCCAGGCCGCATCATTGGCAAGGACACGGTCACCGCGATGCAGTCCGGGATCTATTGGGGGTCCATCGAGATGATCGAGGGGCTATGCCGCCGCATCCGTGAGGAGTACGGCAAGCCCATGAAAACAATCGCAACGGGTGGTGTCGCGTCACTTTTCGAGGGCGCGTTTCCGACAATTGACCACTTCGATCAAGATCTCACGTCACGTGGCCTCCTCGAGGTCTTTCGCAGGAATGGCGGCGCGCTTTGAAAAAGCCCGCACCTGATGACGAGCTAGTCTTTCTTCCTCTCGGCGGCTCCGGCGAGATCGGGATGAATCTCAACGCGTACGGTTACGGTCCGCCGGACGCACGCAAATGGATCATCGTGGATATTGGCGTTACGTTTGGGCGTGAGGACACGACGCCTGGCGTCGATCTCATCCTTCCCGATCCGAGCTACCTTGAAGAGCACAAGGACGACATTATCGCGATCGTGCTGACGCACGCGCACGAGGATCACATTGGCGCGCTGGGCTGGCTTTGGCCGCGCTTGCCGGCGCCAGTTTATGCAACGCCATTCACGGCTGCGCTTGTTCGCGAAAAACTGCGTGAACGTGGTTTGCTCGAACGCGTGCCGCTCACTGAGATCCCGTTGAAGGGTCAGCTCACGCTCGGACCATTCGAAATCGATTTCGTTACGCTGACGCATTCGATCCCGGAGCCGAATGGTCTGGCCATTCGTACGCCGCTCGGACTTGTCTGGCATACCGGCGACTGGAAGATCGATCCGGACCCGCTCATCGGTGAAACCACGGACGAAGCGAAACTTCGCGCCATGGCGGACGAGGGCGTGCTCGCGATGGTGTGCGATAGCACGAACGTGTTCGTTGAAGGCACGGCGGGTTCCGAAGCTGAGGTGCGCGTGAAGCTCACCGAGGTCATAAAAAACTGCACCGGCAAAGTCGCCGTCACCGCGTTCGCCTCGAATGTTGCGCGTGTGGAGACAGCGCTGAAAGCCGCGCGTGCTGCCGGCCGGACGCCGTGTCTCGTCGGCCGTTCGATGCATCGGATATTTGCCGCCGCTCAAAGCGTCGGGCTTCTGCAAGATGTCCCGCAAGTCGTGGACGAAGACGATGCGAGCGACCTCCCGGACGAAAGTGTCCTTTACCTCTGCACCGGCAGCCAAGGCGAGCAGCGAGCTGCACTCTCGCGGATCGCGCGCGGCGAGCACCGCAATGTGGTGCTACGCAAAGGCGATACTGTAATCTTCTCGTCTCGCGTCATTCCCGGGAATGAGACTGCTATTCATCAGCTGTACGATCAATTCCTCGAGCGTGGTGTTGAACTCATCACCGCCGACACCGAGCACCTGATCCATGTATCGGGTCACCCGGCGCGTGATGAGCTGAAGCAGATGTACGCGTGGGCGCGTCCGCGCATTGCGGTGCCGGTACACGGCGAAATTCGACATATTCGCGAGCACGTAAAGTTGGCGCAATCGTTGCAAATTCCAGAAACGGTAGCGCCAAAAAATGGTGATCTTATCCGTCTTGCGCCCGGACCGGCTGCCGTGATCGACGAAGTCCCGTCGGGCCGTCTCTACGTGGACGGTAACGTCATTGTCGAAACCGAGGATGACGCGATCCGTGACCGGAAGCGTCTGGCAGCGGATGGCGCAGTGAACATCGCGTTCGCGCTTACTGGAAAAAACGCCATCGCTGCTGGGCCAACTGTCTCTGTGCGTGGTTTGACCATGCCGGACGAGGAAGACCTTGCGCTTGCGCTGGAGGAGTTAGAGGACGTCGCCAAAGCTGGCTTCTCCAAGCTCAACCATGCAGATCGCGGAGACGATGACGCCATCGAGGCGAGTGTTGTGCGTGCGGTACGCAAAGCTGCAGAGCGTCTCTGGAAGAAGCGTCCCCTTATCGACGTTTCCATTCTGCGGCTTTAGTCTGCGCACCGGGGACCGGGAGTAGGGCCATGATCGGCAGGTTGAATCACGTAGGCGTCGCCGTGCCTTCCATCGAGGCGGCGAAGGCGACGTACCGCGATCTTTACGGCGTTCCGGAAAGCGCGATCACGGAAACGCGCGAGCTGCTGGCGCAAGGCGTGAAGTTCGCTTTCGTCAACCTCGCCAACAGTCAGATCGAACTGATCGAACCGCTCGGTGAAAATAGCCCGATCGCAAAGTTCATCGAGAAGAACCCGCGAGGCGGCCAACACCACATTTGCTTCGAGGTCGAGAACATCTACGCCGCGCGCGATGAGATGGTCGTTCGGGGCGCCAAAGTCCTGAACGAGCCTCGCATCGGAGCGCACGGCACGCTGATCATCTTCATCGACCCGAAAAATTCCGACGGTGTCCTAATCGAACTTATGGAAACGCCAAAGGCGGCGCACGTATGAGCCCGCTTCTCGGCATCGCGATCTATGTCATCACATGGTGGCTTTCGTTTTTTGTGATGCTTCCCATGGGCGCCCAAAGTCATCACGAGGCTGGTGAAGAGACCGTCCCGGGGGCTGAGCGGGGTGCGCCCAAAGTCCACAACATCCGGCAAAAGGCCCTCTATGCGGCCGGGATCGCAGCGGTGATTTGGGTCGGGATCGCCTGGGCCGTATCCATCGACCTTTGGAATATGCGGGCCCATTAGGCCGCGTTGCGGGGAGCCCCGGCGCAGTCTATCCAGACGCCCGAAAGGAACCTCCCCAGATGCATGCGCTTAAGGTCACGCGCGCCCAAGATTTTCCTGAGTGGTATCAGGCCGTCGTCCGCGAAGCGGACTTGGCGGAGCTGTCGCCAACGCGCGGGTGCATGATCATCAAGCCGTGGGGCTACGGGATATGGGAGCGCATTCAGGGTGAGCTTGACCGCCGCATCAAGGAAAGCGGTCACGACAATTACTATTTTCCGCTGCTGATCCCGCTGAGCTTTATTGCCAAGGAAGCCGACCACGTCAAAGGCTTCGCCAAGGAGATGGCAGTCGTCACGCACCATCGCCTGAAGAAGATTGACGGCACGCTGAAGCCTGATCCTGAGGCGGAGCTGGCGGAACCCTTCATCATTCGGCCGACATCGGAAACGATCATCGGTGACGCCTTCAGCCGCTGGATAAAGTCGCATCGCGATCTGCCGCTGAAGCTGAACCAGTGGGCGAACGTAATGCGTTGGGAAATGCGCACGCGCATGTTCTTACGCACAGCGGAATTCCTTTGGCAGGAAGGCCACACCGCACACGTCGATGAAGCCGACGCGATGGCCGAGACCATGCTCGCCCTCGAAATGTATCGCAGCTTTGCTGAAGACTTCCTCGCGCTTCCCGTCGTGGCTGGTGAGAAGCCCGAGAACGAGCGCTTCCCTGGCGCTGAGCGCACGTACTCGATCGAAGCGATGATGCAGGACGGCAAAGCGCTGCAAGCCGGCACGTCGCATTATCTTGGCACACACTTCGCGGAAGCGCAGAACATCCGCTACCAGGACAAGGAAGGCGCGATGACGCTCGCGCATACGACGTCGTGGGGTGTGTCCACGCGGCTTATCGGCGGCGTGATCATGACGCACGGCGACGACGACGGCCTCCGTACGCCGCCAGCCATCGCACCCCGGCAAATTGTCATTGTACCGATGTTGCGCGGCAAGCCCGAGGACGAGGAGCTGAAAGCGTATTGCGCCGCGCTGGCGGCCGAGCTGAACAAGAAGAGCGCGTTCGGCTCGATCGTGCGCGCGCATGTCGACACCAAAGACGCCAAGCCCGCTGATAAACGTTGGGATTGGGTCCGCCGCGGCGCACCGCTCATCTGCGAGATCGGACCTCGCGATGCGGTTGGCGGGCAGGTTACCTTCATCAAGCGCAATGCGTTGCGTGAAGGCGAGAAAATCAAGTCACACACGCTGCCGCAAGCAGCCTTCGTCACTCAAGCAGCCAGCATGCTCGAAGCGGCTCAAAAGGAGCTGTTCGAGGAGGCCAAGGCGCGTCTCGACGGCAATATCCGTGGCGATTTCACGACCTTTGCTGACATAGAAAAGTACTACGGAACTGAGGACAAAGAAGGTGAGTTCAAGGGCTGGTCGCGCGTGCACTGGTCGAGACCGACCGGTGCTGCGTTGGAAGAAGTGGGGATTCGTCTGAAAGCCTTGAAGCTAACCATCCGCAATGCGCCCATGGCGCAGCCGGCGTCATTTGGCTCGTGCATCTTTACGGGCCAACCAGCCGTTGAAGAAATCCTGATCGCGCGGGCCTATTGATGAGCAACGGACGTAGCGCACCATTCGGCTTGTTCGAGCGCATGCTCGCGGGTCGCTATCTCCGTGCGAGGCGCGCCCACGGAGGTGTTGCGCTGATCTCAGTGATTTCTGTGGTCGCGATCACACTCGCCGTGATGGCGCTGATCATCACGATGTCAGTCATGAACGGCTTTCGCGAGACGCTGCTGTCGCGCATCCTTGGCGTGAACGGCCACGTCTATGTGGACGTGCGCAACTTGCCCGGCAGCGAGATAGAGCGGTTAGCGTCGCTTGCTCGTGATGCCCCGGACGTGTTGCACGTGGCGGCGACAATCAATGCTCAAGCGCTTGCGACGTCCCCGGACGGACTGGCCGCCGGTGTGGTGGTGCGCGGCATGAGGCGCGAAGATCTCCAGGTTTTGCCGATCGTCGCCAACAGTATTCGTAGCGGCGGGGGTTTTCAAAATTTCGAAGGGATCGAGTCGCCTAGCATTTTGGTCGGCGATCGCTTGGCCGCTTCTCTTGGTGCAGCCGAGAATATGGCGATTTCAATTTTGTCACCTCAGGGCGCGGCTACGCCCTTTGGACTGACGCCGAGGCGAAAGTCGTTTTTGATTGGCGGTGTGTTCAGTGTCGGGATGGCCGAGTTCGACTCGGCGCTCATCTACATGCCAATCGAGCAAGCCCGTATCCTGTTCAGCCGCGGTGACGGCGCAGACGAACTAGAAATACGAATCCGCAATCCCGATCGAACCGTCGCTGCGATGATGGAGCTTCGAAGCAGGTTGGGTCCCGACGTCACGATCTATGATTGGCGCGCTAAGAGCCAAGGCCTCTCGGACGCGCTGGTCGTTGAGCGGAACGTTATGCGGCTGATCCTGATGATCCTGGTGACAATTGCGGCGCTCAACATCGTCACCGGTTTGATCATGCTCGTGAAGAACAAGAGCCGCGATATTGCGATCTTGCGCACGATGGGCGCCACGAAGGGCGCAATCATGCGCGTGTTCTTTATGGCAAGTGCAAGCCTCGGAATCATTGGCCTAACGCTGGGCTTGGTGCTCGGGATTGGCTTTTGCCTAAACATTGAGGCGATCCAGAACTTCATTCAGGCGACGACTGGCTTCGACGTGTTCCCGGGCACAGTCTATTCGCTCGAGACGCTCCCTGCGCGCGTCGAGTGGAGTGAAGTGCTCGGCATTTCAGTATTCACTGTCCTCATTACGTTCGTCGCGACTTTGGTGACATCGTGGTGGGCGTCGCGGTTCGATCCAGTGGAGGCGCTGCGCTATGAGTAACGTCTCGCAAGCTGCGCAATCGATCCTGCGGTTAGAGAATGTCAGCCGGGTCTATCAATCCGGCAGCACTGCGCTGACGGTGCTTGACGGCGTGCAGCTCAACATCTCGGCCGGCGAGATCGTCGGCCTTATCGGTCCTTCGGGCTCTGGCAAGTCATCGCTGCTTCACGCGGCTGGCATGCTTGAGCGCCCATCGTCGGGTGATGTATGGATCGATGGCCAATCAGGTTGGGATTTGAGCGACGGCGAGCGCACGAGCATCCGCCGCAACCGCATCGGCTTCGTATATCAATTCCACCATTTGCTTCCCGAGTTTGACGCGGTCCACAACGTGGCGTTGCCGGCGCTGATCGCCGGACGCAAACGCAAGGAAGCGATGGATGAGAGTGAGCGCTTGCTCGGCATCATGGGCCTTGCGGACCGCATCTATCACCAACCGGCGCAACTCTCCGGCGGCGAGCAGCAGCGCGTCGCTATCGCCCGAGCGATGATCAACAACCCGATCCTCATCTTGGCCGATGAGCCCACCGGAAACCTCGATCCGGACACTTCCAAAGTGGTGTTTGCCGCACTTTCCGACCTCGTCCGCAATGAGGGCGCCGCCGCTCTCATTGCCACGCATAACCTTGAGTTGGCGAAATACATGGATCGGGTGATGGCCTTGGACCACGCGAAGCTGGTTCAGCGCAGCTAACAGGGGTTCGGAGGCGGCGCGAAAGCGCCTATCTTGGCGGCAGAGAATCATATGCCCCAGTCGTTTATTCACCTCCGCGCGCGCTCTGCCTATTCGCTGCTTCAAAGCGCGATCCAGGTTAAGGGGCTGGCAAAGCTCGCCGCCAAACACCAAATGCCGGCGCTCGGCATGACCGACGCCAACAACTTGTTTGGTGCGCTGGAATTCTCTGAAGCCGCTTCTGAGCTCGGCATCCAGCCGATCGTCGGGCTTACCCTCGATGTACGTGGCGATAATGGGTTGAAGGGCGTTTTCGCGCTGATCGCCCAGTGCGAAGCCGGCTATTCCAATTTGATGCAGCTTTCGAGCGCCGCATATCTCGAAGCGGAGTCGCATGACGATCCGCATGTGCTCTTCTCGCGACTCCTCCAACACTCCGAAGGGTTGATCGCGCTCACCGGCGGTGGCGATGGCGCGCTCGCGCCGCTGATCGCTGACGGGAAAGGCGACGTCGCGATCGAGACGCTCAAGCAATTGGGTGTGGCGTTTCCAAACCGGCTCTATGTTGAATTGCAGCGCCATAGTGAAGTCATCGAAGTTGAGACTGAGGGCGCGCTGGTTGAAATGGCGTACGATCTCGGCCTGCCCATCGTCGCTACCAATGACGTGCGCTTTGAGAAGAAGGCAGACCACGGCGCACACGACGCGCTCCTTTGCATTGCCGCGTCGTCCTATATCGGTGCGGAAGATCGCCCGCGTGTCACGCACCAGCACTATTTCCGCTCGGCTGAAGAAATGACGGCGCTGTTTTCCGATTTGCCGGAGGCGCTTGCGAGCACGATCGAGATTGCGCGCCGCACAGCTTACAAAGTCGAAAAGCGCAAACCTATTCTGCCGCGCTTCGATACGAAACGCGGGCGCGACGAAGCGGCTGAGCTCAAGGCGCAAGCTGAGGCCGGTCTCAAGGATCGCCTGAAAGCGCTGGGCGATAAACTCGCGGCGCCGATCGAGGATTACGAGAAGCGTCTGGCGTACGAACTCGCCGTCATTACGCAGATGCAGTTTCCCGGCTACTTCCTGATCGTCTCGGACTTCATCAAATGGGCCAAATCGAACGACATTCCGGTCGGGCCGGGCCGTGGCTCCGGTGCAGGCTCTGTTGTGGCCTGGGCGCTCACGATTACCGACCTTGATCCGCTACGTTGGGGATTGCTGTTCGAACGCTTCCTCAATCCAGAACGCGTCTCGATGCCTGACTTCGATATCGACTTTTGCCAGGAACGCCGTGGCGAGGTCATCGAATACGTCAAGAACAAATACGGCGAAGATCGCGTAGCGCACATCATCACGTTCGGTACGTTGCAGGCGCGAGCCGTGCTTCGCGACGTTGGTCGTGTGATGCAGCTTCCATTCGGCCAGGTCGACAAGCTCGCCAAGCTCGTGCCAGCGAACCCAGCGAACCCGGTCACGCTCGCGCAGGCGATGGAGATCGAACCAAGGCTTCAGGAAGCCAAGCGCAACGAAACCGAAGTACGCAACTTGGTCGACACTGCGCTTCAGCTCGAAGGCCTATACCGCAACGCTTCGACCCACGCGGCCGGCATCGTGATCGGTGATCGGCCGCTGATTGAGCTTGTCCCGCTCTATCGTGATCCGCGCGCCCATCTGCCGGCGACTCAATTCAATATGAAATGGGTCGAAGCCGCAGGCTTGGTAAAGTTCGACTTTCTCGGCCTCAAAACGCTCACCGTCATCGATCGCGCCGTGAAATTCATTCGATCGCGCGGCGAGAAAATTGACCTCGATACCGGCGATTATGGTGACGAGGCCACCTATAGGCTCATGCAGTCGGGTCTGACTTTCGGCGTGTTCCAACTCGAAGGCCAGGGTATGCGCGACACACTGCGCAAGGTGAAGCCGACGACGCTCGAAGACGTCATCGCGCTCATTTCGCTTTATCGTCCGGGTCCGATGAAGAACATCGACCGCTTCGCCAACGTGAAACACGGCCGCGAACAGCCCGATTACCTGCACGAAACTCTCAAGCCGATCTTGGAGGAGACCTACGGCGTCATCGTCTACCAAGAGCAGGTTATGCAGATTGCTCAGGTCCTGTCGGGTTACAGCCTGGGTGAAGCGGACTTGCTCCGCCGCGCGATGGGTAAGAAGCAGCCGGCGGAGATGGCCAAGCAGAAGTCGCGCTTCATTGAAGGCGCAAAAGATAAGGGTGTCAGCGAGAACCTCGCCTCACACATCTTTGATCTTGTCGAAGAGTTCGCGGGCTACGGATTTAACAAGTCACACGCCGCGGCGTACGCCGTCGTCGCGTACCAGACTGCTTATTTGAAGGCGCACTATCCAGTCGATTTTATCGCGGCGTCGATGAGTCTCGATCTCTCGAACTCGGACAAGCTCGCAAGTTTCGTGCAGGACGCGAAACGCGTGCAGGTCACCATGCTGCCGCCGGATCTGAATCATTCTGAGGCGGACTTTAATGTCGAGAAAACGGAAGACGGCTTGGCAGTGCGCTACGCGCTGGGCGCCGTCCGCAACGTTGGCTTGGTCGCGATGGAGAGTGTCGTCGCCGAGCGCAAAAGGAGCGGCGCGTTCAAGGCGCTTTATGATTTTGCTGAGCGCATCGACGCAAAAACCATCAATCGTCGTCAACTCGAAAACTTGGCCAAGTCAGGGGCATTTGACCGCATGGAGCCCGATCGCGCCCGCGCACTAGCCGCGTGCGAGATCATAGCGGCCTACGCCCAGCGCGTTGCCGAGGAACGCGCGAGTTCGCAGGCGAGCCTCTTTGGTTCAGAAGAGCCGAGCGCGCGTCCCGCGTTTCCGAAGGCGCCAGCGTGGTCCGCGCAGGATCGCCTCGACGCCGAGCGCGAAAGTGTCGGCTTTTATCTTTCAGGGCATCCATTGTCCGATTTCTTCATTGACGCTGGCGATCGCTATTCCAGCTATGCTGACATTCTTGAGGAAGGCGAAACGGAGCCGCGCGCGTACATGATGGCGGGCGTCGTCCGCCGCATTCAGTATCGTCCCGCGATGTCCGGCGGCACGTTGGCGTTCGTGTCTATGAGCGATCCGACCGGTGACTTTGAAGGCATGATCATGCCGGAGAACGTACAGGCCGCGCGTGACGTCATGGAGGTCGGCAAGGCGTTCGGGTTCCGCGGCCGCGTGCGCTGGCGCGATGGTGATATGAAGCTCGCGGCAGATTCATTCGAACCGGTGGAAGCCGCAGAGGCGCGTATCGGTGAGGATCTGCGCATCGTCCTAAAGGAAGGCGCGCCGCTCGACCTTCTCCTGCAAACTCTAGCGGCGTTGCCAAAGGCGCAGGCCGGCGAAGCGCGTCCGCTGCACTTGGTCCTTCGTCTGAACGACGGCCGCGAGATTGAACTCAGCACCGGGCGCTTGGCCTCGGCCAGCCCCGCAGCGCGTTCAGCCTTGAAAGCCGCGCGCGGCGTGGAACGCGTGATCTGAGGCGCCAGTTGCGCCTCGTCGAAGAATTCTCCCGAAACGCGCGCAAGGCCTTGTCCACGCGGCTCAAAGCCTTTCAGATGCCGCTCGCTCCAGAGGGGAGGACCTATGCGTCTGAATTTGCGTCCCGCCATTGTGCTTGTTGCGATGCTGAGCCTAGCGGCTTGTGCGACGACAGGTGCGGACACCGAGGAAACCGAGGGCCCGGCGCCGTTCGCTTCGACGTATGCGCCTCGGCCATCAACGCCCACTTTGATCCGCAACGCTACGGTGTTTGACGGTAACGGCGCAGAGCTCTCGAATGCGGACGTGCTTATGCGCGATGGGCTGATCGCAGCGGTAGGTCAGAACCTTAGCGCGGAAGGAGCGACAGTCATCGACGCCACCGGGCGTTTCGTGACCCCTGGCATTATCGACGCGCACTCGCATCTCGGCGTCTATCCCTCGCCCTCGATTAGCGCGACCTCAGATGGCAACGAGCTAACTCAGCCCAACACCGCCGAGGTGTGGGCGGAACATTCGGTTTGGCCGCAAGATCCAGGATTTCTGCGCGCTGTCGCCGGCGGCATCACGACGCTGCACGTCCTTCCTGGCTCGGGCAATCTTTTCGGTGGCCGCGGTGTGACGCTTCGTCCCGTGCTTGGCGCCACCACTGTGCAAGAGATGAAATTCCCGGACGCGCCCCAGAGCCTGAAGATGGCGTGCGGTGAAAATCCGGCGCGTGTGTACGGCACACGCAATTCGTCACCAGCAACCGGCATGGGCAATGTCGCCGGCTATCGCCAAGCCTTCGCTGACGCTGCGCGGTACGCTCGCAACGTCCGCAATGCCGAGGAAGGCAATGGCGAAGCGCCTGATCGTGACCTCGAAATGGAAACGCTCGCAGGGGTGCTGAACGGCGAAATTATTCTGCAATGGCATTGCTACCGTGCAGACGAGATGGCGAACGCTATCCAAATCGCGCATGAGTTCGATTTCGAGATTGCTGCGTTTCACCATGCCGTTGAGGCCTACAAGATCGCCGACCTCCTGCGGGACGAAGGCATTTGTGCCGCGATGTGGGCCGATTGGTGGGGTTTCAAGCTGGAGGCCTATGACGGCATCCGCGAGAACATCGCTTTTGTGGACGCAAACGAAGGCTGCGCCATCGTTCACTCCGACAGCGAAGTCGGCATTCAGCGGCTCAACCAAGAAGCGGCCAAAGCCATGTCTGATGGCCGGCGCGCTGGACTCGAGATCAGCCGCGCTGAAGCGTGGACTTGGCTGTCGCGCAATCCCGCTCGCGCGCTGCACATTGGGGATGAAACTGGGACGCTTGAGAATGGACGCCGTGCTGATGTGGTGATCTGGTCGGCTGATCCGCTTTCTAGCTATGCGGTGGCCGAACGCGTCTTTATTGACGGCGCGTTGATTTACGAGCGAGGCGCTGACGGTGATCCGCCCTCAGATTTTGAACTCGGCCAGACCTACACGCGGAGCGCCCAATGAGAACGCTAGCTGCTTTGCTTCTCGTCGCGGCCCTCGCAACGCCCGCCGCTGCCGAGACGGTCCTCATCAATAACGGCCGTGTCGTCACCAACGGCACGGGCGGCATCATCGAAAATGGTGATGTCCTGATTGTGGACGGCCGCATTAGCGCCGTCGGCGCTAATATCGCAACGCCGCGCGGCGCGCGCGTGGTTGAAGCCGAAGGGCGCTTCGTGACGCCAGGCGCATTCGCAGCCATGAGCGAGGTCGGCCTGAGCGAGATTTCAGGCTCCGGCGCGCCGAATGATGCCAATATTGAAGGCAGTCTCATTTCAGCAGCCGCCGACGCCGGCAATGCCTTTAACCCGAACGTGACGGCCATTCCGGTGACCCGCATTGAGGGTGTGACGCGGGCTGCAATTGCACCCACGTCAAGTGGAAGCATCTTTGACGGCCGTGGTGCGCTCGTCTCCATGAGCGGCGCTGCCGATAGCGTCTTTCGCGAGCGCGCGTTCATGGTTGTCGAACTTGGCGAGGCTGGTGCGGGCCGGACGGGCGGATCACGCGCAGCTTTGTGGCCAACATTTGAAGCCGCGCTTCGCGACGCGCGCGAATACCCAAATCGCTACCGCAGCGGACAAGGTGGGGCAGTCCTGAACGAAATCGACGCAGCGGCATTGCAACCATTCGCGCGTGGACAAGGGTTCTTTCTGGTTCATCTCGAAAGCGCCGCTGACATCCGCCGCCTGATCCGCTTCCAGCGCGCGAACCCAAGCCTGCGCTTCGTCATTCACGGCGGTGCTGAAGCTTGGCAAGTTGCTGACGAACTCGCGCGCGCGAGCATCCCGGTTATAGTTGATCCGCTTGCGAACCTGCCGGATCGTTTTGAGCGTCTGTCGGCTCGGTTGGACAATGCGGCTCTCCTAAACACGGCGGGGGTTCGCATCGCGATCGCGCCGGCGCCGGGCACAGTCGACGCGCACCAGGCGCGACTCGTTCTTCAGCTTGCCGGCAACGCTGTCGCCAACGGTCTGCCTTGGGATGTCGCCTTCGCCGCCGTGAGCCGCGGTCCGGCGGAGATATTCGGCGCAGCCAATCTTGGCCGTCTCGAACGCAATTACATCGCGGACGTGGTGATTTGGGATGGCGACCCGCTGGAAGTAACCTCGGCGCCAACGGCTGTGTTCATCGAAGGCGTCGAGCAGTCGCTCACCTCTCGGCAAACGCAGCTCCGCGATCGCTACAATCCACGCAATCGCCGACGCTAGTCTGCGTCTTCTTTCCGGCCGCCCAGCAGGTCGGCTGGGTTGCGGTCGTAGTCGAGAAGTTCTCCTGGCGTGCAGGCCGGAACGAAGCAGAGCCTTACTTAAATTCCAGGGGTGGGAGACGGATGCCGTCATCGCCTCCGTGCTAGGCTTGATAACGCGGGGGATGGCCTCTATATCCGCGCCTCACTTCGCACGCGGGAGCGGCGGAGCGGTCTGAAAGCGGCCGTTCCTCCATCCGGTCCTAGGACGAAAATCCTAGGTCTCTTCCGCGGCGGCAAACCGGAAAAGGAACGACACATGGCGCTGCCTGAATTTTCTATGCGTCAGCTCTTGGAAGCTGGCGCGCATTTCGGTCACCAGACCCACCGCTGGAACCCGAAAATGGATCGCTACATCTTCGGCGAAAAGTCCAACATCCACATTCTCGATCTGTCGCAGACGGTGCCGTTGCTGCACCAAGCGCTGCTGAAGGTCCGCGAAGTCGCAGCCAAAGGCGGCCGCGTGCTTTTCGTCGGCACCAAGCGTCAAGCTGCTGATCACATCAAAGCCGCCGCGCAACGCTCGGCGCAGTACTACATCAACCAGCGGTGGCTCGGCGGCACGCTGACCAACTGGCAAACGGTGTCAAAGTCGATCGCGCGTCTGCGCGAGACGGAAACGATCATCGCGGGCGGCGGCGTCGGCCTTACCAAGCGCGAAGTGTTGAATCTCCAGCGCGAGCGCGACAAGCTTGACCGTTCGCTCGGCGGCATCGCCTCGATGGGCGGCGTTCCGGATCTGATGTTCGTGATCGACACGAACAAGGAAGCTATTGCGATTCTGGAAGCCAAGAAGCTCGGCATCCCGGTTGTGGCGATCGTCGATTCGAATTGCGATCCGGATGCGGTCACGTATCCGATTCCAGGCAACGATGACGCTGCGCGTGCGATTCAACTGTATTGCGATCTCATCGCTGATGCCGTTCTCGATGGCCTGACCGAAGGCCAAGTCCGCGGCGGCAAGGACATTGGCGCTTCGGAGCGTCCGCCGGTTGAAGCCGTGGTGCGTGAACGTCCGCCAGCAGGCCCGGTCGAAAGCCCGCTCGATGGGCCTACGGGCGCGAATTACTAAATAACAGACGAGAAGTCTCAGGAGTAGGACATGGCGGAAATCACCGCTGCGCTGGTCAAGGACCTGCGCGAAAAGACTGGCGTTGGCATGATGGATTGCAAAAAGGCGCTGGGTGAAACCAACGGCGACCTCGAAGCTGCCGTCGACTGGCTGCGCGCCAAAGGCCTCTCGAAGGCCGCTAAGAAGGCTGACCGCGCAGCAGCGGAAGGCATCGTCGCGACCGCGACCGACGGCAACAAAGCCGCGGTCATCGAACTCAATTCTGAGACCGACTTCGTCGCGCGCAACGGCGACTTCCAGAAGGCTGCCCGTGAATTCGCGGCGTTGGCTCTCAAGGCCGGCGATCACGATGCGTTACTCAATGCATCGCACGGTGGCGCGAAGGTCTCGGACTCGGTGACCAACTTGATTGCGACGATTGGCGAGAACATCACATTGCGCCGTTCGGCGACGATCGGCGTGGATAGCGGCGTTGTCGCATCCTACGTCCACGCCAAAGTTGACGGCGCCGACAATCTCGGCCGTATCGCGGTTCTGGTCGCGTTGGAGTCCAGCGGCGACAAGGCGAAGCTCGAGGCCTTCGGCAAGAAGGTCGCGATGCACATTGCATCGACAAGCCCGCTTGCGCTGAATGAGGCAGACATTCCTTCAGATCGCGTTGAGCGTGAGAAGGCCGTCCTGCTCGATCAGATCAAGGAAGATCCCAAGGCCACGGGCAAGCCCCAACAAGTGCTGGATAAGATGCTCGAGGGCCGTCTGCGCAAGTTCTTCGAAGAATCTGTGCTGGTGAAGCAAACCTTCATCATGAACCCGGATCAGACCATCGAAGCTGCCGTGAAGGACGCCGAGAAGGAAGTTGGCGCGCCGATCAGTATCAAAGGCTTCGTCCGCTTTGGTGTGGGCGAGGGCGTTGAGAAGCGCACCGATGATTTCGCTGCCGAAGTGGCGGCATTGACCGGCAAGAGCTAATTCGCCCAAGGGTGAGAGTGGAGGGCGCGGACCGCGAGGTTCGCGCCTTTTGTTTTTATGGGCAGTTCCCTGGAAGAGCGGGCTGACTCTTTGGTCCCCTGTAGTCTATAGATTCTGCCTCATGAGCCTCGCCGAAACCCGACCCAGCCCGAACGGGCTGCGCTACAAGCGCGTCCTCCTGAAGATTTCCGGTGAGGCGCTGATGGGCGATGGCCAATACGGCATCGACACCGCCGTCTGTGAGCGGATCGCTCAGGAGGTTCTCGACGCATCCGCGTCGGGCGCCGAGATCAGTCTCGTCATCGGCGGCGGCAACATTTTCCGCGGTGTTCAAGGCGCCGCAAAGGGGATGGAGCGCGCCAGCGCCGACTATATGGGCATGCTCGCGACGGTGATGAACGCGCTCGCAATGCAGAACGCGATCGAAGGGCTCGGTGGCCAAGCGCGCGTGCTCTCGGCGATTCCGATGGTCACTGTTTGCGAGCCCTATATCAGGCGCCGCGCAATGCGACACATGGAGAAGGGCCGCATCGTTGTGTTCGCCGCCGGCACCGGAAATCCGTTCTTCACGACCGACACCGGCGCTGCGCTTCGCGCCGCTGAGATGGGCTGCGATGCGTTGCTCAAAGGCACGCAGGTTGATGGTGTTTACACGGCCGATCCGAAGAAGGACCCGGCCGCCACGCGCTACGACAAGCTCTCCTACCACGAAGTGCTAGCACGCGATCTTAAGGTCATGGACGCATCTGCGATCAGTTTGATGCGCGATAACGGCATTCCGATCGTCGTATTCTCAATTGGAAATCGCGGCGGCCTCGCGGACGTGCTCGCTGGCCGCGGCATCTGCACCACAATCACAGACTAGGGACGATACGTCATGGCAGCTTCGCCGCCTTTCAAACTGGACGATTACAAGAAGCGCATGGATGGCGCGATCACGGCGCTTCAGCACGAGTTCTCAGGCCTGCGCACCGGCCGCGCCTCGCCCTCACTGCTCGATCCGATCACCGTGGACGCCTACGGAGCAGTTTCGCCGCTTACGTCAGTTGCGAGTGTGAGTGTGCCCGAGCCGCGCATGATCACGGTCAACGTGTGGGACAAATCTGTTGTCGCTGCCGTCGATAAGGCGATCCGCTCGTCCAATCTTGGTCTCAACCCGATCATGGACGGCCAAACTTTGCGCATCCCGATCCCGCCGCTCACCGGCGAACGTCGCCAGGAGCTTGCAAAAGTCGCAAGCAAATACGCCGAGCAACAGCGCATTGCCGTCCGCAACATTCGCCGCGACGCGATGGAGCACCTAAAGAAGCTCGAGAAAGAGCACGGCATCAGCGAGGACGAGCACAAACGTCACGGCACTGAAGTGCAAAAGGCGACAGACGATCACATCAAGCGGATCGACGATACCTTTCACAGCAAAGAACAAGAGATCATGCAGGTTTAGACCTGCAGCAACGCAATGGCGCAGTCCGCTCCGTCTTCCGCACAAGCGACCACGCCGCGCCATGTCGCCATCATCATGGACGGGAACGGACGCTGGGCGCGCCAGCGCAACCGGCCGCGCACATTCGGGCATGCTGAGGGCGTGGAAGCGCTCCGTCGCACCGTTGAGGCGGCAGGCGATCTCGGTGTCGAGTACTTAACGGTTTTTGGATTTTCGACGGAGAATTGGCGCCGCCCCGCTGAGGAGGTGAACGCACTCTTCGATCTTCTCCGCCTCTACGTTGCGCGCGACCTCGATAAACTCACACGCGAAGGCGTGCGCGTTAGGGTGATCGGCGGTCGCGAAGGTTTGCAGCGTGATATCTCGGGCATCATTGAAAATGCCGAGGCCCGCACGCGCCACAACTCAAAACTCAATCTCACGATCGCGTTCAACTATGGCGGCCAGGATGAAATCGTGCGCGCCGCCCGTCGTGTGGCAGACGACGTTTCCACCGGGAAGTTGAAGTCTATCGACATCGACGCCAAAATTTTCGGCTCCTATCTCGACACGGAAGATCTGCCCGACGCAGATCTATTGATCCGCACCTCGGGCGAGTTCCGGCTTTCCAACTTCATGCTCTGGCAGTCTGCCTACGCCGAGTTGGTTTTTCTCGACGTGCTCTGGCCCGATTTCGGCAAAGACGCGCTCACTCAAGCGATCGATATCTACCGCGGCCGTGATCGCCGTTACGGAGGGTCGGCGCCTGACTCCGCCTGACGCCGTCCAATCAGCGCCCGCGCGCGGCGACTGGTCAGATCTTCGTGCACGCATTGTGTCCGGCCTTGTGCTCGCCTCGCTCGGCGTGGCTGCCGCATTCGCGGGCGGTCCCTGGCTTGCCGCCGCGTGCGGCGCCGCGGTGGTGGCGATGAGCTACGAATGGGCGCGCATGAGCGAGCCCGATGCGTTCATGCCGGCTTTTATGTTCTCTCTGGCCGGTTCGCTCGGCGCGGTGATGTTTTCCAGTTGGCAGTATCTGACATTCGGATTCTTCTGGCTGCTGGCCTGCACGCTTGCGTCAGCAACTCGCCGCCGAACGCTTGTGGGCTTCATCGAAACTGCAGGCGGCGGAATATATATCGGCCTCCCTTGCGCGCTCTTCGTTTGGCTCCGCGATCGAGCGCCAGAAGGCCTTGAGACGATCCTCGCGCTTTTTGCGATCATCTGGGCCGCTGACATTTTTGCGTATTTCGGCGGCAAGATCATTGGTGGCCCCAAGATCGCGCGCGGGCTTTCGCCGAACAAAACTTGGTCGGGAATTATCGCGGGCACACTGGCGGGCGCTGGCGGAGGCCTTGGATGCGGCGTTCTGTTTCAAGCCAATCCGAAGCTGTACGTGCCATGGTTGCTGATCGGTGCGCTCGTGGCATTCAGTGGCTTGATGGGTGATTTGTTCGAATCCTTCCTCAAACGCCGCTTCGGTGTGAAAGACGCGAGCCGTCTCATCCCTGGTCATGGCGGTGTGCTTGATCGCATCGATAGTTTGATGGCCGCCACGCTGCTTGTCGGAGCGGCGCTCGCGTTTGGCCCTGGCGCGACAGCTCTTTTATTTGGGCGCGGCCTGTGACGCGGACCGTCTCCATTCTCGGTGTCACCGGCTCCGTCGGTCAGTCTACGATTCAAGTCATCGAGGAATTGCGCGGCCAGGGGCGCGACATTCAGGTTGAAGCCGTCACGGCCGCCAACCGGATCGACGTGCTGGTCGATGCCTGCCGGCGTCTCAAGCCGAAGTTTGCGGCTGTCGCCAACCCAGCACTCCTTGCCGAGACACGAGTGGCATTGGCAGGGCTCGGCGTCGAAGTCGGAGCGGGACCCACAGCGCTTGAGGAGGCTGGGGCGCGCCCAGCCGAATGGGTGATGTCGGCGATTGTCGGGGCGGCTGGTCTCGCTCCAACCATGGAAGCGGTGCGACGCGGCGCTCATGTTGCACTGGCGAACAAGGAATGCCTTGTCTGCGCTGGACCGCTCTTCATCGAGGCAGCTAAGGTTCACGGCGCCACGCTTTTGCCCGTCGATTCAGAACACAACGCCATTTTTCAAGTGCTCACCCACCCTGATCGGGTTGAGCGCCTCACCCTAACCGCCTCGGGCGGCCCGTTCCGCACCTGGACCCGAGAGCAGATGGCTGGCGCGACGCCGGCCCAGGCTTGTGCTCACCCGATGTGGAACATGGGGCGGAAGATATCCGTCGATAGCGCCACCCTGATGAACAAGGGCCTTGAGCTTATAGAGGCATCTTATCTCTTTGGTTTTCCATCAAAATTGATCGATATCATCGTGCACCCTCAGAGCACGATCCACAGCTTGGTCCACTATGTTGATGGCTCGGTGCTGGCCCAGCTCGGCACTCCCGATATGCGTATCCCAATCGCATATGCGCTGACTTGGCCGGACCGTGCACCGGTATCCACTGCGCGCCTGGATCTCGCTAAACTGGCGCAACTGACCTTTGAGGCGCCTGATCCCGTTCGTTTTCCGGCGCTTAGCCTCGCGCGCGCCTGCCTTGATCGTGGTGCTGCCGCAACGACTGCGCTTTCAGCGGCCAATGAAATCGCTGTTGAAGCGTTTCTGGATGGCCGCATTCGCTTCCTCGACATTTCCAACACGGTTGAACAAGCTCTCTCACACTTGGAAGGGGCCGAGGCTGGGCTTCTCGCAAAAATGCCTTCATCCTTCGATGAGGTGAGGGCGGTGGATCAAGCTGCGCGTCGCGCGGCGCGTCTTATTGCGGGAAACACGGCGGCAGCCTAAAGGCTGACGGCGCCTCACAAAATTGCCGGCGGAAGGAAGCGGGCCGAATGGACGTGCTGCAGAACATCCTGATCTACGCGGGCTCGTTCGTGCTCGTGCTCAGCGTCGTGGTGTTCGTGCACGAGTTCGGCCATTTCCAAGTTGCGCGTTGGCGAGGCGTCGCCATCGATACGTTCTCCATAGGCTTTGGCAAAACGCTGCTCGGTTGGCGCGACAAGCAGGGCGTCCAGTGGAAAATCGGCGCGCTTCCGCTCGGCGGCTACGTAAAATTTGCCGATGACGCCGACGTGATGTCGACAGCGCCGCGCGAGAAGATTGACGATCCAGCAGCGCTTGCTGAGGCGCGCGCCAAGGGTCTCTTTCACGCACAGTCTCTGACGACGCGGTCGATGGTCGTTGCCGCAGGACCAATCACAAATTTCATTTTTTCAATTCTTGCATTCGCGACGCTCGCGTTTGTGCTTGGGCGTGATGTTGCAAGTATCAATGGCGTTGAGCCGAATTCGCCGGCTGCTGCTGCCGGCTTGCAAGCCGGCGATGTGATCCGATCGATCGACGGCGCACCGATCGACACGTTCCAAGATGTCCAGCAGGTCGTCACCGTCTCGCCGAACCGCACGCTCAGCATCATCGTGCAGCGTGATCAGCAGGAGATGTCGCTGCAACTCACGCCGCGTGCACGGGAGGACAATCCGCAACTCGGCTCAATCGGCGTGAGTCACGATTCTTCGCCGGCCAATCGCGAACCGATCAATCCATTCGCCGCGATTGGGGTAGGCGCGACGAACACTTGGCAAATTATCGCGCAGACGGGCTCCTACATCGGGGGCGTGTTTACTGGACGCGAGTCCGGCAATCAGATTGCTGGCCCGTTGGGCATTATCAATGTGTCAGGGCAGGTCGCGAGTTCGGCTCTCAACGGCGGAGGCGCCGACACGAGCTGGACTGATCGCCTATTCATGCTGGCGCTCTCGCTACTCAATTTGGCCGCAGTGCTGTCGGTAGCTGTTGGCATCGTAAACCTGCTGCCGATTCCGATTCTGGATGGCGGCCATTTGCTGTTCTATGCAATCGAGGGCGCGCGCGGGGGCAAGCCATTGCCACCATCCGCCCAAGAGTGGGCCTATCGGGCGGGATTCGCCGTGATGGCGAGTTTATTCTTATTCGCAACCTGGAATGACATTACGAGGCTCTTTCCGGGAGCGCAGTAACAGCGCCTCGTCCTTGTCTTTCGTGACGGGATAGGGTTCTAAAACCAAGGCGCTGGGGAGCGTCGGAGCGTCGAGGGCTTGATGAAGCGGGTACTGCGGGATGTAGCGCTCGGCGCACTTGGTTGCGTCGCCACCGTTGGCGCGGGGGCAGGCGCGTTATTGGCGGCCAGCACGGACGCCTATGCACAACAGAACCAGACCGCAACGCCTCCACAGGCGCAGGCGTCTGGCGTCGCCATTCGCCGGATAGTGGTTGAAGGCAACCAGCGTATCGAGCCGGCGACCATCTCCTCCTATTTGCAGGTGAGTCCGGGCGACACCTTTGACCCTGAGCGGATCGACATGTCGATCAAGACGCTCTTTGCGACGGGTCTCTTCTCCGACGTGCAGATCGAACAGCGCGGCAGCGATCTGGTCGTTGTGGTCAGCGAAAATCCGATCATCAACCGCGTCGTTTTCGAAGGCATGCGCACGCTCGACGAGGAAGACCTCGAAGGTGAGGTGCAAGCGCGTCCGCGTTCCGTCTTCACGCCAGCGCGCGCTCAGGCCGACGTACAACGCATTCTCGATGTTTATCGCCGCAATGGTCGCTTCGCCGCGCAGGTCACGCCGCAAGTGCGCGAGCTTGACCAAAACCGCGTCGATCTCATTTTTGAAGTTGATGAGGGCCCAGTTACGGGCGTCCGTGACATCAACTTCATTGGCAATGAAGAGTTCTCCGATCGCCGCTTGCGCGATGCAATCGTCACGACCGAGTCGACGTGGCTGAACTTCTTCTCCAGCAACGATAACTACGATCCGGATCGCCTTGAGTACGATCGCGAACAGCTTCGTCAGTTTTACAACAACCGCGGCTACGCCGACTTCCGCGTGGTTTCCGCCGTTGCTGAACTGACGGCTGATCAGCGCGACTTCTTCATTACGTTCGCCCTCGAAGAAGGCGTTCAGTACGAATTTGGCGAGATCACCATCCAGACAGAGCTAAATCGCCTTCCCGAACCGTTGTTGCGGGCCGTGAATCCGATCCGTCCGGGCACCGTGTTCCGAGGCGATCAAATCGAAGACGCCATCGACGCGATGACTTACGTCGCGGGCACCGTCGGGTATGCGAACGTCCAGATTACTCCGGTGGTCGAGCGCGATCGCGAGACGCAAAAGGTCAACATCACGTTCGAAGTTGATGAGGGCCCGCGGACGTTCATCGAGCGCATCGATATTGTTGGCAACACCCGGACAGTTGATCGCGTCATCCGCCGCGAAATGCGTGTCAGTGAAGGCGACGCCTTCAACCGGGTTTTGCTGGATCGCTCGCAGAGCCAAATTCGCTCCCTCGGCTTCTTCACCGACGTCAAAGTCGAAGATGCAGACGGCTCGCAGCCAGACCGTTCGGTGGTTACAGTTACGGTGGAAGAACAATCGACGGGCGAGTTCGCGTTCGCGGCTGGCTATTCGTCGACTGAAAGCTTCTTGTTTGATGTATCGGTGACAGAGCGCAACCTTCGCGGTCGTGGGCAGTTCTTGCGTCTGCGCGCTTCTTCGAGCTCACAGCGCCAACAACTCGACCTGCGATTTACAGAGCCGCGATTCATGGGTCGTGAGATTGCGGCAGGTTTCGATATCTACTCGCTCCGCACCGACTTCCTTGATCAATCGTCGTTCGAGAATCAATCGACTGGTATTGGATTGCGGACCGGCTTCCGGATTGGTGAGCGGACGAACCTTGGTCTCACGTATTCTCTCATCCAAGACGACACCGAAATTGCGGACGCCTATATCGACCACGACTCAAATGTCCTGACGCCCGAGGTCAACCAGTGCGATCCGGTCAACGTTAGCCGGCCTCTGCTGTGCGATCAGGAGGGGACCTTCCTCACTTCGGTCATCGGCTTCCAGGTCAATTGGGATCGCCGCAATTCGTCGGTTAACGCGACGCGCGGGTTCAATCTGGATTTCAGCCAGGACGTCGCCGGTCTCGGCGGTGAGGTGAACTACATCCGAACCGAAATTGAAGGCGGCATCTATTACGGCCTGCCATTCGGCTTCCGCGCCCTTTTCCGCGGCGGTGCAGGCGTCATTTCAGGTTGGAATGGCGATGCGGTCCGGATCAACGACCGCTTCTTCAAGGGTGGCTCGTCCTTCCGGGGCTTTGACGTCGCCGGTATTGGTCCGCGGCAACTGCTTGTTGATGACGTGACGGGCGAAATCATTCAGCGCGGTGACGCAGTTGGCGGCAACGCCTACGCAATCGGTACGCTGCAGCTCGATGTTCCGCTGCCTCTGCCGGAGAGCTTCTCGCTTGGTAGTGCGTTGTTCGTGGATTTTGGCACGCTCGGCTATCTCGACTCTGCCAACCGGCAGACTGTCGACCTCGCTGGCGCGAACCGCCTCATTGTTGACGATTCCGCCAGCTTAAGAGTGGCGGCAGGGGTCTCGATCTTTTGGGACTCACCGTTTGGACCGGTGCAATTCGATTTCGCGCAACCGCTCCAGTACGAAGATTATGATCGACGCGAACAGTTCCGGTTCTCAACCCGGACGAGTTTCTGAGGAGAAGCGCAATATGCGTGTGGTGAGTTTGTTGTCTGCGGCCGCTTTCGCGGTGGCCGCACTAGCTGTGTCGTCTGATGCTCTGGCGCAGCGCAATCGTGGCGGTGGTCAATCGACCACGGCCCTAGTGATCAATTATCAACGTGTGGCCGCTGAATCCGTGCTCGGCCGCGATCTGCAGGCGAAAATTGCGGCGCTCCGCCAGCAATTTTCGACCGAAGCGCAAACACTGCAACCGGAACAGCAATCGCTCGAGCAGGAGCGCACGCGCCTGCAGACGGCGACGCGCACAATGTCACCAGAGCAAATCCGCAACAGCACGACCTACGGCCCGCAATTCCAGCAATTCGCCCAGCGATTGCAGGCGTTCGAGGCCCGCGCCGGGGCCTTGCGCGGCGACATGGAGTGCTCGTCGCTGATCTCGCTGCGTGACTTTGATCGCCAGGTAGGTCCGATTGTTCAGTCAGTCATGCAATCGCGTGGCGCTGGCATTGTCATCGACGCCAGCAACGTAACCCAATCTGACCCGGCCTTTGACATCACCACGACGGTGATCCAGCAGCTCGATCAGAACCAAAATACCCGTGTTGCCAACGTTGCCCGCCATGCGGCAAGCGAATGCCAAGGTCAACAGCCTGCTGCGCCGGCGCAATAGGCCTGCGGGACAGTGACATCGGGCTTCGGCTGCGCCAAATAGTCGGCGTATGATCGATCCCCGCTTTTACGAGGCGCTCGGACCGGTAACGGTCCGGGCGCTTGCGCCTTCTAGCGATATTGGCGGCGACGCCGAACGCGAGATTACCGGCGCAGCGCCAGCCGACAGAGCCGGTCCTGGCGACATTTGCTACTATGAAGGCAAGAAGGGCGCTGTGCTGGAAACGGCGCCTGGGGCCTGCGTAATTCCGTCGGCGTTGGCGCATCTCGCACCAAAGGCCGCTGCTCTCATCCTCACTGATCGTCCGCGGACTTTCTTTGCCCGCGCGGTGCCATTTATAATACGACCGCGCTCGTTCACCTCGAAGGTAGCGGTCGATCCTAGCGCCAGGCTGGAAGACGGTGTCCGGCTCGGCGCGGGCGTTGTCATCGGCGCCAATGCAGAAATCGGCGCTGGCACGGAAATCGGACCGAACACAGTCATCGGCCCTGGCGTCACGATCGGCCGCGGCAGCAAGGTCGGCGCGCGTGTCGCGATCTCGTTCGCACTCATCGGCGACGATGTGAACATCCTAGCCGGCGCCGTCATCGGCGAGCAGGGCTTCGGTGTGGCAGGCGACGCCTCCGGCACCGTGGACGTCGCGCATCTCGGACGCGTCGTGATCCAGGATGGCGTCACGGTCGGCGCCAATACATGCATCGATCGCGGCGTCTTCGACGACACTGTAATCGGTGAGGGCACCAAGATCGATAATCTCTGCCACATCGCCCATAACGTCATCATCGGGCGTGGCGCCCTGATCGCTGGTTTCGCCGGGATCTCTGGATCCACCAAAATTGGCGACGGCGTCACGCTCGGCGGTCGCGTCGGCGTGGCGGATCACCGCAACATCGGTGCGGGCGCTACCATTGCAGGCGCCGCCGCCGTATTCCAAGACGTGCCGCCAGGCGAGATTTGGGGCGGCTACCCAGCTAAACCGTTACGTAAGTGGCTTCGTGAAGCGGCATGGCTGAGCCGCAGGGCCGCAGGGGCGCGCGATGAAGGCAAATGATCTGACTGAGCAGCAGAAGACCACGGATGACGTGATCGAGATCGGCGAGATTTTGCGCCGGCTTCCACATCGCTATCCGCTCCTCCTGATTGATCGCGCGACCGATTACGTCCCGAACAAGTCGATCCGGGGCATCAAGAACGTCACGATCAATGAGCCGTTTTTCCCCGGTCACTTTCCTGGAGCGCCGGTTATGCCGGGCGTCCTCCAAATCGAAGCGCTAGCGCAAACCGGCGCCGTGCTGATGTCGAAGACTCTCGAGGCCGACATCACCAAACACTTGATCCTGTTTATGTCGGTCGAAAACGCGCGCTTTAAAAAGCCCGTCATGCCAGGCGACACGATGGAGATGTTCGTGGAGGTGCTCTTTCAGCGCCGCAACATCTTTAAGTTCAGAGGCCGGGTCGAAGTCCGAGGCGAACTTGCGACAGCTTGCGAGTTCGCCGCCATGAAGGCTGATCGCCCGCAGGATTCGCTATGAGCGCTAAAGTTCATAAAACCGCGGTCGTTGATGACAGCATCGAACTCGGCGCCGATGTCGAAATTGGTCCGGGCTGCGTGATTGGTCCGAATGTGAAACTCGGCGATGGCACCAAGCTCATCGCCCACGTTTTCATTGAGAGCCATACTGAACTCGGCAACAACAACACCGTCTTCCCGTTTGTCGGACTTGGCGGCGCGCCGCAGGATCTCTCCTACAAGGGCGAGCCGACTAAGCTGCTTATCGGCGACAACAACGTCATACGCGAACACGCCACGATCCATCGCGGCACGGTGCGCGGGCGCGGTGTCACCACGGTTGGCAATGACTGCCTGATCATGGGCAATTGTCACGTCGCGCACGATTGCGACGTCGCCAACAACGTCATCATGGCGCAGACGGCCACGATTGGTGGCCACGTCCAGGTTGGTGATTATGCCTTCCTCGGCGGCCTGAGCGGCGTCCATCAGCACGGACGCGTCGGCCGCTTCTCGTTTGTGGGCGCTTCGGCCCTAATGACGACTGACCTCATCCCGTTCGGTTCCGCCATCGGCAATCACGCCCACCTCGGCGGACTCAATGTTGTTGGCCTGAAACGTCGTGGCTTCACGCGCGAACAGATCCACGATCTTCGCGCCGCCTATCGTCTCCTGTTTGCGGAGGAGGGCACATTCCAAGAGCGGATCGACGATTGCATCGAAGCTTACGCTAGCAACCCGCAGGTGATGGAGATCGTCGCGTTCATCAGAGCCGACGCCGCGCGCCCGCTTTGCATGCCGCGAGACTGATGGTGAGCGGCTGGCGCAAGCTTGGCGTAATCGCCGGCGGCGGTGAACTCCCCGTTGTACTCGCAGAACATTTGGCCGCGACGCAGCGCCCATATTTCATCGCACGCATTTCGCCGAATTCTGACGTGGCGCTGGATGCTCATCCCGGCGCTACGCATGGCCTCGGACAGATTGGTGCGCGCATGGACGCAATGCGGGAGGCCGGCTGCGACGCGGTGGTGCTTCTCGGCCAAGTGCAGCGCCCCGATTTGACGACTCTGCAACTTGATGACGTTGCGCTCGCAATGTTGCCGACGATCTTGGCGGCCATGCCGGAGGGCGACGATGCGCTGTTGCGTGCGCTGCTCAACGAACACGAGAAGGCGGGCTTCCGCGTGGTCGGCGCAGATCAAGTAATGAGGGATTTGCTCGCGACAGCTGGCGCGTGGGGTGCGGTGGCTCCGAACGAGCGGCACAAAAGGGACATCGCAAAAGCTGCGAAAGTTGCAGCGGCCAGCGGCGCGTTCGACATCGGTCAGGGTGTGATCGTGTGTGACGGCCTCGTCCTCGCGGTCGAAGCCCAGGAGGGCACAGATGCTATGCTCCGCCGTGCTGCCGAGTTGCCGACAACCATCCGCGGCACGCCACAAGCACGGCGCGGCGTCCTAGTGAAGCGGCCCAAACCCATTCAGGAGCGCCGCATAGATTTGCCCACCATCGGTGTTCGCACCGTCGAAGGCGCTGCTGCTGCTGGACTCGCCGGGATTGCTGTTGAAGCTCAAGGCGCCCTTGCGGTTCGACGCGATGACATCATCGCCGCGGCCAATCGCGCCGGTCTGTTCGTTTATGGTTTTACTGCCGAAGAAATGGACGAAGCGTGAGCAAGCGCATTTTCCTGGTAGCGGCGGAATCTTCCGGTGACGCACTTGGAGCTGATCTCGCACGCGTTTTGAAAGAGCGTGATGTGGCCTTCGACATTCAAGGCGTTGGCGGCCCGCTTATGGCGGAGCGAGGTATTCCCAGCCAAGCTGATATCAAAGGCCTTGCCGTTCTTGGCTTCGTTGACGGTCTGCTTGCGTATTCGCGTGTAAAGGCCGCTGTCGCGGCGACTGTAGAAGCGATCCTCAAAGCGCGGCCCGACATTGTCGTTTTAATTGATTCCTGGGGCTTTACGCTCCGCGTCGCGCAGGGCGTTCGAGCTGCCGCGCCCGACATCAAACTTGTGAAGTATATCGGACCGCAAGTGTGGGCCACGCGCCCGGGCCGCGCGCGAACTCTCGCCGCCGCCGTCGATCATCTGATCTGTATCCACGATTTCGAAGTGCCGTTCTACGAGCCGTACGGCCTCGCGTGCACTGTCTGCGGCCATCCCGCGCTTGGACGTTACACACCGGGCGACGGTGCAGCGCTACGAGCGCGCCAGGGCTTTACGGCAACAGAGAAGCTCATTCTTGTCTTACCGGGTAGTCGCAGCGGCGAGATCCGCCGTATTGGCCCGACGCTTTGGGCTGCGGCAGAGCTCCTCGACCGTGACCGCGACGTTCGCCTCATCACCGTCGCCGCCAACAGCGTGCGTCAGCAAGTCACCAAACAAGTTCCGGCCACCGTGCGCATCATCGACGAAAGCGAAAAAGAAGACGCCTTCGCCGCCGCGACCGTCGCACTTGCCGCTTCCGGCACAGTGACAACCGAAGTCGCTCTCCAAGGCACACCCGTCGTCGTTGGCTACAAGCTCGGCTGGATCACCTGGGCGATCGCGCGCGCGTTTCTACTCAAGACTAAGTATGCCACCTTGATGAATGTCGCTGCGGACGCTGAGGTGGCGCCCGAATTCATCCAAACGCGCTGCACACCTGAAAACATCGCCGCAGCCGCGGCGCCGATGCTCGACAGCGCTGACTCACGCGAAGATCAAATCCGAGCGCAGGATGAAGCATTGGCGAAAATGGGAAGGGGCGGAACGCCCGCGGCTGATATCGCCGCGGACACCGTCCTCAAAGTTCTCGCCGGTTAGCGTTTATCGAGCGCCACATAGTCGCGCAGCGGCGCACCAGTGTAGACCTGACGCGGACGGCCGATCTTCTGGCTTTCGTCCTCCATCATCTCGGTCCACTGCGCGATCCAGCCGACAGTACGCGCCACGGCGAACAGCACAGTGAACATCGACGTCGGGAAGCCCATCGCGCGCAGTGTGATGCCCGAATAGAAATCGATGTTCGGGTAGAGCTTGCGGCTGACGAAATACTCATCGTTCAGCGCGATCTTTTCGAGTTCAATCGCGACTTTAAGCGTTGGGTTATCCTCGCTGCCGGTTTCCCTCAGCACTGCGTGGCAGAGCTTCTGCATCGCCTTCGCGCGCGGATCGTAGTTTTTGTAGACGCGGTGTCCGAAGCCCATCAGCCGAACGTCGTCGTTCGGATCCTTCACGCGGCGGATGAATTCCGGAATGTTGTCCACGTGCCCGATCTCTTCGAGCATGTTGAGCGCCGCTTCGTTGGCGCCGCCGTGAGCAGGGCCCCAGAGGCAGGCGATACCCGAAGAAATACAAGCAAACGGGTTGGCTCCCGAAGAGCCGGCCAACCGCACCGTCGAGGTCGACGCGTTCTGCTCGTGATCGGCGTGCAGGATGAAAAACACATCCATTGCGCGCGCCAGGATTGGATTGACCTTGTAATCCTCTGCCGGCACCGCAAAGCACATGCGCAGGAAGTTTGAGGAGTAGTCGAGTTCGTTGCGCGGGCTGATAAAGGGCTGACCGATCGAATATTTGAACGCGCGCGCCGCAATGGTCGGCATTTTCGCGATCAACCGATGGCTCGCGATCGTGCGTTGTAGTGGATCACCGATGTCGGTGCTGTCATGATAAAACGCCGCCAGGGCGCCGACAGTGCCGACCATAATCGCCATCGGGTGTGCGTCGCGGCGGAAGCCTTCGAAGAAGCGATCGAACTGCGCGTGCAGCATCGTGTGATAGGTGATGTCTTTGTCGAAGCGTCTGAACTCGGCTTCGTTCGGGAGTTCGCCATTGGCGAGAAGGTAGCAGACCTCGAGGAAGCTGGATTTCTCGGCCAACTGGTCGATCGGATAGCCGCGATAGAGCAGCACGCCTTCATCGCCATCGATGTAGGTGATTTGGCTCTCGCACGAAGCGGTCGAGGTAAAGCCCGGGTCGAATGTGAACACGCCAGTCTGGGCGTAGAGCTTGCGGATATCGACGACATCCGGCCCGACACTCCCGCCATACACCGGCAGCTCAAGCTGCTTGTTGTTCACGGTGATCGTGGCCGAAGGCTTCTTGGTAATTTTGCTTTGCATCGCCGAGTATCCTCAAACTTGATCCGCGATCCGCGCCAACGCTTCTTCGCGACCCAATAATTCCAATGTCTGTCCTAAGTCCGGCGATGGCGTGCCGCCCGTAAGCGCCGCCCGCAGACCAGGGCCGATTTGTCCTAAGCCAACGCCCTCGCTGGTAGCGAAAGCCTTAAGCGCGCTGCCAAGTGATACATGGTCCCACGTAGGCTCGTTTTCGAGCGCGGCACGTAGGCGCGAGAGACGTGGCTTGAAGTCGTCGTTGAGCAACTTTTTCGCTGCGTCGTCAAGGTTTAGTGGTCGCTTGGCCAGAACAAAGCGCGTTTGTTCAGAAAGCTCCGGAATGGTCTTTGCCCGCTTTTTCAGCACCGGTATGGCGCGCGCTAAAGCAGCACGTGAGTCGTCGCCCAAAGGCGCATCACTGCGCGCCTGCATGTGCTCTTCCACGAGGCGTGTCACACGTGCGTCATCGGCCTGAGAAAGGAAGTGCGCGTTGACGGAATCTAACTTTTTGAAGTCGAGCCGCGACGGCGCCTTGCCAATCTGACTGATCTCGAACTGTGGAATCGCTTCTTCCTTGGTCAGGATATCGTCGTGCCCAGGGCTCCAACCGAGTCGCATCAGGTATGCATTCATGGCTTCCGGCAGGTAGCCCATGTCGCGCCATTCGTGGACTGCTTGTGCGCCATGACGCTTCGACAGCTTCTTGCCGTCCTCGCCGTGAATGAGCGGAACATGCGCAAAGAGCGGCGGCGTCCAATCCAATGCGCGATAGATCACGATCTGCCGGGCAGCATTGGTCAGATGGTCATCACCACGGATCACGTGCGTCACCGCCATGTCGTGATCATCGACCACGACCGAAAGCATGTAGGTTGGATTACTGTCAGCGCGCAGCAGGACGAGATCGTCGATGTCACGCGCCTTGATCGTCACATCGCCTTGGATCAAGTCCGAGTTGACAATCTCGCCGTCATCCGGCGCCCGCAACCGCACCGTAAACGTTGCATCCGGCGAAGGCGGCGCCTTGCCATCGCGATACGGCGAGCGAATAGCGCGGCCCTCGGCGTGCGCCAGGCTACGCTGCTCTTCTTGCTCTTCCGCTGTCATGTAACAGCGGAACGCCGTCCCGCGCGCAATCATCGCTTCCGCCGCCTGGCGGTGACGTTCAGCGCGGGCGAACTGATAGATCGTCTGCCCATCGTGCTTGAGCCCGAGCCAGCTCATCCCTGCAAGGATTGCCTCGATCGCCTCCGGCGTCGAGCGAGCCCGGTCGGTGTCTTCGATCCTGAGCAGGAAAGTCCCGCCCATCTTTCTCGCGAACAGCCAGTTGAAAAGCGCCGTGCGTGCGCCCCCAATATGGAGGTAGCCTGTGGGCGAGGGGGCGAAGCGTGTGACGACGCTCATCGGGGACAATGCTGGGTGGTCAAAACGCGCGCGTGGTAGCACGCGCGAAGCGTTTTCTCCTAGCCGCGCCCTGAGCGGCGTATGGGCGCTCCAGCGCGACCGTTGGATCCTTTGGCTGCCTCCCGCAATGATCGTGGGCTGCGCCGCCTGGATGCTGGCGCCAAGCGATCCGCCGGTATGGATTGGACCCGCCGCGTTTCTGCTTGGCATCGCCGCTGTGGTGGCGCTCGCTATGTGGCCTCACGCGACTCCGACAGGCTGGGGAGTGAGGCTGAGCCAAGTGCTCGCGGGAGTGTTTGCGCTGACCGCGGCAGCAGGTCTCGGCGCCATTGCCGCAAGCGTTCGCGCGGCCAGCGTTGCGCAGGCGCCTTTCGTCGCGTCCGACGAGCCACGTGCCGTTGAAGGCTGGGTTGTCGCGAACGACGCGAGTGACGGCGGCCCGCGCCTCCGGCTCCTCGTCAGAAACATCGAGGGCGTAACCGCGGCACCTCGCTACGTTCGCATGTCGGTGGCGGACGCGGGATTGCTGACGCCTGGCCGCGCTGCGCGGTGTTACGGCATCATCGGCCCGCCATCAGGTCCGATGGCGCCAGGCGCCTACGACTTCGCCCGTCGCGCTTACTTCGAACGCCTGGGCGCGACCGGCTTTAGCTTCGGCCGTTGCCGGCCCGCCGATTTCGAACCGCCGCCGTCCTGGCTTGATCGCCAACGTCTACGATTGGCTGCGATGCGCGCCGATCTCTCCGCCGAAATCCAAGCGCTGGCGCCGGGACGTGGCGGCAGCATCGCAGCAGCTTTGATCTCGGGTGATCGCAGCGCCGTTGATCGCGACACGAACGAACTGCTCTTCAACGCTGGACTAGGCCATCTGCTATCGGTCTCCGGCATTCACATGAGCATCGTGGGCGGCCTCGTGTTCGCGGTTTTGCTCGGCGCATTCTCACTCATTGCGCCGATTGCGCTGCGTTTTCCGGTCAAGAAATTGGCAGCGGTAGGGGCGCTGTTCGCCGTGGGCGCCTACCTCATCGTCTCAGGCATAAATGTTCCGGCGCTTCGATCTTTCATCATGGCGGCGGTCGCGTTCGGCGCAATCCTGCTCGATCGGCCAGCCATATCGATGCGCGGGCTGGCGCTTGCGGCGCTTATCGTGATTTTGATGTTTCCGGAATCGGTTCTCGACGCGAGCTTCCAGATGTCATTCGCGGCGACGATGGCGTTGGTCGCACTCTTTGAAGTGTTGAGCCGCCCGCCCGCCGCGCCAGCGTTGCCGACGCCCGGTCCAATCATCGGCGTGATGCAATGGAGCACGCGCGCCGTCGGCGCTGTACTGCTGATCTCCGTCGTCGCCGGCATCGCGACCGACCCGTTCGCAATGTACCATTTTCAACGGTTTTCGATCTATTCGCTGCCGGCCAACCTGCTCGCCGAACCCATTCTCTCCTTTCTCGTCGCACCGGCAGCTGTGATCGCCGCGGTGCTCGCGCCGTTCGGGCTTTCGGACGCCCCACTCGAAGTCATGGCGAGCGGGCTCGATCTTATCGCCGCCATCGGCCAGACGTTCGGTGAGCGCCCGGAAGCCGTGCAGGCCGTGCCTAAACCGCCGGATGCCGCATTTTTGCTGTGTGTCTTCGCGTTGCTTTGGGCGTGCTTGTGGCGCGGCGCCCTGCGTTGGATCAGCGTGCCGATCCTGGTCGCCAGCGCGGTGCTTTACGTCACCGCACCTCAACCAATCGCCGCCTTCGACAGTGATCTGCGCGCTGTCTACGTACGCGATGCCGAGCGCTGGACACTTATCAGCAGCAATGTCCGCTCCACCTACGCGCGCGTTAGGCTAGGGGCCATGCTGGGCCAATCGCCAGCAGAAATAGAACGTTTGGCGCCACCCGAGACTTGCAGCGACAGCTACTGCCTATGGCAGACCGGCAGACGCTCAATTGTGCTGATACGCGAAGCTACAGCTCTGGAGCACGGCTGCATCGCCGACGCTCTTGTTATCGCTCAAGCGCCGACGCCCACCGATTACGCAGCGCGATGCCAACTCGCTGCGCTTGTCACACAAGAGAGCATCGTCGCGCTTGGCGGCGCCATCGTCACTGAAACGCCGCTGGGTCCACGTATCGAACGTGCCTGGCCGCAAGAAATACGCCGCGCTTGGACGCCCCAAGCGCATAGCGCCAATCAGGAATAGCGACGGATCATCGCCACAAGCTTGCCCTGAACGCGGACGCGGTCCGGACCAAAGATTCGCGTTTCGTAGGCCGGGTTCGCAGCTTCGAGTGCGATCGAATTGCCGCGCTTACGCAGACGCTTCAACGTCGCTTCTTCGTTGTCGACCAATGCAACGACGATATCGCCGCTATCGGCGGTCTCGACGCGTTTGATGATCACGACGTCGCCATCGAGAATGCCGGCTTGGATCATCGAGTCGCCTTTGACTTCGAGTGCGAAGTGATCGCCCGAACCAATCAAATCATCAGGCGCCTGGACGCGGCCAATTTCGGTTTGAATTGCTTCAATCGGCACACCGGCAGCGATCTGGCCCAGGATCGGAATACCGGGCGAACTGCCGCCGACGCGGCCTTCGCCGACCACGGACGGCCGGAACGATTGGCGCCCCTTTGGCGGAGCGGCGGGCGCCGCGCTCTCCGGCATCTTGAGAACCTCAAGAGCTCGCGCGCGGTGGGGTAGGCGGCGTAAGAACCCGCGCTCCTCGAGCGCCGTGATCAGCCTGTGGATGCCGGATTTGGAGGCAAGGTCGAGCGCCTCCTTCATTTCATCGAATGACGGCGAAACGCCTGTCTCTTTGATCCGCTCGTGGATGTAGAGCAGCAGTTCTTTTTGTTTCGCTGTCAGCATGACTAGGGACCAAATGGTGAACGATAGCGTGTTCTATATCCGTTCCAACAGCGTGGTCAAGTCCAGTTTAGTTAACGGCCAAGTAGTGAGCGCGTAGCTGCAGCCACATCATCTTGGCGCATCAAACTTTCTCCGACGAGAAGGGCTGACGCTCCCGCAGATCGCAACCGCTCAATCTCGGCGTACGTGAAGATGCCCGATTCCGAGACGAGTAGGACGTCTTTCGGCGCCAGGGCAGCCAGACGCTCTGTCACTGACAGATCGGTCTCAAAAGTCGCGAGCGAGCGATTGTTCACACCAATGAACTTGAACCCTGCTCGTAAAGCACGCGTCATCTCGGCTTCGTCGTGGACCTCAACCAAAGCATCCATATTGAAGGCGTCCGCCGCGTCATTCAGGTCTGACGCAAGCGCATCGTCGACCGCCGCCATGATGATCAAAATCGCATCGGCCCCGATCGAACGGCTCTCGGCGACCTGCCATTCATCGACCAGAAAATCTTTGCGCAGGACCGGCAGGCTGCACGCCGCGCGCGCGGCGATGAGATGGCCCTCGTGTCCCTGGAAACTTGGCGCATCTGTCAGCACCGAGAGACACGCCGCGCCACCTTCGGCATATGCGCGAGCAAGTTGCGGTGGATCGAAGTGCGCCCGGATGAGTCCCTTGGAGGGACTAGTCTTCTTAATCTCGGCGATAAGCGCGGGGCCGATCGCACTTTTCAGAGCCCGCGCAAATCCGCGCGGCTGCGACTGCCGCCGCAGCGCTGCCTCCAGCTCAGCCTGTGGCAGCGCCTTCTTCCGCGCCGCGACTTCATCGCGTTTGTAGCTGATGATCTGCTCGAGCACGCTCACGCCGCGCTCCGCGATACATCCACCAGTTTTGCCAACGCCAGACGCGCTGCGCCGCTATCAAGCGACTCCGCGGCAAGCTTGTGCGCCTCAATTACGTTCGCCGCCTTCCCGGCCACGAAGAGCGCTGCGGCGGCATTGATCAACACGGCTGCGCGATGCCCCGGCCGGCCGCCGCCGCTTAGCATAGCTATCATCTCCTCGGCATTCTCGGCCGCCGCACCGCCGCGCAAATCGGGATGGATTTCCGCCTCTTTGGTTGCGATCTGCAAGGCCACCGCACCGTTCTCCAACGTGGCAACCCAATTGGCGTCCTTGCCTGCGGCAGACACTTCATCCAATCCGCCTGCGCCATGGACAACGAGCGCCTTCTCGCAGCCGAGTGCAAGCAATGCACCTGCGACGGGCTCGACGAAGTCGGCGCTGAACACGCCAACAAGTTGCCGCGTCACGCTTGCTGGGTTGGAGAGGGGGCCAAGTAAATTGAAGATCGTGCGCTTACCCAATTCGCGCCGTGCTAAAGCCACGTGCCGCATGGCCGGGTGATGATTTTGAGCGAACAAAAATGCGACGCCTGCCTCACGCAAGCAGCGTTCGATCGTCGCCACATCGCCCGTCAGCTTAACGTCCAGCGCTTCCAACACATCAGCCGCCCCGGACTTTGAGCTCATCGCGCGGTTGCCGTGCTTGGCGACGGTCGCGCCACAACCCGCCGCAACAAACGTCACCGCGGTGGAGATGTTCAGCGTATGCGCGCCATCACCGCCCGTGCCGCATACGTCGATCGCACCATCAGACGCATTCACACGCACCATGCGAGACCGCAGCGCGCGCGCGCCCGCCGCAATCAATGAAGCATCATTCATTAGCGGCGTTGTTAGCGACAAGAACCGCTTGATCTCTTCATGCGGCGCGACCCCATCCATGATCTCGGCGAACGCGCCATCGATCTCCGGCGTTTCGAGCGCCTTGCCCCCATCGAGAGCGGCGAGAGCGGTCGCCAGACTCATCGCAACCCAGCCGCGTTGAGGAAATTGCCCACGATCGCGTGGCCGTGCTCGGATGCAATTGACTCAGGGTGAAACTGCACGCCGAACACCGGCCGCGACTTGTGGGAAAGCCCCATGACTTCGCCGTCGGCGGTTTCCGCATCTATGTTCAATTGTGGTGGGAACGTCGCACGCTTCACCGCCAGTGAGTGATACCGGGTCGCACGAAACGGCGAGGGTAGGCCGCGAAAAAGTCCGCCATCACGGTGTGTGACCTCTGAAACTTTGCCGTGCATAATTTCCTGAGCCCGCACGACATCGCCGCCGAAGGCCTGTCCCATCGCCTGATGGCCAAGACAGACGCCGAATATTGGCAAGTCATTTGGCGCGGCGGCCAACAATTCCAGGCAAATGCCGGCCTCGTTCGGCGTGCACGGTCCGGGCGAGAGGATCACCGCTTTGGGCTTCTTTTTCAGCACGTCCTCGACGCTTAGCGCATCATTCCTCACGACCTCAGCGCGCACGCCGAAGTCCTCCACGTAGTGGACGAGGTTATAAACAAAGCTGTCGTAATTATCGATGACGAGGATCATGGGACCTCAACGAAGCGCGGGGACGAACGAATTTAAAGCGTCGTCAAACGCGCCATCGTGCGGAGGCAGGCAAGAAGCTCATACAACTGAGCTTAGCTGAATTTGCCCGGCTGCAAACCTCGCTTAAGCAAAAGAAATGGCGAGACCTCGCGGCCTCGCCATCCTTTAAAACGAATTTCGAGCCCTTAACGACCCGCGACGCCCCGCAGAGCTTCGAGCTGCGCGCGATTGAGGTCGTCCGTGGTGTAGCGGCCGTCAGCCACGGCCACTTGGACTTGCTGCGGCAGGTCGGTGCGGGCCCCTGCCGTCGCCGACGTGTTTGCCTGCGCCGTTTGCGTGGAGGTATCCGCAGAGGCGTCGGCCTCAGCCGTCGCGGTCGCGTCTGTGCCTTCCGTCATGGCCGTTGCAGTGTCACCGGCAGTCTCTGCCGTATTGGCCGCTGCGCGTACGGTGGGTTGCGCATCCGGCGTGGTCACGCTGCCTTGCGCATCTGTTTGAGCCGTTGCGACAGGCGAAGTCGCTTCTGCCGTCGCTTCGCCGGTGACTGTGCGCGGCGCAGCTGCAGCTTCGGCCGCGTCTGTCGCTTCCGTGACAGGTGGCGCGATCGTGCTGACGCTCGGCGTCGTCACAGTGCTTTGCACCGTTTCACCTACGCTCACTTGAGCGAAGGCGGGGGCGGCAAGTGCCAGTGCGGCTGTTGCTGCGGATGCGATCAAAAGCTTCTTCATGCGTATTCTCCGAGTGGGCTGGAAGGGAAGGTTCCAGAATGGATGGGACGCACGACAACGCACGGCCTCCCTGATTGGCGCCGCGGAACTTCGCTTAATTGATCGTAAGTGCGGAACTTAAGTGTAGCGCCACGCCTCGCTTGCGGCACGGAACAACGCCCGCGACTTGTGCAGAGTCTCCTGCAACTCCGATTCTGGGTCGCTATCCAACACAACGCCGCCGCCAGCTTGAACGTAAATTTTCCCGTCCTTCACCACTGCGGTGCGGAGCGCGATGCACGTATCCATGTCGCCGCCAGCGCCAAAGTAGCCGACGCCGCCCGCGTAGATGCCGCGCTTGTGCGGCTCGACCTCGTTGATGATTTCCATCGCACGTATTTTCGGCGCGCCAGTGACAGTGCCGTGAGGAAAGCCCGCAAGCAGGGCGTCTAGCGCTGCGAGGCCGTCCTTCAATTCACCTTCAACGTTGGAGACAATGTGCATCACGTGGCTGTAACGCTCGATCGTGAAGGCCTCCGTTACGCGTACATGTGCCGAGCCCGCACTGGCCGTCGCCGCGTTTGATCCGGCCTTGGCGCCCCGCACCGCGACCCGCCCGAGATCGTTCCGCGCGAGATCAACCAGCATCAAGTGCTCGGCGCGCTCTTTCGGATCAGCGAGCAACTCAAGCTCAAGCGCATGATCTTCCGCCGGCGTTGCACCGCGCGGACGGGTGCCAGCAATCGGGCGGATGGTGATCGTGTCGCCACGCTTACGAACGAGGATCTCAGGGCTTGATCCTACGACCGCGAAGTCGGCGAAGTTCAAGTAATAGAGGAAGGGCGAGGGGTTCGTGCGCCGCAGCGAACGATAGAGCGCAAACGGCGGCGCATTCATCGGCGCAGAAAACCGTTGACTCGGCACCACCTGAAAAACATCGCCCGCGCGGCAATAGTCTTTGCAGCGCTCAACCAGCGCCCGATACGCATCTGGCGCCGTGTTTGAGCGCGGTTCAACCAATTCCGGTTCAATCGCGCCTGCGCGTGCTTTCGACAACGGACGCTCAAGCGTCCGCCATACGCGTTCCAAGCGCATCCGCGCCGCGTCATGTGCTGCTTCCGCAGTTTGACTCGCACGCCTGCGCGCAGGCGTAATCAGCGTGATCTCGCCGGTGACGTTGTCGAACACGGCCACAATGGTCGGCCGCACTAGCAGCGCCTCTGGTGTCCCGATCGGATCAGGCGCCTTCTCTGGCAATTGCTCAACCTGGCGGACCATGTCGTAGGCAAGATAGCCAAACAGACCCGCCGCCATCGGGGGCAGGTGAGGCGGCAACTCCATCGCCGATCGAGCCAGCAATTTGCGCAAACTCTTCAGTGGCGCATCGCGCTGGGGGCGGAAGGCGCTGTCACTGAAGCCGCCGCGGCTGAGTTCAGCGCAGCCGTCACGCACCCGCCAGACGAGATCGGGCTTCAGGCCAATGATTGAGTAGCGCCCGCGAAAATCGCCGCCCTGGACGCTTTCGAGCAGAAACGCGCCAGGCTTATCGGCGCCGAGCTTCAGCATGGCCGATACTGGCGTCTCCAAATCAGAGACGCGTCGCATCCACACCACACCGCCTCCAGCGGTATGGACTTCTGCGTAGTCGGCTAGCGCCGGTCCCAGCGCTAGCTCAGCCTGGTTCATTGACCTTCTTCGTCGGTCGCTGCTGAGCCGCGATAGACGCTGCTAATGACAGCCTCATTGCGGCGCGGGTTGGAATTCGAGACGATTTCGCCTTGGATCGCCTCCATGACGCTGGTGCTCACGCCGCAAAAGGGTGGGGCGCCGGCCTGAAGCGCTTGCTGCAGGCAAGGACGCTCAGCGTACGTCCGCGTGGCCTCCAGGATCTGCGGGTCGATGGCAGTGATGTCCGGACGGTTGATCCGCTCCACGACCGCGATCAGCACGCCGGTGCGGCCAACCTCGCTGATGGCGGCGCCCTCGGCCGCTGCGAACGTTTGGCCAGCGAGCCCTTGCGGCAAACCTTGCATCGCTGAACGACGGTCAAGCGGGCGCGAAGCCACCACCACGCGCGCACGATTTGCCGCCGCTGCCTGAGCCAGCGTCTGGCCACCATTCACAGCAGCGGTGATTTGCTCGCCCAACTCGCGCAGGCGGCGCACGCGTTCGCGTTCGATCCAACCCTCAACCAGGTCTGCGCGCACTTCCTCGAGCGGCCGCACGCTCGCCGCGATGATCCGATCTACGCCGGCAACTACGTCAGCGTCTCCCGCTGGTGTAAATTCAGTGGCTTCACCTTCTGACGTTTGGAACGCAGTCGAAAGCACTTCTTCATGGCCAGCCAAAGCTTCGACGGGACGCCCCTGTTGATCGCGCCCTCCGGCTTCAACCGCAGCGATGGTCACAATCGGCAGCCCATTCGCTCGCGCGGCTTCAGCAAGCGAGGCGCCTCCCGCACGCGCTTCCTCGAAAGCGGACAGCGCCGTGCTCAGGAGTTCATGCGCCTCGTCAGCCGCAATAGCTGTGCGCAATTCCTCGCGGTGCTCAGCATAGCTCGGGGTCACAGCTGGCGTTGACGCGCTTACTTGCACGACGACAAATGGCGACAACGATCCGCGTCCGACGACAGCCGGCCCGCGCACGCGTGCAGCGAAAACGGCCACGCCAACCGCGTTGTCGGGCACTTCAGCCTGGGTCTGGTTTTCGCCGCGCGTGACCTGAAGGCTCAAGGCTTGCGCCACCGCCGCCGCGCTCTCGCCCCGATTGAGACGAGCGGCGACGTCATTCGCTTGCGTTTCATTGGTCGCCGCGATCCGCACATAGGTGCGGCGCTCTGCTTGCGTTAAGGCGGCGGCGCGGGCGTCGAATTCCTCACGGATGCGAGCTTCGGGCACCTCCACACGCGTGACGAAGTCAGCTGGCCGCGCGTAGACTAAAGTCAGGGCGCGGAACTCTGGCAGACGCAGCGCCTGTTCGTTGTCCTCGTAAAAGGCTTGGACTTGGGCGTCGTTAGGCTGAGGGATCGCACCAACCGCCGAAGCCGGCGCCTCGGCGACGGAAATCACGCGGGTCTCGGAGTCGAACGCATAAGTTAGTGCACCGAAACTTGAAGGCGCACGAATGCCCGTCGCCAGCGACTGAATCAGCATTTGCGTCGTCAAGTCGCCGCGCACATCGCGCTCGAAATCAGGCTGCGTATAGCGCATCTGCTGCAGAAAGGCCTCGTACGACGCTTGGTCGAAAGCGCCCGTAACAGCGTTGTGGACGGCCGGAATTTCGCGAATACGCGCGGCAACCATCATGTCGCTCGCGCTGACGCCAACTTTATCGGCGTAAACGTACATCGCCACGCGGTTGATCATGCCTTCCAGCAGACGAAGGTGCAGGCCTGCATCGACCGCCTCCTGTTGCGTAACATTGTTTCCGTTGGCCCGTTCGCCGCGCAGCGTGAGGTCCATCTCGCGCGTCAACTCTGGGGGCGTAATGTCTCGCCCGCCAACGGTCGCGACGGCAGTGCTACCCCCAATGTTTAAGCCGCTGTTCGGAATGAGGAACAGAACGGTGGCGATGCCAACCAGACCGACGATGATGGTCGCGATCCAGCCGCGAGTAAGATTCCGAAATTGCAGAAGCATGAGCCGTTCCGTATGCGTGAGGCGGCGGACCATAGAGAGCGCCCCCCGGCGGGGCAATTGCCGCACGCCGCCGCAGCGGTTCAATCAGGGGAATTTAGGTATGGGCTCGCGTAAGCCGCTGATCGCTGGAAACTGGAAGATGTTCGGCCGGGCCGCCGACCTGGCCGAAATCGGGGTCCTAGCCGAAACGATCGGCTCAGCCGCCGCCAAGATCGACGTCCTGATCTGCCCGCCAGCTGTCTATATTCCGTCCGCCGCCTGGCAGACCCGCGACAAACCCATTCTCATTGGGGGGCAAGATTGCAGCCCCAGCCAGGCTGACGCTGCCCTGACGGGGGAAGTCAGCGCCGCCATGTTGGCCGATGCGGGCGCCAAGTACGTCATCGTCGGCCATTCCGAGCGCCGGCTGAACCACAGAGAGAGCGACGATTTGGTCCGCCAGAAGGGTGAAGCAGCGGTACTCGCCGGGCTGACACCCATTGTTTGCGTGGGCGAAACTCACGCCGAGCGCACGGATGGGAAAGTTGCGGAAGTCGTTGGCGGCCAAGTAAAAGGCAGCGTCCCGAGGGAAGGGACGTTTGTCGTGGCCTATGAGCCGGTTTGGGCGATTGGGGGAAACTCGACGCCAACGCTCGCCGAAATCGGCGAGGTCCATGCACTCATCCGCGAAATCTTGGCCGGCCAGTTCGGCGCACAGGGGAACGAGGCTCAGATTCTCTATGGCGGTTCGGTCGGGCCGAAGAATGCAGGCGAGATTTTCACCGTCGCAGGTGTGGACGGCGCCCTCGTTGGGCGTGCGAGCCTGAAGGCCGCTGACTTTTCAGCCATAATTCTTGGACATCCCGCTGCAGTGTGAGGATGCGCTGCGCCGGGCTGGCGTTTAGGATCGGCCTCAGCTATTGAAGCGCGCTTTCGTGTGCGGGTGACACGAGAGACGCGTGGGAGACGGGCAGACACATGGAATTGGTCGTTCTCAGCATCCACTTGCTTGTTTGCATCTGCCTCATCGGCCTCGTGCTGTTGCAGCGCTCCGAAGGTGGCGCGCTCGGCATGGGCGGCGGCGGTGGCGGTGCTCTGATGAGCGGCCGCGGCGCGGCTGACGCACTCGCCAAGATGACTTCCGTCGCTGGCGGCTTCTTTATCGTAACGTCCCTCGGCCTCACCCTTATCGCCGGCGCAGCCAGCACCAGCGGCCGCTCCGTTATGGATCTGCTCCCGGCGCAAACCGCACCCGCGACGACTGCCCCGGCCACGACCGAAGAGCCGGCCGCCGCTCCGGCTGAGAGCACCACGCCTGACCCGACTGAGGGCCGTGGCCCGAGCGTCAACGAATTTGCACTTGGCCCGAGCAACGCGGCAGCCAGCACCCAAACCTCTGCTCCTGCGCCTTCAGCCGCGACCACGCGCGCCGGCCCGATCGATGGCCGTCCAACGCAGACTGCGGCAGCAAGCCAGCGTCAAACGACGCCAGCAAGCACGACTGCGACGCCGTCCCGCACAACGCCCGCCAGGACGCAGCGTGCCGCACCCGCAACGACTCAGACCACACCGGTGACGACATCGGGCAACTCAGTTTCAGGAATCGACCTCACAACTGATAGCCAGCTCGGTACCGAATCGAGCGACACTGATAACGAAGTGGCTGCCGTCCGGCGCGAGCGCGCCGGCCCCGATCAATAAGCCCGTAGTCCGGGCGGGGCAGAAGTCGGTCTGGGCAAGTCGGAAGGATAATGGCGCGTTACGTCTTCATTACCGGTGGAGTGGTCTCTTCCTTGGGGAAGGGCATCGCCTCCGCCGCCCTCGGCGCGTTGCTGCAAGCACGCGGGTACCGGGTCCGACTCCGCAAACTTGATCCGTATTTGAACGTCGATCCGGGCACGATGAGCCCGTATCAGCACGGCGAGGTTTTCGTCACTGACGACGGCGCCGAGACTGATCTCGACCTTGGTCACTACGAGCGCTTCACCGGTGTCTCCGCGCATCAAGCCGACAACATTACGACCGGCCGCATCTATCAGGACATCATCGCGAAAGAACGCCGCGGCGATTATCTCGGCGCGACGGTGCAAGTCATCCCGCACGTCACCAACGCCATCAAAGATTTCATCTTGTCCGATCACGGCGACGCGGATTTCGTGCTCTGCGAAATCGGCGGCACAGTCGGCGACATTGAAGGCCTGCCTTTCTTCGAGGCGATCCGTCAGCTCGGCCAAGAACTTGATCCGGGCCAAGCCGCGTTCGTTCACCTGACGCTGCTGCCGTACATCCCGTCGGCCGGCGAGATGAAAACCAAGCCGACGCAGCACTCTGTAAAAGAGCTGCGTTCGATCGGCATCCAACCGAACATTTTGCTCTGCCGCTGCGATCGCCCGATCCCCGAAGAGGAAAAGCGCAAGATCGCGCTCTTCTGCAACGTCCGCGAAAGCGCTGTTATTGAAGCGCGCGACCTGCCGACCATCTACGAAGCGCCGATCGCCTATCACTTGGCCGGCTTCGACACCGAATTGCTCAAGTATTTCGGCGTCACCGTCGCACCACAGCCCGACCTGACGAAGTGGGAGACCATCGTGAAGCGCCTCAAGGCGCCCGATGGTGAAGTAACCATCGCTGTGGTGGGCAAGTACACCGAACTAAAAGATGCCTACAAATCGCTGATTGAAGCGCTGCATCACGGCGGCGTCGCCAACAATGTCAAAGTCGACATTCGTTGGGTCGAGAGCGAGAAGTTCGAGGAGAAGGGGGAGGGTTGGGTCGCTGACCTCCACGGCGTCCACGGCGTACTCGTTCCTGGCGGCTTTGGAGAACGCGGCAGCGAAGGCAAAATCGCCGCCGTAACCTTTGCGCGCGAACATCTCACGCCTTACTTCGGCATCTGCTTTGGCATGCAAATGGCCTGCATCGAAGCTGCGCGAAACCAAGCTGGACTCAAAGGCGCAAGCTCAACCGAATTCGGACCCGCCAAGCACCCGGTCGTCGGCCTGATGACCGAATGGCTGAAAGGCAACGAACTCGAAAAGCGCGCCGGCGCCGGCGATCTCGGCGGCACCATGCGCCTCGGCGCCTATGCCGCTGCGCTTGAGCCGGGCAGCAAGGTTGCCGAAATCTACGGTGGCACAGAGATCAGTGAACGGCATCGCCACCGCTATGAAGTGAACACCAAGTATCGCGACAAGCTCGAAGACGCGGGCCTCATCTTTTCCGGCATGAGCCCCGATGGTCTGCTCCCGGAAATCGTCGAACGCCGCGACCACCCTTGGTTCATAGGCGTTCAATACCACCCAGAATTAAAGAGCCGCCCGTTCGAACCACACCCACTGTTCGCTAGCTTCATTGCGGCGGCGGTGGAGCAATCGCGTCTCGTGTGAGACGTTTCTCGTCGACAGGCAGCGCGCCCCACTTTAGGCGGGTCACATGATGTTCTTCTTTGCGCAAGGCGCCACCGACGCGGCCGCCGAATCCTCAAACGGCGGTGCGGTCATCGCGCTCTTCATCATCGTCGCGGCGGTTGGACTTTGGTTTGCGCTCCGCACCTTCATCCGAGGTCTGCAAGCCAAGAAAACCGAAACGGCAACCGGCGGCGATTTCACTGGGTACGCGCTCGAGGCGCTCGTTAACGCCGCCAAGATCGACGGGCGCGTCAACGAGCACGAAAAACGCGCCATAACGCTAGCCATGCGCGAGATCGCCGGAGAGGCGTTCGAAGCCTTGAAAGTCGAAGAGTGCTTCGGACGCCAGGGGCTCAACAAGGACGAGCTCATTTCATTCCTCGCCGCGCGCTCACGCGCCTTTAGCCGCGATCAAAAGGTTGCGCTGCTTAGGGCGCTGATGAGCGTCTTCGTTTCTGACGGCAAATTTGAAGAGAGCGAGCACGGCGCGCTGATGGACTACACAGCCGCCGTTGGCTTCGACCGCGAAGGCGCGCCGCAATTGCTGCGCAGTTTCACGCGCGGCAGCATCACTTAAGCCGTCACGCGCTCCGCAAATGCCACGACATCAGAAAGCGTTGGCGCACGACCGCGCAACGGCCGCGACAGCGCCAGCATAATGTCCACGTGATTGACGGCCGGATAAGTCTTTGACTCCACACGTCCGCCTGCCGCGCGCACCGCCGCTTCAAGCCCGCGCAAATTTCGCTGTCCAACAGTCGTATCCGCCTCGCCCCAAAGCAGAAGCAGCGGCGGTGCATCCCCGCGTGCGAAATGCACCGGCTGAGTCAGCGCCGCATCCGGCGCTTGCCCGAACGCATTGCGCGTTGCATCGACGTCGAACGGCAAGAAGTCGTAAGGCCCTGATATCCCAACGACGCCGCGAACGTTCGCCGCGTTGACGCCAGCGTCGCGAAGGTAGTGCGCGTCGAGCCCCAGCATCATCGCGTTGTAGGCGCCAGCAGAGTGCCCAACCAGAATGATGCGCGTGGGATCGCCGCCAAACTCGCGCGCATGATCCGCAACCCACCGCACAGCAGCGGCGCAATCGTTTAAAAACGAAGGAAACCGCACCTCCGGTACCAGGCGATAGTTTGGGATCACCGTCACGAACCCTCGCGACGCAAATGTCGCTCCGGCGAATGCGTACTCGTCCTTATTTCCCGAACTCCACGACCCTCCATAGATGAAGACGATCACTGGGTGCGTCCCGCCGTCAGCCGGCGCATAGACATCGAGCTGGCGCCGCGCGCCTTCGCCGTAGGCGACATCGTGGGCAACCCGTCGTGCGCCGGCGTCCTTGGGGGTAACCGCGTTGAACGCCCCCAAGGAGGGGGTGCAGGCGGCGGCTAAGCTGGCGAGAAGAACGGATCGACGAAGCATTGCTGTTCTTTACGGCCATCCGGGCCAGGCAGATGCATCCAATCGGCGTCCAGGCCGCATCCCCAGGGAAAGTACGGGCAACTTGCGCCCAGCCCAGGGGACAGCTCATGAGACTTATTCTGGCGGCATCCATCATGGCTTTGGCAGCGGCGGGCGCCGCCCACGCCGAAACCCGCACCGTATCTGGCTTCACCAAGGTTGAGGCTAATGCCGGCACGGACGTCGAAGTTACAATAGGCGGCGCCTTCCACGTTGAAGTCACCGGCCGCGACGCCGATCGCATCCAGACCCGCCTCTCAGGCGACACCCTGGTGGTGGAGCCGGTTCGTGGCTGGTCCTGGCGGGGCCGCCGCCAAGCGAACATCCGCGTGACCATGCCACGCGTCGACGGGCTTTCCGCCGCCAGTGGCGCCGATCTCGTCGCCACCGGCCTCAACGGTGGCGCCATCACGCTGGAATCTTCCTCAGGCGCCGATCTCCGCGTCAGCGGGACGTGCTCGAGCTTCAGCGCCGACGCCTCCAGCGGGGCGGACCTCAGCGCCCAAAACCTTCGCTGCGAGAGCGGGAGCGTCGATGTCTCATCAGGCGCTGACGCACGCGTCCACGCGACCGGCCGCCTCGACGTCGATGCCTCCAGCGGCGGCGGCGTCGTTGCTTACGGCAATCCCGCTATTGGCAACATTGAACTCTCATCCGGCGGTTCGCTCCGCCGCGCAAACTAACGGAGCTTACCCCATGCGCAGCACTCTCATCACCGCAGCCACGTTCATCGCGCTTGTCGGCGGCGCTCACGCCGAAAGCCGCAATCTCTCGAACTTCACCGGCGTCTCCGCCGCCGATCGCATCCGCGTCGATGTCAGCGTAGGCGATGGCTATCGCGTCGACGTATCCGGCTCCGACGCGGAGAAGGTCTCCACGCGCATCGATGATGATGGCACGCTCGTGATCCGCCGCACCAATCGCCCGATCTGGGGTGGCACGCCGCCGATCGATGCGACCGTGCGCATCACCATGCCTGCAGTGGACAACCTTGCGTCGTCACGCGGCGCAGAATTGACCGCCGCCAATGTCGCCGCCAACACGATGTCGCTCGCGGCTTCCATGGGCGGCGAACTCCGCGTCACCGGCGCCTGTAGGAGCCTAGACGCCGCCGCCTCCATGGGCGGCGCCATCCGTGCCGAAGGCCTCGAATGCCGCGACGCTGATATCGCAGCTTCAATGGGAGGCGAGGCCCGCGTGTTCGCCTCTAATCGCTTTGACGCAACGGCGTCGATGGGCGGGACAGTGACTGTCAGCGGAGGCGGGGAACGCGGCGACATTGCTACCTCAATGGGTGGCACCGTTGACTGAAACTGAGCGGGAACTTTGGCGGTGGGACCGCGTTAGTTCCCGCCATGCAACCCACAGCCGAAGCCGACGTCCGCCCACAAGCTGAGCAGGCCACCCCGCGCATAAAAAGGGCGCTTGTGCTTCTTAATGAGAAGGCAGGCAGCGTCGGTCCGACCGCGCAGGCGCAAATGGACGAAGCACTAAAAGCCGGCGGCGTGGAACAGTTCACGATCATTGATGCGACGCGCATGTCTCGACGCGTCTTCCAGCGCGCCTCCCAATACGATGCGATCATCGTTCTCGGTGGCGATGGGACAGCGCGCCACGCTGCCGAAATGGCGCCGCGCAACGGGCCGCCGCTCATTCTCCTTCCAGGCGGCACGCTGAATATTCTACCCAAAGCGCTCTACGGCGACCTTGCATGGCCGCAGGCTCTAGCTGCCGTGCTCGAACGCGGCGTTGAGCACCGTTTGCCGGTGGGGCGCGCCAACGGCGAAGCGTTTTACGTCGCTGGCTTGTTCGGTGCGCCAACGCTCCTGGCTCGCGCACGAGAATCCATGCGCGAAGGAAAGCCGCTCGAGGCTTTCGGCCGGTTTCGCCATGCGTTGAAGCGCTCTTTCGCGCGCCGCCTCCGCGCTCGCGCGGGAAACGACAAGATGCGCAAGGCCGAGGGCATTGGCGTTCTCTGCCCAAGCTTCTCAGGCGGCATCGAAGCGGACAGTCTCGAATGGGTGCGCCTCGATGCGAAACACATTCTCGATCTCGCCCGCGTGAGCCTCCGCGCCATCACCGCAGACTGGCGCAACGACTCCACCATCGAAATCGGCAAATGCGAAACGGGCGACATCTACGCGCCCGGCATCATTCCAGCGACGCTTGACGGCGAGCCGCGCACATTCCTCTCGTATGTCCGCGTGACCTTTACGAAGAACGGCCCCAAGGTTCTGGCGCTCGCCGAGGAGTAGAGTGCTTGCAACTCGTCCACATCACGGATTTGCATTTCGGCTGCGAGGATAAAACTGCGCTCGCCGCGACCGCAAAGTATGTTCGAAATCTAAAGCCTGACGCAGTGATCGTCACCGGCGACATCTCCAAGGATGGCCTGGCCACCGAGATAGACGCCGCCTGCGAGTGGATCCGCAGTCTTGAAGCGCCAGCCATGCTCACGCCGGGTAATCACGACGTGCCGTATTACGAAATGTGGGGCCGGCTGCTTTATCCCTGGGACCGCATTCGGCGTGCGCAACATGGCATTCAACACGAAGCTTGGCACACCGATCAGTGGAGCATTGTGCCGATCAATACTGCGCGCGCTTGGCAATTTCGTTTCAATTGGGCGCAAGGCGAGATTTCACGGGGCCAGACCGCTATCGCAGCAGCCGAACTCCAACGTGCAAAGCCCGGCGCATTGCGCATCGTCATTTCGCACCATCCGCTGGATTGGCCGAACGATGCGCCAATCAAAGGGATCACGCGCGGCGGCGTGCGCGGCTTACGCAAACTCGCCGACGCCGGCGCCGAGCTTTTCCTAAGCGGCCATCTACATTTTGCCTCAGCGCGTCCATTCGAAACCCGCGCACTCTCAATCGTTAGCGGCACGCTTTCTCAGCGGCTGCGCCATGAGCCTTGCGCGTTCACGGTCATTCGCCGCCCCGATCCGCACGTAATCGAAACCGAAGTCGTGCACATCAAGCAAGGCATCTGCGAAACCGCACGCACGCGCCAATTTCGGCTCGACACGCCCGATAAACCAGGCTCACCCGGCGAAGTTCGCGCGCTGCCGGCCAATCATGCCTAGGGGGCGAAACTCCGCACACATCTTTAGGCGCGTCCTTCGATCGATTGGCTGCGCTCACCGCCTGGCCGCGTTATGCCCTCAAGCGCTTCGCCAGCTTCATCGGCGCGTGCATCGGCAATGTCCGCGAGCGAGATGATGCCGACCAATTTTTTGTCAACGTCCACCACCGGCAAGCGCCGTACTTGGTTCTCGGCCATGTTCGCGGCGATGTGCCCGATGTCTTCGTCTTCGTGACAATAGAGGACGTCCAAGCTCATCACGGCGGCGACTGTCGTTTCCGGCCCTCGGCCGATCGCGACCGCACGCACGGCAATGTCACGATCAGTCACGATGCCTGTGAGCCTTTCGCCAGCAGCCACGGGCAGGGCGCCCACATCGGCCTCCGCCATGATCCTGGCGGCTTCCTTGATCGTGGTTTCAGGCGCGACGGTTCGCACGTGACGGGTCATGTTATCTCGCACAAGCATGGGGTTCGCTCCTCGCAGCACCCGCCAGCGGGCCAACGGCAAGCGCCCCGCTCAAGTTCCCGAATTTGGCCTGTGATGCCGGTCACGGGCACGCCTGAGGCGCCACCCAACATATAGCTCTGTAGGAGCCGAGCGATGAGCGACGAAACCCACAGCCCAGACCCCCAAGGACCCGCCCTGGGCGTCATTGCGGCGCTTGTCTTCGCCGTTGCGATCCTTTGCCTCGTCTCATTTGTGGTTTTTGGCGCCTGATAGCCGCCGGAGAGGTAGGCTAGACCTTGCCCCAAAGCCGCCTTTGGCCTATCAGCCCCGCTTTCCCGAGCGCCGAAGCCCGGGACCCAGGAGTTTTCCGGCCATGGCCGTTCCGAAGCGAAAAACCACCCCGTCGCGCCGTGGCATGCGTCGCGCTCACGATAAGCTGGCGAAGAACACGTACGTTGCCGACGCCGAGTCAGGCGAACTGCGCCGCCCGCACCACATCGATCTGAAGACCGGCCGTTATCGCGGCAAGCAAGTCCTCAAGCCGAAGGAAGACTGAGCTTGCGCGCGCTAGCGCTCGCTCTTCTACTTGCACTCGCTGCGTGCCAGCAGGATCCGCCTGCTCAGGGCGCGCGTGACGATTCCGTGCCTGCGCTCGCTGTTGAAGGCTATGGCGACATGACGATCGGCTTGCCGATCGCCGATGCACGCCGCATTTCGGGGCAGCCGATGAATTTGCCCGGCATCGAAGACACGCCCGGCGCGTGCAACGAACAAGAATACACCGCGCCCGATGGCGACAAGCTCTGGGTCATGTTCGAAGGCGACGTCATCGCGCGCATCACGGCCTCGACCGAAGCGCCACACACACGCACCGCCCAAAATGTCGGCGTCGGCTCCACAGACGCCGAAGTCCGCACCGCCTACCAAAACGTCATTGAGGAAGGCGCCCACTACAATCCGCCGCCCGCCCACAACCTCATCGTCTGGACCGTGCCGGACCAAAGCGGCTTGCTCTTCGAAGTGAACGAGCAGGGCATCGTCACCGCCGTCCACGCCGGCGGCCCTTCGATCCGCTACATGGAAGGCTGCGCCTAGCGCTGTCCGGACACGTCTCCGGCTTGTCCAGACATGGTTTGTGACAGCAGTCCACGCTGGCGCTCCATCGATCCAATACGTCGAGGGTTGTGCTTAAACGCACGTGTTTTGCGAGCATCGCTCCTCTCGTTGACAAACATACTTCCCGTGCAAAAAATCACGTCAATCTCCTAGGGAAACGACCTCGGGAGTGGGGGGATGATTACATGCGCCATTTGTTGGGAGCGGCCCTTGCGGTCGCACTAAGCGCCTGCGCGACAGCAACGCCAGTGCCGACGATGCGGCCGCTAACGCAGGCTCAAATCGACACGATGGGGCCGACACCTGTCGTCATCGCCGAGAACAACAATGGCGTCGAGAAAAGCTGGTTCTACACTTCAAGCGCCTCCGCTGGGGCGGCCTACGGCTTAGTCGGCGCGCTCGTCTCCGCGGCAATGGACGCCATTATCAACGCAGGCCCATCGCGCCGCGCTACCAAATCGGCTAACGAGGCGGCAGAAGAACTTACGCTCACTGATCTAAACCAATCTCTCGAGGCGCATCTGCGCCGCGAAATCCCGGCAGCCGACGTGACCGTTACCGGCGTTGTTTATAGTGACGTCCGAAGCGAGCAACTTTTGCTTGCGCGCGATCCGATCGAAGATGTCGTGCAGGTCGCAGTTCGCTATACACTTTCGGAAGACGCCAGCACGCTCCGCATCATCGCGACCGCGAGCTACGAGAGCGCACAGACGCCGTACGCGACGCCGCACACATTTAGCGGTTCGGTCCCGCGAGCTGAGACAGAAGGTCCGGCATACCGAAATAACTTTACCTATTATTCGAGCCAACTCGAGGTGCCGACGCTCACACCAGAGTTGCGCGAGCGCTTAGTTGCCTCAGTGCAAGATAGCGCACGCAATGATGCCGGCCAGCTACCCGAAGAGGCGACCGATGAGTATCGCGGCATGCAACGTGAACTCGAAAACGCACGCGATGACAGGCTGACTAAAGACGAAATCGCGATCTTTCTCACACGCGAATGGTTGCAGGACGATGGGGCGTTGCTGCGACGTGAGGTTGAAGAAGCACATGTTTTCATTGCACGCTACGTGGCGCTCGACCTCAACCGAACGACCGTGCCCAGTATGGCAGGCAGCGATGAACTCATCGAAACCCTCGAAGATCAGCGCACCGTGCGCCGCATCGGGCAGGGTATTGAGTCAGGCGCCTACATTTCATCGGCCGCGAACGTTACGTCGTTTTCGACGTATGGAAACGTGATCGCGATAGCGAGTGTGCACAGCGATCACATCGATGCGGTGCGAGACGCGGCCGCCGGCCAACGCCGCGCCCGTCGATGAGGTGGCGGCATCAGGCGGCAGCGCGTGCGTGCGCGCTCGCCGCGGGTGTATTCGCGCTTTCAGCGTGCGCAACGCCAGCGACCTACGGCCCGCTTGGCGCCGATAACCAACCGTTCGGCTATCGTGATCATCCGAACGCCGACGGCAGCCACACGATCTTCATCGTCGCCGATAGCGCCCCGTCGGCGCATGCATTTTGGGATCAGCGCGCGCGGGAAATCTGCGGCGACACCGCTTATCAAAAGAACATCTTCCGCGCCCAGCGCCCGGTAGTCTCGACCACTGGATACGCTGTGAACCCGTACGGCGGTGGCGGCAGCTACCAGCAGGACGTTTACGGTAGCTTTGTTCTCGAGGGCTACCTCCGTTGCGAGGCGGTGGTGCCTCCGACGGCTAGCGAAAGCATGCCCGAGCCTACATCGGGGCAAAATTCGGCACCGGAACCAAATCCGACACCGTGAGCCAAGCGCGGCAAATCCGTTGAGCCGCAATGCGAGGCCGGATGCCATGCTCGCGCTGTGAGCGAACCACGACGTAATCGCCCAAAACGGCAGCGACTTCAGACCAAATGCGTCGTCATTGAGCGCCAGCACGCCTCGGGCGTGTGCATGGCGCCCGTTGTTGCGTCTCCGCACAGGGCAGGCGCTCACTTGAGTTTTTTCTGCCCGCGGCTGAAAAGGCGGCACATTCCCTCATTCGCCAGCGAGAACCCACATGACCGGCATCGCAGACATTACCGGCCGCGAAATCCTCGACAGCCGCGGCAACCCCACTGTTGAAGTCGATGTCTGGTTGGAAGACGGCTCAATGGGCCGCGCGGCTGTGCCATCTGGAGCGTCCACCGGCGCACACGAGGCGGTCGAAAAGCGCGATGGCGAACCGGACCGCTATCTCGGCAAGGGCGTCCGTGACGCGTGCGATGCCGTCAGCGGCGAAATCGCCAATGCGCTCCTCGGCATGGATGCTGAAGACCAGCGCCGCATCGACGCGGTGATGATCGAACTCGACGGCACCGAGAACAAGGCGCGCCTGGGCGCCAACGCCATCCTCGGCGTGTCTCTCGCGGTCGCCAAAGCCGCCGCGCAAAGCTCGGCGCAGCCGCTTTATCGCTACATCGGCGGGGTCCAAGCCCGCATCCTGCCGACGCCGATGATGAACATCGTCAATGGCGGCGCCCACGCCGACAACCCGATCGACATTCAAGAATTCATGATCATGCCAATCGGCGCCGACACCATCGCCGACGCAGTCCGCATGGGATCGGAAGTCTTTCACACGTTGAAGAAAGAACTGAAGGCCGCCGGGCATTCCACCAATGTTGGCGACGAAGGCGGCTTTGCCCCGAACCTCGCCAGCGCCGACGAAGCTATCGGCTTCATCCTGAAGGCGATCGAAAAGGCGGGCTACACCCCCGGCGACGACATCGCACTCGCGCTCGATTGCGCCGCCACAGAGTATTTCAAGAACGGCAAATACGAACTCGCGGGCGAAGGCAAATCACTCTCGCCGCAAGCCAACGCCGACTATCTAGCCGACCTCGTCAACCGCTTCCCGATCATCTCGATCGAAGACGGTATGTCGGAAGACGATTTCGAAGGCTGGCGCGCGCTCACCGAACTGATCGGCGACAGATGCCAACTCGTCGGCGACGATCTCTTCGCGACCAACATGAAGCGCCTAGAAATCGGTTTCGAGCAGGGCCTGGCCAACGCCATTCTGATCAAGGTCAACCAGATCGGCACGCTCACTGAGACACTCGATGTCGTCGATATGGCCCAGCGCGCCGGCTACAGCGCCGTCATGAGCCACCGTTCCGGCGAGACCGAAGATTCCACCATCGCCGATCTCGCTGTCGCCACCAATTGCGGCCAGATCAAAACTGGCTCGCTGGCCCGCTCGGATCGCACGGCTAAATACAACCAACTTATCCGTATCGCTGAAATGTTGGACGATTCCGCCGAATACGCACGCGCAAGCACTATCGTCGGACGCTAGTTTCTAAGTTCCTTCCGCTACACTTGCAGTGGCCACGAGGCCGCGCGCATCCTAGGTTGCTGCGAGCGGAGGCGGCGTGGCTACGACAACCATCGATAAAACCCAGACGCCCATCTGGCTGCGCGTCGGCGAATTTGTTCTCGCCGCATTAGTGTATTTCGCGCTGGCTCGCGCGAGCCTCTACTTTGCCTCGCTCAACGCCAGCGTAACACCGATCTGGCCGCCAACAGGACTTGCCATTGCGCTTCTGCTCCTACGCGGCAACGCGCTCCTACCCGCGATCGTCGCCGGTGCCTTCGCCGCCAACTATGCCGTCACGCCATCGCTCCCCACCGCCGCGATTATTGCGCTTGGAAACGGCGCCGAAGCGTTCGTCGCGACAGTGCTGCTGCAGCGCTGGGCGCGAGGCGAGCAGGTTTTTCAATCACCAACCGGCATCGGCAAATTCGCCGTCATCGTCACTGGCGTTGCTGCACCCATCAGCGCCACCATCGGCGTCATAGCGCTCACCGTCACTGGTTTCGCAGAATGGCCCGAAGCCGTTCCGATCTGGATTACGTGGTGGCTTGGCAATCTCGCCGGCGCCATTCTCACGACTCCGGCACTCGTTCTTTGGGCGCGAACCATCCGCGGCCAGGAACCAGCGCCGCGTGCAGCGAACGCCTTACTCTCATTTGCGGCCGCGCTGCTTATCGCCACGATCGCCTTCAGTCCGGTATCGCTGGTTCCTGTTTCGAGCCGGAGTGCTCTCGCATTTTTAGTCATCATGCCGCTGTTATGGTCGGCGCTGCGGCTTGGCTTGCGCGAGACGGCCACAATGGCATTGCTCATCTCGAGCTTCGCGGTCTGGGGCGTCATCGCTGGTTCGAGTCCCTTCATCCAGGACACGCTGAACGGCTCACTACTTCTGCTCGTGGCCTTCATCGTTTCGGCCACGCTTCCGAGTTTGGCGCTCGCCGCTGAGCGCCGCCAGTCGCAAAGTCTTCTAGACCAAACCCGGCACGAACTTGTGCAGGCTCAAAAGCTCGAAGCCCTCGGGACTCTCACCAGCGGCGTTGCGCACGACTTCAACAATCTGCTCGCCGCCTTCACTGGCGGCATGCGTATGCTTGAACGTCAGAACGAAGAGCGCGCACGCACGATGGAAGCCATGAGCCAAGCACTGGAGCGCGGTTCTGGCCTCACGCGCCAGCTATTGGCCTTCGCGCGCCGCGAGCCACTCAAGCTCGAGCGTATCGATACGACCGCAGCACTAGAAAGCGCACACGGCCTCATCCGCTCATCAGTCAAGGATCACATTCGCTTCGAGATGCACGTGGCGCCGGGCCTCTGGCCGGTGAAGGCCGATCGCAATCAGCTCGAAATTGCGCTGCTGAATCTTGCCGTGAACGCCCGTGACGCCATGCCCGACGGTGGCGAGCTGGTGGTGCAAGCAGAAAACGTCGTCGCAGACGATCAAGAGAAGTGCGTGACCATTAGCGTTGCCGATTCCGGTGATGGGATGAGCGAGGACACGCTAGCACGCGCG